>NZ_CP188253.1:1946281-2595042 GCF_049993355.1 Leifsonia sp. McL0607 | reverse complement strand
CCAGAGCGCCCGCTGCACGCGGACACCACTTCCGTTCGGCTGCGCCTCGGACCGGTTGAGATCCATCGAGTCCATGAGGACATCATGGTCCGCCGGCGTGCGCTCCGTCAGTCCTGTTCCGGGAACCGCGCGTCCGTCATCAGGCCGCCCTGCGCCGCCGCCGAGCCCGCGAGCCCGCCGCCGCGACCGCGCAGCACGAACGCCGCGCCGACCGCGATCACCGCGCCCGCCACCGGGCCGACGATGTAGACCCAGTACGCGTCCCAGCGGCCGCTCACCAGGTCCGGCCCGAAGGTGCGCGCCGGGTTCATCGACGCCCCGGAGATCGGGCTCCCCCACAGGCCGGCGAGGGCGATGTAGGCGCCCGACGCCGAACGCGCCGATGATGCCGAGGTTCTGGGCTCCGGAGGCCGTGCCCAGGATGACGCTCACCAGGCCGAACGTGAGAACCGCCTCCATCTTCAGCGCGTCCCACGAGCTGAACCCGGAGGCCGGGTAGTTCGACCCGTAGCGGGAGGACGCGTGCGTGACGCCCTCCAGGAACAGGCCGCGAGCGAGGCCCCGATGAGCTGCACGAGGATGTAGCCGGGCACGCGCGCCCACGGGAAGTCCCCGCGCAGCGCGAACGCGACGCTGACGGCGGGGTTGAGGTGCGCGCCCGAGATCTTGCCCATAAAGAGGATGATCGCCAAGACCATCAGCGCCGGCGCCGTCACCGCGGCCGTGCGCGAGGTCGTATTCGGGAAGGCCTGGCCCATCATCCCGCCGCCGGCCGCGACGAGCACGAGGAAGAACGTGCCGAGGAGTTCTGAGAACAGCCGTCGCCACTCCTGAGACGAGTCGTGGAAGTCCTCGATCGACTGCCCGATCGTCGCCGGCACGTGCATGAGCCGGCCGTTCACGATGTCGCGCATGACGCCTCCTCGCGTCCCGAGTTGCGTCCTTGAGTACGTCTGATAGTTCCGGGGTGCAGGTGGGGGTGTGCCCCGGCTCCGTTCCTCCGGAGTCCTGGCGGACTTCGCTACGCGAATCCGAACGAACGGGCTCTGGTGCGGTGCGTCGTCTGTGACCTCCGGAGTTGCCCGCACGGCCCGCGGAGTGTCCGAAACTTCGGAACCTTGTGGGGACACGCCGGCGATGGGACCGTTCCGCCGGAGAATCGCAGGCGTGTGGACCGCGACCTCCGGAATTACTCGCAGCAGAGCGCGCCGCCGCCGCAGACAGCGCGTCTCCGAAATGTCGCCTCGACCCAGCAATTACAAGACACTACTAGGGCTGCCCGACCTCGGCACGGTGCTGCTCGACCGACAGGTCGCTGCCGCCCTCGACGGTGAGCCGACGGCTGACCCGCACCAGTTGAGGTTCGTCCGAGAACGCGCCGGCGAACAGCACCTCGCCCTTGCGGAACGTCGGCGACTGCTCCAGCAGGTGCTGCGGCACGAAGCCGAAGACGTCGCCGATCTCATCGAGGTCGCGCGGCGAGTTCATCCGCATCAGACCGAGGTTGTCGCACTGCGAGAGCACGTTCGGGTGGATCTTCGTGGGCCGTTGGGTCGACAGGAACAGCCAGAGACCGAACTTGCGGCCCTCCGCGGCGATTTGGATGAGCTGTTCGGTGAGCTGGGCCTCCACGCTGTTGCGCGGCACGGGAGGACAGAAGTTGTGCGCCTCGTCGAGGACGATCAGGAGCGGGTTGCGATCCATCCGGCGCTCCCAGAGGTGCTCGAGCACGCACAGCGCGGCGGCCTGCGGCTCGGCCTGGTGGGCGAACCCGCCGACGTCGAGCACGGTCACGCGTGGCCGCTCGTCGAGGGTGTCGACCACGGAGGCCCCTCCGAACGACCAGAGCGGCCAGTCCAGGATCTCGAGGTTGTCGATCCGCATGCCCAGCCGGCGCTGCGCTGGGTCGTCCGAGGAGGCGAGCGCGTCGAGGAAGCGCTGCTTGTCGAAATGCCGCCCCGGCGACTTGTCGAGGTGCAGGAGCGCGTTGTACTCCTCTTCGTCGGCGATCGGGTCGAGCCTCCCGACTGCCGCCTGCGACCGCACGCTGAGGTCGACGTAGCGGGCGTGCAGCGCAGGCTCCTCGCGGGTGCTGGAGTGGAAGACCCTGATGTCGAAGCCGGCGAACCGCTCGCGATCCGCCGCGCTCACGTCGTCGCGGGTGCGCGACACCCTCACGAAGTCGGCGTTCGGGTCGAGCACGGCGATCGGCAGCTCGGTCTCCAGCAGCAGCTGCTCCAGCACCACCCCGAGCGCGTAGGTCTTGCCCGACCCGCTCTGGCCGCACCAGAACGTGTGCCGGTTGAATCGCGAGCCGTCGATCACGGCGGGACGGTCGGGCGCGTCGACCGTGGTGCCGATGGTGAGCGGGATCATCGAGGGGCTTTCCGGGTCGTGGCGGTGTGGGAGGTGAGCGCTGCGTCCAAGGCGATCGCCGCGCGGATGAGGGCTAAGTGGGTGAACGCCTGCGGGAAGTTGCCGAGCTGGAGGCCCGCCGGATCGATCTCCTCGGCGAACAGCCCCACGTGGTTGCCGTAGGTGAGCATCTTCTCGAACGCGTACTGCGCCTCGTCGAGCCGGCCGGCGTCGGTCAGCGCGCAGACGTAGAAGAACGAGCACAGCGAGAACGTGCCCTCCTCGCCCGGGAGGCCGTCCGGAGACGCCGCCGGGTTGTAGCGGTACACGAGACTGTCGGTCACCAGCTCCTCGCCGATCGCGTCGAGCGTGGACAGCCACATCGGGTCTCGCGGCGAGATCATCCCGACCAGCGGCATGAGCAGGGTGATCGCGTCGACGACGTCGGTGCCCGGATACTGCGTGAACGCCTTCCGCTCCGGGTTCCAGCAGCGCGTGAACACCTGCTCGTAGATCGCGTCGCGGGTGCGGATCCAGCGGTCCAGCGGGGCGGGGCGGCTGCGCTCACGGGCGATCGTGATCGCGCGGTCGAACGCCACCCAGCACATGATCCGGCCATAGGTGAAGTCCTTGCGGCCGCCGCGGGTCTCCCAGACGCCCTCGTCGGGCTGATCCCAGTTGTCGGCCAGCCAGTCGAGGATGCCGACCAGTTTCATCCAGCCGGGGTGAGCGATCGGGTGGTGGTCTTCCGCGATCGAGAGCGCGTCCAGGGCCTCCCCGTAGATGTCGAGCTGCAACTGGTCGGCGGCGCCGTTGCCGATGTGCACGGGCTGCGAGCCCTGATAGCCCTCGAAGTGGTCGAGAGTCAGCTCCGCCAGATCGGACGACCCGTCGATCCGGTACATGATCTTGAGCGGTCCGGAGCTCTCGCCCACCTGCTCGGCGACCCGGTCGCCCGTCCAGAGCGCGAACGCGATCGCCTCCTCCTCGTAGCCGAGCGCCAGCAGCGAGTACACCGAGAAGGAGGCGTCGCGGATCCAGGTGTAGCGGTAGTCCCAGTTGCGCACGCCGCCCAGCTGCTCCGGAAGGGCCGCCGTCGGCGCGGCGACCAGAGCGCCGGTCGGGGCGTACTGCAGCAGCTTCAGCACCATCGCCGAGCGCTCGACGTCCTCCCGCCAACGCCCCGAATAGCCGCTGCGGCCGATCCAGTCGCGCCAGTACGCGACCGTGTCGCGGAACAGCCGGTTGCCGCGGGCCCGCCCGATGTTGCGGGGCTCGCCGCGCGGCTCGGTCTCGAAGGCGAAGATCCGCATATCGCCGGCGGCGACGGTGAACTCGGCGACGACGTCGCCGCCGACGAGCGCGTCGGGCTCGACACCGTGCAGCGCCGCGCTCGTCGTGTCATCGGCGAAGAGCACGCCGTGCTCGGAGGCTGTGGCCGTGTGCGCGCTGCGGCCGTAGTCGAACCGGGGACGGCACTCCAGCCGGAAGGGCAGCTCGCCGCGCACCACGCGCACCGCCCGGACGATGGTCCGTCTCGCTGTCGCGATGCGCGGTTCGTCGGCGACGGGCATGAAGTCGATCACCTCGCCGACTCCCTTCGACGACATGAAGCGTGTGATCAGCACGGCCGTCTGCGGGAAGTACATCTGCTTGATCCGCACGTCATCGGCGAGCGCGTGGATGCGGAAATACCCGCCGTTCTCGCGGTCGAGCAGTGACGCGAAGACCGTCGGCGAGTCGAACCGGGGCGCGCAGAACCAGTCGATCGAACCGGCGGTCGAGACCAGCGCCACGGTCTGCAGGTCGCCGATCATGCCGTGTTCAGCGATATCGGGGAACGCCTCCATAGGTCCTCCTCCTCTTGTGCCGGATGCTAGCTCCGCGCGCGAGCACGGCACCAGACCCGTCAGCTGGAGGCCGCAGTCGCGGGCGGCGCGTCCTCCTCGCCCGCGTCGCCGTGGTCCTCCTCGCGTCCGAGCACCCGCGACGGAAGGTTGCGCGAGAAGAACACCGCACCGAGGGAGACGATCGCGAGGGCCGCGAACGACAGCCGCAGCGCCTCCAGCTGCGACTCGCTGTAGAGCGAGGAGAGCTGCGCGCTCTGGTCCTGGGTCAAGCCGGCGTCGGTCGCGATCGTCGGGACGTCGGCGACGGACACCACGGCGACCCCACCCTGCGTCGCGGACGTGATCTGCTGCTGCACGTCGTGCGGGAGCGTGCTCGTCGCCACCGCTCCGGTGAAGATCGTGGTGAGCGACGCGATCATGACCGACCCGATCAGCGCCGTGCCGAGCGAGGAGCCGAGGTTCTGATAGACGCCCTGCACTCCCCCGGCCTCGCTGAGCTCGTCGTCCCCGACGGCCGACATCGTGACATTGCCGAGCTGGGAGGCGAGCAGGCCGAGAGCGGCGCCGGCGAGGAACATGCCCGTGCCGAATACCCAGTTGTTCAGCTCGGTGTCGATGGAGCCGAGCAGCACCAGGCTGGCCAGCACCAGCCCGAACTGGCCGAGGCGCGCAATCAGCTTCGGAGACAGGCGGCGGGCCAGCGCCGTGCCCAGGATCGAGAACAGCACGAGCGCGACCGAGAGGGGGAAGATCCGCAAGCCGGTCGACAGGGCGTCCAGCCCCAGCGAGAGCTGCAGGTAGATCGGCACGACGAAGAACAGGCCGGCGGTCACGGTGTACTGGATGCCGAGGCTGCCGACACCGGCGCGCAGCTGCCGCAACCGTAGGATCGCGGTGTTCAGCAGCGGCGGCCTCCCGAGCCGGATGAGTCGGCGCTGGCGCAGGAAGAACAGCCAGAGCAGCACGGCGCCGATGCCGACGATGAACGGCACAGGAGAGAGGCCGAGGAGGGAGATGTCCTGCTGGGTCGGCAGGATCCACCCCCAGGTCTTGGTCTGCAGCAGGCCGTAGACGATGAGCACCAGTCCTGCCGCCGAGAGCAGCACCGAGAGGAGGTCGATCCGGATCCGCGAACGCTCGCCCGTGTCGGAGACCACGGTGCGGAACAGCAGCACGATCGCCATGATCACGACCTCGCCGGCGAACACGTACCGCCAGCTTGCGTAGGTGGTGAGGAAGCCTCCGATCAGCGGGCCGACCGCCACCGCCACGCCGGAGGACGCCCCGATCACAGCGAACGCCGTCACGCGGGCGTGCCCGGTGTAGTTGTCGGCGATCAGAGCGGCGATCGCCGGGATGACGAGCACCGCTCCCAGCCCCTCGATAACCGACCAGCCGAGGAAGAGCACGACGATGTTCGGCGCGAGCGCGGTCGTCCCCGACCCCACCGCGTAGACGATCGACCCGATCACCAGTGCGCGGCGCCGGCCCCAGACGTCGCCGAGCTTCGCGCCGAGCAGCATGAAGGCGGCCATCGTCAGCGTATAGAAGGTGATGCACGCCTGCATGGCCGAAATGGTGGTGTCGAGGTCTTTGACCACCGTCGAGATCGAGACGTTCATGACGGTGCTGTCCAGCGTCATCACGAACTGCGCGGCCCCGAGCACCGTGACAGCGCCCCATCGTCCCGCCATCGCGCCCCCTCTCGGGAATCTGCCCGATGGTAGCCCGCGGCGAGCACACCGCACCAGACCTGCGCTCAGCGCTGCAGCGGGCTCGGCTTGACGGGATGCATCTGGCTTGACGGGAGGCCTCTGGCCACCCTGCGCGCGCGGAGCTAGCATGAGCGCCACCCAGGAGGTGCGCCATGACGACGATCGCGACCCCGCTCAACGAAGAAGAGCTCTACGACGCAGGGCGGGCGGCACGTTCGCAGGTGCCGCGCTCCAGCCAGGCCGACTACACGCCTCCGCCCGGGCGGGACCCCCTGGGAATCCTCCGCAAGCAGCACGAGAACCGCCTGCCCTACCTGGTCGAACTGCGGGTCGAGCGGATGAGTTCGTCGGCGTTCGCGTTCTACCGCGGCACCGCCGCGATCCAGGCAGCCGATCTGGCCGCCGCTCCCAGCGCCGGAGGGGAGGTCGTGATCTGTGGCGACGCCCACATCAGCAACTTCGGCATCTACCGCTCGCCCGAGAGCTCGATGGTCTTCGACATCAACGACTTCGACGAGGCGGCCGTCGGGCCGTTCGAATGGGACGTCAAGCGGATGCTGACCAGCATCGTCCTGGCCGGCCGCTCGCTCGGTCTCGGCGGCTCCACGCTCCGCTCGATCGTGCTCTCGTCGGCTGCGATGTACCGCAACTCGCTGCGCAATGCTCTGCAGTCGTCGCTGTACGGGCGCTACTTCCGGGTGACCAGCCTGGTCAACCGGCAGATCCTCAGCCCGGACAGCGAGCGGATGATCAAACGCACCCTTAAAGAGTCGGAGAAGCGCACCAGCGAGCGGGTCGCGAGCCGCACCCTGACCGAAGGCGGCGAAGGGCTCCAGTTCGTCGAGAACCCCCCGATCCTGACCCGGTTGGAGCCCGAGATCCGCGTGCTGGTCGACGAGGTCTTCGAGGCGTACCGCCAGACGGTCCCGACGAACATCGCCCTGATGCTGTCCCAGTACACGGTCCTGGACGTCGCTCGACGCGTCGTCGGGGTCGGCAGTGTCGGAACCCGGTGCTTCATCATCGCGCTCGGCGACCCGACCGGCGAAGTCTCGATCCTGCAGCTGAAGGAGGCGAACAACTCGGTCGTCGAGGACTTCGGCGGGATCGGCCCGGTGTCCGGCTATCTCGACCCGGTGATCCTCGCCGAGCATCAGGGCTACCGCGTCGTGGGCTGCCAGCGCATCCTGCAAGCGGTGTCCGATCCGTTCCTCGGATATCTGACGCTTCAGAATCACAGCTTCTACATGAGGGTCTTCCGCAACCGGAACGCCTCGTTCGAGATCGCCGACATGAACACGACTCAGTTCACCGAATACTCACAGGCCTGCGCGATCGTGCTCGGCCGGGCGCACGCGCGCTCGCCGAAGGCGCAGTACGTCTCCGGCTACATGGGCACCGGGGGCGGGTTCGTACGCGCCGCCTCCGAATGGGCGCACCAGTACGCCGCCCAGGCGGAGGCCGACTACGCCACCTTCGTCGACGCCGCCCGCGCCGGCCACTTCGAGTAGTGAAGCCCGCCGAGGGGCACGTCAACGCCCCTAAAACGCTCGGATAAGGGCGTGTACGTGCCCCTCGACGGCACGCTACAGTTCCGTCTCACACGGCACTTAGTCACCGGACGCCGAGGAACCGTTCAGGCTCACTTCGTACGCTCGCCAGATATGGGGATCCAGCCGCTGAGAATAGGGCCGTTCGCCCGTCGCCTGCTGGAACGTCGCGCCCGGCAAGACGCCGAGGCGACGCGGCCGCCGCGCGACACACCGTCGGCGGAGGGCACGCCGACGGTCGCCACTCCCACCATCACCGCCCTCCAGGCCCGCGCCAACGCCTACGCGCGCCGCGAAGAGCAGCGCTTCTTCTCCCGCTCCCGCCGCGACCTCGCCGAGCAGCGCGGTCTCGCTCAGGCGCTCGCCGCCGATCTGGACGCCTACGACGACCGGCTGGAGGCGCTCGCGCCCGCCGAGCGTACGGCCTCCCGCATCGCCGATGGCGACGGCGCCGCCTTCCAGGAGTTGCGCCGACTGCGCCGCCGGATCGCTCAGCGCAACGCGCGAGCGGAGCAGCTCGGCGCGAGCATCAACGCGCGGTTCACCGCCGCGCGGCTGCGCGCGAGCAGGCACTTCGACCGCTCGGATGAGAAGATCGCCGTCTACTGGAGCGCCTACCTGCGCGCGCTGACGCAGCCTTCCGGTGCGGTGCGCGCACCCGCCCTGCACCGCGCGGATTCGCTCGCCGGGCGCGAGACCTCCGTGGACATCTGGCATCCGGTCGAGCCCGTCGGCACCGGCAGGGCCGCCGGCGCGGCATCTTCCGCACCATCCGCACCGTCCGTCGAACCAGGGAGCCCCGATGCGCGAACGTGACAGGATCACCGACTACAAGGTGCCGTCGACCCGCGGGCTGCGACGCCGCCTGCTCTGGCGCCTCCGGAGGATGCGCGGAGCGGTCGACGTGGAGACGCTGGAGGTGTTCGAGCACGAGCTCGCGGCCTCCGAGCGCGCGGGCGTCGCCGACCTGGAACGCCAGCGCACCCGCAACGTCGCCGCCTGCTCCTCGCGGCTCGCCGAGGCGCAGTCGCGGATGGAGCTCATCCGCCGCGCGCTCGACCGGGCCGACGTCGACATCCGCCGTGCCGAGCAGGACGCCGCCCGTCTCGACGCCAAGCTGACCGGCGGCGACCCCGAACTGCACAGTTACGCCTAGGAGGACCCGCATGCCGAAGGACTTCGTCACGAAGCCGCCCCGGGTCCGCCCGAGCGTCGGCCACCTGTCGCCGCTGGCGCACGTTCTCGTCTACGTGCTGCTGGTGGCGATGCTCGCCGTCGACTACCTCCTGCTCGCGCAGGCGCTCACGTTGCTGCTGCGCAACGACAGCCAGTACGGCTCGATCGGCCTGCAGATGTATGTCATCACGCTGGGCATCTCGCTCGCGGTGGTGTCGCTGCCGCACGTGGCAGCGATCGTGCTGCGGCGGGTGCAGGCGCGCGTGATGGCCAAGGGCTGGATCCCCGTCGCCGCCGCGCTGCTGCTGCTCTGGGCGGGGCTGCTCGCGGCGATCACGGTCGCCCGGATCACGGCGGGCATCGACGCGGCGGGGGCGGGAGGCCTCACCGGCCTGGTCGGCGGGTCCACCTCCGCGGCGCCGGCCTTCTCGTGGTCGGCGCCCGACACCATCATGGCGTTCCTGATGCTGGGCGTGCTCGCGACCTCCGGAACCATCAGCTTCGTGATCGCCTGGCTGACCACGCGCCCACTGCTCGTGGCCACCGAGAAGGCGCACGCCCACGTGGCACGGCTGCGGACGCACCGCGACCGGCTCCTGGCGGAGGCGGTCAAAGCCGAGGAGGCCGCGCACCACACGGCACAGCTCGACGCCCAGGACGCGGTGCGCTACGCGGGTGCGTACACCACGTTCCACGCGCGGCTCGACGTCATCCGCGCCCGTGTCGCCACCCGCCTGGCCCAGCGGGCGCGCGACCCGGAGAGCACCAGCCAGATCATCCGGGAGCTGCGTGCCCGGCGGGTCGTGGAGGCCGCGGAGCCGACGCCGGCCGTGCCCGCGTTCCCGCACACAGCGGCGGTGGAGTCGGCGGCGGGGCCGACAGGGATGCAGCCAGCGGCAGCTCAGGTCGCGGAGGCTTCCGCCGTCGACGGATCGCCCACGACCTGGGGGTTCGAGCGTTGATCGGCGTCGCGAGACTGCGGCGCCGGGGCACCGGCCGGCTGCGCACGGCGACCGCTGCCGCCGCCGTCCTGGTCGCGGCGGCCGGGCTGACCGCCTGCACGTCGGCGACCGCCACCGGTCAGGCCTGCGACCAGTCGCACAAACGCAACCTCGGCGTCGTCGCCGGCAGCACGGCCAATGCGCCGGCCGTCACCGTGCCCGCCAGCGCGACCGCGCAGCTGAAGGCGGCCGGTGAGAGCAACGGCAGCGTGACGGTCGTCATCCCGTCCGGCACCCCGCAGACCATGGGCACGACCTCCATCGGCTCGAGCGGGCAGGACGCCATCGTCTGCCAGAACGACCAGCGCACCAAGCTCACGCAGATCACGGCGTACCTCGCAGGCCTCAAGGCGGCGTCGCCGCAGGTCGACTTCCTCGGCGCGATCGACCAGGCCGCGCGCGACCTCGGCGCGAACCCGCTCGGCGTGCTCGTGTTCGGCAGTGGCCTCCAGACCGCCGACCCGCTGGACTTCGCCGGAAGCGGCCTGCTCTACGCGGACCCGGCGCAGGTCGTCTCCGACCTGACGTCACGGGGCCTCCTGCCGACCGATCTGAAGGGCGTGACCGTCTACTGGTCGGGCATGGGCGACACCGCGGGCGCGCAGCAGCCGCTGACCGTGCCGGCGCGCAGCAACCTGGCCGCGATCTGGACCGCCGTCATCAAAGCGGCGGGCGGGACGCTGTCGCTGCTGCCCGAGCCGGCCTCCGGAGGCGCCGAGGCCGGGCTGCCGGCCGTGACGCCGGTTTCGGTGGAGGCTGTGAGCACCAAGACCGACTGGTCGCATCCGGTGGTCATCCGCAACAGCGACCTGCGCTTCGTGAAGGACACGGCGACCTTCGCCGACCCGGGGTCGGCGCAGCAGCTGCTCGCCTCGCTCGCGCCGTCGATCGAGCAGAACAGCGGCGTCATCACGATCACCGGGACGGCCTCCAAGGACCAGGCGGCGAACAACACGGCGGACTCGGCGCTGTCGCTCCAGCGGGCGAACGCGGTGAAGGCCGCACTCGTGGCGCTCGGCGTCCCGGACGCGAAGCTCGCGACCGCGGGCGTCGGCTACGAGTGGTGCGGCTGGAAGAGCGAGACCGACGCCTCTGGCGCCTACTCCGACGCGCTCGCCGAGCAGAACCGCTCGGTCGTGCTCACCTCCGCCGGCGTCTCCCTCTGCAGCTGACACCCCGCCCGCCGGACCCGCCGAGGGGCACGTTGTTGCCCCTCCCGAAGCCCGAAAGGGACAACAACGTGCCCCTCGGCGTAGCGGATCCGCCGCTCGTCTCAGGTGGTGGCGGCGGGAGTCGGGGTGCCCGTCGGTGCGGCGTGCTTCGCCGCGGCGAGGTGGACGATGCGGGTCGCCGTGACGGTGTCGCCGCTGCGGGCGCCGAGCACCCCGATGCGGTCGCCGACGCCGAACGAGGAGGCGGTGGCCGGCCTCTTCGCCGTACCGTAGGCGGTGGACGACCCGATCGTCACGGTGAGGGTCGCGCCGGAGGGAACCGTTGGCGGTGCAGCGGAAGCAGGACCCTGCTCCCCCGGGTGCTGCGGGTGCTGCCCCTCCAGCCAGGGCAGCGGCGTGGTCGGGAGGTCGTTCGGCTCGTCGGGCTGGTTAGTGTCCATGCCCCCACGCTGCCAGCGGCAGATCAGGAGGCCGCTCGGGGATTGTCAGAGGACGGTAAAGTCACGCGGAACACGGCGCCGCGGCCGTCCGCCGGCGCGGCGTCGATCGTCGCGCCGAGCCTCCCTGCGAGCGAGTGCGCGATCGAGAGGCCGAGCCCGGTGCCCACCGGTCGCGCGCCGCGGTAACGCGCGTGCAGAGCGCCGCGGTCGAACGCCACCGACGCGTCCTCGGCGCTCAGCCCGGGTCCGCCGTCGCGCACCGACACCTCCACTAGCCCGGGGAGTGCCCGCGCCGTGACGACGATCTCCGAATCCGCCGGGGCGACCCGCAGCGCGTTCTCCACCAGCCCGTCGAGGATCTGCCGCAGCCGCATCTCGTCGGTGACGACCCCGAGCGGGGTGGACGGCAGCTCGGCCCGCAGCGCGACACCGGCGCCGCCGCTCGCTCCCGACCACGCCCGCAGCACCGCGGCCACGGTGTCGCGCGCGTCGAACTGCTGCGGCACGATCGTGAAGTCGTCGGCCTCCAACCGGGCCAGCTCGAGGAGGTCGTCGACGAAGCGTCTCATCCGCTCCGATTCGGCCGAGAGCGTCCGGCCGGCCTCCGCGACGCCCTCGGGTGGGATGACGCCGTCCGCCAGCGCCTCCGCATAGCCGCGGATCGCCGTGAGCGGGGTGCGGATCTCGTGCGAGACGGAGAGCAGGAACTCCCGCTGCCTGTCCTCGCTCGTCGCCAGTGCGGTGTCGAGCGTGCGCAGCGCCTGGGCGATGTCCTCGATTTCGGCGACCGGCTGCGCCTCGATAGGCACTTTCCGACGGCCTCCCGCGAGCACCCGGGCGCCGTCGGCGAGCCGTCGCAGCGGCCGGCCGAGGAGGCGCCCGAGCAGCACCCCGGCGGCGGTCGCGACCACCAGGCCGATCACGAGGGCGAGCAGGATGCCGCGCAACAGCTCGGCGTCGCCCGCGGCGATGTCGGCGACCTTGCGCACCCCGACGATGCCCCCGCCGTCCGCACCGGGGAGGCCGATGAGCACCGCGTCCTTGCCGTTCAGCGTCGTCGTCGTGGAGACCGTTCGTCCAGTCTGCAGCTCCCGCACGACCGACGGGTCGACGAAGGCGCGAGCGGCACCGGTCACCGTGCCGTCCGGCGACACCACCGCGAACCGGTCGCCGACGATGGCGAGTCGCCCGACGCTCGCCCGTCCCGAAGCCAGGAGCCCGGCGGCCTGCGTCTTGAGCTGCTGCCGCGCCTGGTTCTCCTGGACGGTCTGCACGACCTGAACCGCCACCAGCGCCGTCACGAGCACGGCGATCAGGGCCACCGCGAAGGTCACGAGCACGAACCGCCCGCTCAGCGATCCGAAGAGCCGCCGCCGCGGCGCCTCGCCGGTCACGCCTCGTCCGCGACGCTGTAGCCGACCCCGCGCACCGTACGGACGATTCCTGCGGCATCGCCGAGCTTCAGCCGCAGCTGGGCGATGTGCACGTCCACCGTGCGGCTGCTGCTGTAGTCGGCCACGCCCCAGACCGACGAGAGCAGCTGCTCGCGCGTGAACACCCGGCCCGGCTGGCTCATCAGCCGGTCGAGGAGGTCGAACTCGGTCGCCGTGAGGTCCACGCGGCCGGCCGCGGTCTCCACTCGGCGCCGCGAGCCGTCCAGGCGCACACCGCCGACCGTGCGCGTCGGGGCCGCGACCGGGCCGGCCGCCCGGCGGACCATCCCCTTGATGCGGGCGACGAGCTCGCGCGGCGAGAACGGCTTGGTGAGGTAATCGTCGGCGCCGAGCTCCAGCCCGAGGATGCGGTCGACCTCATCGTCGCGCGCCGTCACGAAGATGACCGGCGTCCAGTCGTCCTTGGCGCGCAGCGCGCGGCAGACCTCGATGCCGTCGAGCCCGGGGATGCCGACGTCGAGCACGATCGCGACCGGCCGCAGCCGGTCCACCGCCGCCAGCGCCTGGCGGCCGTCGGTCTCGACGTGCACGCCGAAGCCCGCGCCGGAGAGGTACAGCCGCTCCAACTCCACGATGGCGGCCTCGTCCTCCACCACGAGCACCAGACCTCTCTCCTCGCCCACCCGTCCATCTTGACGGCTCGGCGCCGCGCGCCGCGCCGTTTTGCTGCCGCCTTACCGTTTCTTCACACTCCGCTCTCACACCCCGAACGCGCGGGAGGTCGGATGGGCGCATGGCCTTCTCACTGCGTTCTCTCGGCCTGCCAGGCTCGCCCGCGGGCCTCGCGATCGCGTTTGGGGCCGCGCTCGTGCTCGCCGCGGGCACGGCCGCCGCAACGGCCGCCGTCGTGGCGTCCTCCCAGCCCGCCCGCGTCGAGACCAGCGGCTTCCCGTCCGGCGGCACGAACCCGGGCATCTTCACCGACAACTGTGCGCGATCGAGAACGGCGCCGAACGACCCGATCATGATGCCGGGGATGACTGGGATGTCGATGCAGCACGACTTCTTCGGCAATCCAGCGGTGGACGCGTCGTCGACCGCGGCGACGCTGCGCGGCGGGTCGACGACCTGTTCGACCTCCGCCGACGCCTCGGCCTACTGGACGCCGGTCGTCTACCAGCACGGCAACGCGCTGACACCGCGGCGCACCCTCCTCTACTGGCGCACGCGCGGCGCGCTCGCTTCGTCGGCGCGCACGATGCCGGAGGGCATCAGCGTGATCGCGGGAACGAGACGGCGACGGCCCCGCAGAGCACATCGATCGTGAACTGGACGTGCACGACGAGGGCGAGCGACCCGCGCCCGGCCAGAGGAGACCTCCCCCACGACTGCCCCGGCGGCTCACGACTGCGGCTGGTGATCGCCTTCCCGGACTGCTGGGACGGGCACACCATGGACGGCCGCGATCGCTCCGGCACGGTCTATGCGACGAGCGCGGGTTGCCCGTCGTCGCATCCCGTCCACATCCCGCAGCTCGTGCTGCACGTCACGTATCCGACGAGCAGCGGCGGCGGCATCACGCTCTCCACCGGGCCGCAGAGTCAGGGGCCTCCGGTGACGGGGCACGCGGACTTCGTGAGCGGGTGGCAGCAGGGCCGCATGGATGCCGACGTGGCCGCGTGCGTGACCGCGCAGGTGCGTTGCGGGCCGGTGACCGCGGCGCAGGCCGTTCCGGAGGGCGGGAAGGTGCGCAGCCACTGACCCGCCGGCACATCGTTCTCATCCGGAGTCTGTACATTTCCATACGGACGCAACACAATGACATAACATGAGCCACCCTCATGTAATCCGGACTCCCGATCAACGATTACGCATCTTCGTCTCCTCGACGCTGCAGGAGCTCGCCCCCGAACGCCGCGCCGCCAAGTCGGCGATCGAGCGCCTCCACCTCGCCCCCGTGATGTTCGAGCTGGGCGCCCGCCCGCACCCGCCGCGCGAGCTCTACCGCGCCTACCTCCGGCAGTCCGACGTCTTCCTCGGCCTCTACTGGGAGCGCTACGGCTGGGTCGCCCCCGACGAGCAGGTCTCCGGCCTCGAAGACGAGTACGACCTCTGCCCCGACGACGTGCCGCGCCTCCTCTACGTGAAAGCGCCCGCCCAGCGCGAGGACCGTCTCACTCGGCTGCTGAACCGCATCCGCGACGACGACCGGGCCGCCTACAAGTACTTCGAGACCCCCACAGAGCTCGCGAAGCTCGTGGAGGCCGACCTCGCCACCCTCCTCGCCGAGCGGTTCGACCAGAGCAGGACCGAGCTCCTCGCCGCCGGCGACGTCGCCGACTCGGCGTATTCGCTCGTCGGGCCGCGCACCGAGCCCGACCCCGCGGTCGCCGACCCGGTGCGCCTCCCGACCCCCCTCACCGATCTGGTGGGCCGGGAGGGCGACATCGCCGAGCTCCGCCGGCTGCTGGTGTCCGGCGCGCGCTTCGTGACCCTCGTCGGCCCCGGCGGCATCGGCAAGAGCCGTCTGGCGATCGCGGCCGCCCGGGCATCGGCACCCGACTTCGACGACGGCTCGGTGTTCGTCGACCTCTCGGCGGTGCACGACGCGGAGCGGGTCCCCAATCGCATCGCCCAGGCGCTCGGCGTGCGCGACACCGGCGACGCGCCCATCATGGAGAACCTCGCGACGGCGCTGCGCGATCGCAGCATCCTGCTCGTGCTCGACAACTTCGAGCAGGTGCTCGACGCGGCGCCCGCGCTCACCGCGCTGCTCACCGCCTCACCTCAGCTGTCCATCCTGGTCACCAGCCGCGTGCTGCTGCGCATCAGCGCCGAGCAGAGCTACGAGGTGGGCCCGCTCGCCGACGAGCAGGCCGTCGCCCTCTTCGTCGAGCGCGCCCACGCGGTCAAGCCCGACTTCGAGATCACGCCGGACAACCGGCGCGCCGTCGAGAGGGTCTGCGCCGCACTCGACGGTGTGCCGCTCGCGATCGAGCTGGCCGCCGCACGGGTCCGCGTGCTCTCGCCCGCCGAGCTGCTCGATCGCCTCGACCGGCGGCTGTCGGTGCTCGTCGGCGGCCCGCGCGACCTCCCGGCGCGTCAGCAGACCATCCGCAAGACCATCGAGTGGAGCACCCAGCTGCTCGACGACGACCAGCGGCAGCTGCTGGCACGGCTGGGCGTGTTCGAGGGCGGGTTCACGTTGGAGGCCGCCGAGTACGTGGGCGCGGCGGAGGCCGACGACGGCGATCCGGCCACCCCCGATGCCCCCACCGGCGACGTGCTCAGCAGCCTGGCCGCGCTGGTCGACAGCAGCCTCGTCGGGCAACACGACGCCGACGACCGGCCACGGTTCTCGATGCAGGCGATCGTGCGCGAGTATGCCAGGGAACAGCTCGCCCGCAGCGGCGCCCAGCCCGCCGTGCGCGACACCCACGCCCGATACTTCCTCGCGCTGGGCGACGACGCCGAAGACGACCTCCGCGGGTCCGGCCAGCGCCGATGGATGCAGAGGCTCGGCGACGAGCGCGACAACCTGCGGGCGGCTGAGCGGTTCCTGCTCGACAGCTGCGACTGGGACCGCGCGGCGCGCCTCGCCTTCAGCCTCTACCTGTACTGGTGGGTCACCGGTCTGCTCGGCGAGGTGCGCACCTGGATGGAGGAGGCGCTGGCCTCGGGCGACGCCCTGTCGGAGCATACGCGCGCCGTCGCCCTCTACTTCAGCCGCACGATCATGTTCTGGAAGGACCCCGACGGCGCCGTCGCCGCCGACCTCACCGAGAGCGTCGAGCTGTTCCGCCGGAGCGGCGACGCGAACGGCGAAGGGCTCGCGAGCATCTCGCTCGCCCTGGCGCTGCTCGCGGGCGACTCCGCCGACTCCGCGGTCTCGGCGAAACCCGACACCGTGCGCGCACGCCAGGTGATGGAGCACGCCCTCCAGCTCTACCGCGAGACCGGCAGCGTGTGGGGCGAGTCGATGGCCCTCGTGCTGCTGGGGCGGGTGGCGCTGCGCGAGGGCGCGCTTCAGGAGGCGCAGGATCACTTCGCGAAGAGCCTCGCCCTCACGCAGGGCGCCGACGACCGGGTCGGCGCTCGGATCGCCTCCTACCACCTCGGCTGGACCGAGCTGATGCTCGGCGACGTGGCCGCCGCGCGGGCGGACTTCGCATTCAGCGTCACCATTTCGGCGGCCGTCGGCCACCCCGAGGGGATCGCGTACGGGCTCGAGGGGATGGTCGCAGTGGCCGCGCTCACCGGCGACAGCCTGCGCGCCGGCCGTCTCGCCGGGGCCGCGCAAGCGCTGCGCGAGCGCAGCGGCCTCCACAACGGGCCGACGTTCACGTTCCACCGGCGCTACCTCGACGACCTCCTCGCCGGTCCGGAGGCCACGCTGGTGACGGCTGCCCTGGCCCAGGGCCGCGAGGTCACGGTGGAGCAGGCCGTCGCGGAGGCGCTCTCGGAGGCCCGCAGCGAGCCCGACATCGTGCTCTAGCCGGGCTGCACCTCCGCCTCCGTCATCGCCGAAGGGCACGCACACGCCCTTATAACTGCGTTTTAGGGGCGTTTGCGTGCCCTTCGGCGACGCGGGCGAGCGTGCGGCTACTGCGGGTAGGGGGTGTCGCCGCGTTCGAGCATGGTGACGAGCTTCGCGAGACGGTTCCCGCGGCTGATCGCACTCGGCGCGGTCATGAGGCGGTGCAGCACGGAGTAGCGATTCGCCGCGTTCAGCGTCGCGAAGGTGGCCGCTGCCGCCTCCGACACCTCGAACGCGGCGAGGAGGTCCTCCGGCACCTCCGCCGTGCGCGAGCCCGCGTACGCCCGCTCCCACCGGCCGTCGGCCCTGGCCCGCTCGATCTCGGCGTGCCCGCGCTCGCGCATCCTGCCGTCGGCGATGAGCGCCTCCACGAGGCCGATGTTGCGCTGCGACCACAGCGATGCCGCGCGCCTCGGCGTGAACCGCTCGACGAACGTCGTCTCGTCGCGGCTGCGCTTCTGCCCGTCGATCCAGCCGCTGCACAGCGATTCGTCGAGCGCCTGCGCGTAGGTGAGGGAGGTCGGGTCGGTGGTGCCCTTCTTGGCGAGCACCAGCCACACGCCGTCGGAGACCCCTTCGTTGACGTCGAGCCACGCGCGCCAGGCGGCGGCGTCGGCCACGATCAGTTCGTCCATCGCACGCTCCATTCGAGCGCGATCGCATCGATTCCCATCCCGAAACCATAGCGGCCCGCACCGACAGCGGCCCGGCGACCCTTACACGTGCAGCAGTACCAGCACGTGGTACACGACGAACGCCGGCCAGACGATCGCCTGCAGGAGCCCCCAGATCACGCCCCAGAACGAGCCATTGGAGCTCGACACGAAGTACACCGCCGCGCCGATGTAGGCGATGAAGAAGAAGAACCCCCACTGCGCCGACTGCACGACCACCCTGCCCCGACCGCTGTCGCTCATAGCGCCTCCCCGCTCCCGTGCCGCCAGAGTAGCGAAGGGAGGCCACGCCGGCCACCGTTCAACCGTCGAGAAGGCGCGAATTTCGCGCGGGCGATGTCACACGCTGCAGGCCCGCGTCGTCTGGAGGGGGTGTAAGCAGAGAACGGAAGGGTGAGGACGATGCGGGTGTTCGTAGCGGGCGGAAGCGGTGTGCTCGGGAGGCGGCTGGTGCCGCAACTGGTGCAGCACGGCCACACGGTGACGGCGTCGACGACGAGCCCGGCGAAGCTCGCCACGATCGAGGCGATGGGCGCCGAAGGCGTCGTCATGGACGGCCTGGACGCGGCCTCCGTCGGCCGCGCGGTGGCGTCGGCCGAGCCGGAGGCGATCATCCATCAGATGACGGCGATCAATCCCGTGCACGCCGGACAACCGGACATCAAACACCCCGACCGGTGGTTCGCCCCCACCAACCGGCTGCGGGTGGAGGGCACCGACCATCTGCTCGCGGCGGCCCAGGCGCAGGGCGTCACGCGGTTCCTGGCCCAGGGCTACGCGAGCTGGAACGGCATCCGCGAAGGCGGCTGGGTCAAGACCGAGGACGACCCGCTCGATTCGTTCGCGGGCACCGCCACCGCGCCCGTGATGGCGGCGATGAGGCACGTGGAGGATGCGGTCACCGCGTACGGCGGCACGGTGCTGCGCTACGGCGCGCTCTACGGCCCCGGCGCGACGGATGACCAGGTGGAGATGATCCGGAAGCGTCAGTACCCGCTCGTCGGCCGCGCCCAGGGTTACAGCTCGTGGATCCACCTGGACGACGCGGCGTCGGCGACCGTGCTGGCGCTCGAGCGGGGAGCCACCGGCGTTTTCGACATCGTCGACGACGACCCGGCTCCGGCCAGCGAGTGGCTGCCGTACCTGGCGAAGGTCGCCGGGGCCAAGCCTCCACTGCGCATCCCGATCTGGATCGCCCGTATCGCCGCGGGCGACCAGGCGGTCATGATGATGACGGAGGGCCGTGGCTTCTCGAACGCCAAGGCGAAGCGCGAACTGGGCTGGACGCTGCGGTACCCGTCGTGGCGGCAGGGGTTCGAGGAGGGACTGAAGTGACCGCAGACGACGAGACCTTCGAATCGCTGCGACCGCTGCTGTTCTCGATCGCCTACCGCATCCTCGGCAGCGTGACCGAGGCCGAGGACGCGGTGCAGGAGACCTGGCTGCGCTTCGAGGCGGCCGATGTCGAGCCGATCTCCCTCAAGGCGTACCTCTCGACGGTCGTGACCCGCGTCTCGATCGATGTCCTCGGCTCCGCGCGGGTGCGCAGGGAGGCGTACGTCGGGCCGTGGTTCCCCGAGCCGCTGCTGTCGGATCCGTACCAGGATCCCGAGCGCTCGGCCGAGCTCTCCGACTCGCTCTCGATGGCGGCCCTCCTGCTGCTGGAGCGCCTCTCGCCCCTGGAGCGCGCCGTCTTCGTGCTGCGCGAGGTGTTCGCGTTCGACTTCCCCGAGATCGCCGCGGCCGTCGGCCGGTCGGAGGCCGCGTGCCGGCAGCTCGCCGTACGCGCCCGGCGGCACATGGACGAGGGCCGCCCGCGCTTCGACGCCGACCGCGCCGAGCGGGAGGCCCTGGCCGGCCGGTTCTTCGACGCGTTCCGCGCGGGCGACGTGGAGGGGTTGCGCGCCCTGCTCGTCGCCGACGTCGACATGGTCGGCGACGGCGGAGGCAAGGCCCCGCAGTGGGCGCAGCGGATCGTCGGGCTGGAGAACGTGGCGCATGTGCTCGTGTCGATGTCGGGGCCGTTCCTGGCGATCGGCGGCACCGTCGAGCCCCGCCAGGTCAACGGCCAGCCGGGCGCGGTGTTCCGCGACCGCGACGGCCGGGTCGTCAACACCATGGCGCTCGACATCGTGCCGGGCGGCATCCAGACCATCCGCACCGTCGTCAACCCCGACAAGCTCGGCCACGTCGGCCCGGTTGCCGACGCCTGGTCTGTGCTGCGGGAGGCCAACCGGGCCCGGCTCGCCTCCGGCGGCGACCCGCTGCCTCCGCTTGCCAAGCGCCGCCTCCCGGAGTGAGACCCGGGGTCCGCGCCGGGGTCCCCTCGCGGGCCGTTCCGCCGCGCCCCTGTCGCCGCTACTCTCGCCTCATGGCCTCCGTCCCGCTCTCCGACGCGCAGGTGCGCGAGCTGCGCGAGAAGTACGCTGCCGGCGCGCGCCAGGTGCAGCTCGCCGACGAGTACGGCGTGCGACAGAACACGGTGTCGAGTCTGGTCACCGGTCGGTCGCGGCTGGAGGCCGGCGGCCCGATCCTGCCGGGCAGGAGCCGCAAGGTGACGAGCGATGAGGTCGTCGCCATCCGGGAGGCCGTCGCCGCAGGAACTCCGCGAGCCGACATCTCCGCGCGCTACGGGATCTCGCACCAGATGGTCTCGAACATCGCCTCCGGCCGCGCTTTCGCGGACGTCGGCGGCCCGCTCACCGGCTCCACCGCCACCCGCTCCCGGCCGTTGACGGTGGAGCAGGTCGCGCGGATCCGCGAGCGTCTCGCGGCGGGTGAGGATCGTGCGATGGTCGCGGAGGCCTTCGGCGTCTCGCACTGGACCATCGCCTCCGTGCTCCGCGGCGCCACCACCGGCGTCGCCGAGGCGTCGGGCGACGACGACGAGGTCGTGCAGATGCGCCGCCTGCACAATATGGGCGTCTCGCAGACCGAGATCGCGCGGAGGTTCGGCACCAGCCAGCAGCGGGTCAGCCTCATCGTCCGCGGCAGCAGCCACGCCGCCCACGGCGGCCCGATCGCCGAGCCGCAGCGCCGCCGGCTCGGCGACGACGAGGTGCGCAGCATCCGCGAGGCGTACGCCGCCGGCGCGCGGCTGACCGAGTTGGCGGAGCAGTACGACGTGGCCGCCGCGCTCCTGCGCCTGGTCGTGACAGGCCGCACCTATGCCGACCGCCCCGGCCCGATCGCGGCCGCCGAGCGGCATGATTGACGCCGAGGGGCATGTCGTTCAGCCGTGCTTCGGTGGCGACTGCGGCTACAGCTTCGGTTCTCGGTTCGTGATGGTGAACGCCAGCCGCGCCGACCGCCCGAAAACGGGGAGGGCGCGCGCGGCCTCCGGGAGGTCGAACGTCGCCCTGATCACGTTCGGGTCCTGCGGGTCCGGCGTGAGTGTCAGCTCGTCGGCCATCTGCCCGAGCTGGTTGATCGCGCCGGGGACGGCGCTGTTCCAGCCGGCCCAGGCGCCGAAGCGGCCGTCCGCGGACCGCCCGATGTCGACGATGAGAACGTCCTGCCAGTCGCCCACCTGCTCCAGGTTGGTCGAGAAGTCGAAGACGCCGTCGCGCGTGATGACCTGATAGACGCGCAGGGTCAGCGCGTACCGCGAGAGATCCTTGCTGAGGCCGGCGTAGTCGTCGCTCGACGCCACGGCCGGGGCCGCATCGGCCGCCAGGTCGTGCGCGACCGACGCCACCGCCGCGGCGGCGACCGCGGGCAGGGTCGGGTCGAGCGGATTGTCCAGCGCCACGTTCACCGGCTCGAGCGACGGCGCCTCCCGCTCCTGCTCGTCCTCCCCCGCGCTGAACGACTCCACGAAGCGGTGCCACCAGCCCTGTCGTGGCGGCTCGGCCTCCGCGGGAGCGACCGCCGCGGCAGGTGCCACCGCCGGCGCCGACTCGTCCCCCACCCCTGGTGTCACATTCGTCGGCGGGAGGTCGCTCGGCGGCTCCTTCGAGAACAGGAACGTGCCGACCAACGGGATCGGCGCGTCGACCGAGTCGTCGCCGGGCGCTCCCGGGGCGTGCTGGGCGATCTCGGCGTTGAGCTGCACGGGGTTGTAGTGCACAGCCTTCTGCTCGGTGATGAGCACCGACAGCCCGCGGATGGCGAGTTGGAGGTCGGCCTGCCAGGCGACGTCGGGCCGCGCCTTCACCGCCGACGCAGGAGGCAGCGAACTCAGCTCCACCTGCACCGACCAGTGCCCGAACAGGAACCGCGCCAGGTTCTGATAGCCCTCCTCGGAGTTCACCTCGCCGTACGGGCCGGAGTGCGACTTGTAGACGAACGCGCGATGCGCGCCCTTCACGTAGGCGTTCTCGATGAGCACCAGCCCGTCGCTGCGCGGCCCCACGCCCAGTTTGGCCAGGTTGTAGTCGTTGGAGTCTGTGCCGATGATGCAGAAGACGTTGTCGACGTCGAAGATCTCGGGCGGGATGACGCGCGGGTCCCACGCCTTGCCCAGCGGCTTGTCGCCGTACTTCTTGCCCGGCGTCAGGTAGCCGTACATCTTCGGCGGCGAGAAGATGTCGGACCCGGCCGGCCCGAACGTCTCCATCAGCCAGTTCAACAGTCCGCCGGTGAACACGATGCCACCGTGCGGGGTCGCGTAGGTGCAGAACTTGGCGACCAGTTCCTTGGCAGGGATGCGGCCGTCCTCCTCGCAGACCTTCTGCATCATGCAGCGGGCGACAAGGCCGCCCATAGAGTGCGCGACGAGGAACACCTGGGGCGTGCCGGTCTTCTCCCTCACTTGGAGGACGAGGTCGTACAGCTCCCGCGCCGCCTGCTCGATGTCGAAGCCCTGGGCGGTGGTGTGCTCCCGGACGAGATCCTCCGTCCAGGTGATCGCCCGATCGAAGAGGTTGCCCGAGCGGGGCGTCGGCGCCGCGTACGTCGTCGCGGCCTCGTCGTAGAAGCGGTGGATCCAGATCGACCTCTGCGGCAACGTTCCGGCGGGCGCCGTCGCGAGCAGCTCCTTCTGACTCCCCCGCACGAGCAACCGATAGTCGCGTTCGCCGAGCAGCCGCAGCAGCGGTCCCTCGAACTGGTAGAACTTGGGGTCGCCGTCGCCGTTGACCCGGGTGTGCGTGGCACCCTCGTTGAAGCCGTAGAAGGGATCGTTGACTGTGGAGTCGATCTGACTGGTCGGGCCGGCATACCCGCGGCAGTAGACGATCGGAAGCTCGTTCACGGTCACACTGTCCCGCACGCACAGAGCGCGTGGCAAGACCGAGTGGTCTACCGTTCGCTCCTGGAACGGGAAACGGAAGCGGCCGACCGCCCCTCCCCGTCAGGAGGCGCGGCCGGCCGCCTGGCGGTGTCCGTGGAGATCCCGTACGGTCTGCTGCCTGATCTGCTCGCCGAGCTCGCCGACCTTGACACAGACTGGGTAAGTGAGCTTCCGGATGCCGTGCGCGAGCTCGGGGTATCCGTGGCCGCGGCCGCGCTGGCCGCAGCCGATATACGGGAGTCGGCGACCGGCGTACTTGCGTACGAGCTCGACGAGTTGCTCCGGTATCGGCCATGAGGCGAGGTCCCGGGCACAGGACGCGCACGGCGAATGCCCGCCGTCGAGCGCGGCTGCCATAGTTAGCTGGGTGAGCGAGGATCCCGACCTTGAAGCAGGGGGGTGCTCTGGGTTAGCTACGGGTCGATGCACGCCGACGTTCCAGAGGCACCTGGTGCTCGTCGGCCGCAAACCCGTTGCGTTCGCTAGGCGCGGGCGATCCGAGTGAGGGCGTCCGCGAGCTTGTTGACCTCGCGGGACTCCTTGTCGAGCCAATCGCTGTGACGAACGTGATGCAGTTCACCCCGAGCGGTACGCATCCAGCGCTGACCTACGCCGTCGGAGAACTCAATCAGCACGCCAACCCGGGCGTCCATTGCTCCGCCCGGGTTGCCGGTTACTTGCATCCACCACGATCCGGGCGGAATCATCGACAGTCTCAACGTGGGGGCGTATTCAGGAGAGTCCGACTTCGCGTTTCCCCAGGCTCCGACCCAGGACAGCAACACGTCATAGATTGCAGAAGTGGAAGCGTTCTGCACGATCACGGTGTCCGCGATTGTATTCGGCACACGAGGGTCCATGTGGGCCTGCCAGGCGCTGACCATCGTCGCCTGCAGCCGGCGCCTGTCGCGAGAGTCCTGGGACGCCACCCCCACGGCCACCCAAACAGCGAAAACGGTTGCTGCGGCCGCCACGGCCCTGATGATGACCGTGGCGATGTCGAATCCGTCGCGCGCGATGGACACAGCGATCATCTCCGGGACCCCGTCCCGCCGGCTAAATGGTGAGCTCGACGTCGCGGCCGTTGACCGTGACCAGGATCCGCGGGTTCTCCGCACCAGTCGCGGTCAGATAGCTGCGCAGCGTGGAAAGCAGCATGTCGTCGCGTTTCTCCATCTGCGACACTGCCCCCTGCGTCACCTTCAACTCGCGGGCGATCTCGGCCTGGGTGCGCTTGCCGGCCTCGCGGACCATCGCCAGGCTCATCGCGTAGACCCGGTCCATCTCCTCGGCCTCCGCGTCGAACTGCGCGATCTCATCAGCCGGGACCTGGGCGATCATCCGATCCAGTCGAGCGTCACCGCTCACAAAGTGCTTCTTGCTCATGACTCCTCCTCAGTGTCTTCCAGCCAACGGTCGATGATCTGGTCAGCGCGGGTACCGACCGAGTCGTAAAACACGTCACCCATCGACGCCTTGTCACCGGCGAACAGGGCCACCACGACCCGATCCTGCGCTGCCGGGAACCAGCAGATCAGCCGAAGAGCAACGCCCTCCCGGTACGGGTGCGACACCCGCCACACCGCGTACGTCCGCGACTGCCGAACCCGCTTGATCATGGCCGTATCTTCAGCCGGTTCAGCATCAAGCTGACGCAGACGGTTTAACATCAACGTCAGCAGTTGGTACGTCTGCTTGCCCCGGTCAGTCAAGTCCGCCTCCAGCCGATCCAGCTGGCGATCGAACTCACGCGACCAGTCAATGTTCACGCCAACAACATTAGCAGGAGCTGATATTAGTTGCAACTAATGATGCGTCCGAATCTCACCTAGCAGGGGCGGGTGTGAGTGAGGTGGTCACCGCGGAGGAGGTCTAGTTGGGGCGGGGTGACGAGTTGGACTGACCCGGACGAGTCTCGACGGGCACGCCGCTCTCTTTCACGACGAGGCTGATATTGCTCGGCAGTTGCTGCACCGGAGCCGCCGACAACTGCACGCGCGGAACAGGGGTGGGGTCTTCAGCCATGAGATGCCTCCTAAACCGACACGCAAAACTGCAAAACGCGACGCTGGGCAGGCGATGGCGGATCGGACCGCGTGTTGGGGTCGCCGTCGCCGTTGACCCGGGTGTGCGTGGCACCCTCGTTGAAGCCGTAGAAGGGATCGTTGACTGTGGAGTCGATCTGACTGGTCGGGCCGGCATACCCGCGGCAGTAGACGATCGGAAGCTCGTTCACGGTCACACTGTCCCGCACGCACAGAGCGCGTGGCAAGACCGAGTGGTCTACCGTTCGCTCCTGGAACGGGAAACGGAAGCGGCCGACCGCCCCTCCCCGTGAGGAGGCGCGGCCGGCCGCCTGGCCGCGCGAGGCTCAGCCGCCGATGCGGATGAGCTTCTTGTTGACGAACTCGTCGGCGCCGAAGCGGCCGAGCTCGCGGCCCGAGCCGGAGCGCTTCACGCCGCCGAACGGCAGCTCCGCGCCATCGGCGAGCACCACGTTGACAAAGACCATCCCGGCCTCGATCTGGTCGGCGACCCGCAGGGCCTGCCCCTCGTCGGTCGTGTAGAGATACGAGCCGAGACCGAAGGGGGTGTCGTTGGCGATGCGCACCGCGTCGGCCTCGTCTTTCGCGCGGAAGACCTGTGCGACCGGACCGAAGAACTCCTCCCTGGAGGCCGGGTTCTCGGACGTGACATCGGTCAGCACGGTGGTCTCGAAGAACGCGCCGTTGCGGCCGCCGCCGCGCACCAGAGTGGCGCCGTTGGCGATCGCGCGCTTGACCTGGTCGTCGAGGCCCTCGGCGGCGCTCAGCGACGACAGCGGACCGAGCGCCGAACTCTCGCTCGTCGGGTCGCTGGCCTCCACCTCGGCGAGCTTGGCGGTGAACTTCGCCAGGAACGAGTCGTAGAGCTCGTCGGCGACGATGAAGCGCTTGGCCGCGTTGCAGGACTGGCCGCTGTTGTCGAGGCGCGCGTCGACGGCGTTCTGCACGGTGGCGTCGAGGTCGTCGGTCGACAGCAGGATGAACGGGTCGGAGCCGCCCAGCTCGAGCACGACCTTCTTGAGGTTGCGGCCAGCGATCTCGGCGACCTTCGCGCCGGCGCGCTCCGAGCCGGTGAGCGATACGCCCTGCACCCGCGGGTCGGCGATGACCGTCTCGATCTGGTCGTGCGACGCGTAGATGTTGACGTACGCACCCTCCGGGAAGCCCGCGTCGAGGAACATCCTCTCGATCGCCGCGGCCGACTCCGGGCACTGCTCAGCGTGCTTGAGGAGGATGGTGTTGCCGATGACCAGGTTGGGTCCGGCGAAGCGGGCGACCTGGTAGTACGGGAAGTTCCACGGCATCACCCCGAGCAGCACGCCCAGGCCCGACCGGCGCACGACCGCGGAGCCGCCGCCGTCGAGCAGCTGGATCGGCTCGTCCTTGAGGAACTCCGGCGCGTTGTCCGCGTAGTACTCGTAGATGGCTCCGGCGAAATCGACCTCGGCCAGGGCCTGTTCGACCGGCTTCCCCATCTCGCGCACGATAATGTCGGCCAGCTCCTGCCGCCGCTCCACGTGCAGCTCGCCGACGCGGCGCACCAGGGCCGCGCGCTCCTGAACCGTGGTCGTCTTCGACCAGATGCGGTACGCGTGCTCGGCCGACGCGATGGCGGCCTGGAGGCCGGCGTCGGTGATGGTGTCGAAGGTCTTGACCGTCTCGCCCGTGGCGGGGTTGGTCACGGCGTAGCTCATGGTGCTCCTTATTCCTACAGTGACGGGGTCGTGGCCCTGGGTGATCGGGGCCGACTGTGCCTTCGGAAGAAGGGGCCCCTCGGGAAAGACATTACGGGTGCGGCGCGACGGGCGCTACGAGTCGAAGCCGAGGCGCCGCCCTACATCGCGTCCTGAGGAGCCCGGCTCCCCCGCGTCCGCCCTCCCCGTCGCCCGTGCGCCGCGCCTTTCCAGCCGAAGTCGATCACCATCGCCAGCACGAGGATCCCGAGCAGTGCGAACGCCGTGGCCGGCTCGTCGACGAGGGTGGTCGTGCAGAAGATGACGAACGTGCCCAGCGTGGCGATCAGGCCGATGATGAGCCCCACGAGGTTGCCACCGGTCTCGCGGCGGACGCGCAGGTGCGCGATGCTCACCGCCGAGAACACCAGCAGCGCCACCGCGCTGCCGATCGACGCGATCGCGTTGAGATTGAAGAACGACACCAGCACGATCGCGAGCAGCGCCATCACCACGAGACCCGCGGGGAACGGCCCCAGCTTGCGCCCGAAGAACGGCGGGAACTGGCCGACCCTGGCCAGGTGCTGCGTCATCCCGATCGACGGGTACAGGCCGGCGTTCACGGCGCCGGTCGTCGAGAAGAGCGCGGTCACCACCATGAGCGCATAGCCCGCCTGGCCCAGCACCGGCTTGGCCGCCTCGGCGAGCGCCGTCGACCCGTACTTCACGACCTCGTCGGCCGTGAGCGTGCCGAACACGCCCAGCGACACCGCGACGTACACGGTGGTGGCGATCAGCAGCGCGAAGTAGATCGCCTTGGGCAACTGGCGGGCGGGGTTCGGGAGGTCTTTGGCCGTGAACGTGATGACGCCGAAGCCGAGGAACGCGAAGAAGGTCAACGCCACGCTCGAGACGATGTACTGCCATCCCGGGTAGCCCGACGGGGCCAGCAACGACGGGTTCCAGTTCGCGATCGTGACGACCGCGAAGATCAGCAGGATGACGAGCACGACGCTCACGATCACCGACTGCACGCGCGCCACCGCAGCCGACCCGATCGTGTTGAGCCCGCTCATGACCAGGATGAGCAGCACGCCCAGGATCTTCGCCCACGTCGGGTCGTCGTGGGCGACGACCGAACTGGCATAGCTGCCGAACGACGAGGCGATCATCGCCACGACGATCGACCCGGCGGTGAAGAACAGCCAGGAGCCGATCCCCGCGATGTGCCCTTCGCCGAAGCCCTTCGACAGGAAGGTGAGGATGCCGCCTCCGGACGGGTACCTGGCGCCGAGCTTGGCGAACGAGTACCCCTGCAGGAGGGCGATGATCCCGGCGATCAGGAACGACAGCCACACCGCCGCCCCCGCCACCGCGCCGGCCGCGCCGAGCAGGGCGAAGATGCCGGCGCCGACCATCGAGCCGACGCCGATGTAGATGGCCTGCAGCACCGTCATGCGCTTGGTGCCGGGCGTCGAAGTCATGGACCCCTCCGTTCTGCCGCTTGGTGGAGGTTGAAATCGGGTGCCGCGGCGCAGGGTTGGAACGCGGCGGCACCCGAGGCTGAGGCCTTAGCTCAGAGCACGCGCCTTCAGGCTGTCGAACTCCTGCTGCGTGATCGCACCGGAGGAGAACAGCTGCTGCGCTTTGACGATCTCGTCTGTCGGGCTCGTCGTCGAGGTGACTTCGCGGATGTGTGCGTCCACGGCGGCCTGAGTGCTTGCGGCCTCCCTCATGCTGCGCTCCGCCATACTGCGGCCGCGGGCGATCAGGTAGACCAGCGCTGTGAGGAACGGCACGAAGATCAGGAAGATGATCCACACGGCCTTCCACCAGCCGTTGAGCTTACGGTCGCGGAACAGGTCGCCGATGATCGCGAACAGCGCGAACAAATAGGCGATGAAGGCGAAGCTCCAGAGGAACAGCCACACCCAGCTCCAGAAGTTGTTCATCTCAGTCCTCCCCTTCCGTGCCGGCCCACTGGCCGGATGCGTGAATGTAACCCCCGGGGCATGCGTCTGGCTACTCCCGATTTCGGTTCGGCGGATGAGTTCGGATCTCGAAGAAGTCGGCTATTCCCAACTCCGCCCCGGTGATGCATCCTGTCGCCCAATCGGGCAGGTTCGTCATGGATATAGCTCTCGTCATCATTCCGGCGTGCACCCCGGACGTCGACTTCGGCAGCTGGGACGGGGCTGCGATGGACGAGCCGGTGTACCGGGAAGGATCGGCCATCCTCCCCAGTGCCGCCTTCCTGGGCACCGGCTCTTCGGCCGACGGCATACGGACGCCCTCCGGAATCCATCGGCAGCGGGGCCTCCATCCTGCTCGTGTCGTCGCTGAAGAAGGTGGACCTGGGGGTCGTTCCGATCCCAGAACCGTCTGTGTAGTTTTGAACTATGGCCGACCTCCCCGACGCGCTCCCCGCCGACTACGACCCCGCTCACGTGTTCCGCGTCGTCGCGATGCCGGTCGAGCGCGGCTGGGGTGTCTGGCTGCGTGCTGCAGACGACAGCATCCACAGCTTCGGGCTGGGGCTGGCTCCCGAGACGCCGTTCCGCCCCGAGGTGCTCGACGTGCTCGGGCCGATCCTGAACCTGCAGTTCCGGCTCGCGTACATGGACGACACGGCGTGGGACGAGATCGAGAACCACTGGTCGGCGGTCGTGTACGAGTACACGCCGCGGTAGCCGGTCAGTCGTCCGGCGTCGAGATCTGCTGGACCACGTCGCCGTCGCCGTCGGCGAGCGTCCGCGGCACGGTCTCGGCGTACAGGTAGGCCGCCGCCTCGGGCCACGCGCTGGCGTCCACGAGCCGGAACACGTCGACCGCCGCCGCTCCTTCGAACGCCGCCGCCGCTCGAATGATCCCGGGAGGCCGGGCCCCCTCGATGGGGAGGCGTTTGCTGAAGCTCTCCCCGCTCTCCTCCGAATAGAGAAACACCGCGACGAAGCTCCCGTGCGCTTCTCCCATGACCGAACCCCGTAAGTTGCTGATGTCACCCGAACGGGGGCACCTTGTGGCGGCATGATGCACCAGCGCCTCTGCGCTCGGCAAGACGCCGGGACGCACCCGCCGGGGGACAAAAGACGAAGAATAGCCGCGCGGCCTTCTCGCCAGGCAGAATCCAGGGATGAGCGAAGTCCACCCCACAGGCCCCACCGCCCTCGGTCCCGGCACGACTCCCGGCGGGATCCCCCTCAGGCTCCACCTCGCGGAGCCCGAGTACGCAGCACTGGTGCGGAACACCCTCGGCCGCCACACCACAGCGTCTGCGTTGGTCGAGCTGCTCGTGCTGCGGGCGCTCGAGCACGCGGACGTGCCGCAGCCGGCCGACACCACGCCGAAGCGTCGGCACACCACCTACGACGACGCCACCAGCGGCTTCACCCGCGACGCGCGAGCTCTCTCCTGAACGGCCGAGGGGCCCGTCGCGACCGCGGCGCCGCCGCGGTGGCAGCCGGCACAGAATCCATCATCTGGCACTGAGCGTCAAGCTGGAGGCGGTGGCAGGATGGCATCGTGACCCAATCGATCCTTCTCATCACCGGCACCTCCTCCGGAATCGGACTCGCCTCCGCCGTCGCTGCGGCGCGCGCAGGGTTCACCGTCGTCGCCACCATGCGCGATCTCGGCCGCGCGGATGCGTTGCGCGCCGCGGCCTCCGCAGCCGGGGTGACGCTCGACGTGCAGCCGCTGGAGGTCACCGATCCGGCCTCCATCGCAGCGTGCGTCGAGTACGTCCGCGCGACCTACGGCCGTCTGGACGCCCTCCTCAACAACGCGGGCGCCGGGCATCTCGGCACCATCGAGTTGGAGTCGGTGGACGACGTGCGCGGCGTGATGGAGGTCAACTTCTTCAGCGTCGTCGCGGTCACTCGCGCGGTCATGCCGCTGCTCCGGGAGAGCGGCGGTCGGGTCGTGACCGTCTCGAGCGTGGGAGGTGTCGTCGGTCAGCCGTTCAACGAGGCGTACTGCGCCGCGAAGTTCGCCGTCGAGGGGTTCATGGAGTCGCTGACCCCGGTCGCCGCGACCGTCGGCGTGCGCGTGAGCGTGATCGAGCCGGGTGCGGTGACGACCGAGTTCGTCGCCAACGTCGGCGGCCGGCGCTCGATCGACGGCACGCCGTATGCGGCAGCACTGGACGCCTACCTGGAGCGCACCGCCGCCGCGTTCGATCCTGCCGTTGCGCAGACGCCGGAGGGTGTGGCTGACGTGATCGTGGAGGTCCTGACCTCCGAGAATCCGCCGGCCCGCGTGCAGACGTCGGAGGCCGCGCAGCGGTTCGCCGGCGTGAAGCTCGCCGACCTCGACGGCGCGCACGTGCAGCACGTTACCGCGCACTGGGTGACCGGCACGGCGTGACGCGTCACTTCCGTCGAAGGGCACGTCAACGCCCCTAAAACCGCCGGGTAGGGGCGTTAACGTGCCCCTCGACGCCTCGCCGCGCTAGCGTCGGCGGCCTCCCAAGAGGGTGTAGAGCAGCGGCAGCACCGACACGCTCATGAGCACGATCCCGAGCGGCGGCGCCGTCGGCAGCAGCACCGACCCGGCGACCAGGAGGCCGCCGAACAGCACGGCGCCGATGAGCCGGCGCGTGACGCGTTCCAGGCGCGCGATGCGCTGGTCGAGCACGGGCGTCTTGACCGCGAAGTCGCCCTCTTCGATGCGGTTGATGACGGTGTCGATGCGCTTGGGCAGCCGCGCGGCGACGCCGGCGACCGAGACGGCCTCCTTGACCAGATCTTGGACGACGTTGCCGCTCTCGTCGCGCAGCAGCTGTCTGGCGTAGGGCTCGATCGAGTCCCACAGGTTGAACTCGGCGTCGAGCGCGCTGCACACCCCGGAGGTCAGCGACATCGCCCGGATGATCAGCAGGAAGTTCTCCGGCAGCTGGAACGGCAGCGACCGGATCACGTCACCGAACTGCACGGCGAAGTCGCGGAACTCGCGCTCGTCGACCTCCCGCAGCTGGGCGAACCCCATGCCGCCGAATCGCGCGAACAGCTGGGTCATCGCCCGCTCGAGCTCGCTCGTGTCGGAGCTCGGCAACAGCACACCGACGTCGCGCATCGCGTCCACGAGGCCTTTGCCGTTGCGGGAGGCCGCCGCGATGAGCAGTTTGCGGAGGCCGCTGCGCGTGCTGTCGGGAACCTCCCCCATCATCCCGAAGTCGATGAAGGTGAGCTTCCACGGGTGCGCGGTGGTCGCGTCCATCGCCTCGCCGCCTTCGGGGACGTTCGGCGTGACGAAGATGTTGCCCGGGTGCGGGTCGGCGTGGAAGAACCCGTTGGTGAACAGCTGGTCGAACATCACGGACGCGAACACGGGCGCCACGTGCGCCGGGTCGATGCCGGCCGCGCGGAGGGCGGACGCGTCGGTGATCTTGATCGCCGTCACGTCTTCGAGCGTCAGCACGCGCCGGGTGGTGCGCTCCCACACCACCTCGGGAACGGCGACGCGCGGGTCGTGCCCGAAGTCGTCGGCGAATCGCGCGCAGCTGCGGGCTTCGTGGAGGTAGTCGATCTCTTCGAGGCAGGTCACCGAGAACTCCTTGATGAGCGCCGGCATGTCGACGCGGTCGGCGACGACCCGCACGCGCTGGAGCCAGCCTCCCACCTTGCGGAGCGCCGCCAGGTCGACGTCGACGATCGCGTCGATGCCGGGCCGTTGCACCTTGACCACGACCGTGTCGAGCCCGGTGTCGGCTTTGTCGGCGTCCGCCAGCTGCGCCCGGTGGGCCTGGCCGAGGGAGGCCGCGGCGACGGGAACCGGATCGATGCTCGCGAAGACACGATCCAACGGCATCCCGAGCTCGGCTTCGGCCAGCGCTGCGATGGCGTCGAACGGCACGGCCGGGACTTCGTCCTGCAGCCCTTCGAGCTCTTTCGTGATCTCGGGCGGCAGGACGTCCAGCCGGCTCGACATGAACTGTCCCACTTTGATCATGAGCCCGCCGAGCTCGACGGCGAGGTCGTGGAACCGCCGGGCGAAAGCGGTCAGCCGTTTGGTGCGCCCGCGCTCGCTGAACCGGGCGAGGCCGATGCGCGGCAGCACGAGGTCGTACCACCAGATGTGCAGGAGGTTCCGCGCGGCGAAGCGCAGGATGCGGCGGTAGCGGGCGCGGGTATCCCCCGCGCCCGCTGCCTGTTGGTGCGCTTTGGGCGACGGCACCCGCTCAGTCCTGGGCGAGGATCGAGTAGAGCTTGCGCCGGGCGTCCTCCAGGACGGTCACCGCCTCCTTGATCTGCTCGGGTGTCCCCGTGCGGCGCACCTGGGCGGCCGCCTGCGCGAGCGCCATGCCGGCCTTAGGGAGCTCGCCGTCCCACGGGTTGTGGCCGCCGAAGGGGCCGCTGCGGCTCTTGCTGGTGCTGTCGCTCTCGGTGTCCCAAGGCGCTGGCCCAGCCTCTTCGGCCGCTGCCTTGCCCTCCTCGGTGAGCGCATAGGTCTTGCGCCCGTTGGACTCCTCCGACGTGATCAACCCCTCGTCGGCGAGCAGCTGGAGGGTCGGGTAGACCGAGCCGGCAGACGGCTTCCAGCTCCCGCCGCTGCGCTCCTCGATCTCACGGATGATCTGATACCCGTGCATCGGCTTCTCGGCGAGCAACGCGAGAACGGCCGACCTGACGTCGCCCCGCCCCATCCGCGTGCCGACCTTCTTCTCGAACTGCGACCGCAGCTGATCGAACGCCTGCCACAGGTTGTCCGGGTTCATGCCGGCGCCCCAGCCGCCGCCACCAGTGAATGTTCCGCTCATGATGTCCTCCTCGGGTGAAGCGGGTAACGATAGTTCACGATATATCGTTCGGGGGCTCGGTGGAAGGGGTTCGGGGAACTCACATGGCTGGCATTCGAGATAGTTGCGCTAGCAGACCTTGGGAACTGCATCTCGTCACGCCGCCGTCGGATTGCGGTCTTGCAGACGCTCAGTCTCCAAGCCGCGGTTCGGCGTCTACCACTGCGCTGTAGTCGCTTTCAGGCGAGTCGACGTCTACTGACGCCGTCGTTGCGTAATTGATTCGCGCCCACGCGAACCGTGAACGCGCTCGGCGGTGAAGAAGGGCCGAAGATACGCTCTCAGTGCCGGATCACTCACATAGACGTACGTGCCGAGGATTCCCCGTGTCAGCAGCACTGCGTAGATGTTCGATACGAACCGAAGCAAGTCTTCGTCGGTATAGATCTTGCCGAGCGTCCGGTTGTTCTCCTTGCCCTTCGCATCGAAGTATGACTCTCGGTCGAAATACATTTCCCGCTTGACGGGGTCGTACTTGAGGTCGGGACCGATGATGACGCCGGTGTAATTAAGGTCATATCCCTGCACCGTGTGGATAGAACCCACTTCGCTTAGAGCGTTTGGCGAGGAGACCCAGTCGGTCTGGACGCTATTCCACCGGAACGTATGGCCTTGTTCTTCGATATCGAACGCGCTCTTATCGTTCTGGGATTTCCACGCCCAGGCGAATCCCGCGACGATGCGGGACAGTCCTACCTCCGAATCACGCTGGTAGATCGCGTCCCGCATCTCGCCGACGCTGTCGAAAAATCGCAGGTCGTATCCCTCGAATGACTCGGGATGCGCTCCGCCGGCGACGCTTCCCATGACGCGTCTCACGTATCCGACGAAGTCCGCTCCCGCCCTGACTCGCATCTGTGTGGTCAATGGATAGTGCCGACCGCCATCCTTGGCGCGGCTGACGAGTTCATTCACGTCAGCTAGCTGTAGTTCCCCGACACGTTGTGAACGGTTGAGGTGAGCGAAGGCCTCCGTGGAGGATGTGGGTTACCACACTCACATCTAGCCAACGGAGGTCTTCGTGACTCACGCTAATGCACCGTTGACGCCGGAAGGGCGTCGACGGCTGGTCGAGCTGGTTCTGGAGCGCGGGTGGTCATTGCGGCGGGTGGCGGAACGGTTCCAGTGCTCGCCCGCGACGGCGAAACGGTGGGTCGATCGGGCACGCGCAGGCTTGCCGATGACCGACCGACCCTCCCGCCCGCACTCGTCCCCGAATCGGTGTCCGGCCCGGTTGGAGCGCCGGATCGTGGCGTTGCGGTTCAGGTGGCGGTGGGGTCCGCATCGGATCAGCTACCACCTCGGTGTTCCCCGTTCCACCGTGGGCAGGGTGCTGGCCCGGTATCGGATGCCGCTACTGCACCACCTCGATCAAGCGACCGGGCTCCCTATCCGCAAACCGAGGGCTGTCCGTTATGAGCACGCTCGCCCCGGCCAGCTGGTCCATGTCGATATCAAGAAGCTCGGCCGCATCCCCGATGGTGGTGGCCACCGAGTCCTGGGGCGGGCAGCAGCACCGTCCCGGCACCGCGGCCGCGGCTATGCGTTCCTGCATCACGCTATCGATGACCACTCCAGGCTGGCCTACTCGGAGATCCTGAACGATGAGCGCAAAGAGACCGCCGCCGGATTCTGGCTGCGCGCCAACGCGTTCTTCACCGCCGCTGGGATCACCGTCACCGCGGTCATGACCGACAACGGTGCGTGCTACCGGTCGAAACTGTTCGCCGACGCTCTCGGCACGAGAGTCAAGCACCGGCGCACGCGCCCCTACCGGCCGCAGACCAACGGGAAAGTCGAACGATTCAACCGCACCCTGGCCACCGAGTGGGCCTACGCGCACGCCTACCTCAGCGACGAAGCCAGAGCCGCAACCTACGACACCTGGCTCCATCACTACAATCACCACAGACCCCACACCGGAATCGGCGGCCTCGTCCCCTCAGCCCGCGTTCACAACCTCACGGGGAACTACAGCTAGCGGTATGTCTGCAGGTCGAATGCTCTGGTGCGCGTCCAACAGGAAGATCTGATGGCGGCTCTTGGCGAGGATCCAATCCAACTGCGTCTTTGTCTTGTCGTCGAAGTGGAAAAGTCTCTCGGTGATGAGTCTGAACTTCTTGTTCTGCACGCCGGACGACTGACTGGCGCGTTGATTGAGCCCGTGCGCTTCATCGACAATGAGCAGGTCGAAGTCTTCCCCCGCGGATCCCACATCAAATGCCGTCAACACCATGTCAGGGTGTAGGCCTGGGGTGCGTCGAAAGACTTTCTTGATCGAGTCTCGCAACGATTGCTGCGGAACGACCAGGCCGAAACGCTTCCCGACGATCAGCTCTCGGAATCCTTCAGCGAAGAAGTCGGAAAAGAGGCTGTCGCTGTCGAGGCCATCGGGCGGAGTAGTATCCGCGATGTCTCTGAGAAGCTTGAGTAGGTAGATAGCGACGACGGTTTTGCCTGTGCCCGGATCTCCTTGAAGAACAACGGTGCTTCCCGCGCCGGTGCTGAAGTCATCGAAAAGCCCCTCGAGGATATCCTCGACAGCGGCTGCTTGGTCGTGAGTCAACGTTTTGAAGGGCGAGAGCTTAAAGAGATCGCTGTTCTCTATCGCTGGGATACTCCGCGTAAAGAGGCCCATGTCTTTGAGTTCGCCGAACACTTCTTGAAACGTCTGACGGTACCGGTCTCTGTCGTAGTAGTCGGCATCGACGATTCCGTCGTTCCGGTTGAGCACTCGATGTGTTCCATCGCCTGCGAGCATTCGGATCAGATATGACTCAAGATCCAGGCACACCGACTTGTTGAAAGTGTCGTCGACGATGAACCTCGCTGACGTGAGGTGCCTCTTCTCCATCGACGCGAGATGCTGTCGCATGCGGGCGGCAGCATTCAACGACTCCCCCACGTACACGTCGCTCAGCCCGTTCGCGCGACTCGTGGCGTCTACTGCGGTGAGATCGTCGAGCACATAGACCACTGGCCAATTGGCGTTACGGCGGTCGAGTTGCGCCCAGGAGGCTATGGCGTCACGTGCGAACGTGACCCGTGAGATCTCAAAGGACGTCATACTTGTCGCTGCGACCGCGCGCCTTGTCGACCGGGTACTTCTCGCGTGTGACAGCCAGCTTGGCCAGGACTATCTGGTTAGGGTCGACTCCGAGTCGCGCAGCCAACAGCATTCCGTACGTCAGCACGTCGGCAAGCTCCTCACGGACCCGGTTCTCGTCGAACTCCGAACTCCACTGAAAGCACTCCAGGAGTTCCGCAGCTTCGATCGAAATGCTCTTCGCCAAGTTCTCGGGCGTGTGAAACTGCGCCCAATTTCTCTCGGCCACGAAGGCTGCAATCGCATCGCCCACAGACAGTTCAGCCATATCCGCAAACCTACTAGAGCGCTGCAGCGCTTTCAGGGAGCTTGAGCGGAATGAGCGATGTCCCCGCTCACGCCGAGTGCCCGCGGCTGAGCCAAACGTTTGACCAGCCCCAGGAGGCGAGAGTGGCGCCGCCTCCGCGGGCACCCGACCGCGCACCGAAAACGGGACCGGGATCGACAGCCGCCGCTCAGAGGAACACACCCCCAGTACAGGTGCACACCCCTCCCGAATCCTCACAATTCGGTAACGACCGCGATACATTCGGAAGACCCGAAAGTGTTGTCCACGAGGAGCCCAATGAGCCAGTTGCCGCCTCCCGGTTGGTATCCCGACGCCGACAGCAGTTATCAGCGGTGGTGGGACGGGCAGCGCTGGACGGACGCGCTGCAGGTGGTTCCGCCGTCGGCGCCCGTGCTTGTGGAGCCGCGGAACGGGCTCGCCACGACCGCGCTCGTCGGCGGCGCGGCGGCCGCGTTCGTCACGGCCTTCGGGGTGGCCAGCGGCTTCGGCCTCGACCCGATGATGGTCATGCTCATCGTCGTCTGCTCGGTGGTCGCCATCGGGTGGGGTATCGCCGGCCTCGCCCGCGCCCAGCGCCTCCAGCCGCACCTCGGACGGGCGCGCGCGATCGGCGGGCTCTGCCTGGGCGTCGGTTCGGTGCTGCTGGTCGTGCTCCTGCTCGCGATGGTCTTCACGGCGGGTCCGGTGGGAGGCGGGATCACCAGCGCCTGACGCACGCGCGGGCGGTGGACGCCGGCAGCGCCTCAGCTGATCTGCGGCGGTGCGTCGCTGCGCAACGAACGGCGCCCGATCGCGAACCACAGGATGGAGCCGAGAAGCGGGATCAGCGTCACGATCACGATCCATGCGACCACGGCTCCTACGGCCGGCTTCGTGAGTGCGATCTGAACCAGCGCGATGACCCACAACACGAACGGGACCACCGCGAACGTCCGGGTGAGAAGGTGCCAACCGACCAGAATGCTCCCGGCCGGGACGAAGAACAGCCGAGACAAGAACAGCCTCGCCCGAGCGCGCGCTCCTACCCGCTTATCCCCGCCTCCGGCAGGCGTGTCAACCGCCTGCCGCTGTTCCGTTTCCGGTGGCTGTATGGGGCGAAACACTGTTCGACACAAACCGAAAGGAGCGGAGCATGACGATCTCGGACGACAACCCCGAAGGCACTCCGATCTTCGACAACACGCGCCAGACGCACGACGAGCCCGACCTCGTAGGCGGCGAGCCGCCCGTCGGCAGCACGTTCCTCACCGGCACCGAAGAGTCGGTCGCCGTGGGCGCGGCCGGCACCACTGCGACCGGAACGAGCTATGCCGCGACCGGCGGCACGACCAGCACCCGCGGCCGCGGTCGCGGCGACTCGGCCAGCAAGACCGACATCGCCAAGGAAGAGGCCGGACGAGTCGCCGACTCGGCGGTCGAAGCCGGCAAGGATGTCGCAGGCGTCGCCAAAGACGAGGCGATGGAGGTCGTGAAGGAGACAAAAGCGCAGGCTCAGGACCTGCTGCGGCAGACCCAGCAGGAGCTGCGCGAGCAGGCGGCGATCCAGCAGCAGCGGGTCGCCTCCGGGCTCCGTTCGATCGGCGACGAGCTCGACCAGATGGCGAGCGCATCGGACCAGCAGGGCATGGCGAGCGACCTCGTCGGGCAGGCGGGCCAGCGGGCTCACGCAGTGGCGGGCTGGCTCGACAGGCGCGATCCGGGGTCTCTGCTGCGGGAGGTCAAGTCCTACGCACGCCGCAACCCGGGCACCTTCATCGCCGTAGCGGCCATCGCCGGCGCGGTGGCGGGACGGCTGACCCGGGCGCTCGCGTCCGGTGACGACGGCACCGGCAGCAGCGCAGGCAGCACCAGCACCAGCACCACCGGCAGCACCGCCCGCACCCGCGCGACCATCGGCAGCACCCGCACCACCGGCGCCTCCACCACCCGGACCACCACCACCTACCCCACGCCCGCAACGGCGGGTGCGGCTGTCCCCGGCGGCACCATCGCCGGCGACGCGACGGGCGGGGGTCCGCTGTGACCGACCGGCCCACTCCCTCCGAGGAACGCGCGGCGCGCGAGTCGCTCGGCGATCTGCTCGCGGAGGTGAGCCGCGACATCTCCGCGCTGTTCCGGCAGGAGGTCGAGCTCGCCAAGGCCGAACTCCGGCAGACAGCGACCCGGGCGGGCAAGGGTGCAGGAATGCTCGGCGGTGCCGGCTATGCGGGCCTGATGGCCGTGTTCTTCCTGTCCATCGCCCTCTGGTGGGCGCTCGGCTACCTGGTCGGCAACGCGTGGTCCGGTGTGATCGTCGCGATCATCTGGGGCATCGTCGCGCTGATCCTCTACCTGGTCGGCCGCAGACAGCTGAAGGAAATCAAGGGGATGCCCCAGACCGTCGACACGGTCAGGGAGATCCCGGACACCCTGAAACGAAACGGAGAGAACCGATGAGTGACGACCCCGACGTGATTCGCGCCGACATCGAAGCGACGCGCCGCAACCTCAGCGGCGACGTCGACGCCCTGGCCGACAAGGTCACGCCCAGCAAGATCGCCCAGCGCCAGACCCGCCGGGTCACGGGAGCATTCCACTCCCTCACCGAACGGATCATGGGCTCCGACGACGACGAGTACACCTACTACGACCGGCCGAACCGCTCGGTCACCGACAGGGCGGGCGACGCCATCGGCGACGCCAAAGACGCGACGGTCGAGGCCGGCCAGCGTGTGGTCGCCAAGGCGCAGGGCAACCCGCTCGCCGTCGGGCTGATCGCCTTCGGGGTCGGCGCGCTCGTGGCCTCCCTCATCCCGGCGAGCGACAGGGAGAAGCAGCTCGCGTCCGCCGCAAAGGATGCCGCACAGCCGGTGCTCCGGGAGGCCGCCGAGGTCGGCAAGCAGGTGGCCGACGACCTCAAGCAGCCGGCGCAGGAGGCCGTCGGCGCGGTGAAGGAGACCGCCCAGGACTCGGTCGAGACGGTGAAGGCCGAGGCCACCGACCGGGCGAGCGACATCGCAGACGACGCGAAGGAAGCCGGTCAGCGCGTGCAAGACAGATCCTGACCCGACCGGAACGCGAACGCGGGCACGGCCCCGCACCCGAACCGGGCACCGTGCCGGACGGCGCGGCGAGAAGCCGAGGAGGCCTCCGCCGCGCCGTTCGCTTTTCCGAACTCACCCCGACCAGAAGGGACTCATCATGAGCGACGACGCCATCGGCGCCAGCGAACGCCTGGCGGACGCACCCTCCCCCGACGACCCACGCAAACCGGACAGCCCGCCGCAACTGCATCGCTCCTCCTGGAAAGTCGTGGCGAAGCGCACAGTGCGCGAGTTCAGCAACGACAAGTGCACCGATATGGCGGCAGCTCTGACCTACTTCGCTGTGCTGTCGCTCTTTCCCGGGCTTCTCGCCCTGATCTCGCTGCTCGGCGTGCTGGGCCAGGGCCGTGCGGCGACGAAGGCCCTCGTCGGCATCCTGCAGCAGGTCGCGCCCGGCTCGACGGCGAAGCTGCTGGAAGGTCCCCTCCAGAACGCGACGAACTCCCCTGCCTCCGGCGTAGCGCTGGTGCTCGGCATCGTGCTGGCGGTCTGGTCGGCCTCCGGCTATATCGGCGCGTTCTCGCGCGCCATGAACCGCATCTACGAGCTCGACGAGGGCCGTCCGTTCTGGAAGCTCAAGCCGCAGCAACTGCTCGTCACGGTCATCTCCTTGGTGCTCGTGGCGATCGTTACGCTGATCCTCGTGGTGTCCGGCCCGGTCACCAAGGCGGTCGGAGATGCGCTCGGGCTGGGCTCGACGCCGCAGACCGTGTGGGAGGTCGTGAAGTGGCCGCTGATGCTCGTCATCGTCATCGTCATCATCGCGATCCTCTTCTACGCCGCGCCCAACGCACGTCAGCCGAAGTTCCGCTGGCTCAGCGTCGGGGCGATCGTGGCGATCGTGGTGCTGGCGATCGCGACGTTCCTGTTCGGCCTCTACGTGGCGACGTTCGCCAACTATGCGAAGACGTACGGGCCTCTCGCCGGCGTCATCGTCTTCCTGCTCTGGGTGTGGATCGCCAATCTCGCCCTCCTTTTCGGCGCCGAGCTCGACGCGGAAGTCGAGCGCGGTCGCGAGTTGCAGGCCGGAATGGAGGCGGAGGAGACCATCCAGCTGCCGCCTCGTGACACTCGTTCGAGCGAGAAGGCGTTGAAGAAGGAAGAGGCGCTGCAGCGGGAGGGTGCGCAGTTGCGCGAGGTCGACGCGGAGTCGGCGGCCGACAGGGCGGAGCGCGCGGAGGATCGATCGCGACAACCCCGCTCCTGACCTCTCGTCCGTGACAAGCTGGGAGGCGTGGACACCTCCTCAGCGTCGCGGGACCTCCCACCGGTCACGCGCCCACCCGCGGCCATCGTCATCGCCGGGGGCCGCTCCTCGCGCTTCGGCGGCGACAAGCTGCTCGCGCGCATCGATGGCCGCACCCTGCTCGCGCGGACGATGGCCGCCGTCGCTGCGTGCGAGCCCGTCGTCCTGGTGTCTGCGACCGCCGCGACACTGACGGGCGGTGTCGTGACGGTCTCCGAGCATCCGCGCTGGGGCGGCCCGGCCGCGGCGATCGTCGCAGGTGTCTCCGCCCTCCCGGTCGACGCGGACGAGACGCTGATCGTCGCCGCCGATCTGGCACATCCGGAGGCCGCGGTCGCCGCACTGCTGGCGATCGAGGCCGGCGTGCTCACCGACGATGACGGCCGGGCGCAGTGGCTGGTCGCCCGCGTGCCGACCGCTGCCCTGCGCGAGCGGATCGCCCGGGTGGAGGCCGAAGGCGGCACCGCCGACCTCCCGGCCCGCGCGATCGTCGGCGAGCTGGGCCTCCCGCTCGTCGCGGCGCCTGCCGGCGCGACCGCGGACATCGATGTACAGGAAGACCTCGACAGGATGAAGGAGCACCGATGACACCCGAAGAACTCGACGCCTGGGCCGGAGCAGCCGCACGACGCCTCGGGGCGACGCTCGAGCCGGCCGACGTCTCGGCCTTGCTCGACCTTGCCAAGGACGCCGCCCACGGCGTCACCCGCCCGGCCGCGCCGCTTGCCGCCTACATCGCCGGCATGGCCGTGGGCGCCGGCCGCACCCTGGAGGACGTCTCGCGCGAGCTGCGCGTCGCGATCGCCGAGAGCGGCCAGTCGGAGGCGGATGCCGAAGCGTGAGTAGTCGCGGGAATCCGGGCCCGGATTCCCGCAACTATTCACGTCTCGGCGGCTATGTGGCGCGGATTCGTAGATAGTTGTCTACGAATTCTGTTAAGGTGGGAGGATGATTCCTCTGGTAGGCGAGCACAGCATCACCGTCGGGCAGCTCCGCCAGAACCCCACGAAGATGCTGGCAGACGTGCAGGATGGCGAGCACTACGTGGTGACCAGTCACGGTCGCCCGATCGCCGATGTGGTTCCGCACGTCGAGTCGGGATGGGTGTCGGTCGACCGGGTCGCTCAGCTGCTGCAGCGCAGCGGCGACGACGAGTGGGCGCGCGAGCTGCAGGCGGATCGCGACGAGCACGACCTGCGGGATCCGTGGCGGTGAGGGCACTACTCGATACGAACGTCTTCGTCACAGGCGGCCTCGTCATACCGCAGGAGATCACCGAGGTGTCGATCTGCTCGATCAGCTACGCCGAGCTCGAACACGGACTGGTACGTCCCGGGCTCGCTCCGGCGGTCCTCGCGGACCGCAAGCTTCAGGTTCTCGAGATCCGTCAAGCCTTCGGCCGCGGCGTCCCGTTCGATGACGTCGCTGCGATGTATTACGGGCGTGTGGTCGAGGCGGTGCACGCGGCAGGGAGGTCGCCACGCGGCCGGATCGCCGATCTGATGATCGCCGCTGTGGCCAGGGCCCACGGCGCGGCGCTCGTCACTCACAACGTCGCCGATTTCGCCGGGCTGGAGCGCATCATTCGGGTCATCCCCGCGACCTGAGCTCGCGCACCTCGCAGGCAGCCGCCGGCGCGTACTTTCGTTACTTCGGCGTCTTCTCCAAGCGGTTCGGCACCCCGGTGCGCATGAACCTGCTCTCCGGCATCGTCGCCACGGTCTTCTGCATCGCAGCGACGCTGCTGCTCAAGGGCGGCACCGCCTCCGCGTTCACGGTCGTGCTTACGCGGAACAGCTGTGCCGCTCCTCGGGCTTCGAGCCCGACGTGCGCTACGGGACGGCCGACCTGCAAGCGCGGATCCGCCTCGTCGAATCAGGCAACGCTGTCGCGATCCTCCCCGACCTGATCCGGGCCGGTCGCGCGCCGAGCTGCCGGCTGATCGATCTCCCGGGCCGGCCGCGACGCACCCTCTTCACAGCCCAGCGCGCGGCAGGAGAGCGCTCACCGGCCACGGCGGTGTTCCTCGACACGCTCGAGAGAGCGGCGAACACGCGACGACGCCGGGGTCGCGCTCTGACGGGGCCTCGTCATCGCCATCTCACGCCTCCGCCGGCGCTCTGAACGAGCGGCGCCCTCCACCAACCCGCACGCGACCGGGCTCGCGCCACTGGACATTCGACGCCGAATGTGCGGACGCCGGAGCAACCGCTCGAAACAGGAAGACGGGGGGGTGTTGCCGACGGGAGGCGCGGCGCTAGTTTGCGCGTGAGCGCCGCGGGCCTGCGGCGGTGGACGACACACGTTGGGAGCGATGATGGCTGATAAGCCGTATGTGGCGATCGCGGCGCAGTACGCGAGCGAGGACGAGGCGGTGGCGGATTTCGACGCCCTGCACGCGCATTACAAGGGCTCCGGCAAGCACGCGTCGTTCGACGCTGCCGTGGTCAACCGCGACAAAGAGGGCAAGGTCACCATCCCCAAGCGCGACGATGGCAACAAGCACCACGGAGGCCGCAAGGGCCTCGCGATCGGCCTCGCCGGCGGTCTCGTCGTCGCCCTGTTCCCGGCGGTCGCACTCGGTGGCGCGCTGCTAGCCGGCGGCGGCGCGGGCGCTGGCATCGGCGCCCTCGCCGGCCACCTCAAGAACACCGCCTCCGCCGACGACCTCAAGGACATCAGCGAGACGCTCAATGCGGGCAGTTCGGGCATCGTCGTCGTCGCGTCCCCCGAGGAGGCCGACGCCGTGACAGCCCTGCTCACGCACGCCGGAAACATCACTCGCAAGGACATCGCGGTCGACGAGGAGAAGCTCGACAACGACGTCCAGGACGCCTACGAATAAGCCATCGAGACGTGAGTAATCGCGGGAATTCCGGACCGGATTCCCGCGATTACTCACGTCTCGGCGCGGCGGCGTGTCCTGCGGATGTGTCGCGCGATGAGCAGCCACGTGATGCCGCTGGCGACCACGAACACGAACTCGAACACCAGCAGGAGGCCGCCGCGCCCTGCAGCACTCATGGGCGCATTCTGCAACCACCAGATGGTCTCGTTGAAGCCCCCGTGCGCCACGACCACTCCCAGGTACGCCACCACCGCGCCGATCGACAAGCGGTAGCGACCGTCACGCGCCGCCGCGAACACGGCGGCCGCGAGCAGCGCCGAGAACACCGGGTGCAGGAACGGCCCGGAAAGCTGCCGACCGATCGTCACGCCGATGAAATACCCGATCCCGTTGCCCCCGGCCTCCTGCCCGCGTGCGAACGCCTCCAACAGGTAGCCGAAATTCTCGATGACGCTGAAGCCGATGCCCACCGCCCCACCGACGAAGAGGCCGATGCGGGCGTCCTTCACCGGCAGCTTGAGGGCGAGAAGGAGGACCGCTGCGAGCTTCAGTGTCTCCTCGATCACGCCCGCCAGCACGAGGGCGAGCCCGCTGGGATGCGAGCCCGTCCCGCCGCCCGCGATGTCGATCAGCGTGTTGACGGGCGCCGCCACCAGCGTCGCCGCGAGCCCGCCGACCCCGGCGATCAGCACGAGCCGCGGGGCGGAGAGCCGGTCGTCGGGGCCCAACTTGTACGCCATCGTATAAAGGAGAGCGACGGCCACCGTCGCGGCTCCGGTCAGCAGCAGGAACGGGGACACCACGCTCGGCCCTGCGTCGCGAGCGTGCGGGGCTATCGCGGCGAACAGGAAGCCGAAGCCGAACACCCACAGCCAGACACCCGCGCTGGCCGCAGCGATGATCCACCCGCCGAACCGGCCGAGCCACTTGCGCGGCTCCCGCTGCTTCGTCGGCGCGGGGATCGGAACCGCCGGGTAGGTGTATTGCGTCCACTCGGCACCGCTCCACCACCGCAGCAGCCGCGGGTCGTACGGGTCGGGATACCAGCCGCTCGGCGGCATGTGGGGTGGAGCGAAGGTCACCTGGTCAGCCTACGTTTGCACGGCGGCGCACGTCCTCCTCCCGAACGGGCGACACGCCGCGATCGTCGGCCTACGACTCCACGTACTGCAGCCCGACTGCGGACTCGAGCGTGGCGCTGGCCGCATGCAGCGAGACGCCCCACGTCTGGTCGCCGACGATCCCGTCGACCGTCACCTGGCCCCAGCCTTGGAACGCCTCCACCGACGCGCGCGTGTGCGGCCCGAAGATGCCGTCGATGCCCTGCGGCGTGACACCGCCCCACTGGTCGGCGCCGTTGGTGAGAATCGTCTGGAGGCTCGACACCACCGCTCCGGAGGATCCCTCCTGCAGCACCGGCATCGGTCCGCCATCCGGGAGGGCGGCCCAGGTGAGCGGGCCGACGATGCCGTCCGGCGTCAAGCCTTCGCCCTGCTGGAACTCGACCACTGCCGCGTGCGTGGCCGGCCCGAAGATCCCATCCACCACAATGGACAGGTTCGGCGTTCGCCGCAGCGCTCGCTGCACTCGCTTGACTGCGGCGCCGGTGTCGCCCTGCTGAACCGTCGGCTGGCCTGGATTCGCCATGATCGTCTCCTTTTCCCTGCATGAGGTTCGGGCTGTCGCGAGAAGTGTCGCAGACCGAGCTGTCTACGGCAATGGCGGGAGGCCGATCCGAAACGATCTCGCGCAGGTCAGCGTGGCCCATGTTCGGGGGCCAGAATCGGGCTTACCGTGTGCTCATGGCGATCAGGATCGAATTGCGTTCGGCCAGCTGCCCGATCTGCGGAAAGCGGATGGACGGCACGGTCAAGATGCTCGGCACCCCCGGTCAGGCGGGGTTCCGCACGGCGCCGCAGGATGTGCACTGCGCGTCCGGCTGCGAGCGCGCGCTCGGCGACAACAGGGAGCGGATGCTGGGGGTGTTCCAGGAGTAGCGCACCGCGCTCCGGTGCCCCCGGCTCACACCAGGGAGGTCGTGAAGACCTCCGGAGCAGACACGATCTGTTTGCCCGAGGGCGGCATCCCGGTCGCGAAGGTGCGGCTGGCGACGGTCTTCGCCTGCCGGTCCGCCTCGGTGACGGTGTAGGTCGCCGAGGCCGTCATGGCCTCGCCGGCCTTGAGGACTCCCGGGGTGGCGGGGGTTGGCCACACGGCGGTGATCGCGCTCGGCGGCTGCAGCGAGTCGGTCAGGTCGACGTCCGTCAGCGTCTCGGTTCCGTTGTTCGTGACCTTGAAGTGGAACGCGATCGTGTCACCCGCAGCGGGAGGTTTCGACAGCGCGGGGACGGCGACCTGGCTGAGCGCCAACGGAGGCTTCGCCGCGGCGGAGCCGTCGATCCCGGCCGCCTTGAGGATGTTCTCGTTGGTCGCCTCGTTCGCTTTGGTCGCGAAGTAGAAGGCGACCGCGGTGCTCGCAGCGGCGACGATCCCGCCGATGAGGACATTGCGGAGGTTGGAGTCGGTGCCGCCGAGCGTGACGCCCGCCAGAATCAGCAGAGCGGCGATCAGGCTCACGGCGATCCAGGCGCGCACGACGCTGTTGTTCGCGCGCTTGTCATTCTTGGCGCTCGGCCAGCCATAGACGAGGAGGCCGCCGAAGGCCAGCACCATCACGAGGAGCAGCGCGGCGATCGGCACCCACCACGGAATGCCGGCCGGCAGCGCGGAGTCGGCGGCGGCCAGCGGTGTCGCAGCCGGTTGCGTCCACACAGGCATCGCCAGCCTCCTTTCTGGATCGGCGGCGCTCCGTCGCGTCGTCGTTCGCCAGAAGTGTGGCAGACCGGGTGGTCTACCACAATGCTAATTTGAGGGAATCTCAATATTACGGATGGCCGGGACCCCACCATTCGGGTGTGTGCGGCGGGTGGGCTAGCCGGGTCGGAAGGGGAGGCGCAGCCGCACCCGCCTCCGTTAGCGTGAGAACACACCGCCCGCACGGGTCCCACTGGGGAGGACGACGAAATGACGGAACAGACTGATGCCGGAGGCTTCACCGCCCAAGAGCGCGCCGCCATCAAGCAACGGGCCGCAGAACTGAAGGCCGAGGCCAAGCGTGCGAAGGGCGCCGAGAAGGCCGCCGCCGAGGCGGCGGACGTGCTCGCCAAGATCGCCCAGATGCCCGACGGCGACCGCGCGATGGCCGAACGCCTCCACGCGATCGTCGCGGAGGTCGCCCCGACCCTCTCCCCCAAGCTCTACTACGGCCAGCCCGGCTACGCGCGAGCCGGCAAGGTCGTGGTGTTCTTCCGTAGTGGCCAGCTGGACAAGACGCGCTACTCGACATTCGGCGTCAGCGCGGAGGCGGCGCTCGACGAGGAGAACGGGTTCTGGCCGACGTCGTATGCGCTCATCGAGCCCAATGAGGAGGCGTGGGAGCGGGTTCGGGAGGTTGTGCGGCGAGCGGCGGGTTAGGGCCGCCCTGGTGTCATCTGGCGTTGTCCTCGATCACGTTGCGAACCGCCGCGACCGCGAGGTGCAGCATCCCGCCGAGGACGCCGAGCGCCCCGATCGCATTGCCGAAGAGGAAGTACCCGGCTGCCCCGCGCGGATCAGCGCCGACCGTCGCGATCCCGATGAAGTAGAGGACGGCCGCGGCGATCAACGCGACGATGTAGATCGCCGCGAGGACCGTCAGCGCAAGGTTGGGGCCGCGGCGGCTGCGCGCGGATGGCTTGGAGACCCTATCGGACATGGCCGGATGCTACTGGCTCGACAGGAGCTCGGGGAACTCCTCGTGGGCGAATGAACGAGGTGCCGGTGCGCACCTCGTCACTTCACCGCAAGAACGTCGATCGTCCGAATATCCGGGTCCGTCGCCAGCAGGTCCTCCGCGACCTGGCCCAGGGCCTTCGGGATCTCGCCGTTCAGGTGGGCCTGCCGCGCATTCTCGGTCTCGAAGGTGTCGAAGATTCCGTAGGTGGTGTCGCTGATCTTGAAGGCGTACCAGGTGACGGTGCCGGATTCGGCGGCGGCGAGGGCGCGGCCGCTTTCGAGGAAAGCGGCGAGGTCGGCACCTTTGCCGGGCTTGGCTTCGAGGAGGGCGAGGATTCCGCGGTTGACTGTCATGGTGATTCTCCGTTCCTGGTTGCGGTTGCGGGTGGTCAGCCGCCGATGGCGCCCATGCTTCGTTCGGGTCGGCGGAAGTCGGCGGCGTCGATGCCGTGGCCTTCCTGCTTGCCCCCTATAGCTGCGCGCCACCAGCGGTCCACATGGCCGGGCACGGCGCGTCTTCCGTCGAGAGAGGGCATGTGCGCGGGGTCCCTACGCAGGCGGGGGATGCCGACGCTGACCTGGGTCATGGTGTCACTGTACGACTTCGGCGGAGTGGGGGCGAGAAAAGGGGCCCAGTCCACAGCGAAGGGCGCAGATTCTGAGGGCGCCGAGACGGCAGCGGGTGAGATTCGCCGACCCGTGTCGCGGCGCGACGGCTGGTAACCCCCGAAACGCTCACGCTCACGCCCACAGCGCCACGTGCACCTTCGTCCCGCGCACCGAGAGCCCCCGCGACCCGCCCGGCGCCACCATCGCCGCGGTGGCCTCCGCGGTGGTGACGAAACGTTGGAGGATGCGGGCCGTCATGCTCGCGCGACCGCGGTCGAGGGTGGTGGCCCACCAGAGGCCGCCGACCGGGGTTCCGGCGACAGGGAGGTGGACGAGGGCGCCGTCCTGCACGTCGCGGCTGACGGCGCGGCCGAGGGCGAGCATGATGCCCTCGCCGGCGCGCACGGCCGCGAGGGCATCCGTTTCGCTGGTCAGCTCGACGATGTGCGGGATGCCGGCGAGGTGGGAGAGCCAGCGGCCCTCTTCGGTGCCCTCCTCGATGCCCGCTGGGCCCGCGAACCACTGGTAGGCGAGCAGCTCGGTCAGCGGGATCGGGCCGTTGAGTGCGCCGAGCGGCAGCGAGGGAGAAGCGACCAGGATTCGCTGGTAGCGCAGGAAGGGGATCACTTCCATCGTGCCGTCGTCGCCTGCGGGAGGCCGCGCACCTAGTGCGATGTCGTACGCACGGTCGCGAAGTAGTGCCGCGACGTCGGAGGCGCGCTCGACGACGACGTCCACCGAGGAGGCCGGAACCCATCTGGTGAAGATGTCGAGCAGCCTGCCCGCCGCGTGCTCCGCGAACGCGGCGGTGGCGAGCACGCGAAGTTCCGGTGTGGCGGCGCTGGCGTGGGCGACGTCCCAGCGCGCACGATCGGCGAGGGTGACGATCTCCTGGGCGTGGTCGGCGAGGGCGCGTCCGCCGGGGGTGAGGGCGATTCCGCCGCCGGAGCGGACGAAGAGGGCGTCGTCCAGGTCGAGGCGCAGCGCGGCGAGCGCCGAGGAGACGGCAGGCTCGCTGATCCCGAGCTCCGCGGCGGCGGCGCGCAGGGATCCGAGCTTCGCCACCAGCGCGAAGGCCCTGAGCTGACTCAGCGTCATCGACACAGGTCATAACCTTTCGCTTAGGACGATATTGACACTTCGCCGAGGGCGGAGCAACACTGGCGCAAAGGATGCCGGACGAGGTCGTCTGGCGCTCACGAGGGAGTGCATCGTGCAAATTCCGGCTCCATTCGACTACTCCCGCGCAACCGGCGTCGAGGACGCCATCGCACTACTCGAAGCGCACGGCCCGGAGTCGCGGGTCATCGCCGGCGGCCACAGCCTTCTGCCGATGATGAAGCTGCGGCTGGCCCGGCCCGAGTGGCTGATCGACATCAACGACCTGTACGAGCTGGACTTCGTGCTGGTCGACGGGGATCGGCTGCGGGTGGGCGCTCTCACCCGGCATACGACCCTCCTGGAGTCCGCCGATATCGCCCGGCTCTTTCCGATCGTCACAGACGCGGAACGCGTGATCGCCGATCCGGTGGTGCGCAACCGCGGCACGATCGGCGGATCGCTGTGCCAGGCGGATCCGGCCGAAGACCTCTCGACCGTCTGCAATGTGCTCGGCGCGATCGCGGTCGTGCGCGGCGCGGAGGGGGAACGGACGCTGACGATGAGCGAGTTCCATCAGGGTCCGTACGAGACCGCGGTGGCGCAGAACGAGCTGCTCACCGAGCTGCGGTTCCCGATTCGCGAGCGCTCGTCGAGCGCCTACGAGAAGGTGGAACGTCGGGTGGGCGACTGGGCCGTGGTCGCTGCGGGCGCATCGGTCACCCTCGCCTCCGACGGCACGATCGACGAGGCGGCGGTCGGGCTCACAGCAGTCGGACTCGACGGAACGGTGCCGGGAATCGCCGAGATCGTGTCGGGCAGGGCGCCGAGCGAGGAGCTCTTCGCCGACGCCGGCGGGATCGCCGCCCGGGCCTGCGATCCGGTGGCCGACCAGCGCGGACCGATCGACTACAAGCGGCACCTCGCCGACGAGCTCACCCGGCGGACCTTGCGCCGTGCCTGCGCCCGCGCGGCCGAGCCGGCAGCTTCGACAGCACAGGAAGGCTGAACCATGCAGGTCACGATGACGATGAACGGCGAGGAGATCACCCGCGAGATCGAGCCGCGCGTGCTCCTGGTCCACTTCATCCGGGAGAACCTCGGCTTGACCGGCACGCACTGGGGATGCGACACGTCCAACTGCGGACTGTGCGTCGTGCTCATGGACGGGCAGCCGGTGAAGTCCTGCACGGTGCTCGCGGCGATGGCCGACGGACACGACATCCGCACGGTCGAGGGACTGGCGACCGGCGGCGTCCTCGATCCGATCCAGCAGGGGTTCATGGCGGAGCACGGGTTGCAGTGCGGCTTCTGCACGCCCGGCATGATGCTCACGACCCGGGCGCTGCTCGACAGGAACCCGAATCCGACCGACGACGAGGTGCGCGAGGCGATCTCGGGCCAGATCTGCCGGTGCACCGGTTACGCCACGATCGTGCGTTCAGTACAGTGGGCCGCCGCGCATCCGGCCGAGACAGCGGCCCCGGCCGAGGCCGAGACAGTGCCGGCGTCAGAGCCGGCGCCAGAGTCAGTAGAGGTGGAAGCATGACCATCGTCGAGCAACACGCACCCAACCCGGCGGCGGACGACGAGCACCGCCCCATCGGTTTCGGGCGGCTGCAGCGCAAGGAAGACGTGCGCTTCGTCCGCGGCAAGGGCAACTACATCGACGACATCGTGCTACCCGGGATGCTCCACGGAGCGATCCTGCGCGCGCCCGTCGCGCACGCCCGGATGGTCTCCATCGACACCAGCGCTGCCCTGGCGCATCCCAAGGTGCTCGCCGTCATCACGGGCAAGGATCTCGAGGGGCTCGGCCTGGCCTGGGCGCCGACGCTCTCGTATGACGTGCAGGCCGTGCTCGTGACCGACAAGGTGCGGTTCCAGGGTCAGGAGGTCGCGTTCGTCGTGGCCGAGGACCGCTACGCGGCACGGGATGCGCTGGAGCTGATCGAGGTCGAGTACGAACTGCTCCCTCCGGTGATCGACGCACGGAGGGCGCTCGACCCGGACGCTCCGGTGATCCGCGACGACCTGGAAGGCCGCACCGACAACCACATCTTCGACTGGGAGGCCGGCAACGCCGCCGAGACGGAGGCGGTGTTCGCCTCGGCCGATGTCATCGTGTCGCAGGAAATCGTATACCCGCGCGTGCACCCGGCGCCGATGGAGACCTGCGGCGCCGTCGCGGACTTCGATCCGGTCGACGGGCGGCTCACGCTCTACGAGACGAGCCAGGCCCCGCACGCCCACCGGACCATCTTCGCGATGGTCGCGGGTATCCCGGAGCAGAAGATCCGGGTGGTCTCTCCCGACATCGGCGGCGGCTTCGGCAACAAGGTGGGCATCTACCCGGGCTACATCTGCGCCGTGGTCGGCTCGATCGTCACTGGCCGGCCGGTCAAGTGGGTCGAGGACCGCGCCGAGAACTTGATGTCGACCTCGTTCGCGCGCGACTACATCATGCAGGGCGAGATCGCGGCGACGAAGGACGGCACGATCCTGGGCCTGCGCAGCAACGTCCTCGCCGACCACGGCGCCTTCAACGGAACGGCCCAGCCGACGAAGTATCCGGCGGGCTTCTTCCACATCTTCACCGGCAGCTACGACCTCAAAGCCGCGTACTGCAAGGTGACGGGCGTCTACACCAACAAGGCGCCCGGCGGAGTCGCGTACGCCTGCTCGTTCCGCGTGACCGAAGCCGCGTACCTCGTCGAGCGGATGGTCGACGCACTGGCGCACAAGCTGGACATGGATCCGGCGGAGCTGCGCCTGAAGAACTTCATCAGACCCGAGCAGTTCCCGTATCCCAACAAGACAGGCTGGGAGTACGACTCGGGCGACTACGCGAAGACGATGCGGCTGTCGATGGAGATCGCGGGATACGAGGATCTGCGCCGGGAGCAGAAGGAGCGGCGTGAGCGCGGCGAGCTGATGGGGATCGGAATCTCGTTCTTCACCGAGACCGTCGGCGCCGGACCCCGCAAGCACATGGACATCCTGGGGCTGGGCATGGCGGACGGCGCCGAACTCCGGGTGCATCCCACCGGCAAGGCCGTGGTGCGCCTCTCGGTCCAGAGCCAGGGCCAGGGGCACGAGACGACCTTCGCGCAGATCGTCGCGGAAGAGCTCGGCATCCCGCCCGAGGACATCGATGTCGTGCACGGCGACACCGACCAGACGCCGTTCGGGCTCGGCACATACGGCAGCCGTTCCACGCCCGTCAGCGGCGGGGCGGTCGCGCTGGTCGCCCGGAAGGTGCGCGAGAAGGCCAAGTTCATCGCCGCGGCGATGCTGGAGACCCGGCCCGACGACCTCGAGTGGGAGAAGGGACGCTGGTTCGTCAAGGGCGACCCCAGCGTGGGCAAGACCATCGCCGAGATCGCGCTCGGCGCGTATGGGACCCTCACCCTCCCTGAGGGGATCGACGGCAATCTGGACGCCGAGGTCACCTACGATCCGCCCAACCTGACGTTCCCCTACGGCGCTTACATCTGCGTGGTCGACGTAGACCCGGGCACCGGATCCGTGAAGGTCAGGCGGTTCGTCGCGGTGGACGACTGCGGAACCCGGATCAACCCGATGATCATCGAGGGACAGATCCACGGCGGGCTGACGGACGGTGTCGGGATGGCGCTCATGGAGATCATCGAGTTCGACGCCGACGGCAACAACCTCGGCGGATCGTTCATGGACTACCTGATCCCCACCGCGATGGAGGTTCCGGACTGGGAGACCGGATACACGGTCACCCCGTCGCCCCACCACCCGATCGGCGCCAAGGGCATCGGCGAGTCGGCGACGGTCGGCTCTCCGCCGGCGATCGTGAACGCGATCATCGACGCTCTCTCGCCGCTCGGCGTGACAGCCATCGACATGCCGTGCACGCCCGCCCGAGTCTGGGCGGCCATGCAGGGCCGCGCCACACCGCCGGCCTGATGGACGGGCTCTGTCGAGGGGCGGCATCAGCGTGAAGAAGGATGTGCAGACCGTCCGGGCACAGGAGTTGGCGGCGCGCCGGGAGCCGTTCGTGCGCGCCACGGTCGTGCGGGCGCAGCATCCGACCAGTGCCCGGGCCGGCGATGTCGCCCTGGTGCTGGCCTCGGGCGAGATCGAGGGATTCGTCGGCGGCAATTGCGTGGAGGCCTCCGTTCGCGAGTACAGCCTGCGCGCGCTGACCACTCACGAACCGCTCCTGCTCAAGGTCGTCCCCGGTGAGCCGTCCCGTGTCCACGAGGAGGGCAGCGTCGAGGTGGCGAACCCGTGCCTGAGCGGCGGAGCGATCGAAGTCTTCCTCGAGCCGGAGATCCCCGCGCCGCACGTGATCGTCGTCGGCTCGACGCCGGTCGCCCAGGCGCTCGCCGAGCTCGGCGAGAGGCTCGGCTTCGAGATGGAGCTGACGGACGGATCCCTCGTCTCGCCGAGCCCGGACGATGCCGCGGTCATCGTCGCCTCGCACGGCAAGGAAGAGGAGCCCGCCCTGGAGCGAGCCCTTCGGGCCGAGGTTCCGTACGTCGCCCTGGTCGCCAGCGAGAAGCGCGGGACGGCCGTTCTCGCCTCGCTCGAGGTCGACCAGGAGCAGCGCGCCCGGGTCTTCACGCCTGCCGGACTGGAGATCGGCGCCACCGCTCCTGCCGAGATCGCGTTGGCGATCCTCGCGCAGCTCGTCGCCGAACGCTCGAAGTCCGCCGTCGCGGAGCCCGTCCTGAGCATGGCGGTCGATCCGGTGTGCGGCATGGCGGTCGCCGCGGTCGACGCGAGCCTGCGCGTCGATCTCGACGGCACCAGGTACTACTTCTGTTCCGAAGGCTGCCGGTCCGCCTTCCTGACCGATTCGGAGCGCTATGCCGTCGCGCACTGAAGAGCGCACCGGCGAACACGCTGACAAGCGCACTGACGAGCGCGCCGCCGGCCTCGTGCTGGCGGCCGGCGGATCGTCCCGCCTCGGCCGCCCGAAGCAATTGCTGCCGTACGGCGACGGCGTGCTGCTGGACGCGGTGCTCAGGGTCGCCGCGCAGAGCGGGCTCGACCAGGTGGTCGTCGCGCTCGGCGGGTCGGAGGCCGAGGTGAAGAGAACAGTCGATCTGGCCGGCGTCGACATCGCGGACAACCCCGACTTCACCGCCGGATGCTCCTCCTCCATCGCCGCGGCGATCCCGGCCCTGCACCCCGCGACGCGGGTGCTGATTCTGCTGCTCGGCGACCAGCCGGGCGTCCGCGCCGAGACCGTGCGAACCCTGATCGCGGGCCGCGCGGATGCGCCGATCGCGGTCTGCCGCTACGACGACGGCGTCGGTCATCCCTTCGCCTTCGACCGGAGCGTGCTGCCAGCACTTGCCGCGCTCGAGGGAGACAAGGCCGTGTGGAAGCTCCTTGAGCAGCGCGCCGCCGAGGTGACCGAGGTCCGGATCCCCGGGCCGATCCCGATCGATGTCGACACCGAAGACGATTACGCCCGCGTGCTGGCCGAGCTCCGGGAAGCCGGATGACCGCGCTGGCGCGGGCGGGCGCCGAAGACGAGGTCCGCCGCCTCGTTCCGGATGTCGCTGCGCTGGTCTCGGGCCTGGCCGACGAGGACTACCTCGCCGACGACTCGCTCGCGACCGCCCTCTTCCTCGCCGTGCGGCTGCCACAGCCGATCCTGCTGGAGGGCGAGGCGGGAGTCGGCAAGACCGAGGCCGCGAAGTCCCTGGCACGGATGCTCGATACCCCGCTCTTCCGGCTCCAGTGCTATGAGGGGATCGACGCGGGGGAGGCGCTCTACGAGTGGAACCACCAGCGCCAGCTGCTCGGCATCCGGCTGGCGGAGCTGGGCGGCGACGTCCTCGACGAGACCGACCTCTTCGCGCCGCAATACCTGCTGCGCCGGCCGCTGCTGTCGGCGATCGAACACCAGGGTCCGCGTCCGGCCGTGCTGCTGCTGGACGAGATCGACCGCGCCGACGCCGAATTCGAGGCGTTCACGTTCGAGCTGCTGGCCGAGGCCGCCGTCAGCATCCCCGAGCTCGGGACGATCCGCGCAGCCCACCCCCCGATCGTGGTGCTCACCTCGAATCGCACCCGGGACCTGCACGACGCGCTGACGCGCCGCTGCCTCTACCACTGGATCGACTATCCCGCGCCCGAACGGATGGCCGAGATCGTGCGCCGCCGCGTGCCCAGCAGCTCCCGGCCGCTCGCCCTCGAGGCCGCGACGGCGATCACCAAGCTCCGATCCCTCGACCTCGCGAAGCCGCCCGGGATCGCCGAGGCCATCGACTGGGTGTCCGCGTTGGCGATCCTCGGCGTCGACCGGCTCGGTCCGTCGATCGTCGAGCAGACCTGGGGATCGATCCTCAAGAACCGCGACGACCTGGAGATCGCCTGGTCTCACGGCGCCGAATGGGTGGTCGAACGTGCCTGAGATCGAACGGGCGACGACGCCCGGCGCGCTGCCCGGCACACCGGCTGGCACACCAGCCGTGGAGCCGGCGGCGTTCGCGGCGGGGTTCACGACCGCCCTCCGACGCGCGGGTCTGGGGGTCTCGCCGGAGCGCGCAGCCTGGCTCTCCGAGGCGCTGCGGCTCATCCCGCCGGGTTCCCGCAGCGCCCTCCACGAGACCTGCCGTGCCGTGCTGATCTCCTCGCGCGCTCAGCTCCCCCTTTTCGATGCGGTGTTCTCCGCCGTCTTCGATGGACTCGTCGACCCGTCGAACAGCCGCGGCGATCCGAACGCTCCCCCTCCCGTCGGGTCGGAACCGCGGACCCGTCCGACCGCCGCCGACAGCCGCCCGACGGGCACGTTCGCGAGCAATCCGGCCCCGCAGCCCCCGGCGGCGAGCGCTTCCGCGAAGAGCCCGGACGAGCCGGACAAGCCGGACAATTCGAAAACGCAGGACCCCGCACGGGAGATGGTGCTCGCGATGGCCTCCCGCGAAGAGCGACTGCGCGACACGTCGTTCGCCGAACTCTCCGAGGACGAGATCGCGCAGATCCGGACGCTCGTGCGGAGAATCGTCGTGTCGACTCCCCAGGTGCACAGCCGCCGCTCACGTTCTTCCGCCCACAGCAGCGCCCGGCTCGACCTGCGCCGCACGATCCGCACCACCCGGCGCCTGGGCGTTGACGGCACGCGCCTCGTCTACGCGCATCGTCGGCCCCGGCAGCGCCGCCTCGTGCTCCTGTGCGACGTCTCGGGATCGATGGAGCCGTACACGAGGGTGTTCCTCACCCTGCTGCAGGGCGCGGTCGTCGGCGCACACGCGGAGGCCTTCGTCTTCTCGACCCGACTGACCAGGCTCACCCGCCAGCTGACGGTGCGGGATCCGGACCTGGCCCTCGCGCAGGCGGCGGCGAGCGCCGCGGACTGGGCAGGCGGCACGAGGCTGGCCGAGAGCATCCGCACGTTCATCGACGAGCACGGCCGGCGCGGGATCGCCCGCGGCGCCGTCGTCGTGATCCTCAGCGACGGCTGGGCCCAGGACGATCCGCGCGACGTGGAGGTGCAGATGGCCCGCCTGCGCCGCCTTGCCTTCCGCATCATCTGGGTCAACCCGCGCAAGGTGGCCGTGGGCTTCCAGCCGCTGGCCGGCGGGATGGCCGCCGCCCTCCCCTACTGCGATTCGTTCGTCAGCGGGCACAGCTACACCGCCCTCGCCACGCTGGCCGCCGCGATCCGGGCGGACACCGCGATCCGGGCGGGCACCGCGATCCGCACCTGATGCCCCCGACCGGACGCCTCCACCGACAACTCCTGAGAGCCACCGAGAAGCAGAGGACAACCCATGGAACTCGACAGCAGTTTCTCCGTCGTCGCACCGATCGACACGGTCTGGGCCGTGCTGATGGATTTCGACCGGGTCGCCGGCGCGGTGCCCGGCGCCGAGATCCTGAACCGGCTGTCGGACGACGCGCTCCAGGTAGGCATGAAGGTGAAGCTGGGCCCCGTTTCGTTGCAGTACAAGGGGCTGGTGAAGATCGACCAACTCGATGACGACGCACATCGCGCGGTGTTCAGCGGCAAGGCGCAGGAGACCCGGGGACAGGGCGCCGTCGAGGGAAGCGCCACCCTCTCCCTCTCCGAGGCGGGGGGAACGACCACGGGAACCGTTCACGCCGAGCTGACGCTTACCGGCAAGGCCGCTGCGATGGGCAGGAGCATCATCGACAGCGTGACCAAGCAGATGGTGGGACTTTTCGCCAGCAACCTGCAGGCGATCATCGAGGAGGAGATGGCGCCGGAGGCAGGAAGCGGCTCCACGAGCGCCACAGCGACCGCGCCGACGGCCGGACGTGACTCCGCCGCTCAGGCGAACACCGCGCAGTCGTCGTCACGGCCGGCCTCATCCCAACCCGCCCCACCTCGCCCGGCCGCAACCCGGCCGGCCAGTTCTGCCGCCACGCCGAACGACAGCCTCGACGCGATGAGCATCGCACAGGGCGTGATCGCCGATCAGCTCCGCGACCCGGTCAAGCTCGGCGCCGTCCTGGTAGGGGTGGGCGTCCTCGGTTACCTGATCGGCCGCCGCCGAGGGCGTCGGGTGCGACACTAGGAGCATGACGCTCGCTGGAGAGGGAGCGAAATGCGAGATGTGCTCGACGCTGTGATGGCCGACTGGCAGGAGGGACGAACCTCCGGCCTCGCAACAGTCGTGCGCGCCTTCGACTCGGCGCCCCGGCCTCCCGGCGCCGCGATGCTCGTCACCGCGGAGGGGAACGCGGTCGGCTCGGTCTCGGGAGGCTGCGTCGAGGGCGCCGTGTTCGACCTCGCGACCGAGGTGATCTCGACCGGCCGGCCCTCGCTCGTCCGCTACGGGATCAGCGATGACGACGCGTTCGCCGTCGGCCTCACCTGCGGCGGAATCCTCGACGTGTTCGTCGAACCCGTCTCCCGCACGACTTTCGCGGGACTCGACGATGTGAGCAAAGACATCGAAGCCTCGCGCCCGGTCGGCGTCGCGACCGTCATCGAGCATCCGGATCCCGCCTGGCTCGGCCGGCACGTGATCGTGCGACCTGAAGGCTTCGAAAGCGATCTCGGCTCCGCCCGCGCGAGCCAGGCCATTGCCGACGACACCCTCGGCCTGCTCGCCGGCGGCCGCAACGCCACCCTGACCTACGGCCCGGACGGCGAACGTCTGGGCGAGGGAATGCGCGTCTTCTTCGCAAGCTTCGCTCCGCCCCCACGGATGCTGGTCTTCGGCGCGATCGACTTCGCCTCCGCCATGGCCCGCCTCGGCGGCTTCCTGGGCTACCGCGTCACCGTCTGCGACGCCCGTCCGGTGTTCGCCACCCCCGCCCGGTTCCCCGGCGTCGACGAACTCGTCGTCTCCTGGCCGGACCGGTATCTCGCCGAGCAGATCGAACTCGGCCGCCTGGACTCCCGTACCGTGATCTGCGTGCTCACCCACGACCCCAAGTTCGACGTTCCCCTCCTCGAGATCGCCCTGCGCGGACCCGAGCTGGCCTACATCGGCGCGATGGGCTCGCGACACACCCATGACGACAGGCTCGCCCGCCTCCGTGCGGCCGGGCTGACCGACGCCGAACTCGCACGGATGCACAGCCCAGTCGGCCTCGACCTCGGCTCCCGCACCCCGGAGGAGACGGCGGTGTCGATCGCCGCCGAGATCATCGCCCTCCACTGGGGCGGCAGCGGCGAGCCGCTCGCCCGACTCGCCGGGCGTATCCACCACGACGATCTCGTGGAGAAGCTCGATCCGTGACTTCCGACGCAAACGTGGGCTGTGATCTGGCGGCTGTTCCCGAAGGCGGGGCGCCCTAGGCCAGGGCATCGGTGAACGCGGATCGGCATTCCGGTCGATTCTGAGCGCCACGGGCGTTAATACTTGTTTCGCAAATGTCGAGCGCGTCCGAGAATAGATCACGTGGCCGAAGCGCTCAATACAAATCGGCGTCGAGCAAGCGTAGCTCCGCTACCCTCCGAGTATTCGTCGTTCATCGATCGACGGAAACCACTGGCGGCTGCGCGAGAACTTCTGGGAACGACGCGTCTTCTCACCGTCGTGGGTCCCGGCGGGGTGGGCAAGACGCGGTTCGCGACCAAGTTGGCGGAGACCGCGCGGGGCCGCTTTCCGGGGGGAGAGTGGTACTTCGATCTGACCCGCGTCAGCCCGTCGGGATCGCTGATCGATGAGATGAGTGGCGTCTTGGGGGTTCTGACGGCCCTCGACGGAGGCGCTGAGCGGATCACGGGCTTCTTCGGGTCCAAGCGGGGCCTCCTGGTGCTGGACAACTGCGAACACATCCTGGATCAGTGCATCGCCCTGGTGCACTCCCTGCTCGCGGAATGTCCGGGGCTGACGGTGTTGGCGACCAGCCGCGAGGCGATGCGGATCAGCCCCGAGAAGCTCTTCCTGCTCGAGCCTTTCGAGACAGAAGGGTCGGATTCGAGCGACTCGGCGGCGGCGGCGCTTTTTCTGGAGCGCTGCGCGGCTGTACTTCCGGAGCCCTCCGATGCGGAGCGCAAGGCGATCGCGGAGATCTGCGTGCGGCTGGACGGCCTGCCGCTCGCGATCGAGCTCGCTGCGACGCGGATGCGCGCTCTCGCCGCCGGTCAAATCCTCGACATGCTGACGGAACCGTTGCCCCTGCTCACGGGGGGACCGCGAGACGCCCCAGACCGGCAGCGAACGATGAGTGCCACGATCGAGTGGAGCTACGCGCTCTGCACGCCGGAGGAGCAGCTGGTCTGGGCTCGGATGTCGGTCTTCCAGGGCGGGTGGGACATCGAGGCTCTCGAGTGGATGTACCCCGAGGATGCAGCTTCAGCGCTGGACATCGTGGAGTCGCTCTTGGACAAGTCGATCGTCGTGCGGCGTCAGACCGGGAACCTGACCTATTTCGACATGCTCGACACTATTCGGGTCTTCGGCTCCCACAGGCTGTCCAAGGCACAGTTGCGAGAAGCGCGCTCGCGTCACCGTGACTGGTATCTCGACCGGATCGATGCTCTCTCGGCGGACTGGTACGGACCGCGGCAGGCGTACTGGTTGGCGTATTCTCGCCGGGAATTGCCCAATATCCGGGCCGCGATCGAGTTCTGTCTCGCGGAGGGGGACGCCACCTCCGCCGGCCGCCTGGTGGCGACGGCGGCTCGGCCGTTGTGGATAGCGAACAGCCTGATCGCCGAGATGCACCGCTGGCTCGGGCTGGTGGTCGAGGCGGGGACGCCACCCACTCCCGGCGCGGTCGCGGCGCTCGCCTTTCGCGCCTGCTCACTGTACTTCTTCGACGGCAAGGACGAGGGGCAGCGGCTGATGGCGCAGGCGAGGAGTATCGCTGAGTTGGTCGGCGACGCTGCGCGCTTCGCGGTCGGGGAGTTCACGGCCATGGCACTCTATCCCGACGGGCGTGAGGTCGTCGAGATGGAGAATCTGCTGGCGAAATACGGAACGACCTACCTGGTTCACAGCCGATCGGGCACCGAGAGTCGCTTGGCCGGTGCCTACGATCGAGTTGGCGATGTCGATTCCGGGAATGCGTTCAGGGAGCGTCTCATTTCCAGAGCAATCGAGGCCGGGGATTCGTTCGATACGATGCAACTGCTGCTCGATGCCTCGCTCGCTGCGGTCGACCGCGGCGAAGCCGAGCAGGCGACGGCCCTCGCGAGACAAGCTCTGAGCCTGGCGCTGAATCTCGAGAGCCCGCGCACGATCGACCGCTGCGTAGAGGCGCTTGCCCGCGCGGCAGCCGAAGGACGCGACTACGTGCGCGCGGCGACACTCCTCGGCGTCAGTTTTCCCAACGGCGATCCCGCCGGAGCCATCGCCAACGCGGACCCGCGGCTGGGGCAGTACCGGGCGGAGGCCGAAGACGCGGCGAGAGAGTCCCTCGGTGGACGGGCCTATGACGCGGCGCTGGCCGCGGGGAAGTCGATGGACGTCGACGAGGGCGCGGCGTACGCCCTCGGCACCCAACTGCCCACCCGCATCACGAGCGGACACCTCGCGCCCTCGCAGCCGCTGTCCCCGCGCGAGAGTCAGGTCGCCGCGCTGGTCGGCCAGGGTCTCACCGATCGGCAGATCGCCGAACGCCTGGTCATCTCCCGGCGGACGGCCGAGGGTCACGTCGCGAGCGGCCTGATGAAGCTCGGCTTAACCTCGCGTTCGCAGCTGGCGGCCTGGACGGTGGATCAATCCTGATCCTTCCCCATTTGCAGCACGTTCTGAAAAAAAAGCCGGTGGGCACGAAGATCGCAGAGGATCCGCGCCCACCGGCTTCTTCAGAACGTCGGGCTGACAGGATTTGAACCTGCGACCCCTTGACCCCCAGTCAAGTGCGCTACCAAACTGCGCCACAGCCCGTTGCTGTCCCACCCAGGCCGGGGGGCGCCAAATGAGACAACTCGACTATCTTAGCGTGCGGCGGGGCCGGTCGTGACCAACCCGACAGCCCCAATATCCCAGCCGGCACCCAGCGCGCCACTGCCCACGAGCAGTCGCGCACGGCGTCACGGACGCATGCGAACGCCTCCTGCAGGGCCGAGGAGTCCCCGCGCCCCACAGACAAACCGTCGAGTACGCAGATTGTCTGCGTACTCGACGGTTTCTGACCGATTATGGGCGTACTCGGCGGGTGGGGGTGGGTTAGCGTTTGCGCTTCTCGCGTACGCGCATGTTGAGCACGATCGGCGTGCCCTCGAAGCCGTAGACCTCGCGGAGGCGGCGGATGATGTAGCGCCGGTAGCCGGGGTCGAGGAAGCCGGTGGTGAACACCACGAATGTCGGCGGCCGGCTCGACGCCTGGGTGCCGAACAGGATGCGAGGCTGCTTGCCGCCGCGCACCGGATGCGGGTGCGCCGCGGTGAGCTCGGCGAGGAACGCGTTGAACTTGCCGGTCGGGATGCGGGTGTCCCACGACTCGAGCGCGAGCTCCAGCGCCGGCACCAGCTTCTCCAGGTGACGCCCGGTGCGGGCCGAGATGTTGACGCGCGGCGCCCACGAGACGTGGGCGAGATCCTGTTCGATCTCGCGCTCCAGGTAACGGCGGCGGTCGTCGTCGAGGAGGTCCCACTTGTTGAACGCCAGCACGAGCGCGCGGCCCGACTCCAGCACCAGGTCGATGATGCGCACGTCCTGCTCGCTGATCGGCTCGGACACGTCGAGCACGACGACCGCGACCTCGGCCTTCTCGAGCGCCGTGGAGGTGCGCAGCGACGCGTAGAAGTCAGCGCCCTGCTGCAGGTGCACCCGGCGGCGGATGCCAGCGGTGTCGACGAAGCGCCACACCTTGCCGCCCAGCTCGACCTGCTCGTCCACGGGGTCTCGCGTGGTGCCGGCGAGCTCGTTGACGACGACCCGCTCCTCCCCCGCGGCCTTGTTGAGCAGCGACGACTTGCCCACGTTCGGGCGCCCGACGATCGCGACCCTGCGCGGGCCGCCGACCTCCCGCTTCGCCACGGCAGAGACCTCCGGCAGCGCCTTCAGGATCTGGTCGAGGAGGTCCGCGACGCCACGGCCGTGCAGCGCGGAGACCGGCCACGGCTCGCCGAGCCCCAGCGACCACAGCTCGGTCGCATACGGCTCCTGCCTGGCGTCGTCCACCTTGTTGGCGGCGAGGAACACCGGCTTCCTGGTCTTGCGCAGCAGGCGCACCACGTGCTCGTCGGTGGAGGTCGCCCCCACCGTCGCGTCGACCACGAACATCACGGCGTCGGCGAGGTCGATCGCGACCTCCGCCTGCGCGGCGACCGACGCGTCGATACCGCGGGCGTCGGGCTCCCAGCCGCCGGTGTCGACGACCGTGAACCGGCGTCCGTTCCACTCGGCCTGGTACGAGACGCGGTCGCGCGTGACGCCGGGGGTGTCCTCCACCACAGCTTCGCGACGACCCAGGATGCGGTTGACGAGCGCCGACTTGCCCACGTTCGGGCGGCCGACGATGGCCAGCACCGGGAGGGCCGGCAGGTAGGTGATCTCGTCCGGGTTCTCGGTGGCCGTGCCGAGGAGGTCGAGGTCGGTGTCGTCGAGCTCGTAGTCCTCCAGGCCGCTGCGGAGGGCGGCGGCGCGCTGCACCGCGAGGGTGTCGTCCATAGCCGCAAGCCGCTCGACCAGGTCGTCACTCTGCTCGTCGTATTTGGCGGTGGACTCGTTGTCGATGTCAGACATGGGTCTCTTTCTGTACGACCGCGATGACCGCGTCGACGGTCTGGTCGAAGTCGAGGTCGGTGGAGTCGACGGTGGTCACGCCGTCTGCGGCGTTCATGAAGTCCACGACCCGGGAGTCGGCCGCGTCGCGCCGACGCAGCGCCTCGCCGACATGAGCGGCGGAGTGGTCGGCGAGCTCTGCGGAACGCCTCGCTATTCTAACCGCTTCGTCCGCGGTGAGCAGGATGCGCACATGCGCATCCGGGCAGACGACGGTCGTGATGTCGCGGCCCTCGACCACGATCCCGGGCTTCTGCGTGCGCGCCACGATCGACCGGAACAGGCCGGTGAGGAACGAACGCACCTCCGGAACGCGTGCGATCGCGCTGACGACGGCGGTGACCTCCGGCTGGCGGATGGCGCCGGTCACGTCGTGGTCGCCGACGAACACGTGATACGTGTCCGGGTCGGTTCCGATGCGGTAGTCGAAGTCGGGAAGCGAGTCGATCACAGTCGCGCTGTCGGTCGGGTCGAGGCGGCGCTGCACGACGTACCAGCCGAGCGCGCGGTAGGCGGCTCCAGAGTCGAGGTACGCCCAGCCGAGCCGGCGCGCGGCCGCCTTGGAGACGGACGATTTGCCGCTGCCGGCGGGGCCGTCGACGGCGACGACGACCGGGCCGTCGGGCTCGATCGGGTCTGTGGCGTCGGCGCGGAAGTGCGGGTCGGTCATCCTGCGAGCCTCCAGCCGCGGTCGGTCAGGTCGGTCACGGTGCGCTGCCATACCTCGGGGAGCACGGCGATCTCCGCCAGGCCGAAGGGCGCGCCCGGGGAGTGCTCCAGCCGGAGGTCCTCCAGGTTCACGTCGAGTTCGCCGAGCTCGGCGAGCAGTCGCGCCAGCTCGCCGGGACGGTCCTCCACCATGACGATCATGCTCGAGAAGCGCTTGTCCTGGCCGTGCTTGCCGGGGAGGCGCGCGACGCCGACATTGCCGCCGGCGATCTCCTCGGCGATGGCGCGGCGAGAGCCGCTGGCGTCGATGTCGTCGAGGGCGGCGAGCAGGTGGTCGAGGTCGTCGCGGTAGGCGCGGAGGATCTGCACGATCGCCGGCGCGTTGGCGCCGAGGATCTGCACCCACAGCTCGGGCTCGCTCGCAGCGATGCGGGTCACGTCGCGCACGCCCTGCCCGGCGAGGCCCAGTGCGCCGGCGGCGGAGTCGGCGAGCCGCTTGGCCATCAGCGACGACACGATCTGCGGGGTGTGCGAGACGAGCGCCACCGCGGCGTCGTGGTCGGCGGCGGTCATCTCGATCGGCATCGCGCCGAGGTCGAGGATGAGCGCCTCCACGAGGCTGATGACCGAGCACGGGTTCTCCGCCCGCGCCGAGACCACCCACGGGCGCCCGATGAACAGGTCGGCGCGTGCAGCGCTCGGGCCGCCGCGCTCCCGGCCTGCGAGCGGGTGCGAACCCACGTAGCGGGAGAGGTCGAGACCGGCCGCCTGCAGCTCGGCGAGCGGTGCGCCCTTGACGCTGGCCACGTCGGTGACGACCGCGGTGGGATGCGCGGTGAGTTCCTCCGCGACCACGCGCGACACCAGGTCCGGCGGCACGGCGACCACGATCAGCGTCGGCTCCGCTCCCCCGTCGTCCGGTCGCCCGGCGCCGTAGTCGGCCGCCAGCTGCAGGTGGGCGGGCGAGGCGTCGGCGAGCAGCACGTCGATACCGCGGGCACGCAGCCCGAGCCCGACGGAGGCCCCGAGGAGCCCGGCCCCGACGACGCGGACCGGTCCGGCGAGGCGGGAGGCGGAATCAGTCACGGATCCACTTTAGTCAGTGGGCGCTCGGCGCCCCGCCCACCGTCGTCGCGGAAAGGAGATCGCGCCAGGCGCACCCCACGATCTCCTGTCCGAGCGCTCCAACAGGAGAAAGCGAGCAATTCTCCTTGTCGAGCCGCGTCACTGTCGCGAGATCGTCAGCAGAGCACCCAGCTCGTCTTTGGTCAGGTCGCGCATGGCGCCCACCTTCAGCGTGCCGAGGTGCAGCGGCCCGAACTGCCGCCGGACGAGCTCGATCACCGGATGCCCGACCTCCGCCATCATGCGGCGGACGATCCGGTTGCGGCCCGAGTGCAGGGTCAGCTCGACGAGGCTGTCGCCGCCGGACCGCGACTGCAGCAGGCGCGCTCTGTCGGCCGCGATCGGTCCGTCCTCCAGCTCGACGCCCTTTGTCAGGCGCCCGATGGTCTGCGGCGTCACGGTGCCGCGCACCCGGGCGATGTAGGTCTTGGTGACGCCGAAGCTGGGATGCGCGAGCACGTGGGCCAGCTCGCCGTCATTGGTGAGGATGAGCAGGCCCGACGTCTCGGCGTCCAGGCGGCCGACGTTGAACAGCCGCTCGGAGTAACCGGCTGTGAACCGGGACAGATCGGGACGGCCCTGCTCGTCGCGCATCGAGCTCACGACGCCGACCGGCTTGTTGAGCATGACGTAGCGACGCGAGGTGTCGAGCTGCACGGCGGTGCCGTCGACGGCCACGCGGTCACTCGCCGGGTCGACGCGCCGTCCGAGCTCGGTGACCACCTGGCCGTTCACGGTGACCCGCCCGGCCACGATCATGTCCTCCGACACCCGGCGGGAGGCCACCCCGGCGGCCGCCATCACCTTCTGCAGGCGCTCACCATGTGCGGCGTCGCCCGCGCCTGCGTTACCGGACATCGTCGAACCCGTCGGCGCCGTCCGCCAGGAGCGGGGAGATCTTGGGCAGCTCGTCGATCGAGTTGATGCCGAGCTGCGTCAGCAGCAGGTCGGTCGTGCCGTAGTTGATCGCGCCGGTCTCACTGTCGGTGAACAGTTCGGTGATGAGGCCGCGGCCGAGCAGCGTGCGCACCACCGAGTCCACGTTGACGGCGCGGATGGAGGCGATGGCCCCGCGGCTGATCGGCTGCTTGTACGCGATCACGGCGAGCGTCTCGAGCGCCGCCTGCGACAGCCGGGTCGGGTTCTGCTGGAGGACGTAGCCGGAGACGACGACGTCGAACTCGGGGCGTACGTAGATGCGCCAGCCGCCGCCGACCTCCCGCAGCTCGAAGCCGCGACGCACACTCGGTCTCCCGTCGGCGACGGCCTCGCCGTCGTAATCGGCGACCAGCGCGTCGATCGCCGTGCGCACGCGCTTCACGGGCGCGCCGACCGCCGTCGCCAGCGTCACGATGCTCATCGGCTCGTCGGCGACCATCAGGATGGCCTCCAGAGCGCGCTCGATCTGCGCGTCCTCGACAGTGCCCTCCAGACCGGCCGCGGGCTCGGTCTCCAGCTCGGTTCCGTCAACCGTCATAGTCTGCTCCCAGGTTCGACAGGTTCTCGTCCGACCAGTGCTCGGCCGTCCAGCGCAGGGTCAGCTCGCCCAGCGGTTCCAGCTGCTCGAACGCGATTGCCGCGTGCCGGTACAGCTCGAGCACGGCGAGGAACCGCGCGATCACGACGCCCTTCTGCTCGGCTCCTGCTACGAGCTGCCGGAACGAGAGCTGATCGCCGCTGCGCAGCATCCCGACCACCACCGCCGCCTGCTCGCGGATGCTCACGAGCGGCGCGTGCAGGTGGTCGAGCCCGACGACCGGGATCTCGCGCGGCGTCATCGCGAGCGTCGCGAGGGAGGCGAAGTCGTCGGGGCTGAGCGTCCAGACCAGCTCGGGCGTGCGCTGGCGGTACTTGTCCTCCAGGCGGACGGTGCGCGCGTGGCGCGCCGCCTCGGTGTCGAGCTGCGCCGAGAACCAGGCCGACGCCTCCTTGAACGCGCGGTACTGCAGCAGGCGCGCGAACAGCAGGTCGCGCGCCTCGAGCAGGGCGACGTCCTCCGCATCGACGAGCTCGCCTTGCGGCAGCAGACCTGCGATCTTGAGGTCGAGGAGGGTCGCGGCGACGAGGAGGAACTCGCTCGCCTCGTCGAGGCTCTGGTCGGCGTCGAGGCGCCGCAGGTAGGCGATGAACTCGTCGGTGACTCGGCTCAGCGAGATCTCGGTGATGTCGAGTTCGTGCTTGGTGATCAGCGACAGCAGGAGGTCGAACGGCCCCTCGAACTCCCCCACAGCAACCCGAAACCCTTTGTCCGCTCCGTCGAGGGGCACGTTGTTGTCCCCTTCGGCCTCCGGAAGGGGCAACGACGTGCCCTTCGGCGTCACTGCACGTGCGGCGGCAAGGTCCTCAGGCGACGGCGCCACGGAAGATCAGTTCCCTCGCCAGCTGGCGGTAGGCCTCCGCCGCCTGATGCTCCGGCGCGAACTGCGTGATCGGGGTGGCGGCGACCGAGGCGTCCGGGAACTTCACCGTGCGCGAGATCACGGTCTCGAGAACCTGGTCGCCGAAGGCGTCGACGACACGCTCCAGCACCTCGCGCGAGTGCAGCGTGCGGGAGTCGTACATCGTCGCGAGGATACCGTCGAGCTCGATCGCCGGGTTGAGCCGCTCGCGGACCTTGTCGATGGTCTCGATGAGAAGGGCGACGCCGCGCAGCGCGAAGTACTCGCACTCCAGCGGGATGAGCACGCCGTGGCTGGCGGTCAGCGCGTTGACGGTGAGGATGCCGAGCGACGGCTGGCAGTCGATCAGGATGACGTCGTAGTCGCCCGAGACCTTGCGCAGCACGCCGGCGAGAATCTGCTCGCGCGCCACCTCGTTGACCAGGTGCACCTCGGCGGCCGAGAGGTCGATGTTGGCCGGGATGATGTCGAGCCCGGGCACGCCGGTGGTCTGGATGGCCTCCTGCACGTCGGCGTGGCGGTTCAGCAGCAGGTCGTAGATGGTCGTGACGTCGTGCGTCTGTGCGCCGAGACCGGCCGACAGCGCGCCCTGCGGGTCGAAGTCGATGGCGAGCACGCGGCGGCCGTACTCCGCGAGCACGGCGCCGAGGTTGATGGAGGTCGTGGTCTTGCCGACCCCGCCCTTCTGGTTGCAGAGCGCGACGATCTTGGCGGGCCCGTGCTGCGCCAGCTCGGCCGGCGCCGGGAACGCGCGCAAGGGCCGCCCGGTGGGTCCGAGCGGTGCGGCGAGGGCTGCGGTGTCCATGCCGGGAAGCTCCGTCCTGACCTCGTCGTTGCGCGTCACCTGGCTGTTCCTCGTCCTTGTCGATCGGAGACCGTTCGCGGCCTGTTCACTTCGGCCCATCCTATCCGCGTGCTCCCGCTTGCGTCGGCGTGACGGCGGCGGGTCCCCAGGGCGTACGCTGTGCGCGTGCCGACGATGCCGCCCGAACTCACCACCGATCGCCTGCGCCTGCGCCTCCGCGACGGCAGCGACGCCAAGTGGAGCCTGGAGCTGATCGCCGAGGACCCGTCGCAGGACTCCCGGCCTCTCGCCGAGGAGCGCGAGCGACTGGACACCCGGCGCCGGGCGGCCGAGGAGGCCGGGTACGGGATCTACGCGATCGAGCTGGCCGACACCGGCGAACCGATCGGCTACTGCGGCCTCGTCACCAGGCGAGCCACGCCGGCGCAGCCCGAGCTCGCCTACGAGCTGCTGCGCCGCCACGTCGGCAACGGCTATGCCACCGAGGCGGCTGCCGCGGTGGCCGACGCCGCGTTCGAGAGCGGCATCCCCGTGCTGTGGGCGATCGTGGGGCGCTGGAACGCGCCGTCGTTCCGGGTGCTGGAAAAGCTGGGCTTCACGCCCTCGCGCGTCACCGGCGAAGACGGGAAGGTGCTGGTGTGGCTGTATAAGAAGGCGCCGCGGGGACGTCACCGCGCCCGCGGGTGAGCCGTGACGTACACGTCCCGCAGGGCGTCGGCCGTGACCAGCGTGTAGATCTGCGTCGTCGCCACCGACGAGTGGCCCAGCAGCTCCTGCACGACGCGCACGTCGGCGCCTCCCGCCAGCAGATGTGTGGCGAACGAGTGCCGGAGGGTGTGCGGCGAGATCTCGACGCCCAGGTTCGAGCGTTCTGCCGCCGCCCGGATGATCAGCCACACGTTCTGGCGCGAGAGCCGAGCGCCGCGCATCCCGAGGAAGAGCGCGGGCGTCGCCCGGCCGCGCGACGAGAGCACCGGGCGTGCCCGCACGAGGTAGGCGGCGACGGCGGCCTGGGCGAAGCTGCCGAGCGGCACGATGCGCTGCTTGGCCCCCTTGCCGGTGAGCCGCACCACATCCGTGTCGATCACATCGTCCACGTTCAGGCCGACCGCCTCGCTGACGCGCGCGCCTGTCGCGTACATCAGCTCCAGCAGCGCCTTGTCGCGGAGGTCGTCGAGCTCGTCGCCGTCGGTCGCCGCCAGCAGCGCGGCGACCTGGTCGACGCTGATCGCCTTGGGCAGCGTGCTCGGCAGCTTCGGAGGCCGCACGTCGCGGGCGGCATCGACCTCCACCCTGCCCTCTTCGCGCAGGAACCGGTGCCACCCGCGCACCGTCGACAGCATGCGGGCGAGGGAGGTCGCGGTCAGCGGCGACTCCTCGCGCGACCCGAGGTGGGCGAGGTAGCCCGACACGGTCGCGCCCGACACCGCGCTCACGTCGTCGACGCCCTGTTCGGCGAGCCAGGCGGAGTACACCGCGAGGTCGCGTCGGTATGCGGCGACCGTGTTCGCCGAGAGGCCGCGCTCGATGGCGACATGCCTCAGGTAAGCGTCCACGTCCGCCGCGAGGGTCATCCCTCGGCGCTCGGAGCGCTCAGCTTCGGGTGGCTCGGCCAGGGCGCGACGGCGGCGCCGAGACTCGCCCAGCCCCGCTCGCGTGCGACCAGGGCCCCGAGCACGGCGATGCTCAGCGGCGCGTTGTGCGCGCGGCGCGCGAGCACGGCGTCCACCGCGTCCTCCAGCGGCACCCACGCGACCTCGATGTCGGCCTCCTCGGCCTCCCGAGCGAACGCCTCGTCCGTCGAGCGCACGTCCCTGGCCAGATAGATGCGGATCGCCTCGTCGTTGCCGCCCGGACTGGTGAAGATGTCGGCCAGCACGTTCCACTGACCGGCCTGCAGGTCGGCCTCCTCGGCCAGCTCCCGCTGGGCCGCGGTGAGCGGGTCCTCGCCGTGGATGTCGAGCAGCCCGGCGGGGATCTCCCAGTCGCGGTGGCGGACGGGATGCCGGTACTGCCGGATGAGCAGCACACGGCCGTCGTCGTCCAGCGCGAGCACCGCGACGGCACCCGTGTGGTCGACGTACTCGCGCGTGATCTCCTCGCCGTTGTAGCGGAAGGTGTCGCGGCGGACATCCCAGACCGTGCCTTCGAAAGCGGTCTCGGACGACAGGATCTCTGGGCAGAACGGCTCGTCGCCGATCACGCCGACCTCGGCCGCCATCAGGCGCCCGCGCCCACTTCTTCGGCTTCCTCCACCGCCACCTCGAACAGGAGGCTGGCCTTTTGGCGCTCGAGTGCGGCGCCGACGAGTCCCGCGAACAGCGGGTGCGCGTGGTTCGGCCGCGAGCGCAGCTCCGGGTGCGCTTGGGTCCCGACGTAGAACGGGTGCACGTCGCGCGGCAGCTCCACGTACTCGACCAGGTGGCCGTCGGGCGAGGTGCCGGAGAACCACAGGCCGGCGTCGGCGATCTGCTCGCGGTAGTTGTTGTTCACCTCGTAGCGGTGACGGTGACGCTCGCTGGCCTCCGGGCCGCCGTACAGCTCGGCGACCAGGGACCCCTCGGCGAGCGTGGCCGGGTACAGGCCCAGGCGCATGGTGCCGCCCAGGTCGCCGCCGGCGATGATCTCGACCTGCTCGGCCATCGTGGCGATCACGGGGAACTCGGTCTCCGGGTCGAACTCGGACGACGACGCCCCGGTCAAGCCGGCCTCGTGACGCGCGTACTCGATGACCATGCACTGCAGGCCCAAGCACAGGCCGAGCGCCGGGATGCCGTTATCGCGCGCGAACCGCAACGCGCCGACCTTGCCCTCGATGCCGCGCACGCCGAAGCCGCCCGGAACGCAGATGGCGTCGACGTCGCCGAGCTGAAGTGCAGTTCCCTCGGGCGTCTGGCAATCGTCGGACGGGATCCACTTGAGGTTCACTTTGGTGCGGTGGGCGAACCCGCCCGCGCGGAGCGCCTCGGTGACCGACAGGTAGGCGTCGGGGAGGTCGATGTACTTGCCGACCAGGCCGATGGTGACCTCGTGCTTGGGGTCGTGCACGGCCTCCAGGAGGCGAGCCCAGCCGTGCCAGTCGACGTCGGCGGCATCGTCGAGGCCGAGCTGGTCGATGATGTAGGCGTCCAGACCCTGATCGTGCAGCATGGTCGGAATGTCGTAGATGCTCGGCACGTCGACCGCGTTGACCACCGCCTGCTCGTCCACGTCGCACATGAGGGCGATCTTGCGCTTGTTCGACTCGGAGACCGGGCGGTCGCTGCGGAGGACGAGGGCGTCCGGCTGGATTCCGATGGAGCGCAGGGCGGCCACCGAGTGCTGCGTCGGCTTGGTCTTCTGCTCGCCGGACGCGTTCATGAACGGCACGAGCGAGACGTGCACGAAGAAGCAGTTCTTGCGGCCGAGCTCGTGACGCACCTGCCGTGCCGACTCGATGAACGGCTGCGACTCGATGTCACCGACGGTGCCGCCGATCTCCGTGATGATCACGTCGGGGGCCGGCTCGCCGTCCGGTCCGGGCTGCGCCTGCAGGCGCATCCGGCGCTTGATCTCGTCGGTGATGTGCGGGATGACCTGAACCGTGTCGCCGAGGTACTCGCCCCGGCGCTCCTTGGCGATGACGTTCGAGTAGATCTGGCCGGTGGTGACGTTCGCGGACTGGCCGAGGTTGATGTCGAGGAAGCGCTCGTAGTGCCCGATGTCGAGGTCGGTCTCTGCGCCGTCGTCGGTGACGAATACCTCGCCGTGCTGGAACGGGTTCATCGTTCCCGGGTCGACATTGAGGTAGGGGTCGAGCTTCTGCATGACCACGCGAAGGCCGCGGGCCGTCAGAAGGTTGCCGAGGGAAGCCGCCGTAAGGCCCTTCCCCAACGAAGAAACGACACCACCAGTCACGAAGATGTGCTTGGTAATGCCGTTGGATTTGCTGTTGTTCTGGCCCGCGTCTGAATAGTCCACCACGGGCTTATAGCTTATCACCTGCTGATGTGCCCACCGTGCGCCACGAGCACGACGCGCATGCCGCATGGCGGTCGCGGTGGCCGACGCGCCTCAGCGTGCGGCGGACGCCATCTCGACGAGCTCGCGCGCGTGAGCGAGCCCGCTCTCGGAGTCGGGGAGGCCCGACAGCAGCCGCGCCATCTCGGCGATGCGCTCGTCGCCGTCGAGGCGCCGGACGCTCGACTCCGTGACCGCGCCGTCGCTGCCCTTGACGACGGTGAGGTGGTTCGTGGCGAAAGCCGCCACCTGGGCGAGGTGGGTCACGACGATCACCTGCGAGTTCTCGGCCAGGCGGGCGAGACGACGGCCGATCTCGATCGCGGAGGCGCCGCCGACGCCGGAGTCGATCTCGTCGAAGATGAAGGTGGGCACCGGGTCGGTGCCGGCGATGACCACCTCGATGGCCAGCATCACGCGGGACAGCTCGCCTCCGGAGGCGCCCTTGCCGAGCGGTCGCGGCTCCGCGCCGGGGTGCGGTCGCAGCAGGATGGCGACCTGGTCGCGGCCACTGGCGGTGAACTCCTCGCGCTCGGTGACCTCCACGACGATCCGCGCGTCGGGCATGGCGAGGGCGGCGAGCTCGGCGGAGACCGCCTCGGCGAGCCGCTCGGCGGCCTCCCGACGGCGCGCCCCCAGATCGTCGGCGAGCTCGGAGGCGAGCGCGCCGTCGGCCTCGACCTCGCGGGCGAGCTCTTGGATGCGGTCGGCGTCGCCGTCGAGCTCCAGGAGGCGGAGGCTGCCGGTCTCGAGCGTCGCGATGACGTCGCCGAGGGTCGGGCCGTACTTGCGGACGAGCCCGACGAGCTCCGCGCGACGCTCCTGGACGACCTCCAACTCGCGGGCGCCGTCGGTGTCGAGCGCGGCGAGATACGTGGAGAGCTGCGCGGCGATGTCGGAGACGAGGTAGTTGGCGTTGGCGACCGCCTCGGCCGCCGGCCGCAGCTCAGCGTCGTGCGGCGCCGCGCGCTCCAGCTGACGACGAGCATTGTCGAGCAGGCCGAGAGCGTCGGCGCCCTCCGACTCCTCGGCCGAGAGCAGCTCACGCGCTCCCGCAGCGGCGAGACGAAGCTCTTCGAGGTTGGTCAGACGTTCGGCACGTTCGGCGAGTTCGTCGTCCTCTCCGGGCTGCGGAGCCACGGTCTCGATCTCGGCCATAGCTGCACGCAGGTCGTCGGCCTCGCGGGCACGGCGCTCCTGGTCGGCGACCAGCTCGTCGAGCTCGGCGCGGTTGTCGCGCCAGCGGTGGAAGACCTGGGCGTACGTGTCGACCAGCTCGGCGAACTCCGGGCCGGCGAACCGGTCGAGCGCCTCGCGCTGGGCGACGGCCGAACGCAACCGGATCTGGTCAGACTGACCGTGCACCACCACGAGCTGCCCGCCGAGCTCGGTCAGCACGCTGACGGGTGCGCCTCGGCCGCCGACGACGGCACGCGAACGGCCCTCGGCCGAGACCGAGCGGCTGAGCACCAGCTCTGCCTCACCGCCGCCGAGTTCGTCGACGTCTCCGCCGGCGTCGCGCACGCGCTCGACGACGTCGTCCGCGCCGACGACGCGCCAACGCCCCTCCACCCACGCCTGCGGGCTGCCGACGCGCACGGCGCCGGTGTCGGCGCGTTCGCCCAGCAGCAAGCCGAGCGCCGAGACCACCATCGTCTTGCCCGCGCCCGTCTCACCGGTGATCGCAGTGAACCCGGCCCCCAGCGGGAGGGACGCGTCGGCGATGACGCCCAGGTCGCGGATCGAGATCTCTTCGATGCCTCCACGAACGTCACTCACGGCCGGCCGGCCCCCGCCACCCGGTCACGGGCAGGTCGAACTTGTGCACGAGCCGATCGGTGAACGGCCCCTGGTGCAGGCGCGCGAGGCGCACCGGGATCGGCGAGCGGCGCACCACGACGCGGGCGCCGCGCGGGAGGTCGAACGCCCGCCGGCCGTCGCACCAGAGAATGCCCTCCCCGCCCGCGCGGTCGAGCAGCTCGACCGCGAGAGACGAGTCGGCGTCGACCACGAGCGGCCGCGAGAACAGCGCGTGCGCGCTGAGCGGCACCAGCAGGAGGGCGGCGACACCCGGCCAGACCACGGGGCCGCCGGCGGAGAACGAGTACGCGGTCGAGCCGGTCGGCGTCGACATCACGACGCCGTCGCAGCCGAAGCTCGACATCGGCCGGCCATCTACCTCGATGACGACCTCGAGCATCCGCTCACGGCTGGCCTTCTCGACCGTGGCCTCGTTGAGCGCCCAGCTCTCGTAGACGACCTCGTTGCCGACCTTCACGCGCGCGGAGAGCGTCATGCGCTCCTCGACCTCGTAGTCGGTGGCGAGCCCGCGCGCGACGGCGATCTCGAGATCGTCGCGCTCGCTCTCGGCCAGGAAGCCGACGTGCCCGAGGTTGACGCCGAGCAGCGGCGCCGTGCAGCCGCGGACCAGCTCCGCCGCCCGCAGGATCGTGCCGTCGCCGCCGAGCACGATCACCAGCTCGAGATCGCTGGCGCGCACCTCGTCACCGAGAACGGCGACGGAGTCGAGATCGGGAGCGGCGAACAGCAGATCGCGCCGTTCGTCTTCGCTGAGCACCGGGACGACGCCGGCGGAGACGAGCTGTCGGCAGACCTGTACGCCCGCGTCGAGGGAGTCTTGACGACCGGTGTGCGCGACGACGAGGATGTATCGCTGCGCGTCACCCGATGCCGTCACGTCGCCTCCTCACGAGCTCGTCGATTCCTTCTGGCTGCGTCCCTCCATTCTGCCGGTTTTCGGCCGCGGATGCGGCCGAGCGGCCAGATTGTGGAGAAGGTTCACTCAGGGCGAGAGGTGGAGGAGCGTGTCGCGCGACTCGGACGGATCCGGAGCGCCCTCCTGAAACCAGGCCAGGAACTCGTGATTGCCGTGCGTCCCGGCGATCGGGGACGCGATCACGCCGGCGGTGCCGAGCCCGGTGTCGTGGGCGGCCCAGAGCACCCGCTCGACGGCGTCCAACCGCAACCCGGGATCGGTGACGATGCCCTCGCGCACGCCCAGCCTGCCCACCTCGAACTGTGGCTTGATCAGCATCACGAAATCGGCGTCGGCCGCAGTCACGGAACGCAGGGCCGACAGCACCTGCGTCAGCGAGATGAACGACAGGTCCGCCACGACGAGTTCGGGCACGACGGCGGGGCCGACCAGACCTTCGAAAGCCGCGGGATCCAGCGAGCGCACGTTCACACCCTCGAACGAGCGGAGCCGTTCGGCGCCCACGAGGCGGGGATCGAGCTGGCCGTGCCCGACGTCGACGGCGATCACGAGACGAGCACCTCGTTCGAGCAGCACCTGGCTGAAGCCGCCCGTCGAGGCGCCGGCGTCGAGCGCGACCCGGTCCGCGACGGGGATGGCGAAGGCGTCCAGGGCCGCGATGAGCTTGTGTGCTCCGCGGCTGACGTAGTGGTCTGCACCCGCCACCACGAGCTCCTGCCCGTCCTCGATCCTCGTGGAGGCCCGCACGACGGGCCGCCCGTCCACCGTCACCAGGCCGTCGACGATCATCGCCGCAGCACGAGTGCGGGACGGCACGAGACCGCGCGAGACCAGTGCGATGTCGAGACGCTCAGCCATTCCCGCGCCGGTCGCTGTCTTCGAGCCTGGCCTGAAGGGACTCGTGCAGCTGCGCGTAGGCGTCCGCCCGCTCCGCTAGAGGCTGATCCTCGATCAGATCCAGACGCGCGACGAGGGCGTCGCCGTCATCGTCCACACTGTCGGCGCGGGTCTCTGGCATGCGATCACGCTACACCGGATCGGCTTCACGACCGTGGAGCGGATCCGGATCCGGCATCGTCGGCGGCTGCATCTGCAAGCGACCCGTCTCCCGGATCTGCCGAAGCCTCCGCCGCGCCGCCACGATCTGCACGATCAGCACCGAGACCTCGGCCAGGAGCTGACCGGTCAAGGCGCCTGTTCCTCCGAAGAACATGGCTCCGAAGAATATCCCCGGGAGGCCGACGGCAGCGCCGACCGCCGCAGAGGTCGCGACGGCGCTCACCCGCCGCAGCGACACGAGGAGCACCCCGCCCGTCGACACGCTCGTACACATCACCGCGATGCTCAGTCCCGAGATCACCGCTGCCAGCGGCGGGACGTGCACGGTGCCGGAGAAGATCACCTCGGCCGCCCACGGGCTCGCGAGGGCGAAGAGCGCCCCGGAGACCACGCCGATGCTGCCGCTCACAAAGGTCGCGCGCACGGCCCGGTGGACACGGCTCTCCGGGTCCACTTCGCGCCCGACCCAGCCTTTGAGGACGTACCCCACGGGGCGCACCACCTGCTGGACCATCCGTTGCAGTCGATCGACAGAGGCGAAAAGCAGGGTGGCGTTCGGGGAGCCCAGCGTCGCGACGGCCGTGCCGAGCGAGATGTAGACGCTCGAGAACACGCTCGAGCTCAGGGCGGCCCGTTGGTGTCCGATCACTCTCATCAGCCGCCGTGGGCTCAGTGAGACGAAGTCGCGCGGCCGCAGCTTCAGAACGATTCCGCCCGCGATAGGAGCGGCCACCGAGGCGAGCAAGAGAGCTCCCGTGTACGTCCATAGGGCCGCCCCGAGGTGGATGGCGACTGCGGACGCCGCGATGAGGAGCGCTCGTGGCAGGGCCTCGGTGTAGAGGAACAGCCGTGGCTTCAGTATCCCGACGAAGATCCAGCCGCCGGAGAACATCGCGATCGCGGCAGCGGCTGCGACGACGGCCGCCGTGTCGCCGAACCCTTCGGGCGCGAGCAGGAACGACAGCCAGACTGCGATTCCGATCGTCGGAATGCCGACGACCGCCTTCGCGACAAGCGAGACTCCGAAGGCGTTCGCGCGATTGCGCGGAGACATCCGCGCCACACGCTGGCTCCCGGACAGCCCCCAGCCCAGCTCGACGAGGATGCCGGCGGTGCCACCCAGCGACTGCCCGACTGCGATGGCCGCCCATGCCTCGCTCCCGTAGGACGCGGTGATCGCCGGCAGGGCGAGCAGCGGTGACACCGCGTTGAGGAGAGGGACCGCGAGGTAACTCACGATGGCGCCGGCGAAGAACCGGATTCGCGCCGGCGAGACTCGACGGGTCGGTGCGGGAGAGGAAGACATATGGCCTGATTCGTCGATGCGAAGCTGACCACAGGAACCCTGCAGGCCAGATCTGTCGTGTAGTATACCGTGACATTCGTCCCCGCTTTTTTCCGCCCTGAGGGAGCTCTGTGACCGCCAGCGCAGCCGATGAGCAGCGACCGACCGCGACGATCATCGTAGGGGTCCGCAATGCCGGCGACAGCGCGCCCCTCCTGGCCTCCCGCCTTGTCGATGCCGTGCGCCGACCGGGCGTCGACGCCGTCGTGGTCGACGATGGATCGGCCGATGACACGGGAGCCGTCCTCGCCGCGTCCTTCGGCGACGAGCCGGGCATCACGCTGATCCGGCACGAGGAGTCGGTCGGCATCGCGGTGCGGCGCAATGAGGCGCTCCGCGTCGCGCGCGGCGAGGTGATCTGGTTCGTCGACCACGACGACGAGTGGTCGGTGGCCGGCCTCGACACGCTGATGCGAGCGATCGGCGACGCCGACATCGTCTTCGCCCGCGCGGATTTCGCGTGGGGGCCCGGTCCGGGAGACCGCCGACTGATCGACGGCGTCGGAGGCTGGAGCACACCGCGGACGATTTCGACCGGGTCGGCCGCCGAGCTCATGATCGGCAGCACGATCCACGGTTACCTGTGGTCCAAGCTGTTCCGCCGCTCGACGCTGGGTGTCGACCCGTTTCCCGCTCTCGTGTCGCAGAGCGATGTCGTCGGCGTCGCCCGTGCTGTCGCATCCGCGCGGTCGGTCCGCGTCATTCCCGACATCGTCTACGTCTACCGTCGCCAGCCGGGGTCGATCACCCGTACACGCACGCCCGACCTTGCTGCGCTCAAGAGCGCTCATGACGGCGTGCTCGTGGAGCTCGGAGGATACGTCCAGCCGGACGAGCGGGATGTGTTCACGGCGCGCTTCCTGTGCCTCGCCGCCGTCAAGACCGCCGTGCGCTGGGGCGTCGCGGGCTCCGCGATGCGTCACACGTACAGGTCGGCGCAGGAATGGGCCCGCCCGCTCTCCCTGCGAGCGATCTTCCGACGTTCGAAGAGCCTCGGCGGCAGCATCCTCATCCTGAAGGTCGCCCCATCCCTGCTGCCTGCGGCATTGCGGACGGCATTGAAGGCGCTCGACACCCTGCGCGCGCTTCGCTCGCGCACTCGCGTGGGAGCCGAAGCCGAATGACGAAGACGACCTACCTGCGCGTCGAGAGCCGCACGTATCCCCGCAACCAGCGGATCCGCACCGCCTTGGTCGCTGCCGGGCACGAGGTGCGCGTGGTCGACCGCGAGTCCCGCGGCCCGAAGCCGTTGCGTATGCTCCGCGACTTCGCCCGCGGGCTCGCGGCGAGTCGCGGAAGCGACATCGTCGTCGTACCGGAGTTCTCGCTCCCCTTCGTTCCTGCGGCCTGGCTCATCGCCAAGCTCGTGCGGGCCACCCTGGTCGTGGACGGCTTCGTCGGCAAGTACGAGACCGTCATCGAAGACTGGCAGCTCGCGTCGCCACGGTCGCTGAAGGCGCTGCAATGCCGGCTGATCGACTCGGTCGCGCTGGCCCTGTCGGACATCTTCCTGATCGATACGGACGAGCGCGCCCGCGCGATCCGGTCACGTTCGCCGAGATCGCGCATCATGACGCTCCCGGTCGGCTCGCCCGACTGGGTGCGACCAGAACCACCCGCCGCTGCCGGGGATCATCTCCGAGTCCTCTACTCGGGCGGAATGCTGCCGCTTCACGGCGTCCCATTCCTCCTTCGCGCGCTCGCGCAGAGCGATCAGTCGATCATTCTCACCATGGTGGGCGACGCGGCGCCCGAGCGGACGGCGGAGTTGCACGCCACGATTCGCCGTCTCGGCCTCGTCGACCGGATCGTCTTCGTCCCGTGGCTCAGCCACGAGGAGCTGATCCGCACGGTGCACGAGCATCATGTCGTGCTCGGAGTGTTCGGCGACTCGCCCAAGGCCCGGAGCGTCCTGGCCAACAAGCTGTGGCAAGGGCTGGCAGCCGGGCGTCCCGTCGTGACACGGTCGAGCGCGGCTCTGGAGGAGATCGAAGGCACCGCCGGGCCGTTCCTGCTGGCTGTGGAGGACGAGGCCGACCTCACCCGCACACTCGACGCGCTGAACGCCCAGCGCACAGACCTCCCGTACGACCCGGCCATCGCGGACGCACTCGAGCTCTACGTGCAGTCGCGATTCGACGAGTTCACGGCCGCGATCGACGAACGGAAGTCAAGACGAGCATGACCGAACGCGTAGGACCCATGACCGTGATCGTCTCGGCGCGCGACGCCGAGACGACGATCGCGGCCGCCATGAGGAGTGCGTTGCGAAGCCTCCCCTCGTCCGCCCGGATGATCGTACGCTCCGACGGCAGCACTGATGGCACTCTCAGAGCCGCGCGCTCCGTCGACGACCGTCGCGTCCGCGTGCTCGAAGACGATGAGTGGGTCGGCATCCCGACATCGCTCAATCGACTGCTGGAGCACGTGTCGACGCCGCTCGTCACTCGCCTGGACTCGGACGACATCTCGCTGCCCGGACGTTTCGGCCCTCAGCTTCGCCGTATCGCCGCCGGCATCGACTTCAGCTTCACGACGTCGCTGTTCTGGCGCGCGGGTACACCGATCATCGCCCCGCAGAAGCCGTACGCGGTCACTGCAGAGTCATCGCCGTTCTTCCTTCTTCTCGCGAATCCGTTCATCCAGTCGACGATGGTCGCACGCACGGAGGCGATCTCCGACCTCGGCGGCTACCGGATCGTGGCAAGCGAGGATTTCGACCTCTTCGTCCGCGCAGCGACGAAGGGATTCGCGCTCGAACGGCTTCGGGTCCCTCGCCTGATCTATCGGCTGAGCCCCACCCAGATCACCAAGCAGGCATCCTGGTGGGCCGACCAGAAGTCGAGCCCCCTCGTCGAACAGGCCTTCAACGACCTCTCCACGCATGCGCTCGGATTCGTGCCGAGCTGGTTCGAATGGCGCCGGGCACAGTTTCCGCTGGAATCGGTGCCGTCAGGAGTCGACGCCGATATCGCGAGGTTCCGGTCCGCCATCGCGGGGCTACGACGTTCAGCACGGATGCCGTTGGAACGCCGTTTGGCGAAGATGGCCAAGCGTGCGGCGGAGGCTCGCCGCTAATCCGCACGGCCAGGTGACTTCGCTCACCAGCCCGATAGCTACTCCACGAACACGCCGCTGAGGGTCTTCTTGCCGCGTCGCAGCACGACCATCCCGCCCGGGAGCAGGTGATCGCCGACCGGCGCCTCCGCGTCGTTGACCTTGGCGTTGTTGACGGAGACGCCGCCCTGCGCCACAGCGCGACGCGCCTCGCCGAGGCTCTTGGTGAGCTCGGTGTCCACGAGCGCCTGCGCGATCGTGGTGGAGGCCGCCGTCGTCGTGTTGGGCAGCTCGCGCAAGGCAGACTCGAGGATCCCTCGGTCCTGCCCGGCCAGGTCGCCCTGCCCGAACAGCGCCTCGGACGCGGCGATGACCGCCTCCGTCGCCTCCGTGCCGTGGATGAGCGCGGTCACCTCGTAGGCGAGGCGACGCTGCGCCTCCCGGCGGAAGGGCTCTTCGGCGACGGCCCGCTCCAGCCGCTCGATCTCGTCGCGGTGCAGGAACGTGAAGACCTTGAGGCGGTCGATGACATCCGCGTCGTCGGCGTTGAGCCAGAACTGGTAGATGCGGTACGGGCTGGTGAGGTTCGCATCGAGCCAGATCGCGTTGCCCTCGCTCTTGCCGAACTTGGTGCCGTCGCTGTTCGTGATGAGCGGTGTGCCGATGGCGTGGCCGTGCACACCCTCCACTTTGCGGATGAGGTCGGTGCCGCTGGTGAGGTTGCCCCACTGGTCGCTGCCGCCGGTCTGCAGCACGCAGCCGTACTGGCGGTACAGCTCGAGGAAGTCCATCCCCTGGAGGATCTGGTAGCTGAACTCGGTGTACGAGATGCCCTCGTCGGAGTTGAGACGCGCCGCGACGGCGTCTTTCTTGAGCATCGTGCCCACGCGGAAGTGCTTGCCGATCTCGCGCAGGAAGTCGATGGCCGACAGCGGCGCCGTCCAGTCGAGGTTGTTGACCAGGCGTACGGCGTTGTCGCCCTCAGAGGAAAGGAAGCGGGTGACCTGCTGCTGCAGGTCGCCGACCCACTCCGAGACGGTCTCCTTGGTGTTGAGCGTGCGCTCGGCGGTCGGGCGCGGGTCTCCGATGAGGCCCGTGGAGCCGCCGACGAGCCCGAGCGGCCTGTGCCCGGCAAGCTGGAGGCGGCGCATCGTCAGGAGCTGCACCAGGTTGCCGAGGTGGAGGCTCGGCGCCGTCGGGTCGAAACCGCAGTAGTACGTGATCGGGTCATCCGCGAGGAGCTCCTTGAGAGCGGACTCGTCGGTCGAGACGTGCACGAGTCCGCGCCACTTCAGCTCGTCCCAGACGTCGTCGAACGTCGGGTCGTTGGTCTGCGCGCTGAGCCTCTGCTCTGCGCTGCTCCGTTCTGCGGCTGCGGCGGTTTCTGGCACGCCCCCAGGCTAGCAGCGGGTGTTTCCCGGCTTCGTTCGGCGATCAGGCCTGACATCCTGATTTTGGTTGAATCAGGTCAACAACCCTGATATACTCACCATCAAGCTATCAGCCCTGATGGGAGGGGCCATGTTCGTCATCACGGCCGACCAGGTCGACAGTCGCGGCCGACCCGACATCGTCGCACCGGCGCTCGCAGCACTCAACGACCGTTCCGGCGACCGGCTCCTGCTCCCGGTCGACCGCAACGCGGGCGACGAGCTGCAGGCGCTCACCGCCGACGCGGCCACCGCCCTCGACATCGTGACAACGCTCGCCCGCGGCGACGCGTGGAGCGTCGGTCTCGGCATCGGGGAGGTGCGCACGCCGCTGCCCTCCCACACCAGAGAGGCGGGAGGGGACGCCTTCGTGGCCGCCCGGGCAGCGGTGACGCGCGCGAAGCGCGCCCCGACGCGCTTCGCCGCCGACGCGATCGTCGCCGCGCAGCCGGCCGCCGACGTGGAGGCGCTCGTCGGCCTGCTGCTCACCCTGCGAGCGGGCCGCAGCAAGGCGGGCTGGGAGCTGTACGACCTCGTCTCGACCGGAATGACCCAGGCGGAGGCCGGAGCACGGCTCGGCATCACGCCCCAGTCGGCCAGTGACCGTGCCCGAGCCGCCGGACTGCGCGCCGACCTGGCGGCGCAGCCCGCCCTGGTTAGGCTGTTGGAGAGCGCCGACGCCGTCCAGGGCATCAGCACCGGATGAGCGGCGCCGCCAGCGCATCTCCGACAGAACGACCTCCGACCGAACGTGAGCCGCATGACCGCCCTGCCTCTGAACCAGTTCCTCGCGACCGCGCTGCCGATCGCGCTGTGGGCCCTCGCGCTCGTGGTCGCCATCGCGTCCGTCTGCTGCATGGTCGCCACCCTGCGCACTCCGCGACGCCCGCTCGTCTACACGGCGACGACACTGCTCGCACTGGCGTTCCTCCTGGTCGCGATCCCCCAACACGGCGCTCCTCAGATCTTCCGAGTGCTCATCGGCATCGTCGCCCTCGTGCTGAGCGTGATAGGTGGCGGCCCGGCCGCGCAGCTCGCCCTCGTCCTCGCCACCCGGAGCACGGCGGTTCCCGGGGTCCACGGGGGCATCGTCGTCCACGACCGCGTCAGCGGGTTGGAGCAGACCAGAGAGGTGCTGCACGGCGGAATGACCATCGGTTTCCTGGAGCGGTTCGCGACCACCGGCGCGATCATGGCCGGCTTCCCCGAGGCGCTCGGCGTGCTGATCGCGATCAAGGGCGTCGGCCGCTTCACCGAGCTGGAGGCGCCGGAGGCCCGCGAGCGGTTCATCATCGGCACCCTCGTCAGCCTCATCTGGGCCTGCCTCTGCGCTGGCCTCTTCCGCTTCGCGGCCGCCTGACCCGATCCTCCCGCCGACCCGCTCGCGCTCCGCCGAGGGGCACGCAATGGCCCTTATTCCGCGATTTTAGGGGCGTCTACGTGCCCCTCGGCGGCCGATCGGGCGCTCAGTCGTGCGATTTGGCGTGGCGCTTGTACGGGGAGACGGTGGGGTCGCCGGGGAGCCAGTACCGCCACGGGTACGACACGCTTCCGCCGGCGCCCGACACGCCGGTGCGCGGGCCGGTCTCGTAGTCGGGCTGCGCACTCGGCAGCTGCAGGTCGAAGGGAGGCACGAACAGGTCGGCGCCGTCATCCGCGAGCCGGACGCCCGCCGCCACGACCAGTCGAGCGGGTCCTCGCGCGAGATCGCGTGACGGGATCGCTCTGCCCGAAGGTCCCGAACGGCGCCGCAGCGCGAGCTCGGCCCCCTCGACGACCTCCCCCGCGCGCAGCAGCACCGCGGAGGCCTCCCCCTCGGGCGAGCAGACGACGTTCGCGCACACGTGCATCCCGTAGGTGAAGTAGGCGTACAGATGCCCGGGCTCTCCGTACATCACCGCATTGCGCTTGGTGCGGCCGCGGAAGGCATGCGAGCCGGGATCGAGCCCGTCGCCGATGTAGGCCTCCACCTCGGTGATGCGCACCGCGACCGCACCCTCGTCCGTCTCGTGCCGGAGCACCGCTCCGAGCAGCTTCGGCGCGACCTCGAGCGACGACGCCAGGAGGACGTCGCGCCCGGGTCGGTAGAGGGTCACGTCAGAAGATGCGGCCGCCGGCCGCGACGGTCACGATCAACCCGACGACGATCACGGCGGCGGCGACCACGACGACCAGCGGAATGAGCCATCCCGGCCGCCGTCGCCCCGCCTGCCCGGCCATCAGCCGAGGTCCCGCCTGGTCGCCGCGAGGGTCTGGGTGAGGGCGCGGACCCGCTCCGTCAGCGTCACGAGCTGGTCGGCGACCCGGTCCGGGGCGGTGCCGCCGGCGCCGGCACGGCTGCCGACCGAGCCCTCGACGGTCAGCACGGAGCGCACCTCCGGTGCGAGCAGCGGCGACACGGTCGCCAGCTGCTCGTCGGTCACGTCGCTCAGCTCGAGGCCGTTGTGCTCGGCGAACTTCACGAGGCTTCCGGTGATCTCGTGCGCGGTGCGGAACGGCACATGCTGCTTGACCAGCCACTCGGCCACGTCGGTCGCCAGCGAGAACCCCTGCGGCGCGAGTTCCGCCATCCGGTCGGTGTGGAAGCGCAGCGTGGCCACCATCCCGGTGAACGCCGGGAGGACGACCTCCAGCGTCTGCACCGAGTCGAAGACCGGCTCTTTGTCCTCCTGGAGGTCGCGGTTGTACGCGAGCGGGAGGCCCTTGAGCGTCGTGAGGAGGCCGGTCAGGTTGCCGATCAGGCGCCCCGCCTTGCCGCGCGCGAGCTCGGCGATGTCGGGGTTCTTCTTCTGCGGCATGATCGACGACCCGGTCGAGTACGAGTCGTCGAGGGTCACGAACCCGAACTCGCGCGTGTTCCAGAGGATGATCTCCTCGGCGAAGCGCGAGAGGTCGACGCCGATCTGCGCCGCGACGAAGGCGAACTCGGCCACCACGTCGCGGGCGGCGGTGCCGTCGATCGAGTTCTCGGAGCTGGCCGCGAAGCCGAGCTCGCGGGCCACGAGCTGCGGGTCGAGCCCGAGCGTGGAGCCGGCGAGCGCTCCGGACCCGTAGGGCGAGACGTTCGCGCGGCGGTCCCAGTCGGCCAGGCGCTCCAGGTCGCGCACGAGCGGCCAGCAGTGCGCGAGCAGGTGGTGCGCGAGCAGCACCGGCTGCGCGTGCTGCAGGTGGGTGCGGCCGGGCATGACGGCGGCGGGATGTGCGTCGGCCTGGGACGCGATCGCGTCGATCAGGGCGATCAGACGCTCGGCGATGACGCCGGCGTGGTCACGCAGGTAGAGCCGGACGAGCGTGGCGATCTGGTCGTTGCGGCTGCGCCCTGCGCGCAGTTTGCCGCCGAGGTCGGCACCCGCGCGCTCGATCAGGCCGCGCTCGAGCGCCCCGTGCACGTCCTCGTCGCTCTCTGCGGCGACGAACGCTCCGGAGGCGACGTCGGCGTCGAGAGCGTCGAGAGCTGCGGTCATCCCGGCCAGCTCGTCGTCCGTCAGGTAGCCGGCCGCGGCGAGGGCGCGCGCGTGCGCCCGGGAGCCGGCGATGTCGTAGGCCGCCAGCACCCAGTCGAACTGCGTCGACTTGCTGAGCGCGGCGAGCTCGGCCGACGGCCCGCCGACGAAGCGGGCGCCCCAGAGCTTGCCCTCGTCGGTCTTGCCGACACCGTCCGCCGTCATGCGGCCCCCTCCTCGTTCTTGTTCAGCAGCCAGGCCAGCAGGGCCTTCTGGGCGTGGAGGCGGTTCTCCGCCTCGTCCCAGATCACCGACTGCGGGCCGTCGATCACGTCGGCGGTCACTTCGAGGCCACGATAGGCCGGCAGGCAGTGCAGGAACACCGCATCGTCCGCCGCGAGGGCCATGAGGCCGGCGTCGACCGTGTAGTCGCCGAAGACGGCGACGCGCTCGTCCTTCTCGTCCTCCTTGCCCATCGACACCCAGGTGTCGGTGATGACCACGTCGGCGCCCGAGGCGGCCTCCCGCGCGTCCGCCAACACCGACACGGAGCCACCGGTGCGCTCCGCGATCGCCCGGGCGTCGGCCACGACGGTGTCGCTCGGCGCATACGCGGTCGGCGCGGCGACCCGCACGTGCATCCCGGCGGTCGCGCCACCCAAGAGGTACGAGTGCGACATGTTGCTGGCGCCGTCGCCGAAGAACGCGAGCGTGAGACCGGCGGTCCCGCCCTTGTGCTCGCGGATGGTCTGGAGGTCGGCGAGGATCTGGCAGGGGTGGAAGTCGTCCGAGAGGGCGTTGACCACCGGCACGCGAGTGCCCTCGGCCATCTCCTCCAGACCGGCCTGCGCGTACGTGCGCCAGACGATCGCGGAGACCATGCGCTCCAGCACGCGGGCGGTGTCGGCCAGCGACTCCTTGCCGCCGAGCTGACTCTCGCCGCTCTGGATGACGAGCGGGGTACCGCCGAGATCGGCGATGCCGACCGCGAACGACACCCGCGTGCGGGTCGAGGTCTTGTCGAAGATCACGGCGACGGTCTGCGGGCCGGCGAGCGGCTTCGCCGAGAAGCGGTCGGCCTTCAGCCGTGCGGCCAGCTCGAGCACTTCGAGCTGTTCGGCCGGACTGAGGTCGTCGTCGCGGAGGAAATGGCGGGTCATGGCGATCCTTGGTCTGCGCCCGTGCGGCGCGTGCTGTGTGTGCGGTGTGTGCAGGTCAGAGGGCGGCGAGTGCGCGGCCGAACTTCTCGCGGAACTCCGCGAGCTCGGCGTCGCCCACGATCAGCGGCGGGGCCAGGCGGATGCTCGACTCGTTGGGGGCGTTGACGATCAGCCCGTGGGCGAGCGCTGCGTCGGAGAGGCGGTGCGCCTCCCCGTCGGTGAGCCCGACGCCGATCAGGAGGCCGGTGCCGCGCACGTCGCCGATCAGGGGCGAGTCGTACGAGCGGAGGATGGCGCGCAACTCCTCCCCGCGTCGTGCTGCGTTGCCGATCAAGTCGGCGCGCTCGATCTCGCCGATGACGGCGTTGCCCGCCGCCGTGGCGAGCGGGTTGCCGCCGAACGTCGACCCGTGCTGGCCCTGCGAGAACAGCTCGGAGGCGCGGCCGAAGGTGATCAGCGCGCCGATCGGCACGCCGCCGGCGATGCCTTTCGCTACGGTGATGGCATCCGGGAGGATGTCGGCATGCTGGTAGGCGAACCAGCGGCCGGTGCGGCCGATGCCGGTCTGGATCTCGTCGATGATAAGGAGCGCGCCGTGCTGCTCCGTGAGCTCGCGCGCGCGCTGCAGGAAGCCCTCCGGAAGCTCGAGCACGCCGGCTTCGCCCTTGATCGGCTCCACGAACAAGGCGGCGACCCGGTCGTCGATCGCAGCCTCCAGCGCGTGGATGGTCGAGTCGATGTGCTCGACACCGCCGGGCAGCGGCTCGAACGCCTCGCGCATCGGCGGCTTGCCGGTGAGGGCGAGCGAGCCCATCGTGCGGCCGTGGAACGCGTTGTGCAAGGCCAGTACGCGCGTGCGCTTGCCGTGCGGTCCCTTGTTGAGGCGTGCCAGCTTGAACGCCGCCTCGTTCGCCTCCGCACCGGAATTGCCGAACAGGATGCGGCCCTGCTCGCCGGCGCCCGTGATCGCCCGGAGGCGCTCGGCGAGCTCCAGCTGCGGCGGGGTGGAGAAGTAGTTGGAGACGTGCGCGAGGGTGGCCACCTGGCTGCTCACCGCCTCCACCAGCACCGGGTGGGCGTGACCGAGCGAGTTGACGGCGATGCCCGCGAGGAAGTCGAGGTACTCGTTGCCGTCGACATCCCAGACCCGGCAGCCCTCGCCGCGCACCAGCATCAGCTTGGGCGTGGCGAGCGTGCGCATCATGGCGTCACCGAAGCGCGGCTTCCAGCCCCCGCCCGTATTGGCGCCGCCAGGCGCCGTCTGTGCGTTCGTGCCGTGGGTGAGCTGTGCGCTCATGCCGGCACCACCTCCGTTCCGATTCCGGACTGCGTGAACACCTCGAGCAGGATCGAGTGGGCCACGCGCCCATCGATGATCGCGGCCTTGGGCACGCCGCCGTCGACGGCGTCGAGACAAGCCGACATCTTGGGGATCATCCCCGACTCGAGCGTCGGCAGCAGCTCCCGCAGCTCGGGAGCCGCGATCTTGGACTGCAGCGAGTCGCGGTTGGGCCAGTCGCTGTACAGCCCCGCGACGTCGGTGAGGATGACGAGCTTGGCGGCGCCGAGCGCCACCGCGAGCGCCGCGGCAGCGGCGTCCGCGTTGACGTTGAGCGACTGACCGGGGTCGTCGATGTCCGGTGCGATCGAGGAGACGACCGGGATGCGCCCGGCGTCGAGCTGCGCGAGCACGCCCTCGGGGTTCACGCCGATGACGTCACCGACGAGGCCCAGGTCGACCTCTTCGCCGTCCACGACGGCTCCGCGCTTGCGGCCCTGGAAGAGCCCGGCGTCCTCGCCGGAGAGCCCGGCGGCGAGCGGTCCGTGCTTGTTGATGTTGCTCACGATATCGCGGTTGATCTGACCGGTCAGCACCATGCGGACGACGTCCATGGCCTCCGGTGTCGTCACACGGTAGCCGCCCCGGAACTCGCTGTCGATGCCCAGCCGGTCGAGCATCGCCGAGATCTGCGGACCGCCGCCGTGCACCACGACGGGACGCAGCCCTGCGTAGCGCAGGTAGACGATGTCTTCGGCGAAGGTGCGCTGCAGGTCTTCGCTCACCATGGCGTTGCCGCCGAACTTCACGACGATGATGCGGTCGTGGAAGGTCTTCAGCCAGGGTAGCGACTCGATCAGGGTCGCGGCTTTGGCCGTGGCCGCGGCACGTTCGGCACCTTCAGCGGTCTCTTCTGTGGTCATCTCAGCTGGAGTAAGCACTGTTCTCGTGCACGTAGTCGTGGGTCAGATCGTTGGTGAGGATGGCAGCGCTCTCGTCGCCCGCATGGAGGTCGATGAGCACATGCACGGCTCGCGGAGTCAGGTCGACCAGGTCGCGCGGCTGGTCGGGTTCCCCCGCCGTGCACACCTGCACGCCGTTGATCGCGACGTCGATGCCGTAGGGGTCGAACGCGGCGTCGGTGGTGCCGACCGCCGCGAGCACGCGGCCCCAGTTGGGGTCGTTGCCGAAGATCGCCGCCTTGAACAGGTTGGAACGCGATACCGCGCGGCCGACGGTCACGGCGTCGTCTTCGGTTCGGGCGTTCACGACCTCGATCGTGACGTCGTGGGAGGCGCCCTCGGCATCCTCCTGCAACTGCTTCGCCAGGCTGCGGCACACTTCGGTGACCGCGAGGGTGAATTTTCCGAAGTCGGGTGCGACCCCGCTCGCCCCGGAACCGAGGAGCGCGACGGTGTCGTTGGTCGACATGCAGCCGTCGGAGTCGAGGCGGTCGAAGGCGACCCGAGTCGCCGCCCGGAGTGCGGTGTCGAGCTGCGAGGAGTCGAGCACGGCGTCGGTGGTGACGACGACGAGCATGGTAGCCAGGCCCGGCGCGAGCATCCCCGCGCCCTTGGCCATGCCGCCCACCGCCCAGCCGGCGTCGGAGATGTGCTCAGCCTGCTTGGGCCGGGTGTCCGTGGTCATGATCGCCTCGGCGGCACCGAGCCCGGAGTCACCGGCGAGCGCCGATGCCGCGCGGGCGACTCCCGCGGTCAGCTTCTCGACGTCGAGCTGGTCGCCGATCAGACCTGTCGAGCACACCAGCACGTCGCCGGCGGAGACGCCGAGGGCCGAGCCGACGGCTTCGGCGGTGGCGTGTGTGGTCTGGAAGCCGCGGGAGCCGGTGTAACAGTTCGCGCCACCTGAGTTGAGGACGATGGCCGAGACCACGCCGTCCGCGATGACCTGCTCGCTCCACAGCACGGGGTTCGCCTTGCAGCGATTGGTGGTGAAGACGGCCGCCGCCGCCGTGAGCGGCCCGCGGTTCTGCACGAGCGCGAGGTCGCGCTTGCCACTCGGCTTGAGCCCGGCAACGACACCGGCGGCCGCGAACCCTCTGGCTGTGGTGACGCTCACGGTGCGACTCCGTTCACGCTCAGACCGGTGGTCTCAGCGAGGCCAAGAGCGATGTTCGCGGATTGGATCGCCGCTCCGGCCGTTCCCTTGTATAGATTGTCGATCGCGAGGACCGTAACGATCCGCCCGACCGCTTCGTCGAGTGCGACGCCCATCAGGACGGTGTTGGCACCCAGCACATCCGCGGTGCGCGGCACGCTGCCTGCGGGCAGCACCTGCACGAACGGCTCGTCCGCGTAGACGGCCTCCCAGGCGTCCTGCACCTGCGCCGCCGTGATGCCGGGCCTCGCTCGCGCGGTGGAGGTAGCGAGGATGCCGCGCGACATCGGTACCAGCATCGGCGTGAACGACAGTGTGGGCGCGGTCGCGCCGGCCTTGCGCAGGTTCTGCTGGATCTCGGGTATGTGCCGGTGCGTGCCGCCGACAGCATAGGGGTTGGCGGAGCCGAGGATCTCACTTGCGAGGTACATCGTCTTCAGCGACTTGCCTGCGCCCGACGGGCCGACCGCGAGGACGCTCACGATGTCCTGCTCATCGATCACGCCAGCGTGGAGGCCGGGGGCCAGGGCGAGCGAGACCGCACTCGCGTTGCAGCCGGGCGCGGCGATCCGGGTCGCACGCACGAGGTCGGTGCGCTGCTTGGTGCCGTCGGCGCGCACGATCAGCTCGGGCACTCCGTAGACCCATGCTCCGTGGTGCTCTCCCCCGTAGAAGGAGGCCCAGTCGGCCGGGTCCTCCAACCGATGGTCGGCCCCGCAGTCGATGACGAGAGTGTCGGTGGGGAGCTGCGAGGCGATCTCGCCTGACTTGCCGTGCGGCAGGGCGAGGAAGACCACGTCGTGGCTGGAGAGGTTCTCCGCCGTGCTCTCGGTGAGCGTGAGGTGGGCGAGAGAACGCAGGTGCGGCTGGTGCGCGACCAGCGGATGTCCGGCGTTCTGGTGGGCGGTGACGGTGCGGATCTCGAAATCGGGATGATCGGCGAGGATGCGCAGCAGCTCGCCGCCCGCGTACCCGGAGGCACCGGCGACGGCAACCGAGAAAGTCATGCTTGTTCCTTGGTGAGTGGACGACAGGGGGCCGAGACTCCGGCGGCGCCCATGTCCGACCCGCGAAGGGTCGCCCGAACGCCGCCTAGATTCGGCGGTCGCGCAGGCGTCGGCGCAGAGAGGGGGCACCGACGTTAAGCATGCAGCAACCCTAGCGGGTGATTGCGGAGTGACGCCAACCGCGCGCATCGGTTCCGAGTCTCGGAGCCGTGTTAAAATCAGATACTCTGAACCGGAATTTCAAGCGTGGCGAGTGAGATCGCGCTCGGCAGGACGCCACGCGACGCTCATGCCGCACGATCCGAACCTGGAGAGCTCACCGCCATGGATCCCCTGCTCTACCGCCGACAGTTCCTCCTGACTCCGCGCGACGTGCAGTCCTTGGCCGCGTGGCCCCGGCGTCGCGTGCGCTCCCACTGGATTTACACCCATCCCGACCTCGCGGTCACCGTCCACGACGAGCCGGACTCCGCGGCCTACGCCCTCCTCGGTTTCGCCATCGATCCGGCGGACCCTGACGCGACGGACGATGTCGTCCTGTCCCGCCTCGCGGCGACGCAAAGCGACGAAGACCGCCTCCGCATTCTGAACAGACTGACCGGACGCTTCGCCCTCTTCGTCTTCGATGACGACGAGATCCTCGCTTTCAACGACGCGACGGGGATGCGGACGGTGGAGTACACCTGGACGGGCGACGAGTTCCACGCCGCATCGCAGGCTCTGCTTCTCGAACACGCCGCCCCCATCGAACGCGGTAAGCGACTTCGCGGCTACGAAGAGATCGCTCGGCGAGCGGGAGACCGCGAAGCCTTCCTGCCGGCTGCGCTGTCAGGATTCGAGAACGTGGATCGGCTCGTTCCCAACCACGTTTTACGCGTCTCGGCTCGCCGCCAGGAGCGATTCTGGCCGACCACTCAACTCCCCACCGACGGGGATCCCGATTCCGTCGCCGCCGCGATCTCCGAGATCGCCTCCAAGACGCTTCTCGCCGCGAGCAAACGGTTCCCCCTCGCACTGACGCTCACCGGGGGATGGGATTCGCGATCAGTGCTCTCCGCGATGGGGCCCGTGCTCGACGATGTCTACATCTACACCCTCCGTTATCGCCACCTGTCGCGATGGTCGCCCGATCTCGCTATTCCGCGCCACATATCGAAACGACTCGGGAAGTCGCAGCACGTGATCGACTGCCGTCAGCGACCGAGCGCGGCGTGGCTCGACGTCTACGCCGGAAACTCGGCGATGGCCCATCTCGACGATTGGGGTGTCATCGCCGCAGGTATCTACCAGGGCTTTCCCGCCGATCGTGTCGCCGTGAAAGGCAACGCCGCGGAACTGGCGCGCTCCATCTACTGGTATGAAGACAAAGGCAAACAACGGGCTTTCCGTACGCCCGACGAGGTCATCGCTCTCATCGACGGATGGTCCGGCTTCGATTTCATCGTGGAATCGATCGAGGAGTGGTTCGCGGGGGCGCGATCCGCTGCGGACGAGACCGGTGTCGCTCTCGATGTGCTCTTCCACTGGGAACATCGATGCGGCGCCTGGCAGGCACAGAGTCAACTCGAATGGGACATCGCACAGGAGGTGATCTCGCCGTTCAACAACCGCGACCTCCTCGCGCTGGCTCAATCGGTTCCTCCGGAGCACCGCGCGGCACCGGAGTTCGCTCTCTCCCGCAAGATCATCGCCCATGGCGGCCTGGACCTGCTGCGCGAGCCAGTCAACCCGCACACGCCCGGCTACCGCCTACTCGACCTGTTCCAGCGCGGGAAGCACAAACTGAGACGAGAGCTCCGCAAGCGGATGAAGGGCTGACCTCTCTTCGCGCGCGGCGTTCGTTTCGTGTCGTCGTTGCGGAGGTTGACCACGTTCCCATGCCGGGTCCGAGCAACTCCGCACCGGGTTCGACGCCCACGCCGCCCTGAACGATCGCCAGCCCGAGAGCAGAAGGATCACTGCCTGGCTGGCGCCCCAGCGCTACTCGCGGAGGGCGGCTCCGAACAGCTCACCCGCGCGGGCGGCGCCGGCGAACTTCGCCTCGCTGGCCTCCGCCGCGGTGAGCGTCCGGTCGTCGGCGCGGAAGCGGAGCGCGAAAGTCAGGCTCTTGTGCGCGGCAGGGAGGCCCGTGCCCCGGTAGTCGTCGACCAGCCTGATGTCCTCCAGCAGGTCGCCGGCCCCCTCGCGCACGGCGGCCAGCACCTCGCCGGCCGGCACTTCGTCGCGCACGACCAGCGACAGATCCTGCGTCGCCGCGGGGAACCCGGCGATCGTGCCCGCGACGATATCGGCGGGCGCGACCTCGATGAGCGCGTCGAGATCGAGCTCGTAGAGCGCGACAACACGCGGCAGGTCGAGGTCGGCCGCGATCGCGGGCAGCAGCTCGCCGGCGTAGCCGACGACGATGCGCGAGCCGTCCGCCGCGTGCGCCACCAGTTGTGCCGTGCGACCCGGGTGCAGCGCCTGGTGGCGGCTCTGCACGGGCTCGATCGCCACGCCGACGGCGGCAGCCGTCTGCTGCACGGCAGTCAACGCGTCGGCGAGACCGGCCGCGATCGGCGGCTGGCCCGGCTGCTTCTCGACCGCGTTACCGACGATCAGGCCGGCGAGATGCCGCGGCTGCGCCGGGATGCCGGCGTTCAGCCCGGCGAGCACGTCGTCGCCCGGCAGAGCGGCGCCCGGAGGCAGCTCCGCGCTGCCCAGCTGAACGTCCGTCTGCAGGAAGACCGTTCCGAGCTCGTACACCCGCAGGTCGACCAGGCCGCGCGCGAGGTTGCGCTTGGCGACGTCGAGGAGCCCGGGAAGCAGCGACGTGCGCAGGTACGGCGCGGTCGCGTCGAGAGCGTTCGCCAGCCGTACGGCCGGCACCGGGCCGGCCTCGGGCGACCCGAACAGGTCGTTCAGCGCCTCCGACACGAACGGGAACGCGAGCACTTCGGTCGCACCGTTGTCGGCGAGGATCTGCGCTACAGCGCGACGCAGCTTCTGCGCGCGCGACAGCCCACGGCCGGGAGGCGCGACGGGCAGCACCGACGGGATGCGGTCGAAGCCGACGATGCGGGCGACCTCCTCCGCCAGATCGGACTTGTCGCGCAGGTCGGGACGCCAGCTCGGCGGAACCACGAGCAGGGCCTCGCTGTCGCTGGTGACAGCACCGCCGATCTCGGCGAGCGCTCCGCGCACCTCGTCGTCGGTGAACGCGACCCCGATCAGGTTCGGGATGTAATCGTTCGGCAGCCGGATCGGCTCGGCGTCCTCCGCCGTGTCGAACAGCGATCCGAGCTCGTCGGCGTGGCCGCCGGCGAGCTGCTCCAGCAGCTGCACGACGCGCGCCGCCGCCGCGACCGCGACCCGCGGGTCGACGCCGCGCTCGAAGCGCTTCGAGGCCTCGCTGGGCAGCTTGTGACGGCGTGCGGTGCGCGCGATCGACACCGGGTCGAAGTTGGCGGCCTCCACGAGCACGTTGCTCGTTCCCGCGCCGATCTCGGTGGACGCCCCGCCCATCACGCCGGCCAGACCGATCGCGCCGGACTCGTCGGTGATGAGGAGGTCCTCCGCGTGGAGCATGCGGGTCTGGTCGTCGAGCGTCACGAGCGCCTCGCCCGCGTGGGCGCGGCGCACGACGATGCCGCCGCGCAGCTTGTCGAGGTCGTACCCGTGGATCGGCTGGCCGAGCTCGAGCATCACATAGTTGGTGATGTCGACGATGAGCGAGATCGGGCGGATGCCGGCGAGCTTCAAGCGTGCGACCATCCACGGCGGCGTGGGCCGCGAGCCGTCGACGTCGCGGACGACGCGGGTGACGAACACGGTCGCGCCGACGCGGCCGCGAATGGGCTCGCGGTCGTCGATCGACACGCTGAACCCGTGCGCGTGCGCACCCGCGGAGTGCACGTGGACAGCCTCCGCCGGATCGCGGAACGCCGCTCCGGTCGCGTGCGAGTACTCGCGGGCGATGCCGCGGATCGAGAACGCGTAGCCGCGGTCGGGCGTGACGTTGACCTCCACGGCGGTGTCGTCGAGCCCGAGCAGCGAGATCGCGCCGGCGCCGACCTCCGGGTCGAGACCGAGCGTCGACAGCCGGAGGATGCCCTCGTGGTCGTCGCCGAGGCCCAGTTCGCGCGCGGACGCGATCATGCCGTCGGACACGTGACCGTAGGTCTTGCGTGCGGCGATGGGGAACGGCCCGGGCAGCATCGAGCCGGGCAGCGTCACGACCACCTTGTCGCGGACGAAGAAGTTGCGGGCGCCGCAGACGATGCCGCGGACGTCTTCGCCACCGTCGGCGGCCTTCTGCCCCTCCGGCGCCACGCGCACGCGGCACCAGCGGATGGTCTTGCCGTTGCTCTGCGGCTCCTCCTCGAACTCCAGCACCTGACCGACGACCACGGGGCCGCTGATCTCGAAGGTGTGGACGTCCTCCTCTTCGAGACCGACGGACACGAGGGCGGCGTGGACCTCGTCTGCCGTGGTTCCCGGCTCGAGGTCGACGTACTCGCCGAGCCAACTCAGGGGGACGCGCATCAGACCACCATTCCGAACTGCTGGGAGAACCGGACATCGCCCTCGGCCATGTCACGCATGTCTTTGACGTCGTTGCGGAACATCAGCGCCCGCTCGACGCCCATCCCGAAAGCGAACCCGGAGTACACCTCCGGGTCGATGCCCGCGGAGCGCAGGACGTTCGGGTTCACCATGCCGCAGCCTCCCCACTCGATCCAGCGGGCGCCGCCCGTGAAGGTCGGGTGCCAGAGGTCGAGCTCGGCACTCGGCTCGGTGAACGGGAAGTAGTTGGGCCGCAGGCGCACGCGCGCGCCCTCGCCGAAGAGCGTCCGGGCGAAGTGGTCGAGGGTGCCGCGCAGGTGCGCCATCGTCTGCCCCTTGTCGACGGCGATGCCCTCGACCTGGGTGAACACCGGGAGGTGGGTCGCGTCGAACTCGTCGGTGCGGAACACCCGCCCGGGAGCGATGCGGTACACCGGCAATTCGTTGCCGAGCAGGGCACGCAGCTGCACAGGGGAGGTGTGGGTCCGCAGCACGAGGTGCGAATCGGTCGGCTCGACGAAGAAGGTGTCCTGCATCGCGCGCGCCGGATGGTCGGCGTCGAAGTTGAGCGCGTCGAAGTTGTACCACTCGCTCTCCAGCTCCGGCCCCTCTGCGACCTGCCAGCCCATCCCGACGAAGATGTCGGCGATGCGCTCCTGCAGGAGGCTCAGCGGGTGCCGGGCCCCGGGAGTCCAGCGGGTCGGCAGCGCGGTGACGTCCACGGCCTCGGCGGCGAGCCGGTCAGCGTCCTCCGCGGCCTCGATTTCGGCCTCCTTGGCGGCGAACGCCTGGTTGACCCGCCCGCGGGCGCCGCCCACGAGCTTGCCGGCCGCAGCCTTCTGATCGCCGGGCAGCGAGCGGATTGCGGCATTCAGCCGGGCGATCGGCGAACCCTCGGCGGTGTGGTCGTGGCGGACGGCCTTCAGCGCGTCCGAGGTGTCCGCGGCGTCGATCGCGGCGAGCGCCGCGGCGACGGCCGACTCGACGGACTCCTCGGTGATTTCGGTGGATTCAGACACGGTTCCCCAGTCTAGTCGGCGGAGGCGGAGGTCTCGTCGGCGCGGGGCTCACTCCCCCGCGTACACCAGGTATGCGGCCTCCCACAGACGGTCGGGAGCCGGGACGCTGAGCCCGGCGAGCAGCAGGGTCAGCTGGTCGATCAGCGTGTGCCATCCCGCCGCGAAGTCGGGCGCCGAGCGCAGCCGCCCGGCGCCGAAAGTGTCCTTCACTCCGCCTTGCACGAGCGACAGCAGCGTGCCGTCGTCGGTCTCCTCCAGGCGGATGCTCACCGCGGCGTCGCCCCAGGTGAACCGCAGGTGGGCGCGCTCCTGGAGGTTGAGAATCTCGAGCTCCTGCACCGCGCCCTCGACGTTCTCGTCGCCAAGGCGCATCACGTCGCCGATGCGCAGCCGGCGTGCGCGTGCGGGATCGTCGGGCCACTCCACCACCGGCCAGAGCCAGCGGCCGACGCGGTCGGGCAGAGTGAGCGCGTCCCAGACCTCGTCCAGTGGAGCGTCGAGCAGCCGCTCGAGCGCGACGGCCGACCGGTCGCCGGCTCGCTCGATCGTCGCGGGCGCGAGCGCGGCCTCGTCGCGACGGTACTCGTCGAGCGCGGCGTCGAACGCGGCGGGATCGGCCGCCTCACCGAGGTAGCCGTCATGCTCCTGCGGCGTGGCCGGCCCACCGAGCTCGCGTGCGAGGTGGGTGAGAACGTCCTGCCAGCCCGCTCCGTAGACGGAGGCCGTCACGGCCTGCACACGTCGGTGGGTCAGAGTCAGCAGCACGCGGTCGTCCCCGGCGGCCGCGATGGTCGCGATCGTCGCCTCCAGCTCCGTCTGCGCCTCGGACTCGCCCGCACCGCTGAACCGCCAGGTCACCAGGAGCCGCCGCTCGGGCTCGCAGGCGAGAACACGGCCGTCGACCACGGCGTCCGCGTCCGGTCCGCCCATCGCCAGCCGGAACCCGTCAGCGGTCTGCTGATAGCGTCCGATCCAGCGCGCCAGCCGTTCCGGCTCGGTGAGGGCGGCCCAGACTTCCGCCGGGGCCGCAGGGTACTCGCGCTGGACGGTCACCGAACGACGGGCGCCGTCGAGGGCGATCTCTCCCCACAGCGTCATGACGCCTCCTGGGCGGGGTGCGGCTCGGTGATCCGCTGTGGTGACCGCTGCGCCCTGCGGCTGCGAACCAGCTCGGTTCCCAGTGCGTCCAGTCGCTGTTCCCAGAACACAGCCAGCCCCTGGAACCACGCGGCCGCGTCGTCCAGGCCGGCGGGCTCCAGCGCATAGACCCGGCGCTGCCCGTCGACACGGGAGGCCACGACCCCGGCCTCCCGCAACACCCGCAGGTGCCGAGAGGCGGCGGGCTGGGTGATGCCGAACTCGTCGGCGGCGTGCGCGGCGAGCTCCCCCGCCGTGCGCTCACCGCGCGCGAGTAGCTCGACGAAGCGCCGCCGCACGGAGTCGCCCACTGCCTCCAGACCGTCCATGCGGTCAATCTATCAAGTAAGCGTTATATAACGCAATGCTTATTGAATCAGATCGAGCGTTGAGCGAACGCCGACTCGTACAGGCAGACCGATGCGGCGGTCGCCAGGTTCATCGACTCGGCGCGACCGTAGATCGGAACGGTCACCACGCGATCGACCAGACCGAGCAGCTCGTCGTCGAGCCCACGGGCCTCGTTGCCGAACACCCAGGCGGTCGGCCGGGCGAGCTGGCCCTCCTGACGGGCGGCGAGGAGGTCCTCCCCCTTGACGTCGGCGGCCAGCACCTGCAGGCCCGCAGCGTGCGCGCGTCCAACCACGTCGGCGAGGTCGGCGCCCACGGCGACCGGCACGTGGAACAGGGAGCCGGTCGTCGACCGCACGACCTTGGGGTTGTAGAGGTCGACTGTCCGCCCGGTGAGGACCACCGCGTCCGCTCCAGCCGAGTCCGCCGCGCGGATGATGGTGCCCGCGTTGCCCGGGTCGCGCACCTCCTCCAGCACCGCGATCAGGCGGGGCTCGTCGGAGAAGATGTCGCGCACCGAAGTCGGGAACTGCCGGCACACCGCGACGAAGCCCTGCGGCGTAACCGTGTCGGCCATGGTGTCGAGAACGGGCTCCGTAACGAACTCGACGTCGACGCCGGCCTCCACAGCCGTCTGCGCGATGTCCTGGTAGCGCTCCAGGGCCGTCGGCGTGGCATACAGCTCAACCATGAGCTCCGGACGGAAGATGAGGGCCTCCGACACCGCCTGCGGCCCCTCGAGCAGGAAGAGCCCGGTCTCGGCTCTGGCGGGACGCTTCGCCAGCTTCGCAACGGCGCGGACGCGCGGAGAGCGCGGGTTGTCAAGCATGCGCTCAGCATATCGGCGCTCATCGACCGCCTGGAGATCTGCGCGGTGGGACACCCCGAGGTCGACACCCCCGCCCGGTTCCGACGACTATCTCGCCCGCCGTGGTCGCGGATGTCGTCGGTTCCGTGGTCGTGGACGACCACGGAACCAGCCAGTCCCGCCGTGACGGCCCGCCCGGCCGTGACGGCCAGCCCGACCACCGCCACGGCAGCGACGACTGACCGTCACTCGGCCCCCATAACTCCGGAGATTCGCGCGGCCAGGCCGGCCACCTCCGGAGTTACAGACTTCCCGACGGCGTGTCGGCCCGCCCTTCCGGAGTTGCTGGCAACTCCGGAGGCCCCACTGGACACGCCGCCCGAGCCTCCATTACTCCGGAAAGCCGCGGGCGAATCGGCCGTATCTCCGGAGTTACAGACTCCCCGGCGGCGTGTCGGCCCGCCCCTGTGGCGGTGCCAGCAACTCCGGAGAGTCCGGCGGACACGCCGTGGAGATGTGGGTAATTCCGGAGCTCGGCGGCGGAGGCGGACGGAATTCCGGAGGAACGGACCTCCGGGGACGACGAACGGCCCGGGCGACGGGAGGTCGACCGGGCCGTTCGGGAGTTCGGGAGGCTTAAGCGGCGGCCTTGGGGGCCGAGGTGTCGGCCGGGAGGGCCTTCTTCGCCGTCTCGACGAGGGCCGCGAAGGTCGCAGGCTCGTTCACGGCCAGCTCGGCGAGGATGCGACGGTCCACCTCGACGCCCGCCAGGCCGAGGCCCTGGATGAAGCGGTTGTAGGTGAGGCCGTTGGCGCGGCTGGCGGCGTTGATCCGCTGGATCCAGAGACGGCGGAAGTCGCCCTTCTTCTGGCGGCGGTCACGGTACGCGTAGACGAGCGAGTGGGTGACCTGCTCCTTCGCCTTGCGGTAGAGGCGCGACCGCTGACCGCGGTAGCCCTCGGCGCGCTCGAGGATGACCCGACGCTTCTTGTGGGCGTTGACAGCCCTCTTCACTCTTGCCATTAGTCGTTATTCCTTACGTGCGTGTCGGGGAGGAGCTCTACTTGCCGATCATCCGGCGGATGACCTTGGCGTCCACCTCGGGGACGACCTGGTCCTGGTTCAGTCGGCGGGTGCGGCGGCTGGACTTGAGCTCCAGGTTGTGGCGCATGCCGGCCTGCTGCTTCATGACCTTGCCGGTGCCGGTGATCTTGAAGCGCTTCTTGGCGCCGGAGTGGGACTTCTGCTTGGGCATTACTTCTCCTCGTTCGTCGCCGGGGCGGGCGAACTCTCGTCGGACTGAGCAGCGTCGTCTGTCTCAGCAACCGCTTCCTGGTCGCGCCCTTGGGCGCGCGCCTTGGAAGCGGCACGTTGTGCGTTGGCCTCGGCCTTGGCCTCGGACTTGTTCTTGAGCGGGCTGATGATCATTACCATGTTGCGACCGTCGATGGTGGGGTTGGACTCCACCTGGCCGAACTCGGCGACGTCCTCCGCGAAGCGCTGCAGGAGGCGGACACCCTGCTCCGGGCGCGACTGCTCGCGGCCTCGGAAGAGGATCATGGCCTTCACCTTGTCGCCGGCCTTCAGGAAGCCTTCGGCGCGCTTGCGCTTGGTCTCGTAGTCGTGCTTGTCGATCTTGAGGCGGAACCGAACCTCCTTGAGGATGGTGTTCGCCTGGTTGCGCCGGGCCTCCTTGGCCTTCTGCGCAGCCTCGTACTTGAACTTGCCGTAATCCATGATCTTCGCGACAGGCGGCTTGGAATTGGGCGCGACTTCGACCAGGTCGAGATCAGCCTCCTGCGCAAGTCGGATGGCGACCTCGATCTTGACCACGCCGACCTGCTCTCCGGCAGGGCCGACGAGTCGAACTTCGGGGACGCGGATACGGTCATTCGTACGGGGTTCGCTGATGTCAGTCTCCTCTGATGAGCGATGCTTCGAGTGCTCGGGCCGTCGCGAGACGGCTCGGAGAAAGTGTGGATTCCACGCACCAGCGCAGCCCCGCGGCCCGATTTTCCCGAAGGATTCGGCTCGCAGGGCTGGTGCAGCACCCTGGCTACCGCCGTGCTGACGCACGTCGGCGGAGTGCAACGACCCGGTAACCTGTAAGCGGTCAAGCGCGGGTGGGAGGAATCTCCACTTTCGTCCCGAGGCAGATGCCCCGGAGCCCGAACGATTCTAACAGAGGAACGCAGTGAGCGACACATCCCCGGTCCCCGACAGCAACGCGAACGAGGAGGAGGCGATCGCCGACGCCACGCGCGACATCGCCGAGGTGCCTGCGGTGGAGGTCATCACGACCACGGCGGTGCACCTGATGAGCGCGGCAGCCGTCAAGGTCGGCCTCGCAGACGACCCGGCGCACCAGACCGATCTCGACGAGGCCCGCAAGCTCATCGACGCACTCGCCGGACTGGTCACGGCGAGCGCCGCGCACCTCGGCGACCAGCACGCGCGCAGCCTGCGCGACGGCCTCCGCTCGCTGCAGCTGGCCTTCCGTGAGGCGTCGCCGTTCCCGGACGAGATCGGCAAGGGGCCGGGCGAGAAGTACACCGGCCCGGTCAGCTGAGCCGATGGACACCGCGACCGGGAGTCGGCGCCGGCCGACCTGATGCTCGGCGGGGCCGGCATCCGGGCCGTCAGGCCTCCGCCGGAGCCGCCTCCGCCCGCGCCCGGTGGCCGGTGTGGCCGAGCGACGCGACCACGATCGTGATCGCCGCCGAGACCAGCACGCCCAGCGAGACGTGCACAAGCAGCGCGAGCGCACCGGCCGCCGCTCCCGTCGAGATGAGCACGACGGCGAGCGCACGGCGCACCCACAACGACCCCGTGCCGCCGGCGAGCCTGCTGTCGGCGGCGAGGCCGGTGAGGGTGGAGGTCACGACCACGGTGGTCACGTCGGTGACCTTGACCCGGCGAGCGAGTGCCGCCTGCATCCCCATGGCGAAGCCGAGCGCCGACGTGGCGACGGTGCCGATCAGCTCGGGGTCGAGCTGGAGGGCGAACGCGAGCACCGCGGCGATCGCGGTGAGCAGCCCGGCGATGAGCCAGAGCGTCCCCGTCACCCGGCCCGACCAGCCGTCGCCGCGGCGCACGAGTCGGGCGCTCACCACCGCACCGGCCAGGAAGAAGCCGAGCGCGAGCAGCGGACGCAGGATCGGGAGGTTCGTCGTGCCGGTCAGCGCCATGCCGAGAAGCACCACGTTGCCGGTCATGTTGCCGGTGAAGACGCGGTCGAGGCCGAGGTAGCCGACGGCGTCGACGACGCCGGTGGAGAAGGTGAGTGCGAGCATGAGGGCCAGGTGCAGCCGATCGACGTCGGCGCGGCCCAGACGGTGAGTGACGGACACGGAGGACCACCCTATTCGCTGACGCCCGATTCGCCGATGCCGGACTGCAGCGCCCGGCCCGCGGCGCCCTACCCGCGGCGCCCGGCCTGCGGTGCAGACTGGACCCCATGACGTTCACTCCGCCTCCTACCGTGACCACCCGCCCGACGTTGACCGGCACGTTCGGGATGTCGGCCTCCACGCACTGGCTCGCGACGGCGAGTGCGCAGGCGGTGCTCGAGCGCGGCGGCAACGCGTTCGACGCGGCGGTCGCGTGCGCCTTCGTGCTGCATGTCGTCGAGCCCCATCTGAACGGTCCGGGCGGCGACCTGGTCGCGCTGTTCGCGACCGCGGACGACCCGACGCCGGTCGTCCTCGCGGGGCAGGGTCCCGCACCCGCGGGCGCCACGCGGGAGCACTACCTCGCCGAGGGCCTGGAACTGGTGCCGGGCGCCGGAGCACTGGCAGCCGCCGTCCCCGGCGCGGTGGACGCGTGGCTGCTGCTGCTGAAGGATCACGGCACCTGGGAGCTCGCCGACGTGTTCGCGTTCGCCATCGGCTACGCCGAGGACGGCCATCCCGTCCTGGAGCGGGTCTGCGCGACCATCCGCACCGTCGCAGACCTGTTCGCCGAGCATTGGCCGTCGTCGGCCGCGCACTGGATGCCGGGCGGACGAGTCCCCGAGCCGGGCGAGCTCATCCGCAACCCGGCGTACGCGCGGGTGCTCCGTGGGCTGATCGCCGCCGGCGACAGCGCGTCGACCCGCGAGGAGCGCGTGGAGGCGGCGCGAACCGAGTGGGCCACCGGCCTCGTCGCGCGCGAGGCGGCGGCGTTCGCGGCCGTCCGGCACCGGCACTCCCCGGGCGCCGATCACGCCGGCGTGATCGCAGAGGCCGACTTCGCCGCCTTCCGTGCGACCTACGAGCCCGCGACGACGCTGGAGTTCCGTGGGCACACCATCGCGAAGACCGGGGCGTGGGGTCAAGGTCCCGCGCTGCTGGAGACGCTGGCCATCCTCGACGGCTTCGATGACGACCGCCTCGACCCGTCGTCCGAGCTGGGCGCGCACACGATCCTGGAGGCGCAGAAGCTCGCGTACGCCGATCGCGACGCGTACTTCGGCGACGCCGGTCTCGCCGACGAACCGGTGCCGGTGGAGGAGCTGCTGGCGCCGGAGTACATCGCCGAGCGCCGTGCGCTGATCGGCGAGCGTGCCTCAGCGGAGTTCCGGCCGGGTCGGGTTCCCGGCGTCGAGCCGTTCCTCCCTCCGCTGCGCACCGAGTACACCCCGCCGACGTCGGCCGCGATCGCCGGCATCGGCGAGCCGACCGTCTCCCGCACCGGCGAGACGCGGGGCGACACCTGTCACCTGGACGTCGTCGACCGCTGGGGCAACATCGTGTCGGCCACCCCGTCGGGCGGCTGGCTGCAATCGTCCCCGACCATCCCCGCGCTCGGGTTCTGCCTCGGCACCCGTCTGCAGATGACGTGGCTGGAGGAGGGATCGCCATCGACCCTCCGACCCGGGAAGCGACCACGCACCACACTCACGCCGACCCTCGTGCTGCGCGACGGCGTGCCGGTGACGGCCCTCGGCTCGCCGGGCGGCGACCAGCAGGACCAGTGGCAGCTGCTCTACCTGCTCCGGACCCTCGTCGGCGACTACACCCCGCAACAGGCGATCGATGCTCCGGCCCTGCACACGACCTCGCTGGCCGATTCGTTCTGGCCGCGCACCTGGGTTCCGGGCGGCGCGGTGGTGGAGGCTCGGCTCGGAGACCACGTGATCGCCGGGCTGGAGGCGCGCGGCCACGTGGTGACGCGCGTCGGCGGCTGGACGCTCGGCCGGCTCTCGTCCGTGGGTCGCGAACCGCGGACCGGCCTGCTGTCGGCGGCGGCGAATCCACGTGGGATGCAGGGGTATGCGGCCGGGCGCTGACCTCGTCCCGACTGACCACGGCCCACCGACGCGGCCGAGTACTCCGCTACGCAGCGTCGGCGGAGGCCGCGGCCTCCCGGACCGCCGCCACCGTCCGAGCGGCTTCGGCGGCGTCCGTGAGCCAGTTGCTCACCGAGAATCGCAGCACCGCCCGCGGTCTGCGGGAGGCCGAGGAGGTCGAGCAGCCAGTCCCCCGCCAGCTCCTCCGCCGCGATCACGCCGGGTGTCACCGCGCGCAGCGAGGTGTTCTGATCCCAGGCCGACACGAGCCAGTCGGCTCCGAGCGCCACGGGCTGAGCCCCGCCGATAACCCAGCCGTGGAACCGCGGCGACTGCATGCGCATCAGGCCGGGCGAGACGGCCGCGTTCAACCACCGGAGGACCTCCACCGGCGCCGGGCCGCGCTCCGGGAGGCGCCGACCCAGCGCATCCACGACCCTCTCGACGTCGACCCGCCGGGGAATTGCGCCGTCGGCACTCCGTCGAGCCATTCTCCGGCGAGCGCGGTGACCTCGCCGAGCACCGGACGGAACGCCTCCCGATCGTCCACAGGCGCATGCTAGCGCTCGACCGGGGCACTGCGAAACCCCTTCCTCTTATTCGAACGTTAGATTTCACATGCCCAGACTTCACCTGTGTCGATTTCCGGTCGGAACGAAACACCACTGCGGCACCTGCGGTGCACACGGCCTCCCTTCCTTTCGCCGTCTGAGGCGATACCCGACAGACTCCGAGGTGACGTCACCAGACCGGCGGGCGACGCGCCTCCCAGTGGAGGCGGCGCTCCAGTTGGGCGGCCAGCGAGAGCAGCGTCCGTTCGCCGCCGGGCCTCCCGATCAGCTGCACGCCCATCGGCAGGCGCCCCTCGGCCTGCAGCACGGGAAGCACGATGCCCGGGAGTCCGGTCACGTTCAGCATCGACGTGAACGGCGTGTAGAGCACCTGCTGCTCGAAGTTGCGCTCGCCATCCTCCCGGTCGTACCAGCCGATCGGACGCGGTGTGAGGGCGAGAGCCGGCGTCAGGACGGCGTCGAACGACGCGAGCTGCCGGATGAACGAGCGCTCGTAGGCGGTCAGGGCGCTGAGCGCCTCGCTCAACTCGCGCGCGCCCAGAGACCTGCCGCGCTGCACGAGCCAGGCCGTCAGCGGCTCCAGGAGGTCGAGTGTCTCGCCCTCGGCGGGGATGCGCGCCGCACCCGCCTGCCAGATCGTCCGGAAGGCGGGCGCATAGGTCGGATCGGGCTCGAGCGCGGTCTCCTCGACACCGTGGCCCATCCAGGCGAAGGCGTCCACCGCCGCGTCCAGAGCGGCCCGCGCCTCCGGCGCGATCACGATGTCGTACGCGTCGTCCCAGGCGGACGTCGTCATGACGCCGAGCTGGAAACGCCCCTCCCCGCGCACGGCGGTGCCGAGGAACGGCCCGTCGTCGTCGTAGGGCGCGCGCAACGTGTAGTGGTGGTCGATACGTCCGCCCACCCGCGCGATCATTCCGTCCAGGAGCAGGGCGGCGTCTGCGGTCGTGCGCGCGAGCGGGCCGGCGACGACGAGGCCGGCGAGCGAGTCGATACCGCTTCCGGCCGGCACCAGTCCTCGTGACGGCTTGAGCCCGACGAGGCCGCACGCGGCAGCCGGGATCCGCACGGAGCCGCCGCCGTCGGAGCCCGGCGCGAACGGCAGCATCCCGCTCGCGACCGCGACCGCGGCGCCACCGCTGGAACCTCCGGACCCGAGCTCCGGGTCCCAGGGGTTGCGGGCAGGGGGCGCCACGAGCGACTCGGTATAGGCGGGGAGGCCGAACTCCGGCGCGTTCGTCTTGCCCAGGCTCACCGCTCCCGCCGCGTCCAGGGTCTCGACGATCTCGTCGGAGGCATCGGGCACGAAACCGGCCATCACTCGCGACCCGAAGCCGGCGGGAACGCCCGCGCGCAGCCAGAGGTCCTTGTCGCCGGAGGGGAGCCCCCAGAGCGGCGCCGACCTGGGCACCCAGGCGGCGACTTCGTCGGCGCGGGTGAGCGCCTGCTCGCCGGTCACGGTGACGAACGCGCCGAGCTGCGGGTTGAGCCGCTCGATGCGGTCGAGGTAGTGGGAGGCCACTTCCCGGGGCGAGACACGTCCCGCCTGCAGTTCCTGCCACAACGCGAGCGCGCTCATCTCATGCAGTTCCACCATGCCCCAACGCTAGGCCGACATTCACGGCGAATGTCGCCTCTGACGCCGGCCGTAGCGACGGCTTATAGGCCAAAAAGAGTGGATGGGTTGGGTGTGTCAGTGTCGGCCGGCCCAGCCTGATCGGGTCCAGAGGCCTTCTTCAGGGTTGAGGCCGGTGTCGTAGAGGGCTGGCCCGTCCGGTTCCGGGTCAGGGCTGGTTGTGGGGTGCTGGCGTGGTGGTGTGCTTGGTCGAGGGGGACCTCGTGGAGGAGCAGGAACCATTCGACGGCTCGGCGGCGGTGCTCGATGGGCATGCCGCGGTGGTGCCGGAGCAGGTGCCGGATTTGCGAGTTCAGGCCTTCCAGTCGTGAGGTGACGCGGGGGTTGCCGTGTTTGAGGTTGGTGAAGATGTGCCCGGCTTGCGCGGCTCGGTGCAGGATTCCCCAGGCGCGGCGGAGTTTGAGGTGCGTGAACCCGAATCGGCCGTTGTCGTAGAGGCTGCGTTCCCGGGTCAGGTGCCCGTAACTCTGCCACCAGGCCTCCAGGTCCAACCGCCAGTTGATTGCGGCATCGATGTCGTGGATGTCGGTGAGGTTCAGAGCGAGCTGCCGCAGCGCCCGACCGGCTTTGAGTCGGGGGCTGCGGGTCAGCTCCCGGGTGACGTTCAGTTGCAGATGGAAGATGGAGCTTGTCAAGTTGTGTGTGTAAGTGGGCGGTGCCTCGGGTTAGAGGTAGCGGTTGATGCGCTCGGGATAGACGAGTGAGAGTTGCTCGAGGGCTTTCATCCAGTTTGTGACGGTCTGTCCTTCGACCGGGCGTGCCTCGGCTTTGCGTTTCGCGCCGCGGGCGAGACCGCGCTCGCTCGCCCGGTCGCGTGCCCGTTTGTCCTCGATGTTGCAGATCGCGAGCCAGAGTAGCTTGACCGCTGCTTGGTCGTTCGGGAAGCGCCCGCGGTTCTTGATGATCTTCCGTAGCTGGAAGTTTAACGACTCGATCGCGTTGGTCGTGTAGATCACCCGCCGCAGCTCCGGAGGGAACGCGAGGAACGGCGTGAACCGCTCCCACGCGGCCTCGAACACCTGCGCTGACCTGGGGTTCGCCTGCCCCAGCGGCGACGCGCTGAACGCGTCCAGCGCCGCCTGCGCAGCGTCGGCGGTCGGCGCCTGGTAGATCGGCTTGAGCGCCGCGGCGACGGCCTTCCGCTGCCCGTAGGCGACGAACCGCATCGCGTTGCGGATCAGGTGCACCACGCAGGTCTGGACCATCGATTCTGGCCAGGTCGCCTCGATCGCTTCGGGGAACCCGGTGAGTCCGTCGACGCAGACGATGAGCACGTCGCGGACGCCGCGGTTGGCAAGCTCGGCGCAGACGGACGCCCAGAACTTCGCGCCCTCCGTCTGCTGGACCCAGATGCCCAGAACGTGCTTGATACCGTCCACACCGACGCCGACGGCGATATGCGCGGCCTTGTTCCTGACGTGCCCGCCATCGCGGACTTTGATCACGAGTGCGTCCAGGTAGATCACTGGGTAGAACGCCTCCAGCGGCCGCGACTGCCACGCCAGGACCTCCTCGGCGATCTCCTCGGTGATGTTCGAGATCGTCTCGTGGCTGAGGTCAACGCCCAGCGTGGAGACGAGATGATGCTCGATATCGCGGACGGTCATCCCGCCGGCGTAGAGCGAGACGATCATCTCATCCAACTGCGAGAGCCGCCGGCTTCCGGTCGGGACCAGCCGAGGCGTGAACGTCCCGTTCCGGTCCCGCGGGATACGCAACTCGACCTCTCCAGCGGTGGTTCCGACCGTCTTAGAGAACACCCCGTTCCGCGAGTTCGCGTGCAACGCAGCCTCAGGATCACCCTCCTCATACCCGACATGCTCCGTCAGCTCAGCCTGCAATCCGCGCTCCAAACCCGTCTTGATCAGCTGCTGAATGAACCCGCCATCCCCATCAAGCTGGACCTCGCCCGCGTCGATCTTCGCGAACAGATCATCCAACATCCCAGACGCGATCAGACGCTGCGCGCCCTCCGCCTGAACCTTACGCCGCTCTTCACGCGACGCCCTATCGATAGCCAACAGTGTGCTTCCTTTCGCAAGGAGACCCACCCCTTACACACACCATTTGACACGCTCCGACGTGGACGTGGCCGGAAGCTCTGCTCCCGGCCACGATTTGTGCCATCGGCCTCACTCGGCCGACCCGCCACGCGGGCCGTCCGACGATGTCGTCGACTTCAGCCTAGGTCGGCGCGGGAGTCGACGATCGGATCCGCAGGAGACTCATAGGAGACTCAGGACAAGTTCGCGATGACCTCACGCGCGAGCTGTTCGAGCACGGCGGGCGAGGCCGATCGGCGGAGGCGGTGGCCTCCTCGAGCTCAGCGGGCGTCACCCCGCTCCTGAGCTGAGAGCCGGACGGCTCGGTCAGGGCCGGCCGCTCAGCCGACGAACGCCGCCAGAGCGTCGTCGATCGTCCGCGCAGGCTGGACCCATGCGAAGATCGCGCCGATGCCCTCCGGCACGTAGTCGCCGTCGGTCGTGAGTGTGATCGTGCCGAGCGGCCGACCGCGGTCCGGCACGGCGTCGTCGTCTTCGTAGGAGTGGTCGTAGACGGAGAACACGTCGCCGTCCTCGTAGACGGACAGGTCTTCCAGCAGCGGCATCTCAGAACCTCCTAGTGAACGGCATCGGTTTGCGCATCCGGATGAGCAGCAGCAACGGCACCAGAACGTACGGCCCGTTGTAGAGCAGGAACACAACCGGGTTCGGCGTGCGTTCCCCCACCGGCCCGAAGAACTCCACGCCGAAGATCGGGATGGCCGTCAAGCTGATGATCATCGTCGCGTAGATCACAGAGAACAACTGAATCCAGTTGAAGCCCTTTACCAGGCAGACGATGAGCAGGACATAGAACGGCAGATAGATGAAGGCGCTCGTGCCGGTGATGAACCGCAGCCACAGCGGCTCGTGCATGTAGAGCGGGTCGTACTGCGACGAGTACGTGTAGTTCCACTGGGCGAGCATGTTGGTCGTCGTGGCCGTCTGCGGGATGCCGAGGGCCGGGATGGCGTCGCTGATGATGCAGGTCAGGCTGAACAGCGAGAACATCACCACGAAGACGATGTCGAACGGGCGCTTGCGAAGCGGGAGGTTCGCGGGCGCCACGTGCGCGGCGGAGGCGACCTGGCCGGTGTCGGGGGTGGCGGTGGTCACGCACCACACCCTAGTGGCGACTCGGCCTCACTTGAGGGATTTCTGCATCAGTACCGTACCGAGCCAGCGCTCGAACTTGTAGCCGACCCGTCCCATGCGGCCGATCTCGGTGAAGCCGAAGTTCTCGTGCATCTTGATGGAGGCCTCCGCCCCCTTGTCGGCGATGACCGCGATCATCTCCTTGAGCCCGGCGGCCTTCGATCGGTCGATGAGCTCCTGCATGAGCACAGGGCCGAGGCCCTTGCCCGTGGAGGCCGCGCCCAGATAGATCGAGTTCTCGACGGTGAACCGGTAGGCGCGCTTCTGCTTCCACGGCGTCACCAGGGCGTATCCGAGGATCTGCCCGCTGGACGACTCGGCGACGATGAACGGCATGCCGAGCTTGCGGAGGTACGCGAACTTGTCCTTCCACTCCTTCAGCGTCATCGTATCCTCGTCGAAGGTGACGGTGCTGTTGGCGACGTAGTGGTTGTAGATCTCGCGCACGTCCGGGAGGTCTTCGGGGCGCGCCTCACGGAGGCTGTACTCGAACGGCGGCTCCTCGGGCTCCGGCTTGCGCAGATGCCGCGGGAGCACCCGGCGCGCCTCGTATTCCTCTTCCAGCACCGTTCAAGACTACGTCGCGCGTTTCGTCCGGGTTACGGTTCGACCGTCACGGACTCCGACTCGCCTGGATCCGGATGGCAGTATCGAGGCGGGACCCGATGATCGGTGTCAGAGATTCGATCATCGATGCGGTGAGGTGGCCACGATCCCAATACGCGACGGTTCCCCCCACGGCCGCGTAGCAGCGCCCCTGGTCGCAGATGTAGTCGGTCACATCGATGACCGGGAGACCACGCTCCCTGGCGACCGAGACGAACGGGTCGAGCTCGGGGAAGACCTCGCTTCGGGGGACGCTGCAGGCCACGGGATCCAGCGGGTTGAGCGAAAGACACTCCGGTGCCGAGTATCCTCTCGCGATGCCTGGCATGTCGCGGATGACGACGACATCCTTCCCCCTCCGTTCCATCGCATCCATCGCGGCAGACACCGAGCCCACCGTGACTGCGCCGCCTTCGGGATCGCCTCTGACGACATACGACGCGGTCGCGTTGGTCGGAATCACGACCCGGACCGCGTCGTCGTGCTCGAGCTCATCCATGGTCTTCTCCGACGACCGTGCACACCGCTGCCACGTCGCGGACGTACGTGCCGTGTCGGCTGACACCTGGTTGGGGAACTTCAACGCCGCAACTCCGAACAGGGGACAGCTCCCGTCGGCGAAGAGACGCACAGTGAAGCCTCGGGGCACAGCCCACGCCGCCACTGCAGTGACCATGATCTGGGAGTGGGAGTCGCCGACCACCGCGATCACGTCGCGGCCGGTGCCGTAGTCGCAGGACGCGGACGAGCCGGACGGCGGCGCGTGGGTCACCGCCGGATCGCACACTCTGATCCTGTCAGCGTACGCGAACGAGCCGTCGATCGTCGGAGCCGGCCCGAACGGTTCGGCGCAGTCGTTGGCGATGGCCTGCGCCCCCCAACATCCGGAGTCCCGGAGTTGGCTCACCAGCTTCTGGCTCGCCTCGGCCGCCGGGGCGATCACGAAGACGTTCGCTCCGACGGCCATGACGATGGCGGTCGCTGCCCCGATCACTGGCAGCAGGAACGTGCGCAGCAGCCGAGGATTCCCGCGAGACGCACGGAAACGATCCTCGACGAGGTACTTTGTCGCCGCCGCAAGCGCGAGCGAGATCAGGAGGACGATGAGTTTGACGGTGTTGTCCACCCTCTCTCCGAACGGGAGCATGACCACCGGCGCGATGAGGATGAGGGGCCAATGCCAGAGGTAGAGCGAGTACGAGATGTCGCCGATGTACCGGACGGGCCTCACTCTCGCGGCGCCGCCGACGGACCAGAAAGTTCGCGGGCTGCCTCCGATGAGCACGAGGATCGCGCCGACGACCGGCAGGAGCGCGGCGTATCCAGGGAAGGGCGTGAACATGTCGAACCTGAACACCGCGAAAGCGATGAGGACGACCCCGAGGAGTCCGCTGACGATGCGGACCTTCACGTACCGCTCCGCGAGCATCCCCTGCCGAAGCCCCGGGATGACAGCGAGAAGGCCACCGGCGCAGAACTCCCATACCCGCGTCGCTGTCGAGAAGTAGGCGACGCTCGGGGTCGGGCCGAAGGACTGCCAGATCGATAGAGCCAGCGACGCGAGACCGATCACCGTCATCGCCACGAGCACCTTCTTCAGAGAGGCGCGAGACCACCACCACCCCAGGAGCAGGAGGATGGGCCAAAGGATGTAGAACTGCTCCTCGACGGACAGAGACCAGAAATGTTGAACGGTCGTGGCCGAAGCGCCGGCACGGAAGTAGTCCACAGAGTCTGCGACCAGTACCCAGTTCTGCACGTAGAGGGCGCTCGCCACGATCTGGCGAAGGCCCTCCGTCCGGCCAGAGACTGGCACGAAGGTCATCGTCAGCACGAAGCACACGATGAGCACGAGGAATGCCGCGGGAAGCAGCCGGCGAATCCGGCGTCCCCAGAACCGTGCCAGCCGGATCCTTCCAGTCCCCTGCAACTCGCGCAGCAAGTGCGACGTGATGAGGAATCCGCTCACGACGAAGAAGACATCGACGCCGACATACCCACCGGTCACTCCGCCTGGCCAGAAATGGTTGCACACGACCGCCATCACAGCGATGGCGCGCAAGAGCTGGATTTCAGGCCTTACGACCGACTTCGGTTGCGGCGTGGTCATCCGGCGATGATACATTGCAGTATCAGAGGCATGATGCCAGCTCAAGTCAATCTAGAGACCATTCGACCGGCTTTTCACCCGCCTGCTTCAGCATCGCGTTCGTCCGCGAGAACGGTCGCGACCCGAAGAACCCCCGGGAGGCCGACAACGGGCTCGGGTGCGGCGACTCGATCACCGGGTTGCCGTCCAGCATCGGCTTGAGCGTGGAGGCGTCCCTCCCCCACAGGATGCTCACGAACGGGCGTCCGCGCGCCACGAGCGCGCGGATGGCGTGCTCGGTGATCGGCTCCCAGCCGACACCGCGGTGGGAGGCCGGAGCGCCCGGCCGCACGGTCAGCACCCTGTTGAGCAGCATCACGCCGTTGCTCGACCACGCGCTCAGGTCGCCGTGCTGCGGCGGCACGACGCCGAGATCGTCGCGCAGTTCGCGGTAGATGTTCTGGAGGCTGCGCGGGATCGGTCGCACGTGGCGCTCCACCGCGAAGGAGAGGCCGATCGGGTGCCCGGGCGTCGGGTACGGGTCCTGCCCGACGATGAGCACCCGCACATCGGAGAGCGGCGCCCGGAACGCCCGGAGCACGTTGTCCCCGGACGGCAGATACGGCCTCCCGGCCGCGACCTCCGCGCGAAGGAAGTCGCCCATCGCGGCGATCCGGCCGGAGACAGGGGCGAGCGCCTCTGCCCACCCCGGATCCATCGAGCCGTCGGCGGCGAGCTCCGCGAGCGACTTCGCCACGGCGGTCAGTGCGTGGCCGCGGTGACGGGCGGGAGTGCCGACCAGGGAAATGTGATCCAGCGGTCGGTGCGGCGCCAGACGAAGTCGGGCTCGAGCACGGCGCGGGGCTTGGAATAAAGGCACACGGTGCGCACCTCGGCACCGGACGCCGCGACCAGGTCGACCACCAGCGCGAGAGTGCGCCCGGAGTCGGACACGTCGTCGACGAGCAGCACCTTCTTGGCATCGAGGGCGGCGGAGTCGAGCATCGGCGGCAGCACCACCGGCTCGGGGAGTCGGGAGTCGACGCCGGTGGAGAACTCCACGTTGAGCGCGCCGCACGCCTTGATGCCGAGGGCGTACGAGATGGCGCCGGCGAGCAGCAGCCCGCCACGCGCGATGGCCACGACCAGATCGGGCTCGAAGCCGGACTCGACGACCTCTCCGGCGAGATGACGGGACGCCTCGCCGAACTCGAGCCAGCCCAGGACCTCCCGTTCGGTCTCCGCGAGAACGTCTGTACGTGAATCGTCGAATTCGCTGGCCACGCCTCTACCGTACAAGGGCGCGACAGGTGTTAGCATCCGCGCATGACATCGGAGAAGATGGTCGCCCAGCGTCGGGCGTCCACCGCGATCGGCGCGACGGCCGCGCTCATCGGCTGGCTCGCGCTGGTCGAGCTGACCAGCGGCATCCTGCAAGGCTACTACGTGCCGCTGATCTCCGACATCGTCAAGCACCTGGGCATCCACGACGCCGACTACAACTGGTTCGAAGCGGCCCAGCTGCTGGTCTCGGCGCTGGTCGTCCCGGTGCTCGCCAAGCTCGGCGACATGGTCGGCCACAAGCGCATCCTGCTGATCGCGACGGTGCTCACCGCGCTCGCCAGCTGGGCGCTCGCGTTCTCCCACGACTTCCCGACGTACCTCCTCGCGTTCGCGCTGCAGGGCTTCTACGTGGTGTGGCTGCCCTTGGAGATCGCGCTGATCTTCGATCGCGGCCGGCGCGCCGGCACGGCCGCCTCGCGTACCCGTCGCGCGGCCGGCCTGCTGGTGGTGGCGCTGGAGGTCGGGGCCATCGTCGGTGCGATCGGGGCCGGCCTGCTCTTCGAGGCGTTGGGGCAGAACGTCGCGCTCACGCTCATGGTGCCCGCCGCAGCGGTCACCCTCGTGTTCTTCGCGATCCTGTTCGGCGTGCCCGAGTCCGACCCGGTGCGCGGCCGCACCCTCGACGGAGTCGGCTTCCAGCTGCTGACGCTGGCGCTGCTGCTCATCACGTCCGGCCTGACCTTCCTTCGCATCGACGGGGTGGGCACCTGGTGGGTGTGGGCGCTCATCGTGCTCGGGGTGCTCGCGTTCGTGCCGTTCGGGCGCTGGGAGCTCACGCAGAAGGATCCCGCCATCGACCTCCGCGTGATGCGCCGGCCGAACATGTGGCCGGTGCAGCTCACGGCCGGTCTCATCGGGATCAGTCTGCTGGGAGCGCAGGCGCCGCTCAGCACCTACGCCGGGACGGATCCCGTGAACGGGTACGGCCTGGGCCTCAGCGCCGGCCAGCGCAGCATCCTGATCGGCGCGTACCTCATCTCGATGATCGTCGGTGCTGTGCTGTTCCCGCTGGTGTCGTCGTGGCTGACCCCGCGCGTGACGCTGATCGCCGCAGCGTTCCTGGTCGCGATCGGCTACCTGATGTTCCTGCCCTTCCACCTTCAGGCGTGGCAGGTGTTCGTGAACATGGCGATCGCCGGCATCGGCTCCGGCGCGCTCGTGGGCGCTTTGCCGGCCGCGGCAGCCGCCGCGGCGCCGCGCGGCCAGACGGGGGTCGCCACGGCCATGACGAATACGACCAAGACGATCGGCGGCTCGTTCGCCTCCGCCGTCTTCGGGGTGGTGCTGCTCACCGGCGCCGCCACCGTCACCGCTACCGCGGCGAGCCTGTTCGGCTACATGCTGGTCTGGACCATCTGCGGCCTCGGCGCGCTCGTGGCCGCAGTGCTGCTCTTCTTCGTGCCGCGCCTGGCATTCGCCGACGCGGAGGCGCCGACCGTCTGAGAGGACGAGACAGGGGGAATCATGGACGCTCCACTACCGCCGCAGGTCGGCGAGGCACTCACCCGGTTCCTCCTCGAACAGCGGCGCATCGCGCCCGGCCTGGTCAGCCGCGCCGTCGTCACCGGCTCGGCGGCCACCGACGACTGGCACGACGGCGTCAGCGACATCGACGTGGTATTCGTCGTCACCCGCGATCCGAAGGACGACCTCCCTGCGCTCGCCACCCTCCACGCGGAGTCGACGCCGCGCATCGACGGCGTCTACCTGACGGAGTCGGAGATCGCGCGCGGCCCCGATCAGGTCGAGACCGCGCCGCAGGTCGTGGAGGGTGTGCTCCTCACCGCTCTCGCCGGCGGCCGGCTGAGCTGGGCGACCTGGCGCCAACTGGAGGACGGGGTGCAGGGCATCGCCGACGGAGGCGATGTGATCTGGACACCGACCTCCGACCGGCACCCGGACGCCGCGATGCGGGTCGTTGACCGATCGCGCGACGACCTCATCGACTTCTGGGCGCCGGTGGGCGACACGGCGGAGGCCGAGCTCGCCGACTGCGAACCGGGCGACGCCGTGCGCTCGGAGACGGTCCGCTGGCTGGCCCTCGGGCCGATCCGGCTCGTGGAGACGATGAAGTCGGGGCGCATCCTGTCGAAGACCGCCGCGGCCCGTAGCGCCGCCGAGCGCTGGCCGGAGCACGCGGACCTGCTCGACCGCGCCGTGCGCGACCGCGCGGGCGAGCGCCAAGACTTCACGGCCGCCGACGCGCGCGAGGCCATCGCGCTGCTGCGCCAGTGCGTAGACCTGGCCGTAGGCGAACCAGACATCGTCGAAACGTGAGTCGTTGCGGGTTTCCGAGGGCCGGAACCCGCAACGACTCACGTTTCGATGACGGGCTGCGTTAGATGCGGGCGGCCTCCACTACGGCGCGGGCGGCCGCTAGGCCGGCCGAGAGGTCGGCCTTCAGGTCGTCGATGTTCTCGAGGCCGACCGAGAGGCGCACCAGGCCGGGCGTGACGCCGGCGGTGAGCTGCTGCTCAGGGGTCAGCTGGGAGTGCGTGGTCGACGCCGGGTGGATGACGAGGCTGCGCACGTCGCCGATGTTCGCCAGGTGGCTGAACAGCGACAGGTTGTCGACGAGCGCCGCGCCGGCGTCCACGCCGCCCTTGAGCTCGAACGAGAGCACCGCGCCGACGCCCTTCGGGGCGTACCGGTTGGCAGCGGCATACCAGGGGCTGGTGGGCAGGCCGGAGTAGTTGACCGTGGCGACGTCGGGGTGCGCCTCCAGGAACTCCGCGATCTCCTGCGCGTTCTGCGTGTGGCGCTCCACGCGCAGCGACAGGGTCTCGATGCCCTGGATGAGCTGCCAGGCGCTTGCGGGGGCGATCGCCGCACCGAAGTCGCGCAGCAGTTGCACGCGCGCCTTGATGATGTAGGCGAGGCCGTCGCCGACCGCTGAGGTGTAGACGGCGCCGTGGTACGACGGGTCCGGCTGGGTGAGGCCGGGGAACTTCTCGGCATTCTTGGACCACTCGAACTTTCCGCCGTCGACGACGATGCCGCCGATGACCGTGCCGTGGCCTCCGAGGAACTTGGTGGCGGAGTGGACGACGATGTCGGCGCCGTGCTCGAACGGGCGGATGAGGTACGGCGTCGCGATGGTGTTGTCCACCAGCAGCGGGACACCGGACTCGTGCGCGATGTCCGCGACGAGCGCGATGTCCAGGATGTTGATCTTGGGGTTGCCGATGGTCTCGGCGAAGAACAGCTTGGTGTTCGGGCGGACCGCGCGACGCCACTCGTCTGCGTCGTCCTGGTTCTCGACGAAGGTGGTCTCGATGCCGAGCTTGGCGAGCGTGTACTTGAACAGGTTGTAGGTGCCGCCGTAGATGGAGCTCGACGAGACGATGTGGTCTCCGGCCTGGGCGATGTTCAGCACGGCGAACGTCGACGCAGCCTGGCCCGACGCGACGAGGAGGGCGCCGGTGCCCCCTTCGAGCGCGGCGACGCGCTCCTCGACGACCGCCTGGGTCGGGTTCTGGATGCGGGTGTAGATGTTGCCGAACTCGGCGAGCGCGAACAGGTTCTTGGCGTGCTCCGCGTTGTTGAACACGTAGGAGGTGGTCTGGTAGATCGGCGTGGCGCGCGCGTTGGTCACCGGGTCGGGCGCGGCGCCGCTGTGGATCTGCTTGGTCTCGAACTGCCAGTCGGCGGCGTCGGTCATGGCTTTCGCTCCTTGTTCGGGTGAGCACCGTTCGGTGGTCGGTAACACGCTAGACATGCGGCTGCGCGCGGGCAACGCTGCCGAAACATGCCGTAACCCGTGAGAATAGGCAGCATGAGCAGCAGACGTGTGGTCGTGACAGGAGCGAGTTCGGGAATCGGAGCGGCGACGGTCCGCCTGTTCCGCGAGCGGGGCTGGGATGTCGTGGGCGTCGCCCGCCGCCAGGACCGCCTCTTCGAGCTCGCCGCAGAGACCGGTGCCGACGTCTTCGCCGCCGACCTGACTCGTCAGGAGGACGTCGACGCGCTGCGCGACCACCTCGCCGCGACCGGCCCGATCCACGCCCTCGTCAACAACGCCGGCGGGGCCAAGGGGCTCGACTCGGTCGAGGCCTCCAGCGTCGACGATTGGACCTGGATGTTCGAGATCAACGTCATCGGCACCAAGCGCGTGATCAGCGCGCTGCTGCCGTTGCTGCGCGACGGCGCGCGAAGCTCCGGCCACGCCGACATCCTGACCATCACGTCGATCGCCGGCCACACCGCGTACGTGGGCGGCGGAGGTTACAACGCCGCCAAGTTCGCCGAGCACGCGCTCACGGAGGTGCTGCGACTGGAGCTGAACGGCGAGCCCATCCGCGTCGTCGAGGTGGCGCCGGGGATGGTCGCCACCGAGGAGTTCTCGCTCGTGCGGTTCGACGGCGACCAGGAACGTCGCGACGCGGTCTACGAGGACGTGCCGGAGCCGCTGACCGCGGAGGACATCGCGGAGACGATCGTGCACGCTCTGGAGCTGCCCCGGCATGTCGACCTCGACCTGATCGTGGTGAAGCCGGTCGCCCAGGCGGCCTCCTACCGCTTCGCCAAGGGGCCCCTCCAGGTCAAGGGCTGACATGGCGGACGACGCGAAACGCCAGCGCTGGGAGGCGGCCACGGTGTGGCCGGGCATCGTCGCGAGCGTGGTGTTCCTCGTCGTCTATTCCTGGCTCGTGCTGGATCCGCAGCTGACTCAGGGCATTTACGGACTTCTCACCGTATTGCTCGCGCTCATCTGGGTGGCATTCTTCGTCGACTACGTCGTGCGACTCCAGCTTGCGGCGAACAAGCGCAGCTTCGTCCACCACAACGTCGTCGACCTGCTCTCGGTGCTGATCCCCATCGCCCGCCCGTTCCGGCTGATCGTCGACCTGTTCCGGATGCCGAGCCTGCGCGGCAACTCCGGCAGCCACCTGCGGCGACGGATCGTCATCATCGCCGGCACCTTCGTGGTGATGTTCATCTACGTCATCTCGCTGGCAGTGTTCCAGGTGGAGCACTACGCGCCAGGGTCGAACATCCACTCGTTCGGAGACTCGATCTGGTGGGCGTGCGTCACGATGGCGACCGTCGGCTACGGCGATTACTACCCGGTGACCGTGACAGGGCGGCTGCTGGCGGTCGTGCTGATGATCGGCGGGGTCGCCATCGTGGGAACGGCGAGCGCGACGATCGTCAACTACCTGAACGAGCAGACGCAGCAGGCGCGGGAGCGGCGGACACGGGAGCATCACGAGGGCGACGATCGCACCGGTGAGAACAGCGGGCGCCCCGACCGAGACGCCCCATGATCCCCCTCCCGTAACACAGCACCGACGACCTCCCGGCTCCGGGAGAATGAACTCATGGAGTGGCAGACCTCGGCGGACACAGCACCTTCGAGCTTCATCACGGAGGCTCAGGCGCGATCACTGCTGGGCAAGCCTCCGGCGAGCGGAGCATGGAAGGAGTCCGACCCCGAGGGGTCGCGGCGGTTCGCCGGCATCGGCGCCTTCGCGTTCGAGAGCGGCGAGAGCCTCCCGTTCGTGCGCGTCGCCTACGAGACCTGGGGCGAGCTCTCGCCGGAGGCCGACAACGCCGTCCTGGTGCTGCACGCCCTCACCGGCGACAGTCACGTCGTCGGCGCCTCCGGTGCCGGGCACCCCACACCCGGCTGGTGGCAGGGCGTCATCGGCCCAGGCAAGGCGATCGACACCGACCGCTGGTTCGTCGTCGCCCCCAACATGCTCGGCGGCTGCCAGGGCACCACCGGTCCCGCCTCCATTGCGCCCGATGGCGCCGAGTGGGGTCCGCGGTTCCCGTCCACCACCATCCGCGACCAGGTGAACGCGCAGGCCGCGTTCGCCGACGCGATCGGCGTCGGGCGCTGGGCCGCCGTGATCGGCGGTTCGATGGGCGGGATGCAGTCGCTGGAGTGGGCTGTCTCGTTCCCCGACCGTGTCGAGCGGCTGGCCGTGATCGCCGCTCCCCCGTTCTCGACCGCCGACCAGATCGCACTCAACTCGGTGCAGATCGAGGCGGTGCGCACCGACCCGCTCTTTCGCGGCGGCCACTACTACGACGAGAAGGACGGCGAGGGCCCGCACCGCGGCCTGGCACTCGCTCGCCGGATGGCTCTGCTCAACTACCGCAGCCCGTCCGAGCTCAACGAGCGGTTCGAGCGCGCGTGGCAGAGCGAGATGAGCCCGCTCGGCGGAGGCGGCCGGTTCGCCGTCGAGTCGTATCTCGACTTCCACGGCAACAAGTTCACGCGCCGCTTCGACGCGAACAGCTACCTCACCCTCGTGGAGGCCATGAACTCCCACGATGTCGGTCGCGGACGCGGCGGGCTGGCCGCGGCGCTCGCCCGCGTCACCGCCCGCACACTCGTGGTCGGCGTCGACAGCGACCGGCTGTTCCCCGTGGAGGGACAGGAGCTCATCGCCTCTCACCTCCCGGAGACGATCGACGGTAGAGTTCCGGTGGTGATCCGCTCCGACTTCGGTCACGACGCGTTCCTGATCGAAGACGACGCGATCACCGAGCAGCTGAGGAGGCTGCTCGCGGCCTGAGGGGAACGGAGAGGCATGTCGCGCATCCAGAAGGAGCGTGATCGGCTTCTCGCCACCACCGCCCGCACCGTCGGCCTCACCGCCACGGCGACGACGCTGTTGACCTTGAGCGTATCCGGCACCATCCCTCTGCCCCTGTACATCGCGTCGCTCGTCTTGCTCGCCTGCATGGGAGTGGCCCAGTTCCAGCTGGCCACGCTCGCCCGTCTGACGGTCTGGATGTGCGTGATCGCCATCGCGGGAGTCGGCATCATCCTGCTGAACCTGCTGCCGAAGGCGCAGCTCGGCCCGTCGGAAATCACCACGGTCGGTGTGGTCGGCGCCGTGGGGGTCGCCTGCGTGTCGTTGCTGGCGCCGACCTCCCGGCGCCGCACCCTGCTGGCGGTCCTCGCGGGTGCCGTGACACTCGCCGCGAGCGTGACGACCCTGGTCGTCACCGGATCGCATCTCGTCGAGGTCCTGATCTTCATCTTCGCGGGCTGGGTAGCCCTCACTGCCACCGGCGTCTGGCTGGCCCGTACCGTGCCACGCGCGCTCAAGCGCATCTCCACGATGAGCCGCGCCTACCGCGTCGAGCGACAGGCCAGCGAGACCGAGGCGCGACGCAGGCAGGGCGCCCGCCTTCTGCACGACACGGTGCTCGCCACGCTCACCCTGCTCGCCCACTCCGGCGTCGGCGTCAGCGTCGGCGCCCTCCGCGAGCAGGCCGCCGAGGACGCCGCGCTGCTACGCCAGCTGCGCCTCGGCTTCACGCCCGACCCGACGCGCTCGGGCGACTACCGCCTCAAACCGGTCGAGGAGTCGACGCTCGGCAACACGCTGGAGTCGGTCAAGCAGCGCTTCCGGAGGATGGGGCTCGAGGTCAACTGGCACGGCTCCGGCCAGGTGCTGCTACCGAGCGACGTGCTCGATTCGTTCCTGCTCGCCCTCGGCGAGTGCCTCGAGAACGTACGCAGGCACTCCGGCGTCAACGAAGCCCACGTCACCATCACCGACGACGAGACGACGGTGCGCGCGATGGTCACCGACGCTGGAAAGGGCTTCGACGTCACGAGCATCGAGGAGGGCCGCCTCGGCTTCACCGAGTCCATCGTCGCCCGCCTGCGCGACGTCGGAGGCAACGCCCGACTGTTCTCGTCGCCCGGCAGCGGGACGACGGTGGTGCTGGAGGTGCCCAAGTGAGCCCGGACGACCGCACCATCCCGATGTCCCGCGGACTGCTCGGCTCCCGCCGGTCGGCAACGGTGGGCTCGGCAGCCCTCCCCCGCGGACGGCAGGAGCGCGACGCGCTCGGCCGCGCCCGCCTCGACCTCGGCTTCAACGTCGCGTCCGTCGCGCTCATCGCCTTCCTGTTCGCGATCATGGTGATTACCGCGCCGGAGTACCCGGCCCTCGCGTTCACCCTGGCTTCCTGGGGCGTGCTGCTGGTGACGCTGGTGACGGCGCTCGTCCTGCGGTTTCGGCTGCCCGACCTCCTGCCGAACTGGCTGTTCGCCATGGCGCTGGTCCTCTGGGCGGGCGTCGTGGTGCTCGACATCCTCGGCACCTCGACCTCGGAGGCCTGGATCCCGCTCACGGCCGCGGCGGCCGTCGGTCCCGCGCTGCTGCTCTGCGTGCCGGTGCGGCTCGCCCGCGACGTCGTCATCGCCGCGGTGGTGCTCGGGGTCGTGCTGGCGACGGTTCTCCTGCTCCGGTCGCTGGGCGACCTCCAGATGCTCGGCCCCGGGGCCGCCACCGTGGCCATCGCGATCGCGCCTCCCCTGGTCGGCATCCAGATCGTGCGCTCGCTCAGCACCCTGGTGCAGTTGGAGCTCGACCTCGTCCAGGTGCAGAGCACTGTGTCGTCACCGGGCTACGCCGTCGGGATGATGGCTTCGGAGGAGCTCGCCCGTCTCGACCTGGCGGCCGAGCGACTCCTCGACGGCGTCGCGACCGGCCGCACCGCCCTCCCGCTCGACGAGGCCACCGCCGACGCCGCCGCCAGCATCGCCACCGAGCTGCGGCTGCATCTCATCCAGGGCCGCACGGAGACCTGGCTGTACCACGCGGTGACCGAGTCGGCGCTGCTCGGCCCGACCGTCACCCTGACCGACCCCGACGGGCTCGCCGCCGGGCTCACCCGAGACCAGCGCGACGGCCTGCTCACCGCGGTGTGGCTGCTGATCAGTGACCCGGTCCGATCCGGAGCCGGCCAGGCGCGTACCCTCAGCCTCGATATCGAGCGCGCCGCCGGGCCGCAGGTGGCGGCAGGCTCGGCCGTCGCCACCGGTGCCACAATGGCGATCGTGATCACGACCACCGGTGTGCCGCGAAACGGGGTGGACCCTGCCGCATGGCAAGCTATCCGTAGGGTGGGACGCCACGCCGAGTCATTCTCCGACTCCGCGCTCCGCATCGAGATCACCACCGTGAGCGACACAACGGCCGAACTGACCTGACCCAGCCGGCCACCCATAGGAAGAAAGGCTGCTCATGAGCGAGGCTCCCCCCATCAGGATCGCGATCGTCGACGATCACAAGATGCTGCTCGGCGCCCTCACCGAGTGGATTCGCGGCGCTGCGGACGACATCCGCATGGTCGCGGCCGTCGCCAGCTGGCCCGAGCTGCTGACCAACCCCGAGTTCCCCGTCGACGTCGTGCTTCTCGACCTCGACCTCAAAGACAACATCCCGATCTCGCTCAAGCTGTCGACGCTGAAGACGACGGGCGTGCGCACGGTGCTGATGAGCACCTACTCCGAACCGGCCGTCGTGCGCGAGGCCCTGGCGGCCGGCGCGCTCGGCTACCTGGTCAAGACCGAGGACGCCGAGATGATCGTGGAGGCCATCCGCGCCGCGAGCAAGGGCGAGTCCTTCATCTCTGCGGAACTCGACCTGGCGCTCAACGCCGGCGAGCTCGGCGGCGCGCCGAAGCTCAGCGCGCAGGAGCGCCGCGTGATGGCGCTCTACGGCGCAGGTGAGCCGGTCAAGGCCGTGGCGTTCCAGCTCGGGATCTCGGACGAGACCGCCAAGAGTTACCTCAAGCGCATCCGTGAGAAATACCGCGTGGCCGGCTACGACGTCGGCACGAAGGTGGCGCTGCGCAAGCGCGCCATCCAAGACGGCATCCTGCTGCAGAACGACTGACGCGCGTCCCCACCTGAGCAAAAAAGGGGGGTCGCAACACGCCGTTTCGGGACGTTCGTCGCGGCGTGTTGCGTCCCCGCTGCGACACGTACCGCGATTGAAACGTCACCGTCGAAACGATTCGATAGACTGCCCGGGTGAACCCGGTCATCGACGGGCCGACGCAGTTGTCGTCGGCCCGTACTCGTCTTGCGTTGCTCGCTCTCGCCCTCGGCGGCTTCGGCATCGGCTCCACGGAGTTCGTCGCCATGGGCCTGCTGCCCAACATCGCCCACGACCTGCTGCCGCAGCTGTATGCGACCTCCCCCACCGCGGCGAACGCGCAGGCTGGCTGGATCATCTCGGCATACGCGCTCGGCGTCGTCGTCGGAGCGCCGACGATCGCGGCAGTTGCCGCGCGCTGGCCGCGCAAGAAGCTGTTGCTCTGGCTGCTGGTGGCGTTCACGCTCGGAACCGTGGCCTCGGCGCTCGCGCCCACGTTCCAACTGGTGATTCTCGCCCGGTTCGTCTCGGCGTTGCCCCACGGCGCCTACTTCGGCATCGCCTCCCTCGTGGCCGCGTCGCTGATGGGTCCGGGCAAGCGCGGCCAGGGCGTCGCGTTCGTGCTCTCCGGTCTCACGATCGCCAACGTCATCGGCGTGCCCTTCATCACCTGGATCGGGCAGACCCACGACTGGCGCATCGCCTACCTGGTCGTCGCGGCGATCTTCGCTCTGACCTTCGCCGCCGTCGCCCTGCTGGTGCCGTGGCAGGCGGGCGACGCCACGGCCACACTGCGCAACGAGCTCAGGGCGTTCACGCGGCTGCAGGTCTGGCTGGCGCTGCTCATCGGCGCGATCGGCTTCGGCGGCTTCTTCGCCGTCTACACCTACGTCGCCCCCATGGTGACCACGGTCACGGGCTTGGCGGCCTCCGTGGTCCCGCTGGTGCTGATCCTTGTCGGCGTCGGCATGACTGTCGGCAACATCCTCGGCGGACGCCAGGCCGACCGCGGCGTCGAGCGCGGGATGCTGCTGTTCTTCGGCGTGATGCTCGCCGGCCTCGCCGCACTGTTCTTCACCGCCTGGAGTCTGGCGGGCCTGCTGATCTCGATCTTCGTCATCGCCGCCGCCGCGTCGGCGCTCTCGCCGATGATCCAGACCCGGCTGATGGATGTCGCGCACGACAGCCAGTCGATCGCCGCAGCGCTCAACCACTCCGCGCTCAACATCGCGAACGCCTCAGGCGCTTTCCTCGGCGGGCTCACGATCGCGGCCGGGTTCGGCTACCTGTCGCCGGTCCTCGTGGGCGTGGTGCTGGCCGTGGCCGGCATCGTGCTCGCGCTCGTGTCGTTCGGGATCGACCGCTCCCGCCTCCGCCGCAGCGCGGACACCGGCGTCGTGCACGCCCAGCGCCCCGACCCCGTCCCGATCGACTGACACGCCGGTCCATCTCCGCCGCCGAGGGGCACGTTGTTGTCCCTTTCGGGCGTGCGAAAGGGGCAACAACGTGCCCCTCGAGCTCCGTTCGCGTGGCGTTCGCGTGGCGTCAGTGCGGGTGCGGGTGCGGCGTGCGGGGCTGGGAGGACTGGGCGGACTGGGTCTCGAAGAACTCGGCCACGTCCACGTCGTCGTCGACCGGTTCGGCGGGACGGAATCCGGTGCGGATCGCCCCGACGACCGCGACCAGCACCGCCCCGAAGAGTGTGCCGGCGATCAGCACGAGCACGGGCAGGTAAATCGGCCAGCCGTACACCAGCAGGTAGTAGCCGATCGTCAGCGCGACCGGATCCACTACTGCGCCTCGCCCCGCCCCAGCGCCGCCTCCAGTCGCTCGACCTTGCCGTCGATCTCGCCGCTGTAGCCGGGACGGATGTCGGCCTTCAGCACGAGCGAGACCCGCGAACCATAGGCACCGACCGCCTCCGTGGCCCGGCGGATGACGTTGAACACCTCATCCCACTCGCCCTCGACCTCTGTGAACATCGATGACGTCCGATTCGGGAGGCCGGACTCCCGGACGATGCGCACCGCCGCCGCCACCGCGTCGTGCACGGACGCGCCCGGCCCTTCGCCCCCGCTCGGCACCACCGAGAATGCGACCAGCATGTGTCCTCCTTCGTCCGGCACCCGGGATGCCCGGGCTCACCAGCCAGTCTAGGAGGGTCGCCGTTCGGCGCTACCCCTCAGCCGGCCTCGCGCACCGGCACCGGGTGCGCATCGGGCGCCGCGCGGAACGGCCAGGCGTGCGCGGGCAGCAGGTCGCCCGCGGCCTCGTCCGCGTGGCGCTTGCGCCCGAGCGCGCCGATCGTCCAGCCCAGGATGACGAAGTACATGAGATTGCGCGCGGTGAGCACCGCCACCAAGATCGGCAGCGGGATGAGCAACCCGGAGTAGAGGTACGGGTAGATGACCTGGGTGAGGGCGGCGGCGACGAGCACGAGGACCGACGGCGTCTTGAATCCGCGGCCCTGGTAGACCAGGCCGATGATGACCGGAGCGGCGAGCCAGGTGATGTACTGCGGCGAGCCGACCTTGTTGAACGCGATGAATGCCGTCACCAGTGCCAGCGACAGCTCCGGCAGGATGCGCGTGTACGGCGTCCCTCGCCGCAGCGAGCGGATGCCGATCAGAGCGACCACGACGGCCGTGAGACCGAACAGCGGGTTCATCAGCGAACCGGCCGCCACCGTGCCCTCGCCGGTGACCTGGAACGTGAGCAGGTCGAGGTCGAAATAGACGACGGCGCCCGGCACGTGGAACGCGGCCTGCCACATCCAGAACGTCGCCACCGGCGCCTCGATCTGGATTCCGCGCCCGGTCTGCATCGTGATGAAGCTGAGCACGTGGAGGCCCGCGCCGAAGATCAACGGGACGGCGACGATGATGGCGCTCGTGACGGCCGCGGTCGCGACGATCCGCCAGCGCGACCTCAACCCGACCACCGCGGCCAGCAGGATGGCGGCCGGCCACACCTTGATCCAGGTCGCGACCGTGAGCACCACCACCGCGGCGCGCTCGTGGAGGGTCAGCCAGAGCACCCCGATGATGGCGAGGGCTGCCGAGACGGAGTCGAGCCGGCCGACGGCGATGGGGCCGAGGAGGAGCATGAACGCCAACCACCACCAGCCGGCGACGAGTCGACGCGGCTCCCGGCCGACGATGACGACGGCGAAGGCGGCGGCGTTCAGGAGCATGACCATCGTCAGCCAGCCGCCGACGTAGTTGTCCGCCCCGAACAGCAGCGGGAGCATCACTGGCACGATCGCGGCGAAGGGGTACACCCAGTCCGCGTTGACGCCGACGATCTCGGTGCCCTGCGCGGCGAGCTGCGCCCACGGCTTGTAGACCCACATCACGTCGCCGAGACCCTTGCCCTGGATGAGGGCCAGTGCGCCGATGATGAGGTGGACGACCAGGAACGCGATCCACAGACTCAGCGGGCTGGACGCCACGCGGCTGAGGGTGGTGCCGGGGAGGAGCCCGGCAATGGCCCGCGCGCCGTCGTGCCGAGCAGCGACGTTCGCCGGACCCCGAACGCCGGAGGCTGCACCCGCTCCTGAGGCTGCACCCGCTCCGGAGGCCGCGCCCGGGTCGCTTCCTGCAGCGCTCGTCCCCGCGGTGTCAATCCCCATGGGCCTAATCCTAGGGGACGCGCCCGAACCGGAACCGACGCCTCGGGCTCCGCCGTGTGCGAGGTCGCTCAGCTTCCGGCGAGCAGCTGCCGCAGCACGCCGGGCACGGCCTCCGCCACGTCGAGCGCCACCACGGGACCGCCCTGCGACGCGCTCTCGCCCGCCCGGCCGTGCACCCAGGCCGCGGTCGCGGCGAGCGCCGCCAGCGCGTCGTGGCCGCGCTCGCTCACCGCGTCGGCGTGCGTGGCGACTAGGGCGCCGAGCATGCCGCCGAGCACGTCGCCGCTGCCGGCGGTCGCGAGCCACGCGGGCCCCGCTGTGACGGTGATGCGCGGGCGGCCCGGGGCGACGACGTGGGTGGTGTGCCCCTTGAGGAGCACCGTCACGCCCAGTGCGGAGGCCGCACGCTCGGCCCACCCACCCGGATCGGCGCGGATCTCCTCCGCCTCCGGAGTCGGGACGTCCCCGCCTGCCGCAGCGAGGGCCACGGCAAGCTCGCGGTAGTGCGGCGTGATGATCACCGGCCCCGTCGCCCGCGTCACCAGGTCGAGGGCGCCCGCGTCGATGACGAGGGGCGTGCCGTCGTCCAGGGCGACTCTCAGCCGGCGGGCGTCGTCGTCGCTGCGGTCGTCCGCCGACATCCCCGAGCCGATGAGCCAGGCCTGCACCCGGCCGGGCGCGGCGACGATCTCGGGACGGCGGCGCAGCACCTCCTCCGCCGCGTGCGGCGGTCCGAGGTAGCGCACCATCCCGACGCCGGTTCGCGCCGCCGCCTCGGCGCCGAGCACGGCGGCACCCGGGTAGCGCGCCGACCCGGTGACCATGCCGAGCACGCCGCGTGCGTACTTGTCGTCCCCCTCCGTCGGCACGGCGATCCAGCTCCGCGCGTCGCCGGCCGCCCAGGCCGTCGGCTCCGGCCGCTCGCGGTTGTCGTCCATTGAACCTCCTGCGCCCACGATAGATTCAACAGATGAGCATCTCCATCCCCGGAACAGTGGTCGTCTTCGATTACGGCGAGGTCATCTCGGTCGTTCCGAGCGCGTCGGACCGCACGGCCCTGGTGGGGATCGCCGGCGGCGACGCCGAGCAGTTCTGGCCGGCCTACTGGCGGCACCGCAACGCGCTCGACCAGGGCACGCTGACGATTCAGCAGTACTGGCGCGGCATCGAGCGCGAACTCGGCGAGAGCTGGGAGGACGCGACCATCCACCGGCTGTGGCTGGCCGACTTCCGCAGCTGGCTGACCATCGACCACGACACCCTGCAGGTCCTCCTCGATCTGAAGGCGGGAGGCACACGCCTCGCCCTGCTCTCGAACGCCGGGCGCGACTTCGGGTCCTATTTCCGGCACGGCACGCTCGGCGACCTGTTCGAGCAGGTGTTCGTCAGCGGCGAGCTGGGAACCGTCAAGCCGAGCCCCGAGATCTTCGAGCACGTCATGGCCGAGCTCGGCGTGACTCCCGAGCAGACCGTGTTCATCGACAACAAGGCCGAGAACGTGGAGAGCGCCCAGGCGCTCGGGATCGCCGGGCACGTCTATACGTCGGCCGCGGACCTCCGGGCATATCTGGAGACGCTGGAGCCTTGAGACTGATGTGGAATCGCGCACTCATATGACCTCCCTCTTCGACCCGATCGCCCTGCGCGACGTCACCGTGCGCAACCGCATCTGGGCCTCGCCGATGTGCCAGTACTCCGTGCTCGACGAGTCGGGCGTGCCGCAGACCTGGCAGCTCGTGCACCTCGGCTCGCTCGCGGTCGGCGGCAGCGGCATCGTGTTCACGGAGGCGACCTCCGTCAATCCCGAGGGCCGGATCTCGCTCCGCGACACCGGCATCTGGACGGACGAGCAGGCGGCGGCCTGGCGACCGATCGTGGCGTTCATCGCAGAGCAGGGCGCCATCCCGGGCATCCAACTCGCGCACGCGGGCCGCAAGGCCTCCAGCTGGCCGGCGTGGGGCTTCGAAGACCTCCACGGCTCCGTTCCCGTCGAGGAGGGCGGCTGGACGACCGTCGCGCCCTCGGCCGTCGCGTTCGGCGACCTCGCGGCGCCCGCCGAGCTCGACCTCGCGGGCATTGATGCGGTCGTCGACGACTTCCGCTCGGCGGCGCGACGCTCGATCGACGTCGGCTTCCGCGTCCTCGAACTGCACGCGGCGCACGGCTATCTGCTGCACCAGTTCCTCTCCCCCGTCGCCAACCACCGCACCGACGAGTACGGCGGATCGCTCGAGAACCGGGCGCGGCTGCTGCTGCGGATCGTGTCGACCCTGCGCGCAGAGGTCGGCGACGGCATCCCGCTGTTCGTGCGGTTCTCCGGCAGCGACTGGACTCCGGGAGGTTGGGACGAGCAGCAGACCGCCACCGTCGCCGGGTGGGCGCAGGAGGCCGGGGCCGACTTCTTCGACATCTCGTCCGGCGGCATCCAGACGGGCGTGCGCATCCCTCTCGAACCCGGGTACCAGGTGCCCTTCGCCGAGCACGTCCGCAGCTCGGCCGAGGTGGATGTGAGCGCCGTCGGTCTGATCACCACGCCGCAGCAGGCATCCGACATCGTCGAGAACTGCAGCGCGGACGCCGTGATGCTGGCGCGCGAACTCCTGCGCGACCCGCATTTTCCACTGCGGGCCGCTCATGAGCTCGGCGTCACGATCGACTACTGGCCTCCGCAGTATCTGCGGGCCCAGTGGCGCACGTGACTACATGGGCGCGTTGGGCTGCGTCAGGCAGAGGTAGTTGCCTTCGCTGTCCTGAAACCAGGCCGACTTGCCCTGGTCATCAGTAGCGACTCCGTTCTCGGTCGTGAGGCCGGGGAAGTCGTAGTCCGCGAAGACGACGCCCCTGCCGCGCAGGTGCTCCATCTCCGCGGCGATGTCGTCCACCAGCCAGCACATCGCGGTGTTCTGCGCGGTGCCGGCATTGGTGGTCTCGTAGATGTAGATCCAGGAGTCACCACCCGTGCGGTAGCGGACTCCCTGGTCGCTCACGTCCTCCGGCTCGAGCTCGAGCTTGTCGCGGAACCACGCTGTGGCGCGCGACAGGTCCGATGCGGGGAGGACGGAGTATGTCTTGCTCGACGATAACATGAGAATTTCTCCACTTCGTTCCGCGCGGCATGGTACTCCTCCGCAGGCGGCGCGGCCCCCTGGACCGATCGGTCTACCCCGGCCTCCTGCAAGCCGAGACTCAGATCGATACGCTACATTTCACGACGTGGCGGAGAAATCGGTGAAACAGGTACGGATCGCAGAGGCGCGCGAAGCCGCGCGAGAGGCTCGGATGCCCAGGAGCGACGGGCTCGGAGACGCAAGGTGCTCCTCCCCCTCATCGCCAGCCTGGCGGTGATCGGCGTGGTGTTCGCCATCGTGGCGCTGCAGCCCAAGGCGGCCCCGTCGGCCGGCCCCCGCAACATGGCGTCGGACTCGATCATCTTCACCGGCGTGGACGGCGAGGTGAGGGTCACGCCCTCGGCTGCGCTCCGTCCCGGCGCGGACCCGTCGACGACCGCCTGGGACGCTGACGACGAACGGCTCCACGTGCAGACGTTCATCGACTGGACCTGCCCGGCCTGCAAGTCGTTCGAATCCCAGTACTCGGACGCCCTGCTCCGGCAGGTCGCCGCGGGCAAAGCGACGCTCGAGATCTTCCCGGTCGCCATCCTCGACCACCAGTACTCGACCGCATACTCGACCCGGTCGGCGAACGCAGCTGCGTGCTTCGCCGACCGAGCGCCGGACCGGTTCCTCTCCGCCCAGGCCGCGATGTACGCCCACCAGGCGGACGAAGGCGGACCAGGTCTCTCGACGGACGAGATCCTCGAGGTGCTGCACAACGAGGGCATCCGCGAGGACTCGGTGGACACCTGCATCCGCGAGGAGACGTTCGCCGGATGGGTGGCGGAGCAGACCGCTCGGATCGCCGCCGATCCTCGGGCGAAGACGACGCAGAACGGCCGGTCGGGGTTCTCGACCCCCACCATCGTCGCGAACGGAAAGACGTGGGACCGCACGACGTCCCTGCACGACTTCCTCGGCCTGACCGACTGACAGGCCGGCAACCCGCCGGGTCGCCCCGCGGATCGGGCCGATCCGGCAGTCGTGTCACCTGCGCCGGGTGGCGTCCTGCACCTCGCCCACGAGCTCCTCGATGATGTCCTCGAGGAACAGCACGCCGGCGGTGATGCCCTCCTCGTCCACGGCGCGCGCCAGGTGGCTGCCGGTGCGGCGCATGCTCGCCAGCGCGTCCTCCAGATCACTGTCGACGAACACGGTCACCAGCCGACGTACCCGCTTGGCGGGCACCGGGAGGTCGAACCCGGTCTCCTCCAGGTCGAGCACGTCTTTGAGATGGAGGTACCCGGTCGGCTCGCCGTCGGCATCCGGAACGACGTACCGCGAGAACCCGTGCTTCGCCACCGCCTTCTCGACGTCTGCCGGCGTCGGCGCAGGCGGCAGCGAGACGAGCGTCTCGGGCTTGACCATGGCGTCGCGCACCTTCTTCGCCGTGAACTCGAACGCTGCCGTGAGCGCGCCAGTGCGGTCGGTCAGCACACCCTCGCGCGTGGACTGGTTCACGATGGTCGCGACCTCGTCGAGGGTGAAGGTGCTCGCGGCCTCGTCCTTCGGCTCCACGCGGAACAGACGGAGCACGCTGTTCGCGGACGCGTTCAGGGCCACGATGATCGGCCGCACCGCCCGGCCGATTCCCACGAGCGGAGGCGCGAGGAGCAGCGCGGCTCGATCCGGCATCGAGAAGGAGATGTTCTTCGGCACCATTTCGCCGAAGACGACGTGCAGGAACGACACCACGACCAGGGCGACGATGAACGCGATCGTGCCGATCACGTCCTCCGACCAGCCTGTGGCGGCGAGGGGAACCTCGAGCAGGTGGTGGATCGCCGGCTCGGAGACGTTCAGGATCAGCAGCGAGCACACCGTGATTCCGAGCTGTGTCGTCGCGAGCATGAGCGTCGCGTGCTCCATGGCGTAGAGCGCGGTCTTTGCGCTGCGCTTGCCGCGTTCGGCGAGCGGCTCGATCTGCGAGCGGCGGGCAGAGATGACCGCGAACTCGGCGGCGACGAAGAACGCGTTCACGAAGAGGAGCACCACCAGCCAGGCGATGCCGGCCCAGTCGCTCATGAGCCACCTCCCGGCGCCGGTTGCTCCGGGTCGGGCGTGTACCGGATCCTGTCGACTCTGCGCCCGTCCAGCCGCTCGACACGGAGCGTGCCGCCTTCGATCGGAACCTCGTCGCCGACCTTCGGCAGGCGCCCGAGCTCGTTCATGACGAAGCCGGCGACCGTCTCGTAGGGGCCGTCCTCCGGCACGGTCACGCCGGCCTGCTCCTGCAATTCGTCTGGGCGCAGGATGCCGGGAAAGGTGATGGAGTCGCGACCGCGGACCACGCCGGCCCGCGTGCGGTCGTGCTCGTCGGCGACCTCCCCGACGATCTCCTCCACGAGATCCTCCAGAGTGGCGATGCCGGAAGTGCCGCCGTACTCGTCGACGACGACCGCCATCTGATAACCCCGGCCACGAAGCTCGCCGAGCAGTGTGTCGAGGCTCATGGTCTCAGGCACTCGCAGCGCTTCCGTCTGCAGAGCCGACACCGGGACGCGAGCCCGGCGCTGTCGAGGAACGGCCACCGCCTGTTTGACGTGTACGAACCCGACGACGTCGTCCACGTCCTCGTCCACGACGGGGAACCGGGAGTAGCCGGTGCTGCGCGCCAGGCCGATGACCGTCTGAGCGGGGTCGGTGCGCTTGACCGCCTCCACACGGGGTCGCGGCGTCATGACGTCGGAGGCCGTGCGCGACGCGAACGCGAGCGTGCGGCTCAGCAGCGTGGCGGTGTCCGCCTCGAGCAGACCCGCACTCGCCGAACGGCGGACCAGCGACGAGAGCTCGTCGGCGGTGCGGGCGGCCGACAGCTCCTCCTTGGGCTCGATGCCCAGCATCCGGAGGAAGCCGTTCGCGGTGCCGTTGAGGATGAAGACGAACGGGCGGAAGACGGTCGTGAAGAGCGTCTGGAACGGGATGACCAGCTTGGCCGTCGCCAGTGGGAGGGCCAGCGCGAAGTTCTTGGGCACGAGCTCGCCGAGGATCATCGACAGCAGTGTCGCGACGGCGATCGCGACCACAGAGGCGATCGGGACGACAGCGCCGTCCGGCAGACCGAGAGCGGTGAGCGGACCGTGCAGGAGTGTGCTCAGCGCGGGCTCCATCGTGTAGCCGGTGAGCAGCGTGGTCAGCGTGATTCCGAGCTGGGCGCTCGAGAGGTGCGTCGACGTGATCTTCAGCGCCGCGATCGTCATGGTCAGCCGCGACTCCCCGCGAGCGCGCCTGGCCTCCAGATCGCCCCTGTCGAGATTGACCAGAGCGAACTCGCTGGCCACGAAGAGGCCGGTGCCGATCGTGAGCAGGAGCCCGACCCCCAGCATGATCCATTCAGAGAGCATTGCGATCACACCGCTCGGGGGCGCTCATCGGATGGAATGGGCTGGCAGAAGGAGGGTCGTCCATTTCGCGAGCCAGTATAGCGGCGGGGCCCGTGCAATACCCGGATCTCGCAGGGGCCGAGCGATTCCCAGCCCGCGCATCGACTCGCCATAGGGCGCCCGAAGCGAGCGACGGCATCCTCACGGCAGAAGCCCACCGGAGAGGAATCCACCCATGAGCACCACAGCCCCGAACCCCGGTCAGTCCTGGCAGCCGGCGCCGCAGTACCCGCAGCAGCCGCAATACGCGCAGGCACCGCAGCCGCAGTACGCCCCGCAGAGCTCGGCCACGCGCCCGACGAAGCCGGCCGCCACCGGCAGCGTCCTGCGCCGCTGGCCCGCCTGGGCGCAGAACACGGCGCTCGCGGTCGGTGCCGTGGCGATCCTCGTCGTCGTGTTCTTCGCCGGCTACTTCACCGCCCACGCCGTCGATGGCGGCACGCGCCCGGGCTTCGGCACCAACCAGAATTTCACCCCGCGTCAGTTCGGAGGCAACGGCAACGGCTTCGGCGGCCAATCCGGCAACGGCTTCGGCGGCCAGCCCGGCAACGGCTCAGGCGGCCAGTCCGGCCAATCCGGCGACGGCTTCGGCGGCCAGTCGGGCAACGGCTCCTGAGTCCCCGGCGAGGGGGGCGCAGAATCGACCAAGAACTGTCGAGAAGGCGGACAATCCGCCGCCTCGGCGGGGTCGGGGACGGTCGTCACCAGCTCACGGGGAGGGCCTTGCCTTCCTCGTAGCCGGCGGCGGACTGGATGCCGACCAGCGCGCGGTCGTGGAACTCGGCCAGCGTGCGGGCACCCGCATAGGTGAACGAGCTGCGAAGCCCCGTAGTGATCATGTCGAGGAGGTCCTCCACGGACGGGCGCAGCGGGTCGAGGTAGATGCGCGAGCTCGAGATGCCCTCGGCGAACAGCGTCTTGCGCGCCTGATCGAAAGGATCGAGCCGCTCGAATCGGCCCTTGACCGCCTTGGTGGAGGCCATGCCCCAGCTCTCCTTGTAGAGCGCCCCGCGCTCGTCGGCGACGAGGCCGCCCGGCGCCTCGATCGTTCCGGCGAACCAGGAGCCGATCATCACCGAGGCGCCGCCCGCGGCGAGCGCGAGCGCGACGTCGCGCGGGTAGCGCACGCCTCCGTCGGCCCAGACGTGGGCGCCGAGCTCGCGGGCGGTCGCGCTCGTCTCGAGCACGGCGGAGAACTGGGGGCGGCCGACCGCCGTCATCATGCGCGTCGTGCACATCGCGCCGGGACCGACACCGACCTTGAGGATGTCCGCCCCGGCGGCGACGAGGTCGCGCACGGCCTGCTCCGTCACCACGTTGCCCGCGACGATCGGCAGCCCGAGGCCGAGCCTCTTGACAGTGTGGATGGCCCTGCGCATGCCGTCCTGGTCGCCGTGCGCCGTGTCGAGCACCAACACGTCGACGCCGGCGGCGGCGAGCGCCTTCGCCTTGGCGGCGACGTCGCCGTTGATGCCGATAGCGGCCGCGACGCGCAGCCGGCCGTGCGCGTCGAGCGCCGGCGCGTAGATCGTGGAGCGCAGGGCGCTGGTGCGGCTCAGCGTGCCGACGACGCGACCGTGGTCGAGAACTGGCGCGAACGAGAGGCCCGCGGCCTCCATCACGTCGAACGCCGCCCGGCCGTCGGGGAGGTCCTCCGCCTCCAGCGAGGTCAGCGCGCCGTGCAGGAGGTCGCCTATGCGCGCGTCGGGCAGCGCCGATCCGAGCTGCGCGGCGGCGAGGCAGCCGAGGTAGCGGCCGTCGTCGTCGCTCACCACGACGCCGTGCCCCTCGACTGGCGGCACCCGGCGGAGCACGTCGGCGGCCGTCTCGTGCGGGAATGCGGAATACGGGGTGTCGAACGCGACCGGCTGCGCCTTGACCCAGCGGATCGCCTCGTCGAGATCCTGCAGGTGCATGTCTTGCGGCAGCACTCCCAGGCCGCCCCGCCGGGCGAGGGTCGCGGCCAGCCGCTTGCCCGTCACCGAGTTCATGTTCGCCGACACGATCGGGATGGTCGCGCCCGTTCCGTCCTTCGGTGCGAGCGAGACGTCGAGACGGCTCGTCACGTCCGAGCGCGACGGCACCAGGAAGACGTCCGAGTATGTGAGATCGTGACGCGGGGTGGTGGCATAGAACTGCATGGGAATAACGGTATCCTCCCGGGTCGGACGGCCGCACCCGGTCGCCGATGGGATTAGGCTTGGTGCTCGGATGGAGACGGGCGGTCGACGGACCCCCGATCGGAACGAAATCAACGTAAGAGAGTGGGCGATCGGCTGTGTCGAGCCAATTGACCGGTGTGGGAACCGACGACGGATCGTCGGGCGAGTTCGGAGCCAATGAGTGGCTCGTCGACGAGCTGTACGAACAGTTCGTCCACGACAGGAACTCGGTCGACAAATCGTGGTGGCCTATCCTGGAGAGCTACAAGCCGACCGTGAAGGACGATGAGACCTCGGCCCCCGGCGCCTCCACTCCCGGCGCCTCGACTCCGAGTGAGACCCCCGCCCCGACTCCAGCCGAACCGGGCGTGCCGACCCCCAGCGAGCCGACTGCACCGACTCCGGCCGAGCCGACCGTGCCCGCGACCCCCGCAGAGCCGGCGCCTGCTCCGACTCCCGCTCCCGGAGCGCCGCAGCCACCCACACCGCCCGCCGAGGCCTCGGCGACCGCCGAGCCCCGCCCGGTCACCACACCCATACCGATCATCGGCTCGCAGCCGGTCGCGCGCACCACCTCGATCGCGCCGAAGCCCCAGCCCGTCCCGGCCGACGCGCCCGTCACGTCTCCGAGCGCCACGCTCGAGCAGGCCGAGGCAGACAGGGTCACCCCGCTGCGCGGCATGGCGAAATCGCTGGCGACCAACATGGACGCCTCGCTCAGCGTGCCGACCGCGACGAGCGTCCGGACCATCCCGGCCAAGCTGATGATCGACAACCGCATCGTCATCAACAACCACCTCAAGCGCGCCCGCGGCGGCAAGGTCTCCTTCACCCACCTGATCGGATGGGCGCTCATCCAGGCGCTCAAAGACTTCCCGAGCCAGAACGTCTACTACGACGAGGTCGACGGCAAGCCGTCCGTCGTCGCCCCGGCGCACATCAACCTCGGAATCGCGATCGACCTCCCCAAGCCCGACGGCACGCGCGCCCTCCTGGTGCCGAGCATCAAGCGCGCCGACACGATGCGCTTCGGCGAATACCTGGCCGCCTACGAAGACCTCGTCTCCAAGGCGCGCAACAACAAGCTCACCGCCGGCGACTTCGCCGGCACCTCGATCTCGCTGACCAACCCGGGCGGCATCGGCACCGTGCACTCGGTTCCGCGTCTGATGAAGGGTCAGGGCGCCATCATCGGCGTCGGCGCGCTCGAGTACCCTGCCGAGTTCCAGGGCTCCAGCGAGAAGACGCTCGCCGGGCTCGCCATCGGCAAGACCATCACGCTGACCAGCACCTACGACCACCGCGTCATCCAGGGCGCCGGCTCCGGCGAGTTCCTCAAGATCGTCCACGAGCTGCTGATCGGCAAGCGCAGCTTCTACTCGGACATCTTCGCCGAGCTGCGTATCCCGTACACGCCGATCCACTGGTACCCCGACATCTCGGTCGACCTCGCGAGCGCCGTCGACAAGACCGCCCGGGTGCAGGAGCTCATCAACTCCTACCGCGTGCGCGGCCACCTGATGGCCGACATCGACCCGCTCGAGTACGTTCAGCGCAGCCATCCCGACCTCGAGATCGAGAACCACGGCCTCACCTTCTGGGACCTCGACCGCGAGTTCGTCACCGGCGCGTTCGGCGGCGACAAGCGCAAGATGAAGCTGCGCGACATCCTCGGCGTGCTCCGCGACTCGTACTGCCGCACCGTCGGCATCGAGTACATGCACATCCAGGACCCGGCCCAGCGCAAGTGGTTCCAGGACAAGCTGGAGCGCCCCTACGAGAAGCCGGGCCACGACGAGCAGCTGCGCATCCTCGGCAAGCTCAACGAGGCCGAGGCGTTCGAGACCTTCCTGCAGACCAAGTACGTCGGCCAGAAGCGCTTCAGCCTCGAGGGCGGCGAGTCGACCATCGCCCTGCTCGACACCATCCTGCAGGGCGCTGCGGAGGCCGGGCTCGACGAGGCAGCGATCGGCATGGCCCACCGCGGTCGCCTGAACGTCCTCACCAACATCGCGGGTAAGACCTACGGTCAGATCTTCCGCGAGTTCGAGGGGACGCAGGACCCGCGCACCGTGCAGGGCTCTGGCGACGTCAAGTACCACCTCGGCACCGAGGGCACCTTCAAGGGCGCCGACGGTGAGGAGATCCCGGTCTATCTCGCCGCGAACCCGTCGCACCTCGAGGCGGCGGACGGCGTCCTGGAGGGCATCGTCCGGGCCAAGCAGGACCGCCGCCCCGCCGGCACGTTCCTCACCCTGCCGATCCTCATCCACGGCGACGCAGCGATGGCCGGTCAGGGCATCGTGGTCGAGCAGATGCAGATGTCGCAGCTGCGGGCGTACCGCACCGGCGGCACCATCCACGTCAACATCAACAACCAGGTCGGCTTCACCACGCCGCCGGCCGAGGGCCGCTCGTCGGTCTACTCGACCGACGTGGCGAAGACCATCCAGGCGCCGATCTTCCACGTGAACGGCGACGACCCCGAAGCGGTGGTGCGCGTGGCGCAGATCGCCTTCGAGTACCGCCAGGAGTTCAAGCGCGACGTCGTCGTCGACCTCGTCGTCTACCGCCGCCGCGGTCACAACGAGGGCGACGACCCGTCGATGACCCAGCCGCTGATGTACAACCTCATCGAGGCCAAGCGCTCCGTGCGCCGCCTCTACACCGAGGCACTCGTCGGCCGCGGCGACATCACCGAGGAGGAGTACGAGGCCGCGCACCGCGACTTCCAGGACCGCCTGGAGCGCGCGTTCATGGAGACGCACGCCGCGCAGACCCACTCGGTGCCGATCATCACGCAGGGCGACGCCACGGCCGACGTCGAGCATGCGATCGCCCAGCAGGACGAGCACGACAACGTGGGCGAGCCGGACACGACAGCGGTCAGCGCCCAGGTCATCCAGCTCATCGGCGACGCGTTCAACAACCCGCCCGCCAGGTTCACCGTGCACCCCAAGCTGCAGCAGCTGCTCAACAAGCGCAGCGAGATGAGCCGCAACGGCGGCATCGACTGGGGCTTCGGCGAGTTGCTCGCGCTCGGCTCCGTGCTGCTGGAGGGCACCCCGGTCCGCTTCGCCGGCCAGGACGCCCGCCGTGGAACCTTCGTGCAGCGCCACGCGGTGCTCCACGACCGGGCGAACGGCCAGGAGTGGCTGCCGCTGGCCAACCTCAGCGACAACCAGGCGAAGATCTGGATCTACGACTCGCTGCTGAGCGAGTACGCGGCGATGGGCTTCGAGTACGGCTACTCGGTCGAGCGGCCCGACGCCCTGGTGCTGTGGGAGGCGCAGTTCGGCGACTTCGCCAACGGCGCGCAGATCATCATCGACGAGTTCATCTCGTCGGCCGAGCAGAAGTGGGGCCAGCGCTCGTCGCTCGTGCTCCTCCTCCCCCACGGCTACGAGGGCCAGGGCCCGGACCACTCCAGCGCGCGCATCGAGCGCTACCTGCAACTGTGCGCCGAGAACAACATGACCGTGGCCCGTCCCTCGACTCCGGCATCGTACTTCCACCTGCTGCGCCGCCAGGCGTACGCCCGGCCGCGCCGGCCGCTAGTGGTGTTCACCCCGAAGGCGATGCTGCGCCTGCGCGGAGCCTCCAGCGACGTGGCGGACTTCACGAGCGGCAAGTTCGAGCCGGTCATCGACGACGCCCGGGTCATCGACAAGGCAGCCGTCAAGCGCGTGCTGTTCATGGCGGGCAAGCTCTACCACGACCTCATGAACGAGCTGGAGAAGAACCCGAACCCCGAGATCGCCCTGGTGCGGGTGGAGCAGTTCTACCCGCTCCCCGGCGCTGAGCTGAAGGCCGTGGCCGACTCGTACCCCAATGCCGAGCTGGTGTGGACGCAGGACGAGCCAGAGAACCAGGGAGCGTGGCCGTTCATCATCCTGGAGACCTCCAAGCTGGGCCCGCGCCCGATCGGCGTGATCTCGCGTCCGGCGTCGGCGTCGCCCGCTGCCGGTTCGGCGAAGCGTCACGCGCAGGAGCAGTCGGTGCTCATCCAGCGAGCGCTGACGCTGTAAGCGGTCTGAACTGGCAGACGGTCACCCGTTTGCGGGGGCTGCCGTCACACAGAACCATGTGGCAAACTTCAAGATCAAAGCGGAGGAGTGATCTATGAGCATGCCGAAGCCCTACCGGATGCTTGGTCCTGCAGCAGAGACCCAGTTGCAAACCGGAACGAGGTATGTCGCAAGTATTCGCGCAAAGAATGCTGAGTCCATTACTCATGCCTTCTGCGCCCGGACTCTCGAGGAGATTGCTTGTTTGGGTGATGGTTGGGACGGCTACAAGGGCATCGCTCCCGCAAAGACAACGAGACTTAACGCCTGGCAAGCGCTACGCGAGTTCGAGGCTGAGGGTCTCACTCCGAATGACATCACCCCAAATTCGAATGGCACGATTTCGCTGGAATGGGAAACGGATTCAGCAGAAGCGTATCTCGAGGTGGGCAAGACGCGGTTCTCTATGTACATCAAAGAGCGCGGCAAGACTTCCTACTTTGATGGACTAGCAACCGACATTCCGCGCAGCATTCCGCAACTGCTGCGCCGAGCTGTTGATGAGGCTGAAGCAACCAAGCGCGACTTCAAGACACGTAGTGCATTTACCCATTGAGATTGGTGACGAGGAGTTTCTCGTCCGCGTCATCAAATCGCCGTATCACGTCAATAGATCAGGAACGGCTCTAAAGAAATCCGCATTCTTCCCGCCAGCCGGAAGTCGGGAGCTGTCGGTCATCCGGCAGGAAATGGGGGATGATTTCTGCAAGGACAAGGGAGTCGAAATCGTCAGCCATGAAGACACCGCGGCATATGTCGGCCTAGCGGCGGGGCGTTGCGGCCTAGTTCGTGGGCCATCATGCGAAGTAGTGGACTATCGTAAAGACTTTTTGGGTCATGCACATCTTGTGTTCGAGGCCGCTAGGGCCCGAGACGAACCACTCCCAGCGGACGTCACGGCTCGGCTAAACAATGTCTTCGACGCGTTGGTAACCATCTTCAATTTCCACATCGATAAGGCACCGACGACGTCGGGCTGGCCTGGCCCCCCACTTTCAGGAATGAGCGTTTCCGATGTCTGAAATTGTTCGAGTCGCGTCGTTATCAATTGACTCCCTCGAGGCGGTCGCAGAAATACATGAATCGGAACCAATAAAGTCGCGCTTTACATCCCGCCTCCTGCGTTGCGCCGAAGCTGTTCTACGCGACCCGAACGTTGCCGCCGTTCAGAACATCATTGAGAGCGCTCAACGTGTTGAGCAAGTGTCCGAAGGCGCAACGCGGTGGACCGTAAAAGGCACAACCTTCGATCTGAATGATGGCCCCGCAGCGGTTCTGCGTCTGGAGGAGCACGAGAATCTAGTCGCAGCCAAGATCGACTTTCCCGGCTTCTCAATCACGCCCGAGCTCTACAAGGAAGACGTGTTTGACGAGGTCCAGCTCGTCCAGATGCTGACCAGACCTATCCCGAGCGACAAAGATCAATTCGCCGACTTCCTCTACGAGATTTCGTCAGATGAGAGATCTGATCAAGCATCGTACTTCCCGGTCATCCGCCACGGGGTTGAAAATAGCCCTTTGGCCGTACGGTTCGGGCGTGTTCTCTGGGATCAAACCGATAGCGGCCGACGTTATCTGATTACTCTCGTGAGTGAGACGGGCGATGACGAGAGCACCAAATACGGGGTACCCCAGCCATGGAGTCCGATGCTCAACCGCCTCGTAGATCACGCAACAGAATTTGATGTTCGGATCAGCAGAATTGAAGCTGCCCTCCAGTCGGCATCCCTTCTGGAGCCGACCCCGTATGATGACGATTCGCGCGAGGCTTTTGAAGCCCGGATGAGGTACTCGCGGGTTAATAACAAGATCGAGAACTTCTTCTAAAGGCCTGCCGACAAGCAGCGAGAGAGCCAAACCTCAAGATTGTCCTGGTGCCGGTGGAGCAGTTCTCCCGTTCCCCGGCGTTGAGTTGAGGGCGGCAAACGCTCATCCAGTTCGTGCTTACGCTGTAAAACGTACCGAACGACGGGGAAGCCCCGCCCGCGTGGACCGAATCTCCTGTCGTTCCGGGAGGGAGCGTCAGCCAAGCTCGGCGAGCAGAACCTCCACGCGCCGCTTGATCTCGTCGCGGATCGGGCGGACCTGCTCGATCGGGCGGCCGGCCGGGTCGGTGAGGTCCCAGTCCTCGTAGCGTTTGCCCGGGAAGATCGGGCAGGTGTCGCCGCAGCCCATCGTGATGACCACGTCGGACTCGCGCACCGCGTCGGTCGTGAGGATCGCCGGCGTGTTCGCCGCGATGTCGATGCCTTCCTCGGCCATGGCCTGCACCGCGACCGGGTTCAGCCGATCGGCGGGCTCGGAACCGGCGGAGAGCACTTCCACACGGTCGCCGGCGAGCTCGCGCAGGTAACCGGCGGCCATCTGCGAGCGGCCGGCGTTGTGCACGCAGACGAAGAGGACGGTGGGGAGGGAGTGGGTCATCGGTTCTCCGGAGGTGTCGTGGGCAAGGGCCGTCGCTCTGAGGCGAGCGACGGCCCGGTCGGGGTCAGCAGCAGTCGGGCGGGCAGGAGCCGTCCGGCAGCGGCTGGCAGTCGGTCGAGTCGCAGCAGTCCATAGTGATTCTCCCTTCTTGATCGACGTTTGTCGATGAACCTAGGATGAACAACTGCATTGACGTTTGTCAATGTAACGAGGAGGATCGATACATGGCGACCATCGAGCTCCTCCCCCTGCGCGACCTCCAGGCGTGCTGCGCGCCGATCACGAAGGAAGTGATCAGCGAGGAGAACGCCGTCTCGGTCGCACGCGCGATGAAAGCGCTGGCCGATCCGGCCCGGCTCCGCCTGCTGTCGATGGTCGCCGCGCACGAGGATGGCGAGGCGTGCGTCTGCGACCTCACCGAGCCTCTCGACCTCTCGCAGCCGACGGTGTCGCACCATCTCAAGATCCTCGTCGAAGCGGGTTTCCTGAGCCGGAGCAAGCGCGGTACGTGGGCGTACTACCGCATCGTGCCCGGCTCGCTCGACATCGTGTCGTCGTTCCTGGGAACGGTCTGACGCCGGCGCAGTCGCGTCAGCCGTCTTCTCGCAGCCGCGAGTGGAACCCCCGGATCGCCTCCGCCGCGCGCTCAGGATGCTCGAAAGCCGCGAAGTGGCCTCCCGCCGGCGCCTGCACGAACTCCCGCAGCCCGGGCGCAGCCCGCTCCGCCAGGGAACGCGGGAAGCCGGAGAACCCGGGCTCCTGCCCCAGGTAGACCCCGACCGGCGCTGTGATCGGCGGCCGGGGCGGGTTCTGCCCGTAGTCGAAGTACTGCTGGAAAGACGTCCCGATGCTGTCGGTCGCCCAGTACAGTGTCGCGATCGTATACAGGACGCCCGAATCGACCACGCGCTCCCAGCCGCCATTCGCACGGTCCACCCAGTCGTGCCACTTGTCGGCGATCCACGCCAGCAGCCCGGCGGGCGAGTCCGCCAGCGCTGCCGCGATGGTGTCCGGCCTGGTGAGCATGATCTCGCTGTAGCCGCCGTCCAGACGGTCGTACTCGTCGAGCGCGGCCAGGTAGCCGCGCTCCTCGTCGCTCTGCGGGGTCTCGTCGGCGGGAAACGGCCCACTCAGCAGTTGCAGGCCGACTACGCTTGCCGCGTGGTCGACGCCGAGCCAGGTGGAGGCTCCCCCGCCGATGTCGCCGCCGAACGTCGCGTAGCGCTCGAAGCCGAGCACTCCGGTCATCAGCCCGTGCAGCACCTCCGCGATCGCGCGCCGAGTCAGTGGCGGCTCGATCGCCTCCGAGTAGACGAAACCAGGCAGCGATGGGATGACGACGTCGAACGCGTCGCTGAGCAGAGCAGCCAGCGGCAGGTACTCGACATAGGCGCTGGGCCACCCGTGCAGCAGCAGCAACGGCCTGTGCGGACCGTCGCCGGTGCCGCGTACGCGCGCGAAGTGGACGCGGTGGCCGTCCACGTCGGCGGTGTACTGCTCCACCGCGTTCAGGCGTTCCTCCTCGGCGCGCCAGTCGAACGCCAGCCAACCGTCGACGAGTACGCGCAGCTCGTCGCCGCCGAGCCCACCCGTCCAGCCGGGCCGTGGCGAGCGCAGGTAATGCGTGCGGGCGAGCCGGGCACGTAGATCGGTGAGGACGCCGTCGGGAACGTGGACATGGAATTCGTCGATGGCCATACCGCTACCGTAACCGCACCGTCCGACCACACGGACGACACGGCGAAGCCCCGACCCGCCGGTGGCGGGTCGGGGCTTCTCACCGTTCACTGCCCGACTGAGTGCCGGGCAGCCGTCAGTTGCTGCGCTTCTGTCTCGGTCTCGCGATCATCACGAACAGACTCCCGAGGCCGATGAACATGCCGAGCGCGAGAAGGGCGCCCGACGCGATGTTCGAGCCGGTGGAGGCCAGCGTCGCGGTGGGGAGCGCAACCGTCTCCACTTCGGCGGTCGACGACTCCGACACGACCTCCGCCGCTGCCCCCGCGGACACACCCTTCGCGGTCGCGGAGTTGGACACCGTGCCCGCACCGAGGTCGGCACCAGTCGCGGCGTACGTCGCCGTGCACGTCATCCGCTGACCCGGGATGAGCACGTTCACGTCAGCCGGGCACTGCACAGCGGAGAGCGTCCCCGAGCCCGAGAACGCGACCTCGTCGATCATGACGTCCGACACACTCACGTTTCCCGTGTTGGTGACGAGGAACGAGTACGTGACCACATCCCCCACGGCGTAGATCTTCTCGAGGTCCGCCGTCTTCACGAGCGTCAGCGAGGGCACAGCCTCCTGGGCCAGCTGCGCCTCCGCGAGCGGCGTCACCACGGGGTCATCGTGTAGGGGCGCCCCGGTCGCCGTCGCGGTGCTGAGCAGCTGGCCGGCGTCGACGTCGTCTTGCTGAACGACGTAGGTGGCGGTGCAGATCATCTGCGCGCCCGGTGCGAGCGCAGCCGCCTCGGCCGGGCAAGTGATCTCGGACGGCACGGCCGCGCCGGAGAAGTCGACCAGCGTCAGCGTCACCGGCGCCAGGGTGACGTTGCCGGTGTTCGTCACGACGTACGAGAAGGTGACGAGGTCACCGACGACCAGGCCCTGCTTGTCCGCGGATTTGACGAGGGTCAGCGCCGGCTCGTGACGGATCGGCAGATCCAGGGTCACGGGCGAGGAACGCACGACGTCCGCTCCGGCGGGAGGCATTCCGGTCGCGTCGGCCGTGTACGACACGGTGCCGGCATCGACATCGGCCTGCGCCAGCCGGTACTCGATCGTGCAACCGACGTCCTTGCCGGGCGCGAGCGAGTCGAGCCCCGGTGCACAGGTGATCGGGCCCGGCTCGCCGGAGCCGCTGAACGCTTGCGGGTTCAACGCGACGTCGGTGAGGGTGACGTTGCCGGTGTTGCGCACGGTGAACGAGTAGACGACCTCCTCATCGGCGTGCGACCCCGACTGCGGTGTGACGGCTCCCGTCAGGCCGATGGCCGGTTGCTGGGCGACCGTGACCGTGGCCGTGCTCGGCGCGGAGACGACAGGGGCGCCGGAGGGCGGGGTTCCTGTCGCGGTCGCGGTGTTGTCCAGCGAGCCGCGATCGACGTCTGCCTGGGTCACGACATAGGTCGCCGCGCAGGTCGCCGCTGCGGCTGGCGCCAGTGTCTTCACGTCGGCCGGGCACGAGACCGCCGACAGCGGACCCGCTCCCGAGAACGCGACCTCCTGCGGCTTGACATCCTTCAGCGTGACGTTTCCGGTGTTCGTCATCGAGAACGAATACGAGACCGTCTCGCCCGCGACCAGCTCTGTCCGGTCGGCCGTCTTCGTCAGCGCGAGCCCCGGTTGGGTGGTCGCCGTCAGCGTGACGCTGCTCGGCCGGGACGCGATGGCGGCGCCCGAAGGCGGCGCGGCGGTTGCCGTCGCCGTGTTCGTCACCGATCCCCGATCGAGATCCGCCTGCGAGACCGTGTAGGAGGCTGTGCAGGTGACGGACGCACCCGGCGCCAGCGTCCCCGCACTGTCGGGGCACGACACCGCCGACAGCGCGCCGGCACCGGAGAACGTCTCCTCGTGCACCGCGACGCGGGTCAGGGTCACATTGCCCGTGTTGGCGAGCAGGAACGAGTAGGTCACGGTGTCACCGGCTACGAGGCCGGCACGGTCGGCCGTCTTCTCCAGCGTGATCGCGGGCTTCGACGACGTCGTCAGCGTGACAGTGCTCGGCGCGGACTCGACCGCATCGCCGACCGGGGGGAGGCCCGTCACGACCGCCGTGTTGGCGACCGATCCGCGATCCACGTCGGCCTGCGACACCACGTACGTGGCGGCACACGTGACCGAGGCCCCCGGCGCAACCGTGCGCTCCGGGCACGTCACCGCCGACACCGCAGCCGAACCCGAGAATGCGACCTCGCGCACCTCGATATCCGTCAACGTCACATTGCCCGTGTTCTTCGCCGCGAACGAGTACGTCACGGTCTCACCCGCCACCAACCCGGCACGGTCCGCCGACTTCGTCAGAGCGATCGCCGGCTTGTACGCGCGGTTGCTGAAGGTGCAGACCGCGGCCACTCCCTCTTTGGAGCCGGTCGGTATGGCGAGGGTCCTGTGCGTGCCGGGTCCCACGCCGAGGTCCCGCCCGTTGTTGTTGCGGTCGACACAGGAATTGTGGATCTCGTAGTTCCGTTCGTCGGCACCGGAGCCCGTCTCCGAGAGGGTGACGATTGCACCGGGCAGGACGAGGACCGGTCCGGCGACCTGGGGCTGCAATCCCGGCGCGTCTCCCGCCGTCGTCTGCGTGTTGCCCATGGTGACGCCGTCGCCCGTCACGGACAGTTCGACCTGATCGCCCGGTTGTGCGCGACCGTCGACGAAGTCCACCCGCACTTCGACGGTGTTGGGGGTCACACACGACGCCATGTCCACCATGCCGGAGGAGTTCAGCCGCGTGGTTCCCAGGTTCGCCCCCGTCGTGGGGTGGATCCGTGTGATCGAGCTCTCGCTGCTGACGTACAGGTAGCCGTCCGAGCCGAATGCCGCGCCGCTGAGCTGCTCACTGGCGGGCGTCGTCGCCCGGGTGATCTCTGTGCCCGTCAGGCTGATCCGCTCCCCCGGCGTGCGGGGCAGCTGCTGTGTGATGACCGAGATAACCGACGAGCCGTTGGTCCCTCCGAGGACGTAGAGGGCGCCGTTGCTGTCGAAGACCCAGTCACCTGAAGCGCCGGTGTTGGGAACCACGCCAGAGGCGACGAGCCCGAGACTCTGGCCTGCCTCCGGGTCGAAACCGAAGATCTGCAGGACACTGCCGGAGAAGCCGCCGAAGTAGAAGATTCCTCTGGGATCGACAGCGCCATGGGTGATCGCCATCGCGGAGGGGACGCTGCCCAGGAGGGAGGTGATGCGCGCCTCCACGTCGTACATGTAGACACGGGCGGCGGTGCCCGAGTTCACAGCGCCGTACGCCTTGCGCCCGTCAGACGTGATGCCGAGGGCGTCCAGTGTGCCCGACACCCCGAAGGAGGCGACGGCCGTCTGGCTGCCGGTGTTAGGGTCGAGTTTCCAGACGCGGTGCGGGGCCTCGCCCTCGAGACCGTAGATCTCGGAGCACTCGAGTCGCGGTGCCGCGCTGGCCGGTTCGGCGGTCGTCGTCGTGGCGCCGATGGCGAGGCCCGCGACGGCGATGGTCCACGCCAGAACCGACGCTATGAATCTGCGCGGCCGTCGCCGCTTGGAGGGATGGTAGCTGCGCTCAGCTCTCTTCACGTGTTTCCTGACTTCTGGGGGATGCGCCTGCAGCGCACAGGCTCTTTAGTCTGTCATATCACTGTGTCTATTTTCCATTCCAGATGTCAGGCTTGGAGCGGGTCATGGCGCAACCCAACGTGCGCTGCGCGATCGCGGCAACCGGATTGCACCGGCGGATCGACCGCAGTAGCCTCCCACCAGAGCAGACCCCCGGGAGCCGACATGTCCGGAATCACCGCAGAGGCATCGCATGCGACCATCCGCCGCATCATCGCGCCGCTTGCGCTCGCGCAGTTCATCTGCAGCTTCGCCGGCTCGAACATGAACGTGATGATCAACGACATGTCGCGCGATCTGAACACCTCGGTGGAGGGCATCCAGCTCAGCATCACGCTGTTCCTCCTCACAATGGCCGCGCTGATGATCCCGATGGGCAAGCTGACCGACAACATCGGACGCAAGCGCAGCTTCATGATCGGTCTCGTCGTCTACGGCGTCGGCGCGCTGATCACCGCGTTCGCACCCGGGCTGTGGGCGGTCATCCTCGGCAACTCGCTGCTGGAGGGCCTCGGGACAGCGATGCTCATCCCGCCGGTGTACATCCTCACCACGATCCATCTGCCCGACATCCCGACCCGGGCGCTGGCGTTCGGCATCATCAGCGGGATGGGCGGGGTCGGGGCGGCCGCGGGTCCGCTCATCGGCGGTCTCATCACGACCGCGATCACCTGGCGGGCGGCCTTCGTGTTCCAGGCGCTCGTGATCGCGGTGATCCTGCTCCTGAGCCGCACGCTGACCGATCCGGTGCCCGCCGACCCGAAACGGCCGTTCGACACCGTGGGCGCCGTCCTCTCGGCGCTCGGGCTGTTCGTGCTCGTGATGGGCATCCTCGCGGCCGACGCGAGCGTCCCGCTGATGATCGTCCTGGTCGTCGTCGGGGTGGCGATCCTCGTCGGCTTCTTCCTGTGGGTGCGCCGCCGGGAGCGCGTCGGCAAGGCGCCGCTGCTCTCGACCGCGCTCTTCCGCGTGCGCGTCTCGAACTTCGCGTTGATCACGCAGAACCTGCAGTGGGTGATCCTGATGGGGACGTCGTTCACGGTGTCGGCGTACCTGCAGGTCGTGCGCGGCTACAACGCGATCGAGACCGGCGTGATTTTCACGGCGGCGACGGTCGGTCTGCTGCTGACCTCCCTGCTCGCCGGGCGCCTCGCCAAGCGGTTCGCCCAGAAGAGTCTGATCGTCACGGGGTTCGTGCTGTGCGTCCCCGGGGTCGTCCTGCTGATCTGGCTGGCCTTCGGAACGACGGGAGGCTGGCCGTTCGTCCCCGGATTACTCCTCATCGGCGCAGGCCTCGGACTCATGCTGACGCCGTCGGTGAACGTGGTGCAGTCAGCGTTCCCGGAGAGTGTGCAGGGCGAGATCTCGGGGCTGTCGCGATCCGTGTCCAACCTGGGCTCGACCTTCGGGACAGCGATCGCCGGCACCATCCTGGTCGCGAACATCGACGCAGGCGGCGCCGCCTACGCCGTGGCGATGGCCGTCATCGCGGCGCTCGGCGCGACCGGGCTGATCGCCGCCCTGCTGCTACCGCGCACTCCGGCCGTGCCGGCGCCCGCCTGAGCGCGCCCGGATCGAGCGCGCCGCGTCGGGCGTTGTCACACCCTGCGCCGCAGTTGTACGGTGTGCCCGATCGGGGAGGCTGCCATGAGCGACGAGCGACAGACCGGATGGGTCGGGTGGGGCTGGTTCGCGGCCATCATGATCCTGCTCAGCGGAGCGCTGGAGGTCCTGTTCGGGATTCTCGCGATCCTGCTCCCGGCGAGCCAGTACTTCACGACGCGCGAGGGAACGACCGTCTTCTACGTCTCGCTGTGGGGGTGGTGGCACCTGCTGATCGGCATCGTGCTGATCGCCGCGGGCATCGCACTGGCGAACGGCCGGGTCTGGGCGCGGGTGTTCGCCGTCGCCGTCGTCGCGATCAACGCGGTGTCGCAGCTGCTCTCGCTGCCGGCACAGCCGTGGTGGTCGATCGTGGTGTTCACGCTCGACGTCATCGTGATCTACGCCATCACCGTGCACGGGCACGAGCTGCGGAGGTACGACCGCGCGCAGCAGCGCTGACCGCCGGGTACCCGCTGATCGTCAGCACGGACCTCGTCAGCCGACGAAGGCCGTGCTCTCGTCGTCGCGGCGGACGGGGCTGTCGGCAATGCCCGGCGGCGGGGTACCGTGTGGCCATGACCGTCGTGACGAACCATCGCCTCGGAGAGCCCTGCTGGGTGGACTATGCGGCCTCCGACCTCCCGCGCGCCCGGGAGTTCTACACGTCGCTGTTCGGGTGGACGGCCGAGACCGGCGGTGGAGAGTATGGCGGGTATGTGACGTTCCGGCGCGACGGGCACCTCGTCGCGGGGCTGGGCGAGGCGATGGAGGGAACACAGCCGAACACCTGGCTCACCTACCTGCTGGTGGAGGACGCCGACGCAGGAGAAAAGTCCGCCACGAACGCCGGTGGCCGGGTTCTCTCCCCCACGATGGCGGTGGGCGACCAAGGCCGCCTGGCGGTCGTAGCCGATCCAGGCAGCGCGGTGGTCGGCCTCTGGGAACCCCAGCAGCACCGTGGCTTCGAGCTCGTCGCCGAGGTGGGAGGCCTCTCCTGGCACGAGCTGTACGCGCGCGACTACGCGGCCCAGATGGAGTTCTACAAGCGGGTGTTCGGCTGGACGACGACTGTGCTCGGCGACACCGCTGACTTCCGGTACGAGACGTTCGGCGACCCTGACTCCCCGAGCGGCGGGGTGTTCGACGCCGACGGGATGCTGCCTCCCGGAGTCCCGTCGCACTGGGTCGTCTATTTCGGCGTCGACAGCGCCGCGGACGCGACTGCGCGAGTGGTGGAGCTGGGCGGCACCGTGGTGCGCGACCCGTGGGACAGCGAGTTCGGCCGGTTCGCCCAGGTCACCGATCCCTTCGGCGGTCTCTTCTTCGTGCACGAGGTGCCCGGCTCCATCGCCTGACCTCGCGGCTCGAAGCTCAGTGCGCCGACGCCTGGAAGGACCGGATGCGCAGCAGCACCTCGGTGCGCAGCGTCTCGGGCGCGGTCTCCTTGCACGCCCGCTGCACCACTTCGGTGAGCACGACATTCAGGTGCGCCTCGCTGGAGCAGCCGTCGCAGTTGGCGAGGTGCTCGCGTATGTCTGCCGCGTCTTCGGTGCAGAGTTCGTTGCGCAAGTACTCCTCGAGTTCGGCCTTCGCCTTCTCGCAGCCGCAGTCGGTCATTTCGTTCTCCTGGTGGTCTGCACGCCCGGGCTCTGGACCGCCGAGAGCCCGCGCTCGTGCGCGTAGTCGGTCAGAAGCTCCCGCAGCATCCGTCGCCCGCGGTGGAGGCGGCTCATGACGGTGCCGATCGGGGTCTTCATGATGTCGGCGATCTCCTGGTAGGAGAATCCCTCGACATCGGCGAGGTAGACGGCCAGCCGGAAGTCCTCCGGGATGGCCTGAAGTGCGTCTTTGACGGCATTGTCGGGCAGGTGATCGATCGCCTCCGCCTCGGCCGAGCGACTGGAGGACGCGGTGGTCGACTCCGCACCTCCGAGCTGCCAGTCTTCGAGTTCGTCGATCGTTCCCTGATACGGCTCGCGCTGCTTCTTGCGATAGGTGTTGATGAACGTGTTCGTCAGGATGCGGTAGAGCCAGGCCTTCAGGTTGGTGCCCTGCTGGAACTGGGCGAACGCGGCGTACGCCTTGACATACGTCTCCTGTACCAGGTCTTGTGCGTCCGCCGGGTTCCTGGTCATGCGGAGGGCGGCCGCGTAGAGCTGGTCCATGAAAGGCAGCGCCTGCTCTTCGAACAGCGCGCCTTTGTCCTCGATTTCGGTGCTCATCAGGGGCCAGTCTATGGCGTGTCTCCCGACTCCGCGCCGTAGCGAGCATGACGCCGACGGTCGTCTCGCAAGGCCGAGGAGGGAGTCGATGCGGGTCTCATCGATGACCGACGAGAACGCAGCGAGAGGACCGTCAGCGACAGCGCAGTAGGCGCGGAGTCGGGAGACACGCCCTAGTTGCGGCCGGCGCTGCGCGACCCGGCGCGGGTGCCCAGGGTTCGACGCCCCTGCGCGGGTGCGCGGTTCGTCGAGGACAGCGGTGGCTTCGGGCACGTGCTGATCCTTCCTTCGGGCTTGATCACGGATACCCTTGTCAACAATGCTGATCTCGAGATATTCCGCCCCCGACTTCGATCCGTACGGCGACAACCGCGTCGACGAGCCGAACACGCTCTGGCCCGCGCCGGTCGCCGCCGGGCCCGTGACGGCCTCCGTCTCGCTGCCCGGCTCCAAGTCGCTGACCGCCCGCGAGCTCGTCCTCTCGGCCCTCGCCGACGGCCCGTCGCTGCTGCGCGCTCCCCTGCACTCGCGCGACACCGCGAACATGGTGGAGGCGCTGCGGGCGCTCGGCGTCTCGATCGTCGAGAAGCCCGGCGCGAGCGAGTTCGGCAGCGACCTGCTGATCACGCCGGCGGAGGAGCTGCTCGGCAGCACGACGATCGAGTGCGGTCTGGCCGGAACGGTCATGCGCTTCGTCCCGCCGGTGGCCGGGCTCGCGCTCGGGCCGACGATGTTCGACGCCGACGCTTCGGCCCGCGGGCGCCCCATGGGCACCATCATCGTCGCGCTGCGCGCGCTGGGCGTCGATGTGAACGACGACGGCCTCGGCGCCCTCCCGTTCACGGTGCACGGCACCGGCGCCGTCGCCGGCGGCGCCATCGAGATCGACGCCTCCAGCTCCAGCCAGTTCGTCAGCGCTCTCCTGCTCTCGGCGAGCCGGTTCGAGGAGGGCCTCGACCTGACGCACTCCGGCAAGCGCCTGCCGAGCCTGCCCCACATCGAGATGACCATTGCTGCGCTGGCCGACCGTGGCGTGACCGTCGCGTCCCCGGAGGCCGGCCGTTGGGTCGTGAAGCCCGGCAGCATCAGTGCGCGCGACGTCGACATCGAGCCCGACCTCTCGAACGCCGCGCCGTTCCTCGCGGCGGCGGTCGTCACGGGCGGCACGGTGACGATCACCGGCTGGCCCGAGTCCACGACGCAGGTCGGCGCCGATCTGGCCGACCTGCTGCCCCTGTTCGGCGCGATCGTGACGCGCGACGGCGACCGGCTCGCCGTCGCCGGTCCGGAGCGCATCCGGGGCGTGCAGCTCGACCTCTCCACCGGCGGCGAGCTCGCGCCGGCGCTCGTGGCGCTCGCGGCGCTGGCCGACGGCCCCAGCGAGATCACCGGCATCGGGCACATCCGCCACCACGAGACCGACCGGCTCGCTGCGCTGGCCGCCGAGCTCAACGGACTCGGCGGAGCCGTGACCGAGCTGGAGGACGGCCTCCGCATCGAGCCGCGCCCGCTGCACGGCGGCGTCTGGCGCAGCTACGAGGACCACAGGATGGCGACCGCCGGCGCGATCGTCGGCCTCGCGGTCCCCGGGGTCGAGATCGAGAACATCGCGACCACCGCCAAGACGCTGCCCCAGTTCCCCCAGCTGTGGACGCGCATGCTCGACGAGGGCACGGCGGCCTAGATGTCGTGGTGGTCGGATGACGACGACGAGGACGACGAGTACGACCTCTACGACGAGTCGACCATCCGCAGCCGGCCGAACCCCAAGGGCAATCGGCCCCGGTCGAAGCAGCGGCCCGAGCACGCGGGCGCCGAGATAGCGCGCGTGCTCGGTGTGGACCGCGGGCGCTACACGGTGCTGCTCCACGAGGACACCCCCGACGAGCGGCACGTGGTCGCCGCGCGGGCCAGCGAGCTGCGGCGCAAGCCGATCGTGACCGGCGACCGGGTCGCGGTGGTCGGCGACACCTCCGGCGACGGAGGCACCCTCGCCCGCATCGTGCGCATCGAACCGCGGACCACGCTGCTGCGGCGCAGCGCCGACGACACCGACGAGGTGGAGCGCGTGATCGTCGCGAACGCCGACCAGATGCTCATCGTGGTCGCCGCGGCCGATCCCGAGCCGCGCACGCGACTGGTCGACCGTTATCTCGTGGCCGCGTACGACGCGGGGATCGACCCGATGCTCTGCGTCACCAAGATCGATCTCGCCGACCCGGCGCCGTTCCTCCACAACTTCGCGGGCCTCGACCTGCCGGTGTTCACCAGCCGGGAGGATCACATCCCCGTGGCTGAGATCACCGCCGCGCTGATCGGTCACGACACGGTCGTTGTCGGGCACTCCGGCGTGGGCAAGTCCACCCTGGTGAACGCTATCGTGCCCGGCGCGAAGCGCGCGACGGGTCACGTCAACGTGGTGACCGGCCGCGGACGGCACACGTCGTCCTCCACGGTGTCGCTACGCGTGCAGAGCGGCACGGAGCACGGCTGGGTGATCGACACACCCGGTGTGCGCTCCTTCGGGCTGGGCCACGTCGACACGGCCAGCATCCTCAAAGCGTTCACCGATCTCGCGGCGATCGCCGAAGAGTGCCCGCGCGGATGCACCCACCTCCCCGACGCTCCGGACTGCGCGATCAACGAGGCCGTCGACGAAGACCGGCTCGGCGAGACCGGCCGCGCCCGCCTGGACTCGCTCCAGCGCCTCCTGACGACGTTCGCCTCCTGACCCACGCCGCGCGCGCTTCGGCGACCGAGGAGGACGGTGCGCGAGGCAGAATGGAGGCATGACTGAGGTTCGACTCGAGGCTGGAAAGCCCGCACCCGCATTCACTCTCGCCGACCAGGACGGCGTACCCGTCTCGCTCTCCGACTTCGTCGGTGACAACGTGATCGTGTATTTCTACCCGGCGGCGATGACGCCCGGCTGCACCACCGAGGCGTGCGACTTCCGCGACAACCTCAACTCCCTCTCGTCCAGCGGCTACCGCGTCATCGGCATCTCCAAGGACGCCCCCGCGAAGAACAAGGAGTTCCAGGAGCAGGAGCGCCTCAACTTCCCGCTGCTGTCGGACGAGGACCTCGCCGTCCACAACGCCTACGGCGCCTACGGCGAGAAGAAGCTCTACGGAAAGACGGTCACCGGGGTCATCCGGTCCACATTCGTCCTGAACCCGGACGGGACCGTGCGCCTTCCCCTGTACAACGTGAAGGCGACGGGCCATGTGGCGTCGCTCCGGAAGAAGCTCGGCCTGGATTAGCCCCCGCCCGGGGCACCCCGGACGCCCGCGATCCAACGGAACCTCCGTTGCGGATGCGAACCTCATCGGTTTCCATCCGCACGGAGGTTCTTGCCAGTCGATGGGAATGCTGTCAGCATATGTGTGGTTTCAGCGCTGACGCGAAAGGTCTTCCATAGGAATTCCCAGGGCTGCTGCCATCAGACGCGGCCCCGTTCGGCTGCTTGGACGACAGACCAGGGGAGATCAATGTCGAATCAACGAACGACGGCGCAGCGCGCGCCGAAGCCGCGCCGGAGCGGCCGGATCCGCTCCTGGTCCTGGTTGGGCGCGGCCACGGGACTGATCGCGGGCGCGGCCGTCCTCCCGATCGGAGCCACTCCCGCGCTGGCGGCCGCCGGAGCGTGCACTCCGACGCCACCGGCGACGAACTGTGTGATCTACACCGCATCGGGCGGCGACCAGACCTTCGTCGTGCCCGCCGGTGTGACGAGCATCGAGGCGACCCTGGCCGGCTCCGGAGGCGCGAACGACGCGTTCGGCGGCGTCAGTGCCGGTCCGGGAGGGCTGGCCTCCGGAGCCATCGGGGTCACGGGCGGGCAGACCATCAGCGTGATGGTCGGCGACATGAGCGGCTACGGAGGCGGCGGCGCGGCCGGACCCGGCGAGCGCAGCTCCGGCGGCGCCGGAGGCGGCATGACCGCACTGTGGTCGGGCGCACCGCTGGTGTCGACACCTCTGCTGATCGCCGGAGGCGGTGGCGGCGCCGACGGCGCGGGTGGTCCCACCCCGGCCGGCGGCTCCGGCGGAGGCACCGCCGGCACTGATGGGACCTCCGCCACGGGCGGCGGAGGTGGCGGCGGCGGCACGCAGACGGCCGGCGGTGCCGCCGGCGACGCGAGCGCCGGGCCGGGCACGCAGTTCGCCGGCGGCGCCGGCGGCGATGCCGGTGTCGGACCGGAGACCGACGGCGGCGGAGGCGGCGGCGGAGGCTTCTTCGGCGGCGGTGGAGGTCGGGCTCAGCCCGGCATCGGCCCCAACGACGACGCCGGCGGCGGAGGCGGCTCCGGCTTCATCGGCGCGACCGTCACGGGAGGAGTCCTGACGGTCGGCGCAGGCAGCATAGATGGCGCCTCCGGCACCGCCCAGATCGAATGGACGGCGCCGGCACCCGCAATCACCTCACCCGCGACCGGAACCACCGTCGGAACAGGCACGCCCGTCGTGTCCGGCACCGCGGTCGCGGGCAACACCGTGACCCTGACCGCCGACGGAGTGACCGTCTGCACCACCGTCGCACAGCCGGACGGCACGTGGTCGTGCACCCCCTCCCCCGCGCTCGGCGACGGCGGTCACGTGCTCATCGCCTCTCAGACCGATCAGCCTGGCAACCCGCTGGCACGCTACCCGCTCTCAGCCCCGGTCACTGTGACCGTCGACACGGCCGCGCCAGCTGCGCCCGGCGTGACCTGCGTCTACAACGTCGACGGCACTGTCGCCTGCACCGGCACCGGTGAGGTCGACAGCACCATCGCGGTCACCGACGACGCGGGCAACGCCGTCTGCTCCACCACGGTTCTCGCCGACGGCACCTGGAGCTGCGCCTCGACCGCAGCGTTGACGAGCCTGCCGGTGCACGTCGTGCAGACCAACCTGCTCGGCATCGCGTCGCCTGCCGCCACCCCGCCGAACCCCGGACCGACCACCTGCTCGACCAACGCGGATCAGACCATCACCTGCGAAGGGACGAGCGACGCCGGGAACACCATCACGGTCACCGATGCCGGCGGCGGCACCGTCTGCACCGCCACGGTGGCGGCCGACGGTACCTGGTCCTGCACCTCGACCGCTCCCGTCACCTCTCCCGTCACCGTGACGAGCGTGGACGCGGCCGGGAACGGCGGCGTGCGGCCTGATGTCGCTGTGACGCCGCTCCCGCCGGCGCCGACACCCACGCCGACGCCTGCGCCGGTCACGGCCCTGGCGGCGACGGGCAGCAACGACCCCATCGGCGGAACGATCGCTCTGGGAGCGCTGCTGGCCGCCCTCGGCTCCGCGGTCCTGATCGGGATCCGTCGACGCCGCCGCAGCGCGTAGCACTCCTCACCACGACTGCGCCCGCTCGGACCCTCCCGGTTCGAGCGGGCGCAGTCGTGTTCCGTGGAGATCGGCTCGCCCCGCACAGCGAGGAGACGAGGCGCATCAGCGAGGCGCTGCTCTCGATCCTGCTGGTGGCCGGCGTCGGCCGGGCTGCGCGGCGTCGACCGGGCCGCCCGGCGTGGACGATCGACGCGACGTTCCTATGCGTGAGCGCCTGCAGGCTGGAGCAGTCGCTGCGCCAGCAGGCCGAGGAGCGCTAAGCCGAGCCGGCGTGCGACGCCCGGCGAACTCGCCGAACGGCTGCGGATGCTGCCCCGAGCCTCTTCCCGAACACCGTCGCCCACGCCGACCGTTGACGTCCGGGCGCGGCCGCGAACAATTCGACCTCATGCTCGACCTGCTGCGGGGTGTCTCCGACGCGGGGTGAGCGGGCGGCGCTATGCCGGCAGCCGCGGAACCGACGCGAGCAGGCGCCGCGTGTACGGGTCGGCCGGCGAGCCGAGCACGTCGGCCGTGCGACCTTGCTCCACGACCCTGCCACCTTGGAGAACGACGGTCTGCGCGCACAACGACGCGACCACGCTGAGGTCGTGCGAGACCATCACGATGGTCATCCCCTCGGTCTCGGCCAGCCTGGCGAGCAGCTCGATGATCTGGATTCGCGTAGTGACGTCGAGCGCGCTCACCGGCTCGTCGGCCAGCAGCACCCGCGGGCGTGAGACGATCGCGCGCGCGATGGCGATGCGCTGACGCTGGCCGCCGGAGAACTCGTGGGGGTACCGGCCGGCCGCATCCGCCGGGAGCGACACCGCGCCGAGCGCCTCCGCCACCCGTTCGCGCGCGTCGGCTCCGGAGGCGATCCGGAGCGCGGCGAGCGGTTCGCCGACGATCCTGCCGACGCTCTGCCGGGGATCGAGCGACGAGTACGGGTCTTGGAAGACCGTCTGCACACTGCGGCGGAACTCGCGCATCACGGCGCGGTCGCGGCGATCCAGCGGCGCACCGTCGAAAAGCACGCTGCCGGAGGTCGGCGACGCCAGTCCGAGGAGCAGCGAGAGCACGGTGGTCTTGCCCGCGCCAGACTCCCCCACGAGCCCGACGCTGCGGCCCGGCTCGACGGCGAACGAGACGCCGTCGAGGGCGGAGGCGACGGCACGCCGGTAACGGAACCCGGCGTCGTGGAGTTCGAGGACAGCGGTCACGGCACCTCCAGTGCGGCATCAAGCTCGCGCGCACTGCGGACGAGCTCGGCTGTGTAGGGATCGGCGGGTGCAGTCAGGATGCGCTCGATCGTGTTCTCCTCCACGACCCGGCCGGCGCGCAGCACGAGCGCGCGCTCGGTGAGCTTCGACACCACCGCGAGGTCGTGGCTGACGAAGAGCAGTGCCATGCCGCGCTCGGCCACGAGCGAGTCGAGAAGTGCGAGGATGTCGGCCTGCACCGTCACGTCGAGCGCGGTGGTCGGCTCGTCGGCGATGAGCAGCTGAGGCCGGCACGCGAGCGCGGCCGCGATGGCGACACGCTGACGCTGGCCGCCCGAGATCTCGTGCGGGTACGCGTGCGCGATCCGTTCGGGGTCGGGCAGCCGCACCTCCTCGAGAGCAGCGCGGACCGCGTCGCGCAGGACGGCTCCGCGCAGACCGAGATGGCGTCGCAGCGGCTCCGCGACCTGGGCGCCGAGGCGCATGAGCGGATCGAGCGCCGTCAGCGGCTCCTGGAAGACGATGGAGGTTGTGCGCCCGCGCAACGGGACCAGCGAGCGCTCCTTCGCCCCGATGACCTGTGTTCCGGCCAACTGCACGCTGCCTGTCGCGGTGAGCCCCTCCGGCAGGAGGCCGGTGATCGCGAACGAGGTGAGCGACTTGCCCGAACCGGACTCGCCGATCAGGCTCAGCCGCTCGCCGGCGTCGAGGCGGAACGACACGCCGTCGACCAGCGCAGACCCGTCGCGGGCGGTGACGCCGAGCTCCTGCACGTCGAGGATCATCGCGACCTCCTCCGTGTCGGGTCCGCGACATCGCGCAGACCATCGGCCACCAGGTTCACGCCCACGACGAGGACGACCAGCGCCACACCAGGAGCGACGGCGCCGACGGGCGCGACGGCGACGGTGCCCTGAGCCTCCTGCAGGAGCCGGCCCCACGACGCGTTCGGCGGCGGGGCGCCGAGGCCGAGGTACGACAGACTCGCCTCCGCGAGCACCGCGACCCCGAACTGGAGGGCGAGGTTCACGCCCAGCGTCGGCCAGATGTTCGGGAGGACGTGGCGGCCCACGACTCCGGCCCACGATGTTCCGGACGTGCGGGCGGAGGTGACGTACTGCTGCGCGAGAACGCGTTTGGCCAGCACCCGCGTCAGGCGCGCGACCACGGCCGACATCGCCAAGCCGATCGCGAGGATGGCGGTGCTCAGCGATGCTCCCTGCGCCGCGACGATGAGCATCGCGAGCAGGAGGACGGGGAACGCGATGATGATGTCGAGCACGGCCGAGATCGTGTCGTCAAGCCACCGGCTGGCGAACGCGGCCAGCATCCCGATGGTGATGCCGATGACCGCGCCGATCACCACGGCGCCCAGGCCGACCGCCAGGGCGATCCGGGCGCCGATGATCAGCTGGGTGGTCAGGTCGCGGCCGAACCGGTCGGTGCCCAGCCAGTGCGCGCGGTCGGGCGCCTGCAGCCGGCCGCCCGAGGTGTCTGCCTGAGCGTACGGGAGCCATACGAACGACACGGCGGCGACGAGCACGACCAGCCCGACGAGCGTCAGCCCCACGCCGAGGGTGACCGACCTCCGTGCGCGCCGGCGAGCCCGCTCACGCGAGTCCGGCACCGCCTGCTCCACGACCGCGCTCATCGGTTGCCCGAGATGCTCTGCCGCAGCCGCGGGTCGATGAGGCGCTGAGCGATGTCGGCGATGAAACCGACGATGAGCACCAGCAGCGTGGAGACGAAGAGGATGCCCTGGATGTCGGGATAGTCGTGCTGCTCGATCGCCTTGAGCAGCATGCTCCCGAGTCCGGGCAGAGAGTAGACGCTCTCGACCACGACGGCGCCAAGGAACGTCGTCGCGAGCTCGATGCCGAGGATGGAGATGATCGGAACTGCGCCGTTGCGCAGCCCGTGCCTCCACATCGCCCGGCCGAAACCGGAGCCGAGGGCACGCGCGTTGCGGAGGTAGTCGCTGCCGATGACGTCGAGCGTCGCGCTGCGGACGTACCGCGCGATGGAAGCGCTCATCACGATCGCGATGGTGACGACCGGTAGCGCCAGCGACTGCAGCGCCGCGCCGGGATCGGCCCAGTCGTCGCGCGGGAACCCTCCTGAGGGGAACCAGCGCAGGTCGATCGCGAACGCGTCGACGAGCAGAATGCCCACCCAGAAGACCGGCACCGCGATGCCGAGCTGCGAGAACGCGGAGAGCACGAGACCGTACCAGCGGTCGGCCTTCCACGCCGCGACGAAGCCGATCGGGAGGGCGAGAGCGAGCGCCAGCGCGAACGACAGCAGCGTGAGCGGCACGGTCACGGCCAGCCGCGACGCGATCTCGGGCCCGACCGGCAGCGAGGTGATGAACGACTGCCCCAGGTTCAGCGTGAGGAGCGAGGCGAACCAGTTGACGAACTGCTCGGCAAGCGGGAGGTTGCTGCCGACCTGTCGCTGCGCCGCCGTGATCTGCTCCGGCGTCGCGCTGGCCGACAGCAGCGCATTGGCGGGGTCGCCGGGCAGCACCCGCAGCAGGAAGAAGAGCACCACCATCGCGAGCAGCAGCGACACCAGCAGGAACGCAGTGCGGCGGAGGAGGTAGGAGGTCATGGTCTTTTCAGCGTAGATGCTCGGGGAGGCCGTTTCGGGCCTCCCCGAGCATCTGTGGAGAACGCGGTCGGGCCGCGCTCTGTTGACTACTTCTTGACGATGTCGTACGCGTAGAACTGCGAGTTGAGCCCGTTCACCGGGTATCCGCTCACCGAGCTCGACGCGACGACGATCTGCGGGTAGAGGTACAGCCACGCACTGGCGGCGTCCTTGGCGATCTGCTCGTTCACGAGCTTGAGCTTCGCCGTCTGCTCCGCCGTGGTGGAGGCCTGCTCCGCCTCGTTCACCCAGGACGCGACCTGCGGGTTGTCGTAGCCCCAGTAGAAGTCGGGGTTGCCGTACCAGACCACGTCGCGGTCGTTGACGTGCTCCTGCAGGGTGGCGACGAAGTCGTGGTTCTTGAACACCTTCGTGTACCACTGGTCGGCCGAGATGGAGTTGATGTTCACCGTGACCCCGACCTTCGCGAGCTCCGTCTTGAGGAACTCCGCGACCGCGGGGTGCGGGTCGTACGTCGGCGTGTCGAGCGTGAACGTGAAGCCGTTCGGGTAGCCGGCCTCGGCCAGCTCCTTCTTGGCGAGCGACACGTCGTACGGGTTCACCGCGGTGAGGTTCTCGTACCAGGGGTCGCTCGGCGGCACCATCGAGCCGATGAGCGTGCCGTACGTGCCCCAGATCGAGCTGAGCAGCTTCTTGGTGTCGATCGCGGAGTAGACAGCTTTGCGGACCTCGGTCTTGTCGAAGGGCGCGACCTTGTCGTTGAAGGCCAACAGTTCTTTCGTCGTCGACTTGCCGTCGCTGATCGTGTAGCTCTTGTTGCCCTCGAACTGGGTCAGCGAGTCCGGGCTCTGAATGCTGGTGACGACGTCGACCTGGTTCGTGAGAAGAGCGTTCGAGAGAGCGCTGGCGTCTGTGAAGTAGTCGTAGACGACCTCCGTGTTCTTCGCCTTGTCGCCCCAGTAGCCGCTCCAGCGCTCGAGACTGAGCGAGGTGCCGCGCTTCCAGGCGCCCAGCGTGTAGGGGCCGGTGCCATCCTCCGACGTCTTGTAGTTCGTCGTGCCCGGACCGTAGATCCACACGTAGCTGAGATTGTAGGGCAGCGAGATGGAGCGGGACTTCAGCGAGATCACGACGGTCGTGTCGTCGGGGGTGTGGATGCCCGAGATGATGGCGAGCTGCGATTTGCGGGCCGACTGCGAGTCGTCCGCGAGCACCCGCTCGATGCTCGACTTGACCGCGGCGCTGGTGAGCGGCTTGCCCGAGTGGAACTTCACGCCGTCGCGGAGGGTGAACGTGTAGGTCAGGCCGTCCGCGCTGGTCGTGTACGTCGTCGCCAGCAGCGGCTCGACCTTGCCGTCGTCGGTGAGTTTGAACAGCCCCTCGTAGACGTTGCCGTTGAGGGCCTCGGCGACGCCCTGGCCTCCGCCCGCGGTGTTGTCCAGGTTGACGGGCTCATAGAGGGAGCCGACGGCGATCGACGCGTCGGTACCGGTGGAAGACGGCGACGCGCCCGAGCAGCCGGCGAGGGTCAGGGCCGCGGCGATGCCGATCGCGAACGAGGCGAGCAGGGGGGTCTTTCTCAACGGAGTTCTCCTGTGCTGTTGGACTGCGAAAGGGACGAAGGGAGGGAGCAGGCTCAGTGGGCGGCGCCGTCGCGGAGCACGACGCGCTTCTCGCCCGCGGTCACGGGCACGGCGAAGCGGTTGTTCCGCGGCGGCAGCGGACAGTTGTGCTGGTCCGAGAAGCCGCACGGAGGCACGAAGGCGCGGTTGAAGTCGAGCACGGCGCGGTCGCCGTCGCGGGTGACGAAGAGGAAGCGGCCGGAGGCGTACGTGCCGTCGTGGCCGTCTTCGCCGTTGGTCGGGTCTCCGAAGACGAGCAGGAGGGTGCCGTCGTCGTCGAACGCGCTCAGCGTGTAGTCGACTCCGTCACGCTCGAACGTGATGTCGCCCGGCACCACGAGGTCGCGCGTCAGGCCGTTGTCGCGGATGTGCTCGAAGGGGATCGTGCGCTCGCCCTCGACGGGCGTGAAGCGGGCCTCGATGACCCAGGACGGGTCGAACGGGAACGCCTCGATCGTCTCGAACGCGCGGATCGCCGAAGAGTCGGCATCCCAGAGACGAATGCCGCGCTCGAGCTCGCCCGTGTCGAGGTTGCGGCGGCTCAGCTCCGTCGCCGTCACGGTCGCGGGCTGTCCGACCAGCGCCTGCTCCGTCGTCGTCTCGTCGCGATCGTCCAGCCAGCGGGTCTCGACGAGGGCGAGGTTGCCGGTGGATGAGACGACGGACCCGAGTCGCCAGGCGCGCCAAGCGGCGTAGTCGGCCTCTGCGGTCTGGATGGCGGACGGGGAAGCAAGGGCAGGGGCGGAGGTTTCAGTCACGATATCGGCCATAACAGAGCGAGTCTGCGTCTTGTTCCCGCCCCGACGCTATTCGTGTGTCCCCGTGTGTCGCTCGTCGCCCTGCTCGTCGCCCTGCTCGTCGTCGGCGACCTCCCCGGCCGTCGCCCGCACCACCGACGGTGCGAGCGCGAGCACACCGGCGACCACCGCGGGCACGAGGAGCGCCCAGCCGATGTCCGGTCGCGCGACCAAGCCCTGGAAGCTGCCGACAGCCACCGCGATCATCAGGATCTGGATCGTGACGGTCGACGCACGCGCCCACGCGTGCAGCCGCAGGATCCCGACGAACGTGACGATCACCCACACCGCGCCGATGGCGACGAGAAGCGTGATGGCGATCGCGGTGGTGTACGACTGGGGGGTCGTCGTGAGAAGCTCGAACAGCAACCACAGCGCGAGCCCGGTGACGAGCAGCGCCTCGAGCGCGATGATGACCGCGAGAACGATCAGCAGCGGAGGCCTGGCCCGCCCCGCACGCGGCGAATCGGGCGGAGCGGGAACCGGCGCGGACGGGTCGGGCACTATAACATCCAGACGTTTCGAGTGTGTGTTCACAGCGTTATCCCATACAAAACTATTGATTCGGATTAACCGCTATGGGAGCATATTCAAGGCCGAGTTAGTGCTCACAGGGTGGTGGGCAGGTCTCATTCCCCATGGATCTGAAGAACCCTGTAACGCGGCTGCTTACCTGCATTCTAGGCCCTTCGGGCCAGGAAACACTCAGCAAACAAGGAGCATATCTTCATGGATTGGCGCGACAAGGCCGCCTGCCTGACCGCGGACCCCGAACTGTTCTTCCCTGTGGGAAACACGGGTCCTGCGGTCGACCAGATCGACAAGGCAAAGGCGGTATGCGCTCGCTGCACCGTGACGGAGATCTGCCTCCAGTACGCCCTCGAGACCGGCCAGGACTCGGGGGTCTGGGGCGGTCTCTCCGAAGACGAGCGCCGCGCGCTCAAGCGTCGCGCCGCCCGCGCGCGCCGCGCCTCCTGAGCCCCGCCGGCACCTCCTGACTCCCGGTCACGGCTTCCTCCATCACGACGTCGCCGAGGCGGCGCTCCCGAACACCTAGCAGACGTCATCGTTCGGGAGCGCCCCTCGGCGCTGTGCTGTGCGGCCGACGCGGTGTCAGACCGTGGTGAGGTAGCGGAGGGGCACCTCGATGGTGACCTCCGTGCCCTGCCCCATCATCGTGTGCCAGTCGATGGCGCCCCCGAGCTCGCCCTGGATCAGGGTTCGCACGATCTGCGTGCCGAGGCCTGAGCCGACCTTGCCCTCCGGGAGGCCGGACCCGTTGTCCACGACCTTGACGGTGAGCGACTCGGCCGAGCGGTTGGCCACGATCTCCACCTGACCCTCGCGTCCGGCCAGGCCGTGCTCCACGGCGTTCGTCACCAACTCGGTGAGCGCGAGCGCCAGCGGCGTCGCGTACCCGCTCGGCAGGGAGCCGAAGGTGCCCGACTTCTTGGGGTGCACCGTCGTCGTGTGGCTCGCCGCCACCTCCGCGACCAGGAGAAGAACCCGGTCGAAGACGTCGTCGAAGTCGACGATCTGCGCCAGACCGGTGGAGAGCGTGTCGTGCACGACCGCGATCGCCGCCACACGCCGCATGGCTTGGCTCAGCGCCTCCCTGGCCTCCTCCGAATGCGTGCGGCGCGCCTGGATACGCAGCAGCGACGCGACGGTCTGGAGGTTGTTCTTGACGCGGTGGTGGATCTCGCGGATCGTGGCGTCCTTGGTGATGAGCTCGCGCTCCTGGTGGCGCTGCTCCGACACGTCGCGGCACAGCACGATCGCGCCGACGCGCTGCCCGCGGTTGCGGATCGGAATGGCGCGCAGCGACACGGTCACACCGCGGGCTTCGATGTCGGTGCGCCACGGGGCACGGCCGGTCACGACCAGCGGGAGCGACTCGTCTACCGTGATGGTGCCGGCGAGGAGGCCGGTAGTCACCGTGGCGAGCGACTCGCCCTCCAACTCACCCGTGAAGCCCATGCGGTTGAACGCGCTCAGGGCGTTGGGACTGGCGAACGTGGTGACGCCGTCGACGTCGAGGCGGATGAGACCGTCCGCCGCGCGCGGCTGACCGCGCCGTGGCGCCGCCGGGGCGCCGAGGTCGGGAAAGTCACCGGTGGCGATCATGTTGAACAGGTCGTTGGCGCAGTCGTTGAACGTGAGCTCCTGACGACTCGGCGTGCGCGCCTCGCTGAGGTTGGTGTGCCGCGTGATGACCGCCACCGGCTCGGGCGCGGTATCGGGCGAGTGGACCGTGAGCCGCCGGATCACCGGGACGGCGCGCACCCGCGTGGGGGTCTCCTCGTACCAGTCCGGGGCTGACGTGTCGATGATCTCCTTCGTCCGGTAGGCGTCGGTGACCTGCAGGCGCCACTCCGGCTTGATCCGCTGGCCGACGAAGTCGCGGTAGAAGAGGGTGGCAGCACTCGACGGACGGGCGTGCGCGACCGCGACGAAATCGTCGTCGGTCGTGGGCACCCAGAGGACGATGTCGGCGAAGGCCAGATCGGCCAGGAGCTGCCAGTCGCCGACGAGCGAGTGGAGCCACTCCACGTCCGCCTCGGAGGAACGACCGTGAGCATGGACGAGATCACTGAGCGTCGACACTCCCCCACTATAGACAGACGCCGTCACGCCCCGATGCCGACGGCCCCCCTCGCGAAGACACGGCGACCGAGGGACACCACGAGGAGGATCAGGCCGATCGTCAACAGGACGTATCCCGAACCGGTGCTGCCGGCGACCGGCGATTCCGAACGCCGGTCGAGGATCAGCACGCCGCCGTGGAACGAGTTGTCCACACCCGCGTTGATGCCCTGGACCCTCGCGAATCGCGCTGCTTGAGTGAGAGACAGGCAATCGACGAACGCGTCGATCAGAAGAATCGAGCACCATCAGATGAATGCACTCCTGACTTCCGTCCTCGACCGCGACGACCTCCGCCGTGACGAACTCGACGGGGCCGCCTGCGACGACACCAGCACGCTCCAGGCGCCTCCGACACGGCCGCCGACCAACGCCGCTCTGCAGGATCGGCCGCGGCTGGATCGATCGACGCTGGGCCGGCCGCCGCTGAGCGTCGTGCAGCAGGATCCCGACCCCGACCTCCGGCTCGTCGCAGGCCTCGATGGCGACCCGAGCCTACTGAGCGCCAAGCTGGCGCTGTGCGTCATCGAGATCCTCGCGGGAGCGCGACCCCTCGACCAGCTCGGGAGGTGGGTGAGCGATTCCGTGTACGTGCAGCTCCTCCGCCGCACCGTGATCGCCTCGCGCTCGCGGGAGGTCACGGGCGACGACGCCCGCCGCCCGCGCGTCCGCGTCGGCGAGCCGATGATCAACCGCCTCGGCGAGACCATCGTCGACGCCGTCGTCATGATCCACCAGCCGACCCGGTCACGCGCTGTAGCCCTCCGGCTGGAGCGCCACAGGAAGCGTTGGCGGGCCACCGCGATCAGCGTGCTGTAGACGCCACGGCGGGGTGGCCACGTGGCCACCCCGCCGTCGGCGCATCGCGCGCGCAGCGCTCCTGCGCTCAGCGAATTCAGCGCTTCTTGGCCTGCGCCCGTCGCTCCGCGCGGTTGGAGGGAGCCTCGTCGGACTCCTCCACACGCTGGCCGAAGGCGCCCCGCTGAGTCGACGCCTGGGTGGGCGGGGCGGCCGGGGCCGCCTGGCGCTGCGCGGCGCGCTGCGCGCGGTCGGTCGCCGCCTTCTCGATCTGGCCGCGCTGGTTGCGGACCTCGACCTCGCCCTGCTCGCCCGGAGCCGAGTAGCTGAGCCGGGCCTCCGAGGATTCGCCCCGGGCGAGACCCTTGGCTGCGACGGCCGGGGCTGCCACCTCGTCGGGTGCCTGGTTGACTTCGACCTCCAAGTTGAACAGGAAGCCGACGGTCTCCTCGCGGATGGCGCCCATCATCTGCTGGAACATCGCGTAGCCCTCGCGCTGGTACTCGACCAGCGGGTCGCGCTGGGCCATCGCGCGCAGGCCGATGCCGTCCTTCAGGTAGTCCATCTCGTAGAGGTGGTCGCGCCAGCGGCGGTCGATCACCGACAGCACCACGCGCCGCTCCAGCTCACGCATCGCCGGAGACCCGAGAGACTCTTCGCGCTTCTCGTAAGCGATCTTCGCGTCTGACATGATCTCGCGGCGCATGAAGTCGCGGTTGATGCGGCCCTTGTTGCCGGCCTCGGAGATGACCTCGTCGATGGAGACACCGACCGGGTACAGCGTCTTGAGCTCGGCCCAGAGAGCGTCGAAGTCCCAGTCGTCGCCGCTGCCCTCGCCGGTGTGCTGGTCGAGGATGTCGTCGATGACGTCGGTGAGGAACTTCTGAACGCGCTCGTGGAGGTCGTCGCCCTCGAGGATGTGACGGCGATCGCCGTAGATGGCCTCGCGCTGACGGTTGAGCACGTCGTCGTACTTGAGGACGTTCTTGCGGATCTCGGCGTTGCGCGCCTCCACCTGCGACTGCGCGCTGCGGATGGCACGGCTGACCACCTTGGACTCGATCGCCATGTCGTCGGGTACGCTCGTGCGGCCCATGAGGCTCTCGGCTGCGCCCGCGTTGAACAGGCGCATCAGGTCGTCGGTGAGCGACAGGTAGAAGCGGCTCTCGCCCGGGTCGCCCTGACGACCGGAGCGGCCGCGCAGCTGGTTGTCGATGCGGCGGGACTCGTGGCGCTCGGTACCGAGCACGTACAGACCGCCGGCATCGATGACCTTCTCGGCCTCCTCGGACACCTTCGACTTGACCTCGTCGAACACGCCGTCCCAGGCGTCCTCGTACTCGTCCGGCGTCTCGATCGGCGACAGCCCGCGGGCGTTCATTTCGGCGACGGCGATGAACTCGGCGTTGCCGCCGAGCATGATGTCGGTTCCACGTCCGGCCATGTTCGTGGCGACGGTGACGGACCCGAGGCGTCCGGCCTGGGCGACGATCGCCGCCTCGCGGGCGTGGTTCTTCGCGTTCAGGACCTCGTGGCGCACGCCCTTCTTGGCGAGCAGGCGCGAGAGGTACTCGCTCTTCTCGACGCTGGTCGTGCCGACGAGCACCGGCTGGCCATTCTCGTGGCGCTTGGCGATGTCTTCGACGACCTGATCGAACTTGGCCTTCTCGTTCTTGTAGACGAGGTCGGGCTGGTCTTTGCGCTGCATCGGCTTGTTCGTCGGGATAGGCACGACGCCGAGCTTGTAGGTGCTCATGAACTCGGCCGCCTCGGTCTCGGCGGTACCGGTCATGCCCGACAGCTTCTTGTAGAGACGGAAGTAGTTCTGCAGCGTGACCGTGGCGAGCGTCTGGTTCTCGGCCTTGACCTCGACGCCCTCCTTGGCCTCGATCGCCTGGTGAATACCCTCGTTGTAGCGACGGCCGACCAGGATGCGGCCGGTGTGCTCGTCGACGATGAGCACCTCGCCGTTCATGACGACGTAGTCCTTGTCGCGCTTGAACAGCGCGTTCGCCTTGATGGCGTTGTTGAGGAACGAGATGAGTGGGGTGTTCGCCGACTCGTAGAGGTTGTCGATGCCGAGGTAGTCCTCGACCTTCTCGATGCCCGGCTCGAGCACCCCGACGGTGCGCTTCTTCTCGTCGACCTCGTAGTCGACTTCCGGCGTGAGCCGGGTGGCCAGGCTGGCGAACTCGTTGAACCAGCGGTTCGCCTCGCCGGATGACGGACCGGAGATGATCAGCGGCGTGCGCGCCTCGTCGATCAGAATCGAGTCGACCTCGTCGACGATCGCGAAGTGGTGACCGCGCTGCACCATGTCGCTCGCCTGCCACGCCATGTTGTCGCGAAGGTAGTCGAAGCCGAACTCGTTGTTCGTGCCGTAGGTGATGTCGGCGGCGTACTGCTCGCGGCGTTCCTCGGGCGTCTGACCGGAGAGGATCACCCCGGTGGTCATACCGAGTGCGCGGAAGACGCGGCCCATGAGCTCCGACTGGTAGCTCGCGAGATAGTCGTTGACGGTGATGACGTGCACGCCGCGGCTGGTGATCGCGTTGAGGTAGGCGGCCGTGGTCGCGACCAGGGTCTTGCCCTCACCGGTCTTCATCTCGGCGATGTTGCCGAGATGGAGGGCCGCGCCGCCCATGATCTGCACGTCGAAGTGCCGCATGCCGAGCGTGCGCTTGGACGCCTCGCGCACGGCGGCGAAGGCCTCCGGCAGCAGGTCGTCGAGCGATTCGCCGTTGCTGTAGCGCTCGCGCAGCTCGACGGTCTCGTGTATGAGCTCTTCGTCGGTCAGCTCGCTGAAGTCGTCCTCGAGAGCGTTGACAGCCTTCGCGTATGCCTCCAGGCGCCGGAGGGTTCGTCCCTCGCCGACGCGGAGAACCTTTTCAAGAACTGAGGCCACTGATGCACTCCATTTTGCTCGGTCGGGCGATGATGCCCGCGCCCCGGCGGGCGCACGCCGCACGGCACACACCGCCGACGCTAGAGAACATCGTACTTGGTCCGCCAGCGCACACGTCCCGTGCTCGCTGGGAGGCCGCTGCGAGCGCGCGCGGTGGAGCTAGGGGCAGTGCGGAGCGATGCCGCGACCCCAGCGCCGAGGGAGTCTGCGACCGAGGTCTCAGACGTCGATGGCGTGCGCCGCCCGGGCGCACGCCATCGACGCGTCCGTCAGCCGAGCTTGCGGCTTGCCGTCGCCACCTCCTGCAGCTCCTCGGCATCGTCGTCGAGGGCGATCACGCCGTAGTCCCAGCCCTTGCGTCGGTACACGACGCTCGGCCGCTTGGTCTCCTGGTCCACGAAGAGGTAGAAGTCGTGGCCGACCAACTCCATGTAATAGAGGGCGTCGTCGACGGTCATCGGGATGCTCGCGAAGACCTTCTGGCGGATGACGACCGGGCTGTACTCCTCTTCGACCTCGCTCGACTCCGTCTCGTCGGTGACGACGGGCACACTCCCGGTGCGCACCTGGTCGAGCACCGACACGGGAGCCGCGGCGAGCCCGACGGCGCTGAACCCGTCGGTACTGGCCTCGCGCAGCGAGGTCGGCCGGTGCTGACCACGATGCACCTTGCGCCTGTCTTTGGCCCTCCTGACGCGCTCGAGGAGTTTCCCGAGCGCGATGTCGAACGCTGCGTACTTATCGGTGCCTGTCGCCTCCGACCGCACCACCGCCCGCGGCCCGACCAGCGTCAGCTCGACGCGATCGTCGCCGTTCTGGGATCCCAGCTTCTCGTTGTGTCGACTGACCTTGATCTCGAACGAGATGGCCCGCTCGGCGAGATGCGCGACCTTGTCGGCCTTCTCTGTCGCGTATTCGCGGAACCGATCAGTGATTCCCAGGTTGCGTCCGACGATGTTGATGTCCATGGAGACCTCCCTGATCCGGCGCGATGTCCGCCCGGATCACGAAGGGCGGATCGCTCGCGCCTTTTCGACTACCGTAGTGCTCCCCCGCGCGTTACGGAACCGTAATCAACGGGTGAATTCTTAGGAATCTCCCGAACGTTTGCTGGACGTGCCGACGACGCGCGGTGGAGCTCAAAGGCAGCGCGGAGCGATGCCGCGACCCCAGCGCCGAGGGAGCCAGCGACCGAGGACCCCTGCGACCCCAGCGCCGAGGGAGCCAGCGACCGAGGACCCCTGCGACCCCAGCGCCGAGGGAGCCAGCGACCGAGGACCCCTGCGACCCCAGCGCCGAGGGAGCCAGCGACCGAGGACCCCTGCGACCCCAGCGCCGAGGGAGCCAGCGACCGAGGACCCCTGCGACCCCAGCGCCGAGGGAGCCAGCGACCGAGGACCCCTGCGACCCCAGCGCCGAGGGAGCCAGCGACCGAGGACCCCTGCGACCCCAGCGCCGAGGGAGCCAGCGACCGAGGACCCCTGCGACCCCAGCGCCGAGGGAGCCAGCGACCGAGGACCCCTGCGACCCCAGCGCCGAGGGAGCCAGCGACCGAGGACCCCTGCGACCCCAGCGCCGAGGGAGCCAGCGACCGAGGACCCCTGCGACCCCAGCGCCGAGGGAGCCAGCGACCGAGGACCCCTGCGACCCCAGCGCCGAGGGAGCCAGCGACCGAGGACCCCTGCGACCCCAGCGCCGAGGGAGCCAGCGACCGAGGACCCCTGCGACCCCAGCGCCGAGGGAGCCAGCGACCGAGGACCCCTGCGACCCCAGCGCCGAGGGAGCCAGCGACCGAGGACCCCTGCGACCCCAGCGCCGAGGGAGCCAGCGACCGAGGACCCCTGCGACCCCAGCGCCGAGGGAGCCAGCGACCGAGGACCCCTGCGACCCCAGCGCCGAGGGAGCCAGCGACCGAGGACCCCTGCGACCCCAGCGCCGAGGGAGCCAGCGACCGAGGACCCCTGCGACCCCAGCGCCGAGGGAGCCAGCGACCGAGGACAGAGCATGCGACCGAGGTTCCAATGCGGAGGGACCCTCACCGTCGTCGTGGGGTCTGAGCGATGGTGGCAGCGCCCACCACGACGCCGCCGGCAGCGGTGATCGCCCTGGTGGCCTCCGCGAGCGTGGCGCCGGTCGTCACGATGTCGTCGACGAGCAAGCAGCGCCTGCCCGCCACCCGGGCGGAGGCGACCACGCTGCCCTCGCGATTGTGCTCGCGTTCGCTCGAGGAGAGCCCGGCCTGGTCGGACGTCTGACGCGTCAGCCGCAGTGCACGCCAGAGCGGCGGGACGAGGACACGGGAACGAGACAGGATCATGCCCGTCGGGTGATAACCCCTGCGCCTCCAGGCCGAACGCGTCGACGGGATCAGGACGGGGACGACCTGCTCGCCCGCGCTCGCGGCGACGACCGCCGAGCGCAGTGCGCTTGCCAGCGCAGGGGCGGCATCCACTCGTCCGGCGTCCTTGAAGGAGAGGAGCACCGCGCGGGGCACGTCGTCGTAGTCGAGGCCGGAGCAGACCGTGACGCCTGCGACGGTTCGGCTGCGCTCCTGCGGCACGAGAGAGCGCAGGCACGCGGAGCAGATGGAACGGTCGGGGACGGAGCACCCGGCGCAGCGGACCGGCAGCAGCACGGCGGCGGCGTCGAGGAGCGCGTCGCGAACGAGCCGGCGCGCTGGAACGGTAGAGGCGGAAGTCGAGATCATCGCCCCAGCCTCGCCGGTGCAGTCGGTCCTCGAGCCTCCGGGTCGACGATCCGTGGACAACCCGCGATCCGCCCCTCGCTGTGGAGGACGACGGCAGGTCAGGGCTGACCGAGCTGCACGGCGACCGCGCCCACTTTGTCGGTCTGCGTCTGCCACCCGCTCCCGGTCGGTGCCTGCAGAGTGCCGTCGGCGGCGAGCACCAGGTTCCGAGAGAGCCCTCCGGCGCCGACGATCGTGCGCCCCGCGGCCGGGCCGGCGGTCGTGGTCGACGTGCCGCCGATGGTCTGCTCGGTGATGGCGGTGGCGTCTCCGTTCGTCGTCGACAGCACGGCGACGGTCAGCTCTCCCGTCCAGGCGATCGACGTCGGCGAGCCGTCGCCCACCGCCAGCTCGATCGGCTGCGTGATGGAGGTCGGCAGTCCCTCCGCTCCCCGGACGACTCCGGCGGCGACCACCGAGTAGCCGAGGCCCGTGCGCAGCACGGCGACGACGCGGGTGCCGTCGCGCGAGACGGCGAGAGCGACGATCCCGACCGCCCCCGGCCAGTCCACCTTCACCGCATGCGGCTGCCCGTTCGAACCCGCGACATGGAGCGCCTCCGGCGCCGAGGCCGGCACGCTCCACAGCCAGCCCTCGTTGTCGAGTGCGGGCGCGATCAGGCCGGGTCTCGCGTCGACGCGGACCGGGTCACCCGACTTGCGCACGAGCACCGCCGCCCCGTGGGACAGCACCGCGACCTGGTCACGGCTGGCGTCGACGGTCGCCGCGGTGGGCTGGAGCGCCACCACCTTGTCGCTCAACCCGCTCAGGTCGGTGATCGTCGACCCGTTGAGCAGCCCGAAGCTGTCGCCCCGGTAGACGATCGCGTGCGAGTCGACCGGAGGGTCCTGGAGCGGGGACGACGCGTCGGAGAGCGGCGGGATCTGCTGCACGTTGCCCTCGATGGAGAGCTGCACGGAGGAGGCCAGAGCGCCCAGGCTCTGCTCCAGCTGGAGCTGCATGCGCTGCAGCTGCAGCTGGTCTGCCTGGCCGGCCTCCGAACTGAGGTCGACGCGCGCGACTCCGTCGGCGGTCGTGACCGACGGGACGGCGAGTTGCGTCCCCTGCGGGAAGGCGCTCGTCACAGCGCCGTTCAGCCATTTGGCCGGACCGGCGAGCACCGCGCCGGCGACCCGGGTGGCCGCCGAGGCGACCCGTGCGGGGAACCAGCGCGCATCCGGCACCAGGTAGGAGTAGCCGGCGTTGTAGAAGTACAGCGTCTGTTGGCTGTAGACGGCGCGGAAGGTCGGGTCGTCGATGACGACACCGTCTGGTGCCACAGCGATCCGCCACTGCCCGTTCTCGCGGGCGACCTCGTAGGAGAGTCCGATCGGCGCCTTGCTCGCGACCGGGCGGTATGAGCCGACGCTGTCGACGTTGGCGACCGGGATCACGTCCACCGACCACTGGTTGCCGTCGTGTTCGAACGTGCGGTTGCGGCCGTCGTCGACGGTGACCGACTCGTCGGGGTTCCACGAGGCCGCCATCGACTTGGTCAGGTACTTGCGGGCGATCGCGAAGTTGTTCTTCGGGCTGGAGGCCGCATCGATGAAGCCCTGCACGATCCGCTGCGGCGATGCGCCGTTCTCGGGAGGCGAGGGATTGAAGTCCAGATCGAGCTGGTCGCTGACCTGGGCGACCGGGCCGCCCTGGCGCACCGGACCGGAGTCCGGGATGCTCGCGCACGCCGCCAGCACCAGCGCGAGGGCGACGGCCACGGCCGCGCCGAGTCCGCGTGCGGTCCGGCGGATCATGCCCGTGCCCCGCTTCCCGGCCGTACGGCGCCGTCGTCGGCGTGCCCGGCAGTCCCCCGCGACGAGGCCGTGGTCTCGATCGGGGTCGGCTCCTGCTGACGCCGGCCGGGCTTGGCACCCGCGTCGGCGGGGGGCAGCAGCAGCGGCGACGAGATGATGCCCTTTCCGCTCACGCGCGGGAGCGTGAGCCGGAAGCACGCGCCCTCACCCGGCATCGACCACACCTGCAGCCAGCCGGAGTGCAGCGTAACGTCCTCGAGCGAGATCGCCAGGCCGAGGCCGGTGCCGCCGAGGGTGCGTTTGCGCGACGGATCGGCTCGCCAGAACCGATCGAACACGTGGTTGGCGTCGTTCTGGTTCATGCCGATCCCGTAGTCGCGCACCGCGAGCGCGACGGCCGTCTCGTTGCTGTCGACCGTCACCACAACCGGAGCGCCTTCGCCGTGCTCGATCGCGTTGCCGAGGAGGTTCCGGACGACCCGGCGGATGCGCCGCGGGTCCATGCTGACGTCGAAGTAGCCGCCCGGCGCCTCCAGCCGCAGCTCCGACCCGTTCTGCTCGGCGACCGCGTGGAGCTCGTCGACGACCTCCTCGGCGAGCCGCACCAGGTTGGTGGGCTCGGGCTCGAGCGCCACGGAGCCGGCGTCGTACCGGCTGATCTCGAGCAGGTCGGAGAGCAGACGGTCGAATCGCTCGATCTGCGTGTGCAGCAGCTCGGCGGTGCGGGTGGTCGCCGGCGGGAACGAACCGCGCTGGTCGTAGATGACGTCGCCGGCGAGCCGGATCGTCGTCAGCGGCGTACGCAGCTCGTGCGACACGTCGGAGACGAAGCGCTGCTGCAGCTGCGACAGCGTCGCCAGCTGGTTGATCTGGCTCTGGAGGCTGTCCGCCATCCCGTTGAAGGACCGCGCCAACGAGGCGAGGACATCCTCCCCCTTCTCCGGGATGCGTACGGCGAGGTCGCCGGCGGCGAGCCGTTCGCTCGTGCGCGCGGCCACGCGGATCGGCTCGACGACGAAGCGCACGATGACCCAGGTGATGGCGCCGATGAGCACGATCAGTGCGAGCCCGGCCAGCAGCAGCGTGTTCTGGACGAAGAGGAGGGTGTTCTCCGAGTCGCGCAGGTTGTAGCCGATGTAGAGCTCGTAACGGCCGTATGCCGGCAGCGTCAGCTGGGTCCCGACCACGATGCCGGGGTCGGTCGAGCCGGTTCCGGAGGGCAGAGCGACCGATTGGTAGAACTGCTTGGTCCCGCCGTTCTGCACCGCGGCCCGCAGCTCGGGCGAGATCACCGGGTTGAGCGCGGGGCTTCCGCGGTCGGGCGGTGCGAGGACGCTGGTGTCCTGTCCCGGCACGCGGTACGCGGCGATCAGCCGGCTGGAGGTCGACGCCTGCACGGACTGAAGGGTCGAGTTGAGCAGGTTCTTGCCGCTGTCTGCCGACCCGATGTCGGAGGCGTTCAGCGTCGACTGGGCGGCGGTCGTGGCGCGGCTGGAATCGCGCAGGGCCTGGTCGAGGCGGGACTGGTAGAGGTCGTTGCTGATGCTGAGCGCCATGTAGACGCCGGTGACGAGGATCGCGACCCCGGTCAAGAGCAGCGTGATCGCCACCGTCCGCAGCTGCAGGGAGCGGCGCCAGAGGCGCGCGAACTCGGACGGCACCTGCTGCCACCCCTCCCTGTCGGGCCAACGGAAGCGCATCGCGGTCGCCTCCCAATCAGGTCGCCGCGCCGGCGCGATAACCGACCCCGCGCACGGTCATCACGATCTTCGGGTTGTCCGGGTCCTGCTCCACCTTGGCGCGCAGGCGCTGGACGTGAACGTTCACCAGCCGGGTGTCGGCCTTGTAGTGGTAGCCCCACACCTGCTCGAGGAGCATCTCGCGCGTGAACACCTGCTGCGGCTTGGAGGCCAGGGCGAGCAGGAGGTCGAACTCGAGCGGCGTGAGGGCGATGCGGGCGTCACCGCGCCGCACCTCGTGGCCGGCGACGTCGACGTGCAGGTCGCCGACCCGCAGCTGCTCGGCCGGCGGGGCGGTCGGGGCGGGACGCAGGCGCGTGCGGATGCGCGCGACGAGCTCTTTGGGGTTGAACGGCTTGACCATGTAGTCGTCGGCGCCGGACTCCAGGCCCTTGACGATGTCGGCTGTGTCGGACTTGGCTGTGAGCATGATCACCGGCGTGCCGGACTCGGCGCGGATGCGGCTGCACACCTCGATGCCGTCGAGGCCGGGGAGCATGAGGTCGAGGAGGACGAGGTCGGGCTTGGCCGCACGGAACACCTCGATCGCCTGTGCTCCGTCTTCGCAGAACACAGGGTCGAATCCCTCGGTGCGGAGCACGATGCCGATCATCTCGGCGAGCGCGGTGTCGTCGTCGACCACCAGGATGCGACTAGTCATGTCCGAAGATTCCCCTGAACCCCTCTCGGGCGGCGCCCGCCGCGGATGTAACGGGTCCAGCGTAGTCGAGGAGGCTGCGCGAGCATTGTATGCCGGCCCGATGCCCACTGTGCGCCCGCGGCGTGCCCCGTGGGCGGGGCATCGCCGGACCGGCGGATGTGCCAGCATGGGAGCACGAACCAGACGGGGATGAGAGGCACAGCGTGAGCGACGACCAGACCTGGCGGGCACCCGGCTCGTCCGACGACGCGAGAGCGGCCGACGGAACGGGACCCGACGGCGCGGTACCGCCCCCCGCTCCCCCTGCCGCTCCCCCGTCCCCGCCCTCCGGGCAGCCTCCGCAGAACGCGCAGGCTCCGCAATACGGTGAGTTCGCACCGGGCGGGTACCAGCAGCAGCAGCCCGGCTGGCAGCAGCAGCAGCCCGGCTGGCAGCAGCAGCAGCCCGGCTGGCAGCAGCCCGGCTGGCAGTACGGCGCCCCCGGCGCCCAGCCCGGCTGGGCTCCGCCGCCGAAGCCCGGACTCGTGCCACTGCGGCCGCTGGCGTTCGGCACGCTCATCGGCGCTCCGTTCCAGGCGCTGCGGCGCAACCCGAAGATCACGGTCGGCGCCGCGCTGCTCCTGCAGGGCATCCCGACGATCATCGCCTCGGTGCTCATCGCCGGCGGCGTGTTCGTGCTGGTCGACCGGATCGCCAACGCCGACGCCGCGGATCGCGATACGATCACAGCGGGCGCCATCGGCGGCACGATCGTGCTCGGCGTTCTCGCCGTCGTCATCTCGACGGTCTTCAGCACGCTGCTGCAGGGCATCGTGGTCAGCGAGGTCTCGCGCGAGACCCTCGGCGAGAAGCTGACCTTCCACGCACTCTGGCAGCTGGTCCGCGGGCGGATCGGCGCGCTCATCGGCTGGACCTTCTTCATCTTCCTGGCCGGGTTCGCGAGCGTCGCGCTCGTCGTGGCCGTGATCGTCGCCCTCGCCATGCTCGGCGGGGTCGCCGGTGTCACCGGCGCCGTCCTGGTCGGAATCGGCGGCTCGATCGGCCTGATCGTGCTGGGGGCCTGGCTCTACACCAAGCTCTCCGTCGTGCCGAGCGCACTCGTGATCGAGCGCCTCCCGCTGCGCGCGGCGATCACGCGGTCGTGGCGACTCACTACCGGCTACTTCTGGCGCACCTTCGGCGTGCTCATCCTGCTCTGGCTGATCATCTATGCGGTCACCCAGGTGATCTCGATCCCGTTCGCCCTCATCGGCGCGATGGTCGGCGGCGTCTTCGCGCCGACATCGCTGAGCACGCCGGACTCGAGCAGTTTCACCGCGGTGAGCGCGAGCCAGCTCGGCGTGAACGTGCTCTCCGCCGTGGTCGGCGCGATCGTCGGGGCGATCGGCAGCGTCGTGCAGTCGGCCGCCATCGGCCTCATCTACATCGACCTGCGGATGCGCAAAGAGGGGCTCGACCTCGAGCTCGTGCGCTTCGTGGAGGCGCGCCAGACCGGTCACGATCTGGTCGACCCCTATACCCAGCCCGCACCGACGGCGGCCTGGCCGGGCGCCTGAACCGTGCCGCTGCTCTCCGCGCTCCGGCTCGACGTGCCAGTGGACCCCTCTTCGCCGCAGGCGCAGGACTGGCTCCGCAACGAGCTCGCCAAGCCCGAGTACCAGGCGGCGAAGCCCACCTGGTTCGACGTGGCGTCCAAAGCCGTGCAGGACTGGCTGGCGTCGCTGCTCAACGGGCCGACGGGCGACGCGGGCCCCGTGCTGCTGGTCGTGGTCGTACTGATCGTCGCTGCGCTGATCGTCGTCGCGTTCCTCGTCTTCGGCCGCCCGCGGCTCAACCGCAGGGCCGCCTCGGATCGCCGTGCACTCTTCGGCGCCGACGACGCCCGCTCCGCCGACGAGCTGCGTCGGTCGGCCGCCGACGCCGCCCGGGCAGCGGACTGGCCGCTCGCGATCGAGGAGCAGTTCCGCGCGATCGCCGCCGCGCTCGACGAGCGCACCCTCGTGGAGGTCCGACCGGGGACGACCGCGACCGAGTTCACCGCCCGGGCTGCCCGCTCAGCCCCCGCCCTTGCCGTTGAGCTGCGCCAGGCCGCCCGGACGTTCGACGAGGTGCGCTACCTCGGCCGGCCGGGCTCCGAGGCCGGGTACCAGCAGCTGGTCGCCCTCGACGCGCAGCTGCAGCGTGTCCGCCCTGCTCAGGAGGCGGTGGTCGCGTGACGAGCACGCTCCCACCGAGCACGACCCAAGCGCAGGCCTCTCCGCAGACCCCGCACGACCCGGTCGCCACGGCCGTCACACCGACCGTCCGACGGACGGCCCGCCGCGCCGTCCCCTGGATCGTCCTCGGCGCCATCGCCCTGCTCGTCGCCCTCTCCGGTCTGGCCCTCGGCGCGGGGCGCGCCATCGCCGGCGACCCCCTGAGCGCCGGGAACCCGGGACCGGCCGGCAGCAAGGCGCTGGCCCAGGTGCTCGGCCAGCAGGGCGTGACCGTGAAGACGGCCGCCTCGCTCGGTGAGGTCCGCGACGCCGCCACCGACGACACGACCGTGCTCGTCTACGACCCGCAGGGCAACCTGGACCACGAGGGTTATGACCAGCTGACGTCGGTGTCGAGCACCATCGTCGTCGTGGAGCCGCGCTTCGCCGCCCTGCAGGCTCTCGCTCCGTCGGTCCACGCGGCGGGCAAGCCGGGAGGCGCCTCCTCCGCCGGCTGCGACCTCCCCGCCGCGCTGCGCGCAGCGCGCATCGACCCGCGCGCGACGGCGAACACCGTGGGCGCGTCGTCGCCCGGCATCTTCCGGGCGACCGGCGACACCACGGCCTGCTTCCCGGGCTCGGGAGGTCGCGCCTCCCTGGTCAGCACCTCCTTCGAGGGCCGCACGGTCTACCTGCTCGGCTCGGCCGCCGTGCTGATGAACGACGGGATCGACCGTCTCGGAAACGCGGCTCTCGGCCTCAATCTGCTCGGCGAGCACCGCACGCTGGTCTGGTACCTGCCCGGCCTGCTCGACCGTCCGGTCACCGGCGCGGCCGATCTCGCCTCGCTCACGCCCGGCTGGGTGACCCCCGTGTCGATCCTGCTCACCCTGGTGTTCGTGGCGGCCGCGGTCTGGCGCGGGCGTCGCTTCGGCCCGTTGGTGATCGAGCGCCTCCCGGTGGTCGTCCGCGCGGGCGAGACACGCGAGGGCCGCGCCCGCCTGTACCAACGCTCGTCCGCACGGCTCCGCGCCGCTGACGCGTTGCGCATCGGCACGATCGGCCGGCTGTGTGCCAGCGTCGGCCTCCCCCGGGTCGCCACGATCGACGAGATCGCCGAGGCCGTCGCGGCGCTCACCGGCCGTGACCGCGCCGCCGTGCTCAACCTCCTGGTGGAGGAGCACCCGCACCCGGATCGTGATCTCATCGACCTCTCCGACCGGCTGGCCGAACTCGAACACGCCACCGCAACAGCCGCCTCCCCCGACAGTTCCCGATCGACCGGAAGAATGGAAGAATGACCGACCTCACGACCGGATCCCACCTCGCCGGTGAAGAACCCGCCGACGCTCCCGCCGTCGGGTCGGACGGCCTGCGCCACGCCCTCGCCCGGGTGCGCTCCGAGGTCGGCAAGGCCGTCGTCGGACAGGACGGCGCCGTGACCGGCCTCATGATCGCGCTGCTCGCCAACGGGCACGTCCTGCTGGAGGGTGTGCCTGGCGTAGCCAAGACGCTGCTGGTGCGCTCGCTCAGCCAGGCGCTGAGCCTCTCGACCACGCGCATCCAGTTCACGCCCGACCTGATGCCGGGCGACGTCACCGGGTCGTTGGTCTACGACGGCCAGACCGGCGGGTTCGTCTTCCGCGAGGGGCCGGTGTTCACGAACATCCTGCTCGCCGACGAGATCAACCGCACGCCTCCCAAGACGCAGTCCGCGCTGCTGGAGGCGATGGAGGAGCGACAGGTCAGCGTGGACGGCGTGAGCCGCCGCCTCCCCGACCCCTTCATCGTCGCGGCCACCCAGAACCCCATCGAGTACGAGGGCACGTACACGCTGCCGGAGGCTCAGCTCGACCGCTTCCTGCTCAAGCTCACGCTCGACGTCCCGGAGCGCGAGGTCGAGGTGGAGGTCCTGCGCAGGCACGCCGCCGGCTTCAACCCGCGCGACCTGGCCGGAGCGGGCGTGACGCCCGTGCTCGACGCGCGGCAGCTGAACGACGCCCGCGCGGCAGCGGCCGGCGTCGGCGCCGACCCCGATGTGCTCGCCTACATCGTCGACCTCGCCAGGGCGACGCGCCGCAGCCCGTCGGTGCAGCTCGGCGTGAGCCCGCGGGGCACCACGGCGCTTCTCGCCGCGGCGAAAGCGTGGGCCTGGCTGTCCGGCTACGACTCGATCACGCCGGACCACGTGCAGGCCATGCTCGTCCCGGTCTGGCGGCACCGCATCCAGCTGCGTCCGGAGGCGGAGCTCGAGGGCGTGGGCGCCGACGCGATCCTGCGCTCGATCGTGCAGCAGGTCCAGGTCCCGATCTAGGCGAGCCGATGACCGTGTCCGGACGTTTCGTCGCCCTGCTGACTCTGGGCGTGATCCCCGTCGTGCTGCTCGGCGGGGAGGCAGCGCTCGCCTATGCCGCGCTGGGTGGCTGGCTGGTGGTGTGCGTCGCGCTCGGGGCGATCGATCTCGCACTGGCCGCGTCGCCGCGGCGGGTGCGGGTGAGGCGCGAGCTGCCGGCGCGCGTGCGGCTCGGAGCGGACGCGACCGCGGAGCTGTTCGTCACCAACACCGGCACCCGTACGCTTCGCGGTGTGCTGCGGGACGGGTGGGAACCGTCGGCCGGAGCGGAGCCGCCCCGCGTCGCGATCAGCATCCCACCCGGCGAGCGCCGGCGCGTCACCGTCTTGCTACGGCCCTGGCGCCGTGGCGAGCGCCACGTGGAGCAGGTCACCTTTCGGGCCTCCGGACCGCTGGGCCTCTGGGCGCGGCAGGCGACGCTCGAAGCGCCCGGGCGCATTCGCGTGCTGCCCCCGTTCACCTCCCGCAAGCACCTCCCCTCCCGCCTGGCGCGGCTGCGCGAGCTCGACGGCACCACCAGCGTGATGCTGCGCGGCCAGGGCACCGAGTTCGACTCCCTCCGCGAGTACGTCCGCGGCGACGACGTGCGCTCCATCGACTGGCGCGCGACGGCGCGGCGTCACGATCCGACGGGAGGCCGGGGCGCGCGCGTGATGGTCCGCACCTGGCGTCCGGAGCGCGACCGCCGCGTGGTGGTCGTGATCGACACCGCCCGCACCTCGGCCGCGCGCATCGCCGACGAGCCGCGCATCGACACCGCGTTCGAGGCGTCCCTGCTGCTGGCGGCGCTCGCGACCCGCGCGGGCGATCGCGTCGACCTGCTGGCCTACGACCGCGTCGTACGCGGGCGGGTGCAGGGCGCGTCGGGCGCCGAGCTGCTGTCGCGGATGGTCGATACGATGGCCGGCATCGACCCCGCGCTCATCGAGATGGACTGGTCGGCGGTCCCCTCGCAGGTGGGAACCATGACCAGTCAGCGATCGCTGGTCGTGCTGCTGACCTCCCTCGATGCGCCGAGAGGCTCCCGCGGCCTGCTGTCGGTGCTCCCGCAGCTCGCGAAGAAGCACATCGTCGTGGTCGCGAGCGTGACCGACCCCGAGACCGAGGCCGCCGCCCTGCAGCGCGGTCGCCGGGAGGACGTGTACCGCGCCGCCTCGGCCGAGCGCGCGCTGCTCGACGTCGCACGTGTGTCGGCTGCCGTCCGCCGACTCGGCGGGGAGGTCGTGACCGGCTCGCCGTCCGACCTGCCTCCCGCCCTTGCCGACCGCTACCTCGCGCTGAAGGCCGCTGGCCGGCTCTGACGGCCCGCTGCCCCGTCCCGGTGGCCGCGCGCTTCGCGCCGAAAGTGCCGAAACGCCCCCTCCTCTCCCCTCCCCCGCATGCGCGCCGAACGATCCCACACGCGACCCCCAAGCGCACATTCGCGCCGAAACGTCGAAAGAACGCGTCACGAGCGCACATTTGCGCCGAATGAGGCGTTTCGGTCAAGCGCGCATTCGCGCCGAATATCGCAAGTTGCGGGGTGAGAGCGCGCATTCGCGGCAAAAGTCGCGAAACCGCGGGGCGCGCGTCAGCCGGCGACGACCCGGCGGTCCCCTGCCTCGAACTCGGTGAGGTCGCCGGTCTCGCCGACGCGCACCGCGCGGCGCCCGACGACGAGCATATAGACGAGGAAGGCTGCGAACGCCAGGACACCGATAGCGATCTTCGCCCACACCGGGAGCGCCGACGGGGTCACGAAGCCTTCGATCAGCCCGGAGACGAAAAGGCTGATCGCGCAGCCGACGGCAACCGTGAAGAGCGCCCTGCCGTCCTCAGCGAGCGCCTGGCCCCTGGTGCGCGCTCCCGGCGCGATCCAGGCCCAGAAGATCCGCAAGCCCGCCGCAGCGGCGACAAAGACGCTGGTGAGCTCCAGGAGGCCGTGCGGCAGGATGTACGCGAACATGACGTCGCCGCGGCCGTAGGCGAACATCACGCCCGCCGCGGTGCCGACCCCGACCGCGTTCTGCACGAGCACGTAGGGCACCCAGAGCCCGGTGATGCCGAACGCGATGCACTGCGCGGCGATCCAGGCGTTGTTCGTCCAGACCTGGCCGGCGAACGACGCGGCGGGGTTGTTGGAGTAGTAGTCGACGAACTGGTGGTTCGCGTACTGCTTGAGGGCGGCGTCGTCGCCCAGGTTGCGCAGCACCTCCGGGTTGCCGGTGATCCAGAACGCGTAGAGCGTCGAGACGACGATCGTGCCGACCGCCACGGCCAGCGCGATCCAGCGGATGCGGTAGAGCGCGGCGGGCAGCTGCAGGACGAAGAATCGTGGGATCTGCGAGAACAGATTGGTGCCTGCCCCGGTGAAGCGCAGCCGCGCGGTGGCCAGCGTCACCGAGAGCCGGTCGCCGACCGCCGTGGAACCCGCGCTGGTCTGGATCGCCGACAGATCGGCAGCTCCCGACTGGTACAGGTCGATCAGTTCGTCGGCGTCACGCCCGTCGAGGCGTCGGCGCGCGGCCAGCCGGGAGAGTCTGTCCCAGTCGGCACTGCGCGCTGCCGTGTATGCGTCGAGATCCATCTGCTTGAATGATAGCCATGACGGCACCAGCGCCCATGCTCCCGAGCGGGGGAAAGCCTCGCACGGGTCAGTCGCGCGTGGGCCTGCCGGGTGGGCGCCCGCCTGCGGCCGGCCTCCCCACCGGCGACGAGCGCGAGCTCGTCACCGGCGAGGCCGTCACGCTGGACGTCAAGCCGGCCAGCTACATCCTCCGCGCGGCGGGCACGATGATCGACTGGCTGTTCTCGATGCTCATCATGCTCGGCTGCATCCTGCTCCTGGTGGCGACGGGAGGCGGTCTCGACCAGGCGCTGGTGCGCACGCTCGTCGTGCTCATCCTCGTGTTCGGGATGGTCGTGCTCCCGACAGCTATGGAGTTGCTGACCCGCGGCCGTTCGCTCGGCCGGCTGGCGGTCGGTGCCCGCATCGTGCGCGACGACGGCGGTGCGACCGGATTCCGGCGCGCGTTCATCCGCGCTCTGGTCGGTGTGCTCGAGATCTATCTGACGTTCGGCGGCATCGCCGCGCTCACCGGACTGCTCAACACCCGCTCCAAGCGCCTGGGCGACCTGCTGGCGGGCACGTATAGCCAGCTGGAGCGCGTCCCGCGGCCGCAGCCGCTCGCCCTCTCTCTGCCTCCGCAGCTGTACGGGTGGGCGCAGACGGCCGATGTCGGCCGGCTCCCCGACCGGCTGTCGCGACGGATCGCCCAGTTCGTGCGCCAGGCGCCGCAGCTGACGATCGCCGCCCGCGTCGGGCTGAGCACCGAGCTCGCGCGGGAGGCCGCACCGTACGTCTCGCCGCTGCCGCAGGTCGACGCCGAGTCGTTCCTGGTGGCCGTCGCCGTCCTCCGCCGCCAGCGCGACGCCACGGGGCTCGCTCTGGAGGCCGAGCGCCTCCACCGGCTCGAGCCGGTGCTGGGCGCCCTCCCGCACAGTTTTCCCGACCGCTGATCCGCAGCTCCGGCCACGCGGCCGGCCACACCCCAGGAGCGTCGATGACCGAGTACCGTGCCCATTTCGACGCCGTGGTGTCGTTCGTCAATGGCGGCGGGCTGACCGCCGAGGGCTTCCGGCTGGATGTGCCGTCGGCTGCTGTCGGGGAGGGCGAGCTCGCCGAGCTGTTCGTCCGGCACCTCGGGCTCGCCCTCGTGAGCGCCGTCGAGCTGCGCGACGTCCGCATCGTCGCCGAGCCGCACCGCGGGAGCCGGGGCATGGAGACGGTGGCGTCCGACGATCGCAGCGCCACCCGGATCGTCGACCTCAGCCACCCGATCCGCGCCGGCCTCGTCACCTATCCCGGCCTCCCCGAGCCCGTGATCACGCCGCACCTCACACGCGAGGCGTCGCGCGAGCGCTACGCGCCCGGCACCGAGTTCGCCATGGACGTCATCACGATGATCGGCAACACCGGCACGTATCTGGACAGCCCCTTCCACCGCTACGCCGACGGCGGTGATCTCGCGTCGCTCGACCTCGCAACCCTGGTAGGGCTGCGCGCGGAGGTGTTGCACCTGACGGACGCCGCCGAGCGCGGCATTCCCGCGTCGGTCTTCTACGACAGGGACCTCGCCGGGGCGGCGGTGCTGCTCCACACCGGGTGGGACACGCGCTTCGGGACCCCGGAGTACGCCACCGGCGCCCCCTACCTGACCGAGGCGGGCGCCGAGCACCTGGCCCGCGCCGGCGTCACGCTGGTCGGCATCGACTCGCTCAACATCGACGACACCGAGAACGACGGTTCCCGCCCGGCGCACAGCATCCTGCTGGCGCACGGAATCCACGTCGTCGAGCACCTGACCCGCCTCGGCGAGCTCCCCGCCCGCGGCGCGCGGTTCACGGCGCCGCCTCCCGCGGTCGAGGGCTTCGGCACGTTCCCGGTGCGGGCCTTCGCGGAGATTTAAGTCCGAATACAGGTCTCCGGAGCACCTTTATTCGGACTACATTGGCTCCCGATGCAAACCCTTCCCATCTCTCACGTGAAGAGCCACCTCAACGAACTCGTGGATGCGGCGGTGACGACACACGAACAGGTCACCATCACCAAGAACGGGATTCCCGCGGCCCTGATCGTGGGCATCGACGAATGGGAGGCGCTTCAGGAGACCCTCTATTGGCTCTCGCAAGAAGGGACTCTCGAGGCGGTGAGTGCGGCGCGCAGCGAGATCGCCACGGGCGACGGCCTCAGCGAGCAGCAGATTCGGAGCCGCTTTGGAACCCAGCGCACCGCGTGACGTACGAGGCCATTTTCTCGTCGCCGGCCGCACGCGATCTCGAAAGGATCCCGCCGCGGATCGTTTCAGCCGTGATCGAGTTCGTCTATGGCGATCTCTCGCGATCGCCACGCCGGTTCGGCAAGCCTCTCAGCCGCGAGTTGGAGGGACTGTACAGTGCGCGGCGCGGACCTTATCGCGTCCTCTGTGAAATCGACGACGACCAGATCCGGGTGCTCGTGGTGCGCGTCGACCATCGCGCCGACGTCTATCGCCGCCGCTGACCCTCAGTCGTGCAGGATGCGCTGGAAGAGCACGTGGTCCTGCCAACGGCCCGCGATCTTGAGGTAGTTCGGGGCGACGCCGATCCGCTCGAAACCGGTGCGCGTGAGCACCGACTGGGAGGCGTGGTTCGCCAGCAGCGTCGCCGCCTGCACACGATGCAGTCCGAAGTCGTCCCTGGCGGCCTCCAGTAGCGCCGTGAGCGCGACGGACGCCAGACCGCGACCGGTGTGGTCCCGGTCGAGCCAGTAGCCCACCATGGCGCTCTGGAATGCGCCACGCACGACGTTGCTGAGGTCTACGCCGCCGGCGACCTCGTCGCCGTCGACGATCACCAGCGGCACCGCCGTCTCGAGCGAGTGGAGGGCGAGGAGCTCGCGCGTGCGCGCCAGCTGGCCCGCCTCGGTGAAGAACTCCTCCGGCCTGGTCGGATCCCACGGCGCGAGGTGGCCGCGGTTGCGGGAGTACGCCGCCGCGAGCGCCGCGGCGTCGTCCTCACGGCGCACGCGTAGGACGAGCCCGCCGGGCAGTTCCCGGTCTGCGAATTCGAGTGCCATCAGTAGCGGTAGTGGTCGACCTTGTAGGGGCCGTCCACCGGCACGCCGAGGTAGGCGGCCTGCCTGTCGGTCAGGGTCGTCAGCTTCACTCCGAGCGCCGCGAGGTGGAGTCGCGCCACCTTCTCGTCGAGGTGCTTCGGGAGCACGTACACGCCGACCGGGTACTTCTCGGTCGAGACGTAGAGCTCGAGCTGGGCGAGCACCTGGTTGGCGAACGAGTTGCTCATCACGAAGCTCGGGTGGCCGGTGGCGTTGCCGAGGTTCATCAGACGCCCCTCGGAGAGCACCAGGACGCTGCGGCCGTTCGGGAGCCGCCACTCGTGCACCTGCGGCTTGATCTCGACCTTCTCGGCACCGGGGAGGGCCTCCAGCGAGGCCATGTCGATCTCGTTGTCGAAGTGGCCGACGTTGGCGACCACCGCGAGGTGCTTCATCGCGAGGATGTGGTCGAGGGTGACCACGTCGAGGTTGCCCGTGCCGGTGATGACGATGTCGACCTGGTCGATGACCGACTCGAGGGTGGTGACCTGGAAGCCGTCCATCGCCGCCTGAAGAGCGTTGATCGGATCGACCTCGCTGACGATCACGCGCGCGCCCTGGCCGCGGAGCGCCTCCGCCGCGCCCTTGCCCACGTCGCCGTAGCCGCAGACGAAGGCGACCTTGCCGCCGATGAGCACGTCGGTCGCGCGGTTGAGGCCGTCGGGCAGCGAGTGCCGGATGCCGTACTTGTTGTCGAACTTGCTCTTGGTGACCGAGTCGTTGACGTTGATCGCCGGGAAGAGGAGGCCGCCGCTCTTGGCGAGCTCGTAGAGGCGGTGGACCCCGGTGGTGGTCTCCTCTGTGACGCCGCAGATGCCGTCGGCGACACGCGTCCAGCGGTCGGCGGAGGTGGCGAGGGAGGCGCGCAGGGCCGCCAGGATCACGCGGTACTCGTGGCTGTCGCCCGGGGCCTCGCTCGGGACGCCGCCGGCGAGCTCGAACTCGCGACCCTTGTGGACCAGCAGCGTGGCGTCGCCGCCGTCGTCGAGGATGAGGTTCGGACCGCTCCAGTCGGCGCCGGCGACGTGCGCCTCGGTCGTCCAGTCGAAGATCTGCTGGGTGCACCACCAGTACTCTTCGAGCGTCTCGCCCTTCCAGGCGAAAACCGGGACACCGGCGGGCGCCTCAGCGGTGCCGTGCGGGCCGACGGCGATCGCGGCGGCCGCCTCGTCCTGCGTGGAGAAGATGTTGCAGCTCGCCCAGCGCACCTGCGCGCCAAGGGCTACGAGCGTCTCGATGAGCACGGCGGTCTGCACGGTCATGTGCAGCGAACCGGCGATGCGTGCGCCCTTCAGCGGCTGCGTCGGGCCGAACTCCTCACGGAGGGCCATCAGGCCGGGCATCTCGTTCTCGGCGAGCCGGATCTGGTGCCTTCCGGCCTCGGCGAGCGAGAGATCCGCGACGCGGAACGGCAGGGAGGTGTCAATGGCGGGGGATGGCATGGGCTTATTCTCGCATGCGCGCGCGGTGGAGCTCAGGAGTGTCTGATAACTCCGGGGCCCAGGCGGGGCGTGCCGCCGCTCCGTTCCTCCGGAGTCTGGCGGACTTCGCAACGAGAATCCGGAGGAACGGTCTTTCTCGCGGCGTGTCGTCGGTTATCTCCGGAGTTGCCCGCATGCCGTCCCGGGTGTCCGTAACTCCGGAACCCTCCGGAGACACGCCGGCATGGTGGCGGTTCCACCGGAGACAGGAGGCGTGTGGGCCAAGACTCCGGAATTGCTCGCAGCAGCGCTCACGCGCGGATGAGCGCCAGCACCTCGTCGCGGACGCGCGACATCGTGGCGTCGTCGGCCGCCTCCACGTTGAGGCGCAGCAGCGGTTCGGTGTTCGAGGGCCGCACCGAGAACCACCAGAACGGCTCGCTCGCGTCGGTCAGGCCGGTGATGGTGAGGCCGTCGAGCTCGTCGAGCTCGCCGCGACCGGTGAAGGCCTCGACGATCCGCGCGTAGGTCGCCGGAACGTCCTCGACGGTCGAGTTGATCTCGCCGGACTGCGAATACGGACTGTACACGGCCGTCAGTTCTGAGAGCGGTCGCTCTTGGGAGCCGAACTCGGCGAGGAGGTGCATCGCGGCCAGCATGCCGTTGTCGGCGCTCCAGAAGTCGCGGAAGTAGTAGTGCGCCGAGTGCTCGCCGCCGAAGACGGCGCCGGTCTCGCGCATCGCGTCCTTGATGAGGGAGTGGCCCACGCGCGTGCGGTACGGGGTCGCCCCTGCGGCCTCGATGGTCTCCGGCACGATGTTCGAGGTGATCAGGTTGTGGATGACCGTGATGTCGGCCCCAGGGTCGGCCTGGCGCGCGCGGGCGATCTCGCGGACGGCGACGATCGCGGCGACGGCGGAGGGCGACACCGCCGCACCCGTCTCGTCGACCACGAAGCAGCGGTCGGCGTCGCCGTCGAAGGCGAGTCCGAGATCGGCGCCCTGCTCCACGACGGCGGCCTGGAGGTCGACCAGATTGGCGGGCTCCAGCGGGTTCGCCTCGTGGTTGGGGAAGCTGCCGTCGAGCTCGAAGTACATCGGGATGATCTCGACCGGGAGTGCCGGCAGGCCTGCGGCCTCCCCGAGCACGGCCGGGACGGTGAGTCCGCCCATGCCGTTGCCGGCGTCAACGACGACGCGGATGGGCCGGATGCCGCTCAGGTCGACGAGACCGCGCAGGTAGGCCGCATAGTCGGCAAGGACGTCCTGTTCGCGGTAGCCGCCCGGCCGGTCCACGCTGACGAGGCCCTCCGCAAGGTAGACGGCGGCACGGTCGCGGATGGCCGCGAGCCCGGTGTCGAGGCTGATGCCCTGCGCGCCGGCCCGCGATAGCTTGATCCCGTTGTAGGTGGCGGGGTTGTGGCTGGCGGTGAACATCGCGGCTGCGGCGTTCAGCGCCCCCGAGGCGTAGTACGACTCGTCGGTCGAGCACAGGCCGATGGACACGACGTCGGCCCCGCGGGCCTGCGCTCCGCGGGCGAACGCCGCGGCGAACTCCGGGGACGAGGCGCGCATGTCGTGACCGACGACGACCTCGGAGCCGGCCGCGTCGATCTCGTCGACGAATCCGGCAGCGACGGCGGTGACAATCTCGGGCGTCAGTCCGCTCCCGACGAGACCGCGCACGTCGTAGGTCTTCACGACCGCAGAGAGGGCGGCGCGGAAGTCGTCGATCGAGTCAGATGTATGCACGCGGGTCACCCTACTTGATCTCACCGAAGACCTCGTGACGCACGATCTGCCAGCCCTGCGGCGCAGACAGACGCTCGGCGTGGATGGCGCAGAGATCGTACGAGTGTGGTTCATGCGAGAGGCTAAGCGGGCCGAGCACCGCCATCGAGTCCGCATACACGTAGGTCAGCGTCGACACGGCGTCGCGCGGACAGGCGACACGGGAACACGGGCGGCTCAACATCGCGCTCAGACTACCGGAGCACCACCGACGTAGGATTGCGACATGCCCCGCAATCGCCGCACCAGCAGCAACCCTCCGGCGACCAGCCGGTGGCGCAGCCGTCACGGCCGAGGCGCGCGCGGACCGGTGACCGGCCCGCATCTGCCCATGCTGCAGAACCGCATCGACTTCTTCGACATGACCGTGGCAGCGACGGCCGACTACCTCAAGGGCGTCTGGCCCGGGGAGCTCGCGAACGTGCACTTCGAGGTCGCTGCGACGCCGACGGGCAACACCGGCACCGATGGAGTGGACCGCTGGTATGTCGACCACGCCCGACGCCGGATCGTGCTGTACCGGGTGCCCATCCAGCGCCTCACCAAGCTGCACCGCGACGACGACCTGCACCGCCGCATGTACATCGAGGGATGTGTGTTCCGCGCTGTCGCCGAACTGCTCGGCAAAGATCCGTGGGACCTCGCGCCCGACCGCTTCCGGCACTTCTGAACCACGCCGCGCCCGCGCCGCCCGAGCCGATCCGCTCGGCGCCGGGGTGCCTCGATCAGTGCGGGTAGACCTCTATCGGCGCGGCGAGCGGACCGGCGGGCGACACGGCGAAGCTGCTCGCCTGGCCATCTCCGCCCACGCTCACACTGACCTCCAGCCCGTGAGCGCCGGTGAGCGTGTAGCGGCCGCTCGGCACAGCCACGTTCGCACCACCCTCGGCGGGGACCGTGAGGGAGGTCGCCTTGCCCGTCGAAGGCTGGATCGTCACCTTCGCATCGGAAGCGCCCGCGTTGGCGAAGTGCAGCAGCGGCTTCGGCCCGGGCGGCACGGCCACGAGCTGCGAGTCGCCGATCGTCGGCGCCGACACGAACCACGAGAAGTCGCGCGTCTTCGTCCCGATGACGGACGTGCGCACCGCGGCGACCACCGGGACGTCCGAGCGGACCGTCACGGTGAAGTTGCCGTCTTTGAGGTTGTCGAGCGGGATCTCGGCGACGTTGCCCGCCTTCACCGTCTGCGCATAGGAGTTGCCCGCGTTGGTCCCGGCCTCCCCGACGGCGCCGATGGTGACTTTGGCGTCGTGGTCGCCGGGCACCAGGAGGCGCACCGTCGGGAAGTCGACGCCGACGCTCTCGGCGGACTGCGCCGCTGTGATGGCGGCGAGGGAGGCGATCGTCACGCCGGCGATCGTCTGCACGCGGTCGGGAGATCCCGTCGCGCCGGCCAGCTCGACGCCGCGCGGCTGGATGCCCTGCTCGAAACTCTGCTGCATGGTGGCGATCACCTGTCCGCCCGTCGTGGTGACGTGCACGACCGGCGCCGTCGCCGATGGGGCGAGGCCGGCCAAGGGCACGACCTTCTGAGCGCCGGCCGGCACCACGATTCCGGTGGCTCCCGGAGCGCTGACGTGTCCGGTCTCCGTGTAGATGTCGAGGTTGACCGTGGCCTCGACGGAGGTCGGGTTCGCCAGCAGGACGATGCTCGTCTGGCCGAGGGTGGTGGCGCCGGCGACCAGCCAGCTGTCGGCCGACGGCTCCGCGCAGGCGGCCGCGGCCAGCCCGGCCAGATCGTCGGTCTGCGCGTTCTGCACTTGCGCGCCCGCGAACAGCGGAGGAGTCGTCGCGCCCTGCGGCGTCGTGGCTGTCAGCGCGACAGGAGCCTGGTCCGACGAGGTGGTGTCCGCGTCCGGCTTGAGGGTGCGCGACGTGGTGTCGGCTCCGGAGGCGCCGTACACCGTGGAGAATGCGCCGATCGCGCTCGGCCGCGTGGCCTGCCCGGCGTCGGCGGCGAGGGCGAGCAGCGGGCCGGGGCACACGCGCTGCTGATCGGCCGGCACCGGGCGGACGGTCTGCGATGGAGCGTCGATGGCGAAGCCGGAGAGCGGGAGCAGGGTCGCGCCCGCGATGACGACGGCCGCGATCCCGACGCCGACGACTCCGCCGATCACGCGGGCGCTACCCTGTGCCAGGGCTCGACGGTCAGCCACGATCGCTCCCCCCGGTCGACGGGCGCGGTCGGATGATGGTCTCATCGAGGCCGTCCTCCAGGGTCGCCGGCGCCCCGACAGGCGCGGGCACGGAATCGAGGTCACGTTCGGGCTTCTGGTCGGGCTCCGGCTCTGGCGCCGGTTCGGGTTCGACCGACGGCTCCGGCGCCGGTTGGGGCTCCGGCGCCGGTTCGGGCTCCGGCTCGACCGCCGGCTCGGGCTCGGGCTCGGGCTCGGGTTCCGGCTCCGTCGCGGCCGGGCTCACGTCGCCGTCCTCGTACGACTCGACGGCCGCCTCCTCGTCGGGCTCCGCCTCCCAGTCGTCGAGGCTCTCCTCCGCGATCGACGCGTCGCCGTCCGACGGCCGGTCCGGCTCATCGTCCGGCTCGTCGTCCGGCTCGACCGCAGGAGGCTCGCCGCCGTGGCGACGCTCCGGCCGGCGCGCGTTCAGCTCCGACACCCGGTCGGCCGAGCGCGTGGTCGGGATGGCCAGCAGCAGGGTGAAGCCGACGATCACGCCCTGCACGAGCAGCACGAGCAGCCTCCAGACGCCGCCCGCGTCCTGCGGGATCTGTGCCGCGGGAGGCACGACGGTCGTGCCGCGGTCGAACGCCCAGAGCGACCCGGTGGTCGTCTGGCCGACGGAGACCAGGAGCGGGTTGGCGTCCATGGCGATTCCCGCGCGGGTCCTGGTCGCCTCGGCCGCCGTGGTCTCCGGCTGCGTGCCGGCCTGCTTCTCGTTCAGCTCGGTCGCCGGCGGCGTAAGCAGCACGAAGTCGAGCCCGAGCCGTTTCAGCTCACCGGATGCGTCGTACCCGCTGCGCGACGACAGGTTGCCCGCCAGGGTGGCGAGCTCCCGCTGTCCGGAGGTGAGCGAGCGCGAGGTCGAACTCAGCGTGGTCTGGGCGTCGAGCGTCTGCCCGGAACCCCGGATGATCTCCGCCTCGATGCCGCCGTCGGGCTGCGGGGTGATGCGCAGGGTCCCCGTGCGGGGCTGGGCGGCCGCCTTCGCCATCACGACCGCGGGCATCGTCTGTCCGGCGGAGGCGCTGACGGCAGCCCGGCCGTCGAGGGTGGCGACGGCCGACGGGACCGCGGCGATCGCCAGCGTCATCATGGCGACCCAGGCGGGGGCGAGAGCACCGCGCCGCAACGCGGACAGAGCGAGCACCGCCGCCCCGATCAGCCCGATCCAGTAGAGGCTCAGCGCGCTGCCCGGCCAGATCGGCGCGACCGTGGAGCCGCTCACTGCGACCTCCACGTGCACCGCGGCGACGGCGGTCAGGAATCCCGCGAGGGCGACGAGCAGCGCGACGACGGCCCGCACGGTCCCGCGGAGGAACAGCGCGAGAATCGCCAGAACGCCCAGCGGCGCGAGCAGGATCGGCACCAGGATGTTGCCGGCTCCCGTGCCGAACGACGGCGACGCGGCGATGGCGTGCCAGCCGCCGAGCGTGCCGTCGGGGAAGCCGAGTGCGAGCTGCCAGGCGGGCGTGTGCCGAGTGTCGAGCACGACCCCGGGGTCGGCGAAGATCGACAGCCAGGCTCCGCGACTCGCCTGCTGCCAGACGAGCGGCGCGAACAGCACGACAGCGGGCAGCGGGATGAAGACGATGCGCGCGATGCGACTCCCGGCGAACACGATGGCCGCGACCCACGCGACGACGAGCGCGGGGATGAGCACGGGGGCGCAGGCCACGGTCGCGGCGGCCAGCAGCGCGGTCGTCGCGCTCGCGGTCCACGAGCGGCGTGCGGCGAGGCCGGCGAAGAACAGCCACGGGAGCAGGATGTGGGCGAGGACGGCGCCGGGACGACCGCCCTGCAGTGCGATGAACAGTGTCGGAGCGAGCGCGTAGGCGATGCCCGCGAAAGCCCGGAGCGTCGGACGCACGGTGAGGCGGGCCGCCGCGAGCCACGCGCCGAGCGCCGCCAGCGGGAGGGCGAGCACCCACACACCGATGAGGGAGGCGCTGGGCTGCCAGAAGGTCAGTGTGCCGAGCACCGCGAGGACCGCCGAGAACGGGTCGGCCGCTCCCACGAAGCCGAGGTTGATGTCGCGCCAGCCGTAGCCGAGGTTCGCCCAGAGCTGACCGACGGAGGCGTTGAGCGGCAGCATCCCTCCGCCGGTGATGGCGGTGGAGGACGCGAGCGGATAGAACAGCGCGACGCCGATGGCCAGCGTCGCCAGGACTGTCCAGCCGCCGCCCGTCCCCCAGAAGTCGAGGTCCTGGCGCTCTCCCTGCTGACGCACGAGCGCGGCCTCCCGCTTGAGCGCCCTGATGCGCCGCACGTCGGCGAACGGGATGCGCAGCGGCGCGATCGCCGCCCACGTCACCGTCTTCGCCTTCGCGAGCCGCCTGCGCGCGTTGCTGATCACGAGCCCGGAGAACGCGACGCGGAACGCGGCGGCCAGCTCGCCGCCGACCGAGCCGGGCTCCTTGCGCAGCAGGCGCAGGATCGAGCGGAGGATCGCGAGCGGCACGAGAGTCAGCCAGTGCGGCACGACCGCCCAGCCCGGAGCGTACGCCATGCGCCGGTGGAGCTGCGCACGCCGCCGCTCCCCCGCGAGCTTGCGGCGCACCGACCACTTGCGCGACAGGTTGGGGCCGGCGAGACCGTCGCCGCCCACGGCGACGCGGGCCTGTGCGACCAGGGTGACCCGGTAGCCGGCGAGGCGCGCCCTGGTGGAGAAGTCGAGACCGTCGTCGACGGTCGGAAGCGCGGGGTCGAACCCGTCGAGGGCCTCCCAGACCGGCAGACGCACGAGCATGCCGGCCGACGACACGGCGAGCACATCGCTCAGGCCGTCGTGCTGCGCCTGGTCGAGCTCGTTCTCGACCACAGGCAGCGAGGCGCCGAACGGGGTCATCGTCTCGCCGAACTCGCGGATGAAGGCGGCATCGTCGGCGTCGACCAGCTTCGGTCCGACCACGGCGACGGAGGGCGACACCTCGAGGGCGCCGATGAGGGCCCGAAGAGCCTCGGGCTCCGGGGCCGTGTCGTGGGCGAGCAGCCAGAGCAGCTCTTCGGACGACGACGTGGGAGGGAGGACGCGGACCGCGCTCGAGACGGCGGAGCCGAACGGGAGCTTCTCGCCGCTGCGGAGGAGGTGGGTGGGATTCGCGTCGGCGAGTAGGCGCGCGGCGTCGTCCGTGCCCGCGCAGTCGACGGCGATCACGGCGTCCGGCTGGCGGGTCTGCGCCGCGATGGCGTCGAGAGTGCGCTGCAGGCTGGGACCGCCGCTGTGGGCGACGACGATGGCGGTGACTCTCGGATACATCGGGAGTCAGCCTAAGTTGGGGCTGCGCCGATCCCGGTAGTGCGTCGGGCGCGGCGCGTATTCGACCCGGATCAGCCGGCGCGCTTGCGGAGCTTGCGACGCTCGCGCTCCGATAGCCCGCCCCAGATGCCGAAACGCTCGTCGTTCGAGAGCGCGTATTCGAGGCACTGGGAACGGACTTCGCACGAGGTGCAGATCCGCTTCGCGTCACGCGTCGAGCCGCCCTTTTCGGGGAAGAACGCCTCGGGATCCGTCTGCGCGCACAGGGCGTCGGACTGCCAGGCGAGAGGATTGTCGTCGTCGACACCCGCCCGGACTCCCGGAACCCCGAGTCGCACCGGATCGATGAACCAGTCGTCGGGTACCCCAGAACGATATTCAGGAATTGCCATATCGGTCTCCCCACCCTTTAACTGCCTGCGACACGTTTGTCGTGTCGCAATAATTACACCGTTGTCATTCGCTTCCGTCAAGTCGCGAATCGTAAAGCCTTAACGCCTGGTCGAGACTTCACGACGCGCCGACGAACGACAATGATCGCGACACGCCCGACCTGTCTCCGCCGTCGAGGCGGGATTCAGGGGGCCAGCTGCCGTGCTTCCCAGGCGCTGCCTACCATGTCGGCGAGAGTGTGGCGCATCTTCCAGCCGAGATCGCGGGCTGCGAGCTCGCCCGAGGCAACGATCCTCGCCGGATCACCCGGCCGTCGAGGCCCCACTTCCGGGGTGAAGGCGATTCCGGTCACGGAGGCCACGGTGGACATGATCTCGCCGACGCTCACGCCGTCGCCGCTGCCGAGGTTGTACACGGCCTCCACCGGCTCGCCTGCATCCAGGCGCTTGGCCGCCACCACGTGCGAGAAGGCCAGGTCGGCGACGTGGATGTAGTCGCGCACGCAGGTGCCGTCCGGCGTCGGATAGTCGTCGCCGTTGATCCGCGGAGTGCGACCGGCGACGAGCGCGTCGAACACCAGCGGGAAGAGGTTGTGCGGGCTGGTGTCGCGCAGTGACGGATCGCCGGAGCCGACCACGTTGAAGTAGCGCAGCGAGGTGTGGCGCAGGCCCACGGCGACGCCCTGGTCGCGCAGCAGCCACTCCCCGATCAGCTTCGACTCGCCGTACGGCGACTCCGGGCTCTTCGGCGTCGCCTCCGTGACGGTCTCGACGTCGGGCGTTCCGTACACCGCTGCTGACGATGAGAAGACGATCGCGTCGACGCCCGCCTCCTGCATCACCGCGAGCAGCACGGCGGTCCCGGTCACGTTCTGTTCGTAGGTGTGCAGCGGGCGCCGCACCGAGACGCCGGCGTACTTGAAACCGGCGACGTGGACGACGCCGCTGATCCTGTACTCGCGGAAGATCCGCTCGAGCAGATCGCCGTCGAGGAGCGTCCCGCGGTAGAACGGCACCTCGGACGGGACGAACTCCTCGTGGCCGCTGGACAGATCGTCGACGACGACCACGTCGACGCCCTCGGCGCGGAACGCCCGCACGACATGGGAGCCGATGTATCCGGCGCCTCCGGTCACCAACCACGCCACGGCGTCCTCCAAACGAAAGTCAGGGGTGAGTCAGAGAGAACCTTATCGTTCGGAGGAGGCCGTCAGCTGACCGACATCTCGTTCGGCGTCGTCGGCGTCGGCCGCTCAGACGAACGCGGCCTCGCCGGTGATCGCCCTGCCGACGATGAGCGTGTTCATCTCGCGCGTGCCCTCGTACGAGTAGAGGGCTTCCGCGTCGGCGAAGAAGCGGGCGACGTCGTAGTCGATCACGATGCCGTTGCCGCCCATGAGCTCCCGGCACCGGGCCACGGTCTCGCGCATCCGGGCCGTCGCGAACGCCTTGGCGAGAGCCGAGTGCTCGTCGCGCTGCTCGTCGTCGTCGAGCATCTGCGTGACCCGCGTGCACAGCGCGATGGAGGCCGTGATGTCGCCGATCGACTTCACCAGGAGGTCCTGGATGAGCTGGTGCTTGGCGATCGGCTTGCCGAACTGCACGCGCTCCTTCGCGTACCGCAGGGCCGCCTCGTAGGCGCCGACCGCGACGCCGACGGCGGCCCAGGCCACCTCCGCGCGCGTCAGCCGCAGCACGGCGGCCGTGTCGCGGAAGCTGTTCGCGTTCTGCAAGCGCAGCGACTCGGGCACCCGCACGTTCTCGAGGGTGATGTCGGCATTCTGGACGATTCGCAGCGACTGCTTGCCCTCGATCTTCGTCGCGGTGTATCCGGGCGTGCTGGTCGGCACGATGAAGCCCTTCACCTGACCGTCCTCAGCGCTCTTCGCCCAGATCACGGTGATGTCGCTGAACGTCGCGTTTCCGATCCAGCGCTTGGAGCCGTTGAGGATCCAGTCGTCGCCGTCGCGGGTCGCGACGGTGCGCAGGCCCTGCGCCGAGTCGGATCCCGAGTCGGGCTCGGTGAGACCGAACGCCCCGAGCACCTCCCCGCTCGCCAGCTTGGGCAGCCACTGCGCGCGCTGCTCGGCCGAGCCGCAGACGCCGATGGCGCCGAGCGCGAGGCCGTTCTGCACGCCGACGTAGGTGCTGACGGACCCGTCGACACGGGCGAGCTCGAGCGCCACCCAGCCGCGGAAGACCGCCGAGTTCTCGAACGGGGCGGTCTCGGCGAAGCCCAGGCCGATCGCCCCTGCACCGTGCAGCACGTCGATGATCTGGTGCGGGAACTCGCCCCGCTCCCAGTACTCGTTGACGATCGGCTTGATCTCGCTCTCCAGGCGCGAGCGCAGGTTCGCGAGGAACTCCTTCTCGCGCTCGGTGAGGAGGTTCTCGAAGCCGTAGAAGTCGCTGGCGAGGGTCTCGAAGGCCATGTGTGCTCCATTGCGTCCAGTTGTGCAGAGGCGTCGTCAGCCTAGGGAACGGTCAGGAGCGCGGCAAAGCGATTGGTACTTTGGTCTAACCGGATCGAAGGGACGACATCGGATGTTTGTGCGGATCAGCAACACCCCGCGCGATTACGCGTGGGGATCCACCACGGCGATCGCCGGCCTCCTCGGCACGACGCCAAGCGGCGCGCCCGAGGCAGAACTGTGGCTGGGCGCGCACCCCGGCTCCCCGGCCCGGATCCTCGACTCCACCGAGACCGACGGCGCGGCAGACCTGGCGCACTGGGCGCAGACCGCCGGGAAGCTGCCGTATCTGCTCAAGGTGCTCGCGGCTGCGCACCCGCTCTCGCTGCAGGCGCATCCGTCGGCTGAGCAGGCACGCGCCGGATTCGAGCGCGAGAACGCGCAGGGCCTCGCCCCTGACTCGCCCGAGCGCAACTACAAGGACCCGTTCCACAAGCCGGAGATGATCTTCGCCCTCTCCGACCCGTTCGACGCGCTGTGCGGCTTCCGCGAGCCGGCAGACAGCCGTGCCGCGCTGGAGCAGCTCGCCGGCGACGCCCCGGCGGTCGCGGCGTTCGCCGCGACCCTCGAGGGCGAGCCGTCCGGCGCGCTGCGCCGGGCGACCGAGTGGCTGCTCGGCGGCGCCCCCGAGGTCGCCGACGTGGTCGACGCGGTGGTCGCCGCAGCTCAGGAGGCCGACGGGGTCGACGCCGACACGGTCCGGATGCTGGCTGCGGCCTTCCCCGGCGACCCCGGCATCGTGCTCGCCCTGCTCCTCAACCGGGTCGCGCTGCGCCCCGGCGACGCCCTGTATCTGCCGGCCGGCAACATCCACGCCTATCTGCGCGGGCTCGGCATCGAGCTGATGGCGGCCTCCGACAACGTGCTGCGCGGCGGCCTCACACCCAAGCGGATCGACGTGCCGGAGCTGGTGCGCATCCTCGACTTCGCGCCGTTCGCCGTCACGCCGATGGTGCCCGAGCGGCCGGCGCCCGGCGTCGAACAGTTCGTCCCCGACATCCCCGACTTCCGGCTCACCCGCATCGAGGTGGGCGGCGACGTGCCGTCGGCCTCCGTCGAACTGTCCGACACGGCGATCGTCCTCTGCACGGCGGGCGACGTGGAGCTCGAGGGCGCGACGGAGGCGCTGCGCCTCGAGCGCGGGGAGGCGGCCGTGGTGACAGTCGACGAGCGCAGGCTCTCGGTCGTCGGCGGTGCCGGGACCCTCTTCCTCGCGGCGGCGAACCGGTGAGCTATTCTGTGGGGGCGAGCAGCCCGAGGCCTGAGCCGTCCAGCGGCCCGTCGCTGAGCGACCGGATCCGCACCGCGCGCGGGGCCTCGGGGACCGGCGCCTCGGTGTTCGCCGTCCTCGTTCTCTTCACGCTCTTCGCCGGGGACTTCTGGCGCAACCTCATCAGCTGGCCGGGCTACTTCGTGCTCGCCGCCCTGCTGGCCGCAGGCACCATCGTCTTCCTCGTCCGCACGCGACAGGCGTTCCGGTGGCGGAAGATGCCGAAGACCTTGGTGCTCTTCCTGGCGCTGGCGATCGTCTCTCTGGCCTGGTCCGCTTACCCGGACGCGACCGCGCTCGGGGTCCTCATCCAGCTGGCCACGACGGCGGCCGCGGTGTTCCTGGCGCTGTGCCTGACCTGGCGGGCGCTGCTGACCGCGCTCGGGAACGCGTTCCGCTGGATCCTCGGGCTGTCCCTGCTGTTCGAGCTGATCGTGGCGGTCTTCGTGCGGCACCCGATCCTCCCGCTCACGCCGGCCCAGCCGGTCCCGGCCGGCCACATCCCCGCGCCGTTCTACTGGAGCCGCGACCTGCTGTTCCGCGGGGGCCAGATCCAGGGCATCGTCGGCAACAGCAACCTGCTCGCGATGATCGCTCTGCTGGCCCTCGTCGTGTTCGGCGTCCAGTTGGCAGATCGCACCATCCGCCGCGGCACGGGGATCACCTGGCTCGTCGTCTCGGCGGTGACGTTCGCGCTCACGCGCTCCTCCACCGTCATCGTCGCAACCGTGTTCACCGCGGTGGTCCTCGGCTTCGCGCTCTGGACCCGCCGCGTCGGCCCCGAACGCCGGAGGCCGGTCTATCTGACGGCTGCCGCGCTGGCGATCGTCGTCGTGGTCACCGTCGTGCTCTTCTCCTCGCGCATCCCCGTGCTGCTCGGCAAGAGCGAGGACCTCACCGGTCGGCTCACCATCTGGGACTCGGTCATCCACCTGGCACAGGAGCGGCCGGCGTTCGGCTGGGGCTGGGTCAGCTACTGGGCACCGTGGGTCGAGCCGTTCAAGAACCTCGCCGAACGCGGCGGCGTCGTCTACCTGCAGGCGCACAACGCCTGGCTCGACGTCTGGCTGCAGCTCGGGATCGTCGGCCTGGTGATCTTCGCGCTGCTCGTCGTCAGCACGCTGTGGAGGTCGTGGTTCCAGGCCGTCGACCGCCCGCGGTTCGCCGTCGCCGACGCCGTGCCGTACACGGCACTGACGCTGCTGCCTCTGCTCCTCCTGGCCGCGCTCCTCGCGCAGAGCCTGGCCGAGAGCCGCATCCTCATCGAGGGGGGCTGGACGCTCCTCGTGCTCATCGCCGTGAAGACCAAGCAGTCCGCCCCGTAGGATTCTCTTCATGGCCGAACCGCGTCGAACTCTGGTGCCGCCCGCGGTGACCGAGTTCCTCGGATCGGCGAGGTTCACCTCCACCCTCGCCCTGCTGGCGGTCGTCACCGGGTTCTCGACTCACGCGATGCGCGCCGTGATCGGCTGGCCGGGCCTCATCGGCGTGCTCGCTACGATCGCCGTGCTGGCCGCCCTGTCGTTCATCGCCCAGCGCAAGCTCATCGAATGGCACGGCCTGCTGCCGATCTCCGCACTGCTCTTCGTCGGATGGTGCGCGCTCTCCCTCGCCTGGAGCGACTACCAGTTGGCCACCCTGGCGGGGGTGGTCTACCAGTTGCTGTTCGCGTTCCTCGCTGTCTACATCGCCCTGGTGCGCGACGCGATCCAGATCGTCCGCGTCGTCGGCGACGCCCTCCGCGCACTGCTCACCGTCTCGCTCGCCCTGGAGGTCCTCAGCGGCCTGCTGCTCGACATGCCCATCCGCTTCCTCGGCATCGCGGGGAACATCGCCGCCGGCGGGCCGATCCAGGGGCTGTTCGGCTCCCGCAACCAGCTCAGCATCGTCGCACTCATCGCGTTCGTCACGTTCCTGGTCGAGCTGCGCACGCGCTCGGTGCGCCCGCAGCTGGCGACGTTCTCGATCACGCTCGCGGCGCTCTGCATCCTGCTGGCGCACTCCCCCGTGATCGCGGCCGTGTCGGTGGTCGTCGGGTTCGCCACCCTGGCGCTCTACCTGCTGCGCAAGGTCCCGGCCCACCGGCGCACGATCGTGCAGTGGGCGCTCGCGGCCGTGACCATCGCTGTCCTGGTCGTCGCGTACATCTACCGCACGCGCGTGATCGATCTGCTCAACGCCCGTGCCGACTTCCAGGTGCGCTACAGGCTCTGGATCCAGATCTGGGAGCTCATCCCGATCAACCAGATCGTCGGCTGGGGCTGGGTAGGCGCCTGGCCGACCGACCTCTACCCCTTCAACGCCATCCAGGACGCGACAGGCGTGTACCACGCCGACGGCCTGAACGCCTACCTGGACGTGTACCTCCAGGTCGGCTTCATCGGACTCCTGCTCTTCGTCGCGCTGATCGCGCTGGCGTTCAGCCGCTCCTGGCTGCTGGCGTCGAACCGCCGCAGCGTGGTCTACGCCTGGGCGCCCCTCGTGCTGGTCTCGCTGCTGGTCACCAGCGTCTTCGAGAGTTCGATCCTGATCGAGTCCGGGTGGATGCTGCTGGTGATCTGCACGGTCAAGGCGTCACAGGGCATGAGCTGGCGACTGCGGCTCCCGCACCGCGACAGCGCCTGATCGTCGGCGCCCGGCCGGTCAGCCGATCCAGGACATGATGTTCCACCCGGAGCCGACCGCCCGAGCCACGCCCCAGCCGGAGCGGCCGTTGCCCGAGTAGAGGACGAGCACCCCGTCGGATCGCTGCCCGAGGACGTCGTCGTGGCCATCGCCGTCGACATCGCCGACCGAGACGATCGCCGTCATGACGCTCCAGCCGGTTCCCACGATCGACGGTGCCTTCCATCCGGTGCGGGTGTGCCCGTACAGCCAGAGCCGCCCCGAGCCGTCCCGGGCGAGGACGTCGGACTGTCCGTCGCCGTCGAAGTCGCCGACGCCCAGGACCGCCGTCATGCCGCCCCAGCCCAAGCCGATCGACTGACGGGTGAGCCAGCCGCCGTGGCCGTTGCCGGGATAGAGCCAGAGCGTTCCGGCCGTGTCGATCGCCGCCACGTCGGCGGTGCCGTCGCCGTTGAAGTCGTGCACGGCGATGATCCTGGTCATGCCGCCCCAGCCCGAGCCGACCTGTTTGCGTGGAAGCCATCCACTCGCGCCGTCTCCGGGATAGAGCCACAGCAGCCCGGCGGAGTCGCGCGCGAGGACGTCATTGCGGCCGTCGCCGTCGAAGTCGCCGGGCGAGAGGATCGCGGTCATGCCGTTCCAGCCGGAGCCGACAGGTACGGAGGCGGGCGAGAGCCATCCGCCGGAGCCGTTCCCTCGGTAGAGCAGGAAGGCGCCGGAGGTGTTCCGCGCGAGGACGTCGCTCGAGCCGTCGGAGTTGAAGTCGCCCATCGCCTCCGCGCCGGTGGAGGGCGTCGGGGCGGCGAGTGCGCTCACGCCGTTGGGCGTGCCCAAGCCGGTCGGTCCGTCGTAGCCCGCGCCGGCCGCGCACATCGGCGCCGGGCTGCAGCCCGTGCCGTTCGTGCCGGTGGTGACGTCGAACAGCGCCGAGCGCTTGGCCCAGGGATACGACGCCGGGTAGGTGCCGTCGGCCGGTGTGCCCGCGAGGGCGTACATGCCCGCGATCAGCGGCGACGAGACGCTTGTGCCGCCGAATACCTGCCACGTGGAGGTGTAGGGCGCGGTCAGCGTCGGGCCGAAGCCCGCGACCCCGGTGTTGGGGTCGGCGACGGCGGAGATGTCGGACACGGCCTTGCTCGCGCAGCCGGTGCCGGTCTGCCACGACGGGGCCGGACTGTACGAGCTGCAGCCGCTGCCCGCTCCGCCCCATGCCGACTCCGTCCAGGCCCGCGCGCCAGGCGCCGGGTTGGCGACCGGGGACAGTGAGGTGCCTCCGACCGCGACCACGTACTGCGACGAGGCGGGGAACTGCGTTCCGAAGCCGCCGTCGCCGCTGGAGGCCGTCACCACGACGCCGGGGTGGTCGTAGTAGTGATCGAACCCGCTGAAGTCGCCGGTGTCGGCCGCCCCGTAGGAGTTGGTGACGTACTTGGCGCCGAGTGCCGCTGCGGTCTGGGCGCCCGCGCCGAGATCGGACAGCATGTCGCTGTCCGCCTCGACCAGGACGATCCGGCAGTTCGGGCACGACGCGCTGACCATCTGCAGGTCGATGGAGGTTTCCGGCCCCCACCGGTGGTTCGGGTCGACCTGCGGGTAGGCCGTGCCGCCGCGCTGGTCGACCTTGCGGAAGCAGCCGTTGGCCGTCGTGCAGGGCGGCAGGCCGAACCGCGTGCGGTAGGTCGCGAGGTCGGACTCGGCGGTGGGCAGGTCGAAGGCGTCGATGACGGCGACCGTGGCGCCGACGCCGGCGGTGGCAGCGGTCGTGAGGTTGTAGGCGGAGCGGAGGTCGGACGGCCCGTAGCCGGTCGGCGCGCCCACCGACGGAGAGGCGACGCCCTCGACGACCTCGGCGAAGCAGGCGGCGTGCCCTGGCTTCGGATCGGAGCAGGTGCGCTTGTGGGGATGGCCGGCCAGCTGGGGCGATGCGGTCGCGGTGGCGGGTGGAGCGGAAGGCGACGGGGCCGACGACGAGCCGCCCGGTGACGCACCGTCCGCGGCCGCCGGCTCTGCCGCGACGGCGCCGAGAGCGAGCGTCGCGATCGTGGCGACGAAGATGAACGCAGTGGTGATCCTTCTCACCGTGACCTCCCGAGTTGTCGCGGTCAGAGTAGCAGGCAGACGCAACGGGCCTTCTGCCCCCATTTGCGGGCTGTTCGTGTCGAACACGCGCCGTTCAGGGGGCGCGCCAGACGGGTCGGCCTATACCATCGACGTGCGCGAGCGACCATACCTACCGGGGCCGCCGCGACGCATCCCGAGCGGGGAGGCTTCGATGCAGACCAAAATCCCACCCCTGAATTCAGTCGCGACGGCGGTCGCCGTGGCGGTCCTCGTGACGTGCGCCGGCATCGCCCCGGCGACGGCCGCGACGCCGGCCCCTACCCCGACCCCGTCAGCGACACCAGTCGCGACGTCCGCACCGAGGCCGACAGCGACGGCCACGCCCATGCCCACGGGATCCTCGAACACTGCGACATCCGGAAAGGATCCGGACCTCGCTACCCAGAACAGGGCCCGCAACCACACGATGGGCTCGACGATCCAGCAGAACGACCCGGCCGCGGCGGCGCCGAAGACCGCCAGCCCCAACACGACGGCGTCCCCGAGCGCCGTTCCGCCCGGGCTTCCCGGCCTGGACGTCAGCGGCTGGCAGACGAACATCAACTGGCCCCAGGTCGCGGCGAACGGCGCCAAGTTCGTCTATATCAAGGCGACCGAGTCGACGGACTACGTGAGCAGCCAGTTCGCCAGCCAGTACAGCGGGTCCTACGCGGTCGGTCTCACGCGTGGCGCCTACCACTTCGCCACACCGGACACGAGTTCGGGCGCCGCCCAGGCGAACTACTTCGTCGACAACGGCGGCGGCTGGTCGCAGGACGGGCGCACTCTCCCGCCCCTGCTCGACATCGAGTACAACCCCTACGGCGCCACCTGCTACGGCCTGTCCGCGGCCCAGATGGTGTCGTGGATCGCCGATTTCTCCAACACGGTCTTCAAGCGCACCAGCCGCTACCCCGCCATCTACTCGACTACCGACTGGTGGACGCGCTGCACCGGCAACAGCGCGGCGTTCGGCATCAACCCGCTGTTCATAGCGCGCTATCCCAATAGTGTCTCGGATGGCCCAGGCACCCTCCCGGCCGGCTGGGGCTCGTACACGATGTGGCAGTGGGCGGACGCCGGGATCTTCCCCGGCGACCAGGACGTCTTCAACGGCAGCGTCGCCGCGCTGCAACAGCTCGCCAGCACCGGCCGCGCCATGCCGCAACCGGTCATCGGCGCCGGTGACCTCAATGGCGACGGCAAACCCGACCTCCTGGCCAGGCGGCCGGACGGCACGCTCTGGTTCTACGCGGGCACCGGGTCGAGCGCAGGCGCCGCCACGTACGCGGTCGGGGTCCAGATTGCCTCGGGCTGGGGCATCTACGACGAGATGATCGCCGCGGGCGACGTCAACGGCGACGGCAAGCCCGACATCATCGCCCGCAAGACCAACGGGACCACCGTGTTCTTCCCCGGAACCGGGGTCATCAGCGGCGCCAGCACCGGCTTCGGCACCGCGATCGTCTTGAGCTCGGGCTGGGACGCGTTCACCGACGTCATCGCCGCGGGCGACATCAACGGCGACCACATCGCCGATCTGCTGGGCCGGAAGCCCGACGGCACCCTCTGGCTCTACGCCGGCAATGGCCACGTCGACGGGACGAGCACCGGGTACAACCCGGGGGTGCAGGTGGGCAGCGCGTGGAACCAGTTCTCGCAGGTGCTCGGCATCGGCGACCTCGACAAGGACGGCTGGTCCGACCTGATCGGCTTCCGGCCGGACGGCTCGCTCTGGCTCTACCGGGGATCGGCCTCCGGCATCCAGCCCGGAGTCCGGGTCAGCGCGCCGGGACTGGGCGCCAGCGACCTGCTGATCGCGGCGGGCGATGCCAACGGCGACGGCCGGCCCGACCTGCTCAGCCGGACGTCCGCGGGCGCGCTCCTCTATTACGCAGGCGGGTTGTACGCGCAGCCGGCCTTCGGCAGCCCGCAGACCGTCGGGTCGGGCTGGAGCATCTTCAACCGGGTCATCGGCGCGGGTGATCTCTCCGGCGACGGCGCACCGGACATCGTCTCGACCGACACGGCGGGCAACCTCTGGCTCTACCAGGGCAACGGCTCCAGCGGAGGCGTCAACCGCAGCTACAAGGCGGGCGTGCGGGTCGGCTGGGGCTGGACGAACTTCACGACCATCTTGGGCGGAGTCGACATGAACGGCGACGGCCGCTCCGACCTCGTGGCCGTGCGCAACGACGGCAGCCTGTGGCTGTACCCGGGCACGGGGACGGTGAACGCGGCGGTGCCCTCCACCTTCTCCGGGGGCATCCGCATCGGAGCGTCCGGCTGGGGCGGCTTCACGAAGATCGCCGCGGGCGACTTCAACGGCGACGGGACGACCGACATCCTCGCGACGGCGGCGAACGGCACGTTGTACTTCTATGCGGGAGTCCGCCAGACAGCGTCCGCGACGGCGTGGCTGCAGCCCGGCGTGGTGGTGGGCTCCGGCTGGGACGGGTTCTCGAGCTTCGTCTCGACGGGCGACGCGAACGGCGACGGGAGGGCGGACATCGTCGCCGTCCGGCCGGACGGGACGCTCTGGCTGTACGCAGGCAACGGCAAGACCGGCGCGAGCGGCGCGAGCGGCTTGTCCAACCCCGTGGTCATCGGGTCCGGCTGGACTGTCTTCCGCACCATCACCGGCACCGGCGACACGGCGAGCGGGCGCGGCGGCGACCTGCTCGGGGTGCGACCCGACGGCGCGCTCCTCTACTACCCGGGCAGCGGCACCGCCGCGGTGCCGAACACGCTAGGCTACTCCAGCGCGGTCGTGTCCGGGTCGAGCTGGAACCAGTTCGGCTGAGCCTGGCTCAGCCGGCCGTGGCCTCCCGCCATTCGGCGACGGTCTCGGCGAGCTCGCCCAGCGCGAGCGCGTCGAGGCCGCGCGCATCAAAAGTGCCCGTGACGACTCCCGGCTCGTAGGCCGCGCGGAGGAGGTCGATCGCGTCGGCGCCGATCCCGGCGCGACCCATGCCGACGATGTTCACGCCCTGGACGCGAGCGGGGTTGCCGAAGGCCTTCGACCACGGAGGCAGGTCGCGGGTGACGACAGAGCCCATCCCCACCATCGCGCCGCGGCCGATGTAGCGCCGCTGGTGCACGGAGGCGCCGAGCCCCAGGTTGGCGCCGTCGCCGATGCGCACGTGGCCGGCGAGCAGCACGCTCGAGGCGAGCGTGACGCCGTCGCCCAGTCGGCAGTCGTGGGCGACATACACCTGGTTCATGATGAACGCGTCGTCGCCGATGCGCGTTCGATCGTGCCAGCCCTGATGGATCTGCGAGTACTCGCGGAAGACGTTCCGGCTCCCGATCGTGATCCCGTTGCCGCTCGAGCGCTCCCTCGCATCCGTCGGATGCTGCCAGGATCGCACCTCCGGGGGCGCCCCGATGACGACACCCGTCCCGATCCAGTTGGCGTCGCCGAGGTCGACGGGACCGGTGATGACGGCGAACGGACCGATGGTGTTGCCCTCCCCCATCCGCACGTCACCGTCGATGACGGCGGTGGGATGGATGGAGTTGCCGCGCTCGCTCACCGCTCGGATCCTCCGCCCACGCAGACACGGTAAGGTGGCAGCGCATACTTTTCCCGCATCCACGAACTATAACCACGAAGGCTCCATGATCCCCATCACGACGGTCACGTTCGGTCCAGACGAGGAGCGCGAGGTCCTCGAAGTCCTGCGCTCCGGATCCATCGCTCAAGGCCCGAAGGTGGCGCGGCTCGAAGACGAGTTCGCCCGCATGCATGCCGTTCCACACGCGATCGCAGTGAACAACGGCACCACCGCGCTGGTGGCGGCCCTGCAGGCGCTCGACCTGCAGCCGGGCGATGAGGTCGTCACCTCCCCGTTCACGTTCGTGGCGACGCTGAACGCGATCCTCGAGGCCGGCGCCACTGCGACCTTCGCCGACATCCGCTTCGACGACTTCAACCTTGATCCCGTGTCGCTGAAGGAGGCCGTCGGCCCGTCGACCAAGGTGCTCCTTCCTGTGCACCTCTACGGCCAGATGGCCGACATGGCGCCGATCGCCGAGCTCGCAGCCGAGCGCGGGCTGAAGATCCTGGAAGACGCGGCGCAGTCGCACGGCGCGACCTACGACGGCCGCTTCGCGGGCAGCTACGGCCTAGGCACCTTCTCGCTCTACGCGACCAAGAACCTGACTACCGGCGAGGGCGGTCTCATCACCACGAACGACGACGAGCTCGCCGACAAGCTGCGGGTGATGCGCAACCAGGGCATGCGAGCCCGTTACGCGTACGAGATGGCCGGCCACAATTACCGTCTCACCGACCTGCAGGCCGCCCTCGGCCTCCCGCAGCTGCAGCGCTACGCCTCGATCGTCGCGACGCGCAAGCACAACGCCGCGCGTCTCATCGAGGGCCTGGAGGGCGTTCCCGGCGTCGTGGCTCCTCGCGAGCTGCCCGGCCGTTCGCACGTCTGGCACCAGTTCACCATCCGCGTCACCGACGAGGCGCGCGTCGACCGCGACACATTCGTGGAGCAGCTCGCCGCGGAGGGCGTCGGCGCCGGCATCTACTACCCGCGCCTGCTGTGGGACTACGAGGCCTACCGGGATCACCCGCGCGTGCTCCGCAGGGAGGCCCCGGTCGCCGAGCAGGTCGCCCGCCAGGTCGTCTCGCTCCCGGTCCACAACGCGCTCACCGACGATGACCTCGCCACCATCGTCGCCGCTGTACGCAAGGTGGCCGGCGCATGAGCGTCGCCCGGATCGCACTGGTCGGCGCCGGCACGATGGGGAGCCATCACGCCCGCGTGATCGCGCAGTCGCCGCGGTCGCAGCTCGCCGTGCTGGTCGACCCCCGGGAGTCCGTCGGCACCGCGGTCGCCGAGCGCTTCGGCGCCACCTGGCTTCCCGAGCTCTCCGACCTCTCCGACATCGACGGCGTCGTCGTCGCGGCCGCGACGGAGGCGCACTACGATCTCGCGATGCAGGTGCTGTCGCAGAACACCCCGCTGCTGGTCGAGAAGCCCGTCGCCGACAGCCTGTTCCGAACCGAGGAGATCCTGGCGCTGGCCGACGAGCGCGACCTGCCGTTCATGTGCGGGCTGCTCGAGCGCTACAACCCGGCGATCATGACCGCGCGGGAGCTCATCGAGGAGCCGGTGCACGTCACCGCCACCCGCCACTCCCCTTACGCCCCGCGCATCCGCACCGGTGTCGCCTGGGACCTCCTGGTGCACGACGTCGACCTCGCGATCGGCATCATCGGCACCGCGCCCGACAATGTCGAGTCGCGGCTCGGCCACTTCCACCCCGACTCGCTCGCCGATGCGGAAGATGTCGCCGAGACGCTGCTCGACTTCCCGGGCGGCGCCATCGCGCATGTGTCGGCGAGCCGGGTGGGCCAGCGCAAGATCCGCCAGCTCTCGATCTACGAGCGCGAGCGCCTGATCGAAGTCGACCTGCTCCGCCGCGATGTGACGGTCTACCACCACGTCTCGGAGAACTCGGTCGACGATGGGCGCGGTTACCGTCAGCAGACGGTCATCGAGATCCCCGAGCTGGTGACCTCGGTCGAGCCGCTGACCACCCAGTTCGGCCGGTTCCTCGATGTGATCGACGGCACGGTCGACGCGGCGGCCGAGCGCGCCACGATCCTCGCGCCGCACCGCGTCATCGACCAGGTCATCGCGCGCCGGCCCGTGCCGCAGGCATGAGCGTGCCCGCCGCCGCTGAGGAGCCGACGGACCAGCACAGGCGCGTCAGCCCTGTGCGGGTGTTCTTCGACCACTCCGTCGTTCGCTACCTGATCGCCGGCGGCCTGGCGTTCATCGTCGACTTCACGCTCCTGTGGCTGTTGCACGAGGTGTTCGGATGGGTCACCTGGCTGGCAGCCGCCGTCGCGTTCCTGGTCAGCTTCGTCTTCACTTACACGATCCAGCGCGTCCTCGGCTTCAGCTCACAGGTGCCTCACGGCCCCGCGCTGATCAAGTACACTCTTCTGGTCGTCGTGAACACCGTGGCGACATCCCTCATCGTCGCCCTGGTCGATCAGTCGCCGCTCAGCTGGGCGGGCGGCAAGATCATCGCGACCGCGGTGACGACGGTGTGGAACTACTTCGCCTACCGCTACTGGGTCTTTGCCGGGCCCCGACGATCGAGCACGGCCGCCGAGGCCGCCCGAGAGGACTGAGGATGTACAACGGCGCACGGATCGCCGCAGTGGTGCCCGCCTACAAAGAAGAGAAGATGATCGCCACGGTCATCGACACGATGCCGGAGTTCGTCGACCACATCGTGATCGTCGACGACCACAGCCCGGACGACACGAGCGGCGTCGTCAAAGCGAACGCGGACCCGCGGGTCACTCTCATCCGCCACGAGGTCAACCAGGGTGTCGGCGGCGCCATCATCACGGGCCACCGCGCCGCGATGGAGCTGGGCTCCGACGTCAACGTCATCATGGCGGGCGACGCGCAGATGGATCCGGCTTACCTGCCCTCGCTCCTCGACCACGTCACCACCGAGGGTTACGGCTTCGCCAAGGCCAACCGCTTCTTCGCGCCGGAGTCGTTCAGCGGGATGCCGCGCTACCGCATCTTCGGCAACATCATGCTGTCGTTCCTGACCAAGCTGGCGTCCGGGTACTGGCACCTCTTCGACCCGCAGAACGGCTACACCGCCGTACGGACCGAAGTGCTCCAGCGGGTCCCCCTCGACAATGTGGCCCGTCGCTACTCGTTCGAGAACGACCTGCTGATCCACCTCAACATCCTCCAGGTGCCAGCCGTTGACGTCCCGATCCCCGCCGTCTACGGCGAGGAGGTGTCGAGCATCCGTCTCGGCCGGGTCGTCCCCGAACTGCTCAGCCTCCTCACCCGCGGCTTCTGGCGACGCATCTGGTATCGCTACGTGCTGTGGTCGTTCTCGCCGATCGCACTGCTCCTAGTGCTCGGTATCGGGCTCTTCCTCTTCGGCCTCGCCGTCGCCATCTGGGTGTGTTTCCAGATCGCCGCGTCGGTCGTGGCGACCGCCGCGACGGTGATGCTCGCGGCCCTCCCGCTGATGATCGGCACGCAGCTGCTGATATCCGCTTTGCAGCTCGACATCCAGGCGAGCCCGTCGCAGCCGACCTACACGCCTTTCACCAAAAAATAGACCGACAGGTACCGGGTCTGTAAGCTCTCCCACGTTGGACTCGTGGAGGGGTCAGATGAAGAAGGCACTGCTGCCAGCCGTCATCGTCGGCGCGTTGGCCCTCGGATCGATCGTCGCGACCGCCGCGCCGGCGGACGCCGCCAGCACCATCGCCGTGAGCGCGACCTACCAGCTGAACACCAATCAGGGGCCGCAGCAGCGTCCACTGGATCCCGCCAGCCAGACGGATGTGACCTCCGGGAACACCCTGCTGACGCTCTCGATCACGAACAACGACACCGAGACGTACACTCTCGACTCGATGACCCCGACGACGCCGGCGAACCAGTGCACGGGAACGATCGCTCCCGGCGCGACCCTGAACTGCTTCGTGTCTCCCACCTTCGGCTCCGGCGCAGGCGTGCTCGACCTGACGCTCGCGGGTTCCTTCCCCACAGCCGGTCCGGACACCACGGTGGTGTCCTTCCCCTACTTCGGCGTCGACTACGCCTTCACCACCAACGACTTCGCCGTGCAGGCTCCCCCACCCGCGACGGGCTGGCTGACCACCATCCCCGACCCGCAGCTGCTCAGCTACCCGGGCCTGTTCCGGCCGCTGGTCCGTCTCTCGCTGAGTTGGAACGGGAACACGCCCGTGACGATCACCCGGGCGACCGCGGCGCTCGTCCCCTTCAGCGACCAGTGCTTCGGCGCCCTGCCCAAGGTCGTGAATCCGGGCGACCCGATCATGTCGTGCACGTTCGAGATCGGGCAGGGAAGCAATGCCTGGGGCTTCCAGTACACGGGTGCCATGGGTGAGCAGCAGGCCTATGCCGGATCCCTGAGCTACATGGCCCCGTTCGCACCGTGCCAGTCGGACAAGCCGAGCTATGCCGGCGGTGAGACGATCACCGTCACCTGCTCGGGCATGGCTGCCGGGGTGAGCGCCCAGATGCGGGTGTGGGACGTCGGAGTGACGCCTCCGCAGACGATCGCGGCAGACGGCAGCGTCACCTTCACGTTCACGCTCCCGACGATCACGTCGACCTTCGCTTCGGGCTCGCTGCTGTTCCGCGAAGGAGGCGACCCGACTGTCGAGTGGGCGGGACAGACCTACTTCACGATCGTTCCGGGAGTGGCGACCACCGCTACCGCAGGGGGATCGGGCTCGACCGGAGCGGCCGAGCTCGCGGACAGCGGCTCGGACGTCTCCGGGCCCGCCCTCGCCGCGATGCTCGCCCTGATGCTGGGAGGAGCGCTCCTCACGATCCGCCGTCGCCGCATCGCCCGCTGAGGTGGCGGGATACGTTCAGGCCGGCTGCACCAGATCCCGAATGATGTCGGCGCGTCCACGGCTCGCATAGCGCCCGTAGTCGCCAGAGAGGGCCAGGCGCACGACCGGGACGAGCCGTAGTGGCCGGTTGGCCGGCAACTTCGCGCGACGTGACTCGAAGGCCGCCTTCGCGCGCGCCGCTGCGAGATACTGCGGGGGAACCCGCGTTCCGAGTGCGGCGAGGCGGTCGGCGAGGATACGGAAACGAGTCGCCAGGTCGAGATTGCGGTCGCCTCGCGGTTCCAGCACCCGCGACAGCTTGCGCGAGAGGGTGGGCGCGGCGACGCCGATCTCGTTCGCGCCGTGCTGCCGGTAGTCGATGGTGGCCTCCCGCACGACGGCGACCCCGCCGACGGCAGCCGCGATGACGGCGAGCCACTCGTCGTGGACCCACTCGTGCGGAAACGGCTGCGCGACATCCAGCAGGGATCGCCGGAAGACGACGGTCGCGCCGGTGGCGAGGTTGCGCCGCAGGAACGCGTGGAATGCCCGCCCGGACTCCTCGTCGGCGAACTCGTGGTCGCCGACCTCGAGCGACTCGAAGAGCGTCCGGCCGAGTGCCGCGCCGTCGGCATCGACGAGACGGGCATCGGTGTGCAGCAGGAGCAGGGACTCGTCGGTGTCGAATCGTGCGGTCAGCATGGCGATCCTGCCCGGATGCCAACGGTCGTCCTGGTCGCTGAGGGCGACGAGCGGCCGGGAGGTCGCCCCGATCGCCCGCTCGAAATTCGCCGTCACACCCGTTGTGCCGGCCGACCCCAGAACGGTCGGGATGACGTCGTGCCGCGCGGACGCGGCGAGCGCGACCTCCACGGTGCCGTCGGTCGAGCCGTCGTCGGCGATCACCAGCTCGGCTGGAGGCGGCACCTGACCGAGTATGCTCTCGACCTGCTCGTCGACGTAGCGTGCCCCGTTGTAGGTGGCCAGAGCGACGCTCAGCCCTGCCGGCTCCGGCATCAGCGCTTGAGACCCACCGACAGGACGCCGAGGAACATTCCGGCCATGATCGTCTGGGCGCCGAGGATCATCAGCAGCGCCGCCGGGATCGCGGCGCGCAGCGTCATCGAGGCGTCCGTCGCCCCGAAGCCCGATCCCGCCCAGAGCGCGAACTGCACGGCGGCGATGCCCAGCCCGATGAGGAACAGGAACAGACCGGCCTCGGCGCTGGACTCGAGGCTGATGCGCCGCTCCAGCCGGTCGAAATTGCGACTTCGTGGGATTCGGAACCCCTCGTGCTGTGCGTAGATCTTGGTGAGGATCGCGAACAGCACCGCCTGGTAGCCGACGGCGGCGAGGGCGGCGAGATAGACCTGGCTGGAGACGTCGAGTCCGATCTCGCCGATCATCACCGGCCCGATGCTGAGGAGGAACGTACCGAGGACGCCGATGACGAACGCGATGGCGCCCGGCACGAGGAAGAGCCAGCACGGGCTGTAGATGAGGAGGAACCGCAGGTGCCGCCAACCGTCGCGCCAGCTCCACAGGTGCGGCGGCCGAGACCGGCCGTCCTTCTGGAGTGTGGTGGGGACCTCGCTCATGCGGCGGCCCTCCAGCGACGCCTCGACGACCATCTCGCTCGCGAACTCCATGCCGCTGGTCTGGAAGTTGAGCCGCATGATCGCGTCCCGGTCGAAGCCGCGCAGGCCGCCGTGGAAGTCGCGGATCGACGAGCGGAAGAACAGCCGCCCGATGTTCGAGAGCACCGGGTTGCCGAGGTAGCGGTGCAGCGGCGGCATCGCGCCCGGTGCGATCCCGCCGCGGAAGCGGTTGCCCATCACCAGTTCGTCGCCCGCGCGCAGCCGCTCCAGGAATGCGTCGAGGTCGGAGAAATCGTAGCTGTCGTCGGCGTCGCCCATGATGACGTAGGTTCCCCTGGCCGCGGCGATCCCGCCGATGAGTGCCGAGCCGTAGCCCTTCTGGGAGACGTTGACGACGCGCGCACCGTGCTCCTCCGCGATGGACTGCGAGCCGTGGGGGCTCCCGTTGGCTGCGACGATGATCTCGCCGGACACGCCGCTGCGGGCGAGGTAGGACTGGGCTTTGTCAATGCAGACGGCGAGCGTCTCTGCTTCGTTGAGGCAGGGCATCACGATCGACAGCTCGAGGGTGTCCAGGCTGTGCATGTGTTCGGGACTCTCTGGGAGGCGGATAGACACTTGGAATCCTACGTGGTAAAGCGGTTCGGACCTGGAAGGCTGTGGGAGACGCAGTAGTGAGTGTCGTGAAGAGGACGACCCGCCGGTGACCGCAGCGATCGACGTCGTCGTCCTCGTCTACGGGAACGGGCGCCTCGCCAGCTCCTACCTGGACTCTCGCCGCCCAGACCGTGCCGCACCGCGTGATCGTGGTGAACGACGGCAGCCCGGACGACAGCGCCGCCCGGGCTGCGCGACGCTCAGCCGGCGGCCCGCCGAAGAGGCGACGACGACCGCTCGGTCGGGGCCGGCCTGACGTGCGCCTCCGCCGCACTCCGGCCCGTGCTCACCGGGCGGTCAGCGCGTCGGTCGCGAGCGGCTTGGCGCGGAACGTCTCGTCGTCGTCCCCTGCCGTCCGCTCGCTCGTCACGGCCGTGCCTCGCCCGTCGCTCTGCCCCTCGACCGTCGCGGCATCGCGCGCGCGTCCCGCGAGCGTGGCGGCGCGCCAGCCGAGGCCGACGACGGCCAGGCCGACGACGAGCGCGATCAACCAGATGAGGGCGCCGCCGGGCGGCAGCCAGCCGGGGTGGCGCAGGAAGGTGATCCACTCCACGTCCGCGCCGAGCGAGTAGCGCTTGATGGTGAACGCCAGGGCCAGCAGCTGAGCGCTGGCGACGACCACGGCGACCGTCCAGACCGAGCGTCGCAGGAAGCCGGAGGCGAGCACGGCGCCGTCGAACTTCTCGGCGAGCACGAGGCCGCCGACGATCACGACGCAGGCGTAGGCGACCAGCGCGTAACGGCCCTGCCAGATGTAGCCGGAGTGCATGACCGACCCTGCCTGCGTCACGGCGGGGACGAGTACGAGCGCGGCCGCGGAGACGACGAACGCGGCGAGCAGGCGACCGCGTGCGAGCACGAGGGCCACGAGCACGACGCCACCGGCGATGGCCCCCCAGACCGCGACCACATAGCCGGGCGGGAACGTGTCGAGCCACCCGAAGACGCCGACGAACCCGGGGTCGATCGAGCGGTTGAGCACCATGGTGACGAAGGCGTAGTACCACGGCGTCGTGCCCGCGCCGGGATAGGTGCCCATGGCGTTGAGCGTGTTGGTGGCCAGGATCCACGCGAGGGCGAATCCGGTGGTCACGACGATCCCCGCGAGCGCCACCCACGTGCTCGGCCGCCGCAGCAGCTCGGGCAGCCGGCCCGGCCTCGCTCCGACCAGTGCGATGACGCCGATGATCCCGACCCAGAGCGGAGAGAGACCGCGCATGTTCGCCAGGATCGCCGCGCTGATCACCGTCAGGGTCAGCAGCAGACCGCGCCCCTCCGATCCGGTGCCGCGCACGAGGGCGAGCAGCACCGAGAGCAATGCGATACCGGAGGCGATCTCCAAACCGTTGGGGTTCACGGAGGCGTTGAGGAACAGCACCATCGGCGTGGCGACGGCGAATGTCACGATTCCCGCGAAGAAGGGGATGCCGAGCCGCCGGAGCGCGACGAACCCCAGCGCCAGGAAGGCGGAGCAGAGGATCGCGCTCACGGTGCGCATACCGAACACCGCCGCCTTGGCGTTGTCGGTCAGCAGGCTGGGCCAGCCGACGAGCGTGTAATACACCGGGTTGTAGAGACCGGCGGAGGTCTCAGCGGTCTGGTCCGGGCCGGTCGCGAACGTGCCCTGGCAGCTCGCGGGCCTGTTCTGCTGGAAGGCATAGCAGGGCCACTTACGGGCGTCGGCGAGATTGCCCGGCACGGTCACGCGCGTCGTCGCCGGCTGGTCGGTGGGGTCGCCGATGAACTGGCCACGGACCACTGACGCGGCCTTGATGATGTGGGACGGTTCGTCCGGGCTCGCCCCCAGCGGGGTCGAGATGGCCCAGGCGCCGGAGGCCACGGCGAGGCCGATGAAGGCCAGCAGGCCGGTCAGCCACGGGCGCGCACCGACAGAGGACAGGAAGCGGGACATACGGGACTTTCTGTTAGCGGTCGGCACTTAGCTTACGAGAATCGACCTGCATCCCAGCACAACGTTGCCCCCTGGCCCGGTGTTGATGGCGTAGACGCACACGCTGTGGGTGCCTGGAGTGGTCGCGATGGTCTGGTCGAACCCGTGGGAAGGCCCGTAGACCGGGTACACGGCTCCGACGTCCGTCCGCTGCGTGTCCGCCTGGTACGGGGCACCGGCGGCGTCGACGTAGACGTGCACCGCGATCGGTGCGACCGTGTCGGGATCGATCGCCCAGCCGGTCGTCCGGATGCCGCCGGCGACGGCCTGCACCGAGTCGAGGCTGCCGATCGGGGGGCGGCCCTGGTCGGCGATCACCGTCGGCACGACGAGGTTCTTGCAGCCGAGCTGGATGTTCCCGCCCGCGCCGTTGTTGATCGCATAGACGCACACGGTGCGGTTGCCGGCGGCCGCCTTCAGCTTCGCAGAGAAGCCGTGCCACGATCCGTAGGCCGGGTAGACGCGTGCGACGTCGGCGCGCGTGCCGTCCGCGGTGAGGGCGGTTCCCGCGTCGTCGATGTAGACGTGCACCTGGATGGAGGCCACCGTGTCGGGGTCCAACGCCCACCCGGACACGTTCACGGTCCCGTCGGACGCCACCGAGATGCTCTCGAGGTTGCCGATGGGCGTACGACCCTGCTCGGTCACCGCGCCCTGGACCACGACCTGCTTGCAGCCGAGGAGGGTGTTGCCTCCTGCACCCGTGTTGATGGCGTAGACGCACACGTCATGCGGTCCGATGGCCGCCGACGTGACGTGCGCGGCGAAGCCGTGGTCCGGGCCGTAGTCCGGGTACACGCGAGCGACGTCCGCCCGGTAGCTGGAGGCGGTGAAGGCCGTGCCCGCGGTGTCGACATAGACGTGCACCTGGATCGGGGAGGCCGTGTCCGGGTCGAGCGCCCAGCCGCTGGCGCTGATCGTCGAGCCCTGCGTCGTGATCGACTCGAGCGCGCCGACGGGAGGTCTGCCCTGTTCGGGGATCGCCCCGGAGCGCACCACGTCCTGGCAGCCGAAGGAGACGTTGGCGCCCGCTCCTGTGTTGATCCCGAACACGCAGATGGTGTGCGGACCCGCGGTGAGAACCGGTGTGTTCAGCTGGTATCCGTGCGCCCCGCCGTAGGCCGGGTAGAGGCCTGCGATGTCGGCACGGACCTTGTCGGCCGTGTAGGCGACGCCCACGCCGTCGACGTACAGGTGCACCGTGATCGGCGCGGTGACATCGGGGTCGATCGCCCAACCGGCGACGGTCGCCGTGCCGTCCGCGTTCTGGGTCGCGGCCTCCATCGCCCCGATCGGAGACCCGCCGTAGAGGGTGACGGTCTGGCAGCCGAGGACCGTGTTGCCTCCGCGGCCCACGTTGATCGCGTACACACAGACCTGCTGGGGCCCGGTCTGGGTGACGGGCACGGTCGCAGTGAAGCCGTGCTGGTCGCCGAGACCCGGGTAAGCCGCGGCGACGTCGGCACGGCTCAGATCGGCCTGCATCGGCGTGCCGACGGCGCCCACGTAGACGTGGACCGTGATCGGCGACGAGGAGTCGGGGTCGAGTGCCCAGCCGGACACCTGCACCTTGCCGGGCGAGCCCGTGATCTGTTCGACATTGCCGAACGGGTTGCCTCCGCCGACCGGGTCGCCGAACCACTGGTTGTAATAGACCCAGAAGTTGCGGTTTCCGTAGCTCGAGCAGGGGCCTCCGCTGCCGTAGAGATTGGCGAGAGCGGCCGCGTCCGGCTGGTACGGCGTGTAGTAGTACAGCGCCGCCGTCGCCTTGTTCTTGATCGTGATGACCGGGGCGGCGCAATCCGGCGGCGGTGTGGTGCTGTACCGGACGGCCGACGGTGAGCCGACCGGGAACCAGGTGAAGTAGTTGGAGGTGCCGGGCGGGTTGCCGTACCGCACGAACTGGTGCGCCGCGCTGTAGACCTGGTTGAACAGCCCGTAATACGTGGTGTCGCAGGCGGACGTGTCCGGACAGGCGTAACCCATGGCTTTGTTGATCTGTCCGGTGGTCGGCGACGAGGTGGTGACCAGCCCCTGCTCCTTCTGGAGCGTGACCAGGATGACCTTCGCGCTGATGCTGCAGGCCTGCTGCACCTTGAAGACGATTGCGGCGGCGGACTCGGCTCCGCCTCCCGAGTACGCCTGGCACATCGCATCGGCGGGCTTGCTGGAGGACGGGAACTGCCCAGCCGACAGGCACAGGCTGTTCCCGCAGGCCGCCTTCGCCGAGAGGAAGGACTGGATGTCGGCCTGGGTCATCGCCGCGGAGTCGTAGAAGTTGGCGTCGGAGATGATCTCTGCGGGATCGAACTGCGAGCCGTCGAGCGCGTTCGCGGGTCCGGCGAGACTCAAGCCCCCGACGAGCGCCGCGGAGACGGCGAGAAGAAAGGCGACCGCGCATGCCACGATGCGTGTGGGAGGCATTCCGGTTCTCCTCACCCGGTGAGCTGAATGGCCCCAGTGAGACCCGCAGGATGGAACGTTTCTCCCACCATATTGCCCCATCAGGGAATACATGTGTTTTGCGCGGGGCCCTGCGCCGGAAAGGTCACCCCCGCTTCAGGTGACACCACTCAGGGTTGTCCGGCCTGCTTGCGTCGCGCCGCTCGCGCGCGGAAGCGCTCCACCACGGCGGACACGCCCCCCTCGCGCAAGTAGTACACGGCGCGATCGAAATCGCGGCGCAGACCGGTGCGCGGCGTGATCGTGACCTTCCGCACGGTGGAGCCCGACGTCTTCGACGGCTCGCGGTCCGCCGCGACCACCGGGTTCCTGCAGAACTCGACGAGCGGTGCCAGGGTGCGGCTCCAGCGGTACCCCTCCCGCACGCGCGCGACGTTCGCCCTGGCGCTCTCGCGCGACTCCCCGTCGAAGAGCACGCGCTCGAGCGCATCCGCGAGTGCGTCGACGTCCCGCTCCGGGACGGAGGCGCCGAGCCCCTCGGCGGCGACGAGGTCGCCGAACGAGTCGCCCTCGGTGGTCACTATCGGCAGGCCGGCCCACAGGTAGTCCAGGATCCGGGTTCGGAACGAGAACGTCGTCTCGACATGCTGGAAGTGGGTGGACACGCCCAGGTCGGCGTCGAGCAGGTAGTCCTGGCGCTCCTCGTACGGGACCCAGCTCTCGTTGAAGAAAACGGCTCGGCCGAGCAGCCCGAGCTCGGCGGCCAGGGCGCGGGACCGGCCGACGGCCTCCATCTCGGGGACGTCCGGGTTGGGGTGCTTTACGCCCAGGAAGAACAGCCGGAGATCGGGGTGGCGCTCGCTGAGCTGCGCGACCGCACGGATGAGGGTCTCCGGATCGAACCAGTTGTAGAGTCCGCCGCCCCAGACGATGACGGTGTCGTCGGCGCCGATGCCGGGGACCGCACCGCGGATCGCGTGCCGCGACTGCACAGGGTCGGTGCCGGAGATGCCGAACGGCGCGATGGCGATCAGCGAGTCGAGCTCGGAGTCCCGCGAGTAGGTGTACGCGTTGATCCGGCCGAGGGCGGCGAGCTGACCGAGCCAGAAGTGCCGCTGCCTGTCGCTCGCGCAGAGGAAGAAGTCCCCCCGCTCGAGCTGCTGGTTCAGCGTGCGCGTGGCGTCGTCGATCTGGTTGTTCCACTGGCCGAGCGACTTGCCGCGGCCCTGCTCGAGCTGTTCGAGGTGCATCGGGTCGTACACGTCGACCACAAGGATCTTGTTCGACTTCGTCAGAGCGGGGAACAGTGCGAGGGCATTGCCCTGGAAGACGATGACGTCGGCCCACTTCTCGTGCGGCGCCATCGTCGAGGGACGGTGGTGGGAGACGGTGGCGAGCTCGAACGGCGCGTCCAGCTCCTCCACGGAGGTCATCGACACCAAGCGAACGTCGTTCTCGGCGGCGAGCGCCTCCGCGATGTGCCAAGCGCGGATCGCCGGGCCGGCCATCCGCCTGCCGATCGGGTCGCCGGTGATGACGAGCACGCGCCGGCGGTCGGTGTTCCCCAGAACGTCCATGCTGCCGACGATCTTGGCATAGCCATCGAGGTAGGAGTCGATCGGATATGCCGGTTCGTCGAGCTTTCCGAAGAGCGACAGCAGTGCACGGTCACTGCGCACGCGCGAGGCCTGGATGGCGTTGCGCTTGTCGGTCATCTGCGGCAGCAGCTCGACGAACCGGTCGATCGCGAAGACGCCGGCCATCGTCGACTTGGGCACCTCGAGCGCCGGCTGATCGTCGCCGCCCGGGTTGCGCAGATCGAGAACGGTCGAGTCGAGGCCGCCGCGCCCGACGGACCGGCGAACCGCCAGCAGCACCGCCGCAGCGAGCGTGTCGTCGAGGAGCTCGTCGCCGAGGTTCTTGTAGAGCGTGAAGAGCGCGTTGCGCTCCAGCAGGTACTCCTCGCGGAAGTTCCCGAACTCCTTCATCGACGCGTGGTGCTTGTGGAACGCCAGCGACGCCGGCTGGAATCGGAACCGGTAGCCCAGGAGGTTGAGGCGCCACCCCAGATCCACGTCGTCGTAGAACATGAAGTAGTCGTCGTCGAACCCGCCGAGAGCGTCGAAGACATCGGCCCGGATGAACATCGCGGCGCCCGTGCCGAAGAGCACGTCCTTCTCGACATCCCAGGAGCCGCGGTCCTTCTCCCCCGCGTGCGGCTTGTAGCCCATTCCGTACCAGGTGACGGCGCCGTCGACGAAGTCGACCTCCTCGCCCTCCCAGTCGAGCACCTTGCTGGCCACGGCGCCGATGTCACGGCCTGTCGCGAAGGTGTCCATCGCCGCGCGGATCCAGCTCGCGTCCGGGCGGGCGTCGTTGTTGAGGAAAGCGATGAACTCGCCGGACGCCGAGGCCACGCCGAGGTTGCAGCCGCCGGTGAACCCGAGATTGGCGCCCGAGTCGATCAGGACGACGTCGTCGCCGAGCGCACGCAGCTTCTCGAGACTCCCGTCGCCCGACCCGTTCTCGACGACCACGATCTCCAGCCGGTCCGCCGGCCAGTCCAGGGCGCGGAGACCCGCGACGCTCTCGATGGTGTCGTCCGCTCCGCGGAAGTTCACCAGCACGACCGACACGACACCCGGGCGGCGCTTCTTCATCCGGTCTCGTTCCTCTCATCCGACGACGCGCCCGACTGTAGGCCGTGGCGCAGCCGCCCGAGAGTCTAGCGGCCGGCGCGACGCGGAACCTGGGGTGTGTCTTGTAGTGGCTGGGTCCAGGCGACATTTCGGAGACGGGCTGTCTCCAGCGGCGGCGCGCGCTACTGCGAGCAATACCGGAGGCCGCGGCCCACACGCCTGCGAATCTCCGCCGGAACCGTCCCAACACCGACGTGCCCCCACAAGGTTCCGGAGTAATGGACACTCCGCGCGCCGTGCAGGCAACTCCGGAGGTCACAGACGACACACCGCACGAGAGCCCGTTCGTCCGGATTCTCGTAACGAAGCCCGCCAAGACTCCGGAGAAACCGAGCCGGGCACGCCCCCACCCGGACCCCGGAACTATCAGACACACGTTGGGGCCCCGGCGGGCCGGGGTCAGACCGGGACTCGCGCGATGCTGAGGAGGGTCCCGAGCAGTTCACGGGAGGCGAGCGCCGCCGCGCGCTCGGCCGAGCGACGGCCGTTCGCCGCCAGCTCCTCGCGGTTCGTCTCGTCGCCGAGCAGATCGTCGAGGGCGCGGGCGACCGCTTCGTCCGAGCCCCGGTCGATGAGGAGGGCGTTGTAGCCGTCGAGGACTTCCCAGGTCGTGCGCGGGTTCGCGGTGCCGATGTAGGCGCCGCCAAGGGCCATCAGCGTGAGCGGGACGGCGCTGTGCGTGTACTCCTCGAACGAGAGCACGACGGCCGGTCGCAGTGCGGCGATCCGAGCCGGATCGGTCACGACGTCATCGTGCCCCAGGTGCTGGAGCCGGGCGTCGCGTGCATACACGAGCGTGTCGAGCCGCGCGCGCTGACCGGCGTCGAGGCCCACGGTGACGACGAGCGGGACGGGCGGGGCGTCCTGCGTGTCGAGCTCAGGAAGAGTCAGAGCAGGCACGACGCGGTGCCGCACCTCCCATGCCGTCTCGGCGCGGAGCTGGTCGGCGGTCCACCGGTTGGGGGCGATGTAGTCGAACTCCGGACGGTAGCCCGCGACGATGGACATCTGGAGGTCGGGATCGGCTGGGTACGCGCCGCTCTCGACGCCCGGCAGCAGGTACACCGGCTTGCCACCGCCCAGTGTCGCCAGCCACACGGTCTCCGCCGCTCCCCAATCCGCGCAGACGACCAGCGACGGGTCGGCGGAGAGCCGCGCGACGAGCTCCTCGTCGGTACCGGTGGCCGACTGCTCGTGCAGGCGGGTCTCGACGCCCGACGCGCTCAGCGCCTCCACCTGCTCGCGCACGTAGCGGTGCCAGGCGAGCGGCGCCGCCGGGCTCAGCACGACGTCGACGCGTAGCGGCTCCTCGACCGCGCGCTCGAGGAAGAGCCCGCGCCACCGAGCCCAGAAGTGCCGCATGGACGCGAGCTCGCGCGCACCCTGGCTGTAGCCCCGGGAGGCCGACTCGTGATGGATCAGCAGCGACTGCGGCTCGTACCAGCAGCGGATCCCGGCGCTCCACGCCTGCAGGCCGTAGTCGACGTCCTCGAATCCCAGCCAGTACGACTCGTCGAGTCCCCCGAGTCTCTCGTACGCCTCGCGACGCACGTACACGCAGGCGCCGGAGATCGAGCGGTTGTACCCGGGCACGTTGGCGAGCGGCCGGGTCGCCGGGCTGCCCACGTAGAGGTGACCGAACCACTGCGGCGCGAGAACCCGCGCGTAGTAGGTCCCGCCGTACTGGATGCGGCCGTCCGGGTACACCAGCTTCGGGCTGACCAGTCCCACCGCAGGGTCCCGCTCGTACGCCGCGAACTGCAGGGCGTCGAGCCAGCCCGGCTGCGCCACGATGTCGGAGTTCAGCAGGACGATGTCGTGCTTCGCCTCGGCCATCCCCACGTTCACCGATACGGCGAAGCCCTGGCGGTACTCCTTGAACACCACGCGCACGCGCTCCGACTCGAGCTCGCGCAGCCGGTCGCTGTTCTCCGGCTCGCAGTAGTCGTCGACGACGATCATCTCGTAGTCGAAGTCGGCGGCCGTGGCCGCCACGCTCGCGAGGCATTCCGTGAGCAACGGGACGTCGTTGTAGCTCGGGATGACGATGCTCACCGGGCGGCGGTTGGCGGCCGTCCAGGCGTGGACGGCCGGATCGACGCGCAGGCCGTGCGTATTAGTCTGGAACGAGCGTTTCGCCAGAGGCTGCCGGAGCCGGTCCGTGACACCGGCCGGCATCCGGGAGGCGATCGATCGTGCGGCAGAGCTGATCGTGGTGCGAATCATGACATCCAAGCGCTGAGTGAGAGAGTCGGTTATCCATGGTACAGACAGCCCCCTCCCGAGCCGGCGAGCCGCGCCTCCTCGTCGTGGCAGGCGACGTCGTCGGGCGCCGGATGGCAGGACCCGGGATGCGTGCGCTGGCCGTCGCGCGGTCCCTCGCCCCGCACATGTCCGTCACGCTTGCGCTCGGCGTCTCCGGCAGCGACGCGGTGGAGGTCGCCGCGCCGGGCGTCACCGTGACCGCCTACTCCTCGCGACAGGAGCTCGAGCTGCTGGTCGCGGCCTCCGACGTCGTCTTCTGCCAGTTCATCGACACGAACGTCGCGCGCATCGCCGTGGAGCGCAACGTCCGCCTCATCTTCGACCTCTACAACGCGCTTCCGGTCGAGACCGTCGGCGCCGAGGTGATCAGCGGGTTCCGCAACGCCGAGGGCAAGGACCGCGAGTACCGCGAACTGCTCAAGTACTTCCGGTTCTGCGCCCAGGCGGGTTCGTACTTCGTCGCCTCCAACGAGCGACAGCGCGACTACTGGCTGGGCTACATCATGGCCTCGGGCGGGCTGCTCCCGAGCTCGCTCGACGCCCGCCCGCTCGATCGGATCATCGGGATCGTGCCGTTCGGCAGCGAAGAGCACGAGCCTGTTCAGTCCCGGCACGGGCTCCGCGGCACGCACGGCATCGGCGACGACGACATCGTCGTCCTGTGGGCGGGCGGCATCTGGGACTGGTTCGACGCCGAGACGCCGATCCGCGCAGTCGCCGCGTTGGCCCAGGAGGACCCGCGCTACAAGCTCGTCTTCTACGGGACGGTGCACCCCAACGCGACGATCGGCCGTCCGCCGGCCGTCGAGCGCGCGCAGGCCGTCGCGGCCGAGCTCGGTGTGCTGGGGACGTCGGTCGTCTTCCTCGACGAGTGGGTGCCCGCTGACGAGCGCGCCGACTACCTGCTGGACGCCGACCTGGCGATCTCCGCTCACAAGGACTCGCTCGAGACGCACTACTCGTTCCGCACGCGCATCCTGGATCACTTCTGGGCGACCCTGCCGAGCGTCGTCTCGCGCGGCGACTGGTTCGCCGACTACATCGAACGCGCCGGGCTCGGCATCACCACGCCGATCGGCGACGTGCAGGCGACGGCGGACGCGATCCGCTCGATCGCGGACGACCCGGACCATGCGGCTGCGATCCGTGAGCGGATCGCAGCGATCCGCGACGACTGGCGGTGGTCGGCGACCACCGCCCCTCTGCGCGACCTGATCCTGGGCCCGCTCCGCGAGTCGCCGGAGCCGGCACTGCTCTCGGAGGTGGCTGCGGACACCCTGCCGACGGCCGCGCCGGTGCCCTCCGGCTGGCGTGCCCGCGTCCGCCGCACGAGGGCGTGGGCCGTCGGCGCGAAGCTGAAGCGCCGCGTGCTCAGCGTGGTCCGCCCGATGAGATAGACACGTCGCGATCGGCCCGCCGGCGTCTCACTCGATGACGCGGTAGTAGTCGGCGAGTTCGTCGGTGACCACGGTCCAGGTGTACCGCTGCGCCGTCTTCAGACCCTCCTCGCTCAGCCGGCGCTGCAGGTCGGGATCTCCCATCAGCCTGCGGATGGCTGCCGCGAGCGCCTTCCGATCGTTCTGCGGGACGATCAGGCAGTTGACCTCGTCTTCGCAGAAGTCGCGGTTTCCGTGCGTGTCGGTGGTGATGACGGGGCAGCCGGCCGCCATCGCCTCCAGCGCGGGCAGCCCGAAGCCCTCGTGCAGCGAGGTCAGCACGAACGCCGTCGCCTCGTTGTAGAGCTCGTTCACCCTGCGGTGGGACGGTCGCACCTCGTACCGCACCCGCTCATCCACGAGGAGGTCGGGCTCGAAGCCGAACAATTGCAGGTGCGGCCGGTCGTCGCCGAGCGACTTCCAGGCGTCCGCGGTCATCGCGAAGTTCTTCTGGAAGAACGAGCGGCCGACCGCCAGCAGGGTGTCGTTCCTCCTCGCGACACGCTCCGACGGGAAGAACAGCCGCGAGTCGTAGCCGACGGGGATGAGCGTGGAGCCGAGCCCGATCTCCGCGAACTCCTCCGCCTGGTACGAGCCCGTCGTCAGCAGGTGGAACTCGCGGCGCGCGCTCGAGGCGACGGCCGCGCGGGAAAGCCGCTGAGTGGGATAGAACCAGGTCTCGAACTCCTGCGCGTAGCAGACCGGGATTCCGGTCACGACGCTGGCGAGCCAGACCACCTGCTGCGTCTCCCACCAGGTCGCGACCTTGATGGCGTCCTCGTCGCGCAACGCCATCAGGAGGTCGAAGTAGTTGCGGAACGTCAAGACGGGGATCGCGAGGTCGGTCCACTCGGGATGGTCCTGCAACGACCAGATCTCGACCTCGAAGCCGCGCACGGCGAGGCCTTCCGCCTCCTCGAAGACCACCCGGATGCCTCCGGAGATCGTGGTCGCGTTCAGCACGAAGATGATCCGGCGGCGTCCGTCTGCGTCGGTCACACGGCGACCCGTCAGCCACGCGCGATGCACGTCGGTCACCTCCGGCGTCGTGAGTGCGGGAACGGTCAGCCGGACCGGGCTGTAGCCGAGCGTGCGGATGTTCTGCTGCCAGGCCCGGGCGACGAACAGCGAGACGTCGCCGTCGAGCGTCTCGGAGAGCTCGGCGTCCGAGCTGCGCGCGAGCACGGCGTCCACGGCCCACGATCGGATGACCGTGCCGTGGGCGAGGGCCGTGAGCACATAGCGCGGGATCGCATCCTGGCCGAGATCGACGCGCGGGCCGCCGGTGGAGGCGAACTCCCCCGTGGCGCGGTCGTAGTCGAACCCGGGATGCACCACCCCGTCGACGGTGTAGGCGGGCGTGGCGATCCCGACCTCGTCTTCGTGGTCGTACTTCCACGCTGCGTGCTGCAGCCGGAGGACGTCCAGCACCGCGGGCGGCCCCGCATCCGCGTCGACCAGCACCAGGTCGCACTGGCGCCAGTGCTGCTGCACCCAGCGGAGGATGTCACGCAGCCGGGTGCTGCCGTCCGCCCGGAGGAAGCCGCACGTCGTGTAGACGATCGGATCGATGTCGGCCAGGACCGGCGCCGCCTCCGCGGGAACGAGGAAGTGTGCGGGCACGCGCCGACGCAGCTCGCGCACCCAGGCCACATGCTGCGTGGTCAGGGTGCCGTAGACGGCGACGACGGTCGGGACGTGCTTGCGGGCGGCCCACTGCTCGGCGGCCGAGACCGGCAGCTCGGTGCTCAGGCCGTTGGCATACCGGTAGGCCGGCGGCGGTGCGGCACGCTCGTACGGTTTCCTGCGGAGGCTGGCCGGGTCGATGCCGGCCCGCTCCAGACCGCGCTTGGCGATCTCCTTGGCGGCGCTCTTCGACTTCTGAATCAGACCCACGTGCAACAATTCCCAATCTATCCCCGCGCGCCCGTCCCGAGGCGCACCCGGGCATAGTACCGAGCCCGGATCGGCGACGGCTCGCCGATCTCGCAATTGCAATGGTTACAATGACGTTCGTTAAAACGACAGACGCACCTTGAGATCCGAGCGTCTCTACGAAAGACGGTCACACATCCGATGAGCAACAGTGCAGCAGAGATCCGAGCGCACTCCATCGAAGAGACCCCCTTCCAGACGGTCAGTCAGAAGCAGGGGTTCTTCCGTGGGAGCGGGCGCTCGATCGCCGACGTCTGGGCGCACCGCGAGCTCCTCGGGCTCCTGGTCAAGCGCGAGCTGAAGGCCCGATACAAGGACAGCTCGCTCGGTCTGGTCTGGAGCCTCGCCCGCCCCCTGATCCAGTTGCTGATCTACTACTTCGCGATCGGTCAGGTGCTCGGCGCCGCGCGCAACACCCCGGACTTCGCGATCTTCGTCTTCACCGGCTTGACGATCTGGGGACTTTTCTCAGAAATCGTCTCGGGGGCCACCGGCTCCATCCTCGGAAACGGCGGGCTCGTCAAGAAGGTCTATCTGCCACGCGAGATCTTCCCGCTCAGCACGGTCGGCGGTGCGCTCTTCAACTTCCTCGTGCAGATGGTCGTGCTCATCATCGCGATCGTCGTCATCGCGCACTTCCCGTGGGGCCCGAACCTGCTGCTCGCCCCGCTCTCTGTCGTCATGCTCGTGGTCTTCGCCACTGCCGTCGGGCTCGTGCTCTCCGCGGTCAACGTCTATCTGCGCGACACCCAGCACTTCGTCGAGATCGCGCTCCTCGTCCTCTTCTGGGCGTCGCCGATCGTCTACCCGTTCACCTTCGTGCACCAGCAGTTGCACGGCAACTGGCTCGAGCAGCTCTACCTGGCCAACCCCGTCACCATCGCCGTCATCGGCATGCAGAAGGCGCTGTGGGCGGGCGGCCTGGAGGGCACGGGCGCCACCCAGCAGGCCTGGCCCGACCAGCTCGGACTGCGCCTGGTGATCATGCTCGGCGTCAGCCTCGTCCTCCTCTGGCTCTCGCAGCGCGCGTTCGCGAGACTCCAGGGCAACTTCGCGCAGGAGATCTGACCCGTGACCGACATCCCCCTCATCAAAGTCGAGGACGTCTCCAAGCGCTTCGTCATGCACAAAGAGAAGTCGCTCAAGGAGCGACTCCTCAACTTCTCGGCGTCACGCAAGCACCGCGACGACTTCTGGGCGCTCCGCGACATCTCGCTCGACATCGACACCGGCTCGACCGTCGGCCTGGTCGGCCACAACGGCTCGGGCAAGAGCACGCTCCTCAAGGTGATCGGCGGCATCATCGAGCCGACGACGGGCTCCGTCTCGCGGCGCGGCCGCATGGCTGCCCTCCTGGAACTCGGGGCCGGCTTCCACCCCGACCTCACCGGCCGCGAGAACGTCTACCTCAATGCCGCCATCCTCGGTCTGACCCGCAAGCAGACCGACAAGTACTTCGACGCGATCGTCGACTTCTCGGGCATCGAGGACTTCATCGACACGCAGGTCAAGTTCTACAGCTCGGGCATGTACGTCCGGCTCGCGTTCGCCGTCGCCGTGCACGTGGACCCCGACCTCCTGCTCGTCGACGAGGTCCTCGCCGTCGGCGACGAGCCGTTCCAGCGCAAGTGCATGGACAAGATCGAGGAGTTCCAGCGCGAGGGACGCACCATCGTCCTCGTCAGCCACTCCGCCGAGCAGGTCGGCCGCCTCTGCGACCGCGTCGTCGTGCTCAACCACGGGCATCTCATCCACGACGGAAGCGCCACCGAGGGCTTGCGCGTGCTGCGCCAGGGCTTCGAGCAGGAGCGCCTCGACCACGACGCCGCCCACCCCGAAACCGTCTCGGCGAAGTCCGCGACCATCGACAGCATCGTCGCGCTCCCCCGCGTCGACGGCATTGTCGACACCACGCGCGAGCCCGAGGACAAGGCCCAGGCCATCCTCCTCGAGCCGGCGTCCGACATCGTGATCCGCTACCGGTACCGGCTCACCGCGCCGCAGGAGCCCCTCGCGGCCGGCATCGCCATCGAGACCGCGACCGGGCTCGGCGTCTACGGGCTCAACACCAAGATGCTGCAGACGACCATCCCCGTCGAGCCTGGCCTCCACGAGGTCGACTTCCTCATCGACCGCAACGCGCTCGGCGCCGGTCAGTACTCCGTCCGCGGCAGCCTCGAAGAGGTCGCCGGGACATCTCTCGACCGGATGACCCCGGCCTCCACGTTCGAGATCGCGCCGTACGAAATCGGGTCGGGCATCGTCCGGCTGGACGCCGCCGCGGCGGTCGTCGGAGCCGAGGTGCCCTCGGCTCTGGGAAGCTGACCGACGGAAGCGCGAAGCTGAGCCGCCGGAGCGCGAAGCTGAGCCGCCGAAGCGCGAAGCTGGCAGTCGGAGGCGCTCAGAGCGAGCGGATCCACTCCCACTGCCGACGCAGCCCCTCGTCGAGCGCGACCTTGGGCTGCCAGCCCAGGGCGTCGCGCGCCCGTGCGCTGTCGCCGCCGGTGCGGAAGACATCGCCGCGCACCGGATCGAGGCGCTGCACGTTCAGCTCCGCGCCGGTGACCGCCCCGATCGTCTCCAGAACCTGGTTCACCGAGACGCTGCTGCCTCCGGAGAGGTTCATGACGCGGGGCAGCGGAGCCGGTGCGTCGATGCCGGCCATCAGCGCGTCCACGATGTCGCCGACGTAGGTGAAGTCGCGGATCTGCTCCCCTGTGCCGTAGACCGTGATCGGCGCCCCGTCGCGCGCCGCGGTGAGAAAGCGCGTGAACGCCATGTCCGGACGCTGCCGGGGACCGTACACGGTGAAGAAGCGGAACGCCGTCGTCCAGACGCCGAAGCTCTCGGCGTAGAGGCCGGTCAGATGCTCTCCCGCCAGCTTGGTGACGCCATACGGGGAGAGCGGGCGCGGCAGCATGTCCTCGTGCGTCGGGTAGGTCTCTGCCTGCCCGTAGACGGACGACGACGATGCGTAGAGGAATCGCGTGCCCGGCGTGGTCTGCACGATCGTCTCGAGCACCCGCTGGGTCGCGTCGACGTTCGCGCGGGTGTACGCGACGAAGTCGTCGCCCCACGACTTGCGAACCCCCGGCTGGCCGGCGAGGTGCACCACGGCGTCGGCGCCGTCGAGGACGGGGGCGAGGGCGGCGGTGTTGAGGTCGGCCTCGACCACCGACAGCCCGGGTGCCGCCACAGCGGCGAGCGCCGCCCGCTTCAGCGCGGGATCGTAGTAGGCGGTGAGCGCGTCGACGACGACGACCTCGTCCCCGCGCTCCAGGAGGGCGGCGACGAGCGTGCTTCCGATGAAGCCGGCGCCACCGGTGACGATGACCCTAATCGTTGGTCCCCTTCGTCCGGATCCGCCGCGCGGATTCGCCGATCCAGCGGATCGGGGCGGACGCCTTCCACGATGTGCTGGTGAGCAGTCCCTGCAGTTGCCCGCGCCACTCGGCCTCGATTCGCGTCTGTTCGCGCGCAGCGGCGAGCCGCGTCTCGTGGAGTTCGCGGCGCGTCTCGTGGAGCTCGCGGCGCGTCTCCTCGAGTGCCTCGCGGTCTCCGGCCTGATCGGCGAGCCGGGCGGACAGCTCGGCGGTCTCACGCTTGAGCCGGGCCACCTCGGCCAGGAGCGGTCCCGCGTTGCGGCGGTTGTTCTTGCCCAGGTGGATCTTGCGGGCGACCTCGACCGGCCAGGAGTGCGTCTCGGAGTCGAAGTTGTCGTGCTCGACGCCGTTGACACGCAGACCGGAGAGGCCGAGAGTCACGTTAGCCGAGAGCTGGTCCCGGCGCGAGTAGCGCAGAACGTGGTCGAACCAGCGCTCCATCGCCGACTGGATCTCCGGAGAGATGCGGCGAGCGATGATGCCGTTCCAGTACGGGTGCTCCTGCAGGAGGTCCGGGTAGAGGTCGGAGTAGTGCAGCAGCTGCTCCTGCACGCGGGCGGCGTCGTCGTAGTTCAGCGCGACGACCTCGTCGAATTCGTCGATCACGCGGTCGCGATAGCTGTGCAGGGAGACGGCGTAGTCGTGCTCGGCCAGCCAGGTGTCCAGGATCTCGTCCGGCGTCTTCTTGAGCAGCACGGAGTTGTCGATGTACAGGGTCTCCGCGTAGTCCGTGATCGCCTCGTGGCCCCGGATCTTGAACTCGCGCTGGCTGCGCACGAGGTCGAGCGGGAACATCGGGTCGACGTGGACGATGGTCCAGGTCTCGCTCGTCAGCGAGCGGTCGTCGGTGAGGCAGATGAACGGGATGTCCGTCTGCTCGGCGAGGGGCTGTTCGAGCAAGTCCTCGTATCCCCCCAGGAGAGCCGTGTACACAGCACGACTTCCGGTCATTGGTGGTGCTCCTTCGGGTAGGCAATCCCAAAGACGATAGCATCTGCGTCACTGTAAGGTTGACTCATGCCCCGCCTGGTGTTCCTCTACGCCGAACAGTTCGCAGGCGCAGGCTCCACAGTGATGAGGGGCTTCCAGCTGGCCGACCTGGCCCGCCACGCACTGCGCAGACATTCGGTCAGAATCCGCCCCCTCGGGGCCCGCACGACCAATGCGACGGTCTTCCTCACCAAGGGCGCGCTCCGCGTCGCGACCCCAGTGCAGCTGGACGACCTGCTGCGGAGGGGGAACCGCCTCCTCTTCGACCCGGTCGACGAGCTCCCGCCCAGTACGACGGCGCGGTTCGCCGACGTGCTCATCGCGAGCTCGTTGACCGCGTTCGAGGAGTACGGCCGCAGCTTCCCGGGCACCCGGGTGGCCCTGGTCAACCATCATGTGGACCCGCGGCTGGACACGACGCCCGTGCAGCACAGCACCTTCCGGGCCGGCTACTTCGGCGAGCGTGTCAACGCGGTCCTGACCGACCGCATCGAAGAGCACGTGGACGTCGTCCCGATCGACACCTCGCGCGAGGACTCCGGGTGGCTGGCGTCCATCCGCGACTACTCGTTCCATTACGCCGTCCGCCGGCACCGCGAGCTCGACCACTACAAGCCGTTCCTCAAGGGCTTCACAGCCGCGCACTGCGGCACGCCCCTCCTCATCCAGCGCGACCAGCAGGAGGCCGTACGCTGGCTCGGCGACGACTACCCGTACCTGGTCGACGCCCCCGTGTCGGAGGAGCAGGTGCTCGACGCGCTCGCCCAGGCGGAGTCCGACTTCGGCAGCCCGCGGTGGCGGCTGGCCGAGGCCGCAATGGCCGGGATCCGCGCCCGCACGACTGCGCAGCGCATCGGCGAGGAGCTGGCGGCCGCCGTCCTCTAGGGTGGGTCCGTCTCGACGGCATCTATGCTGGAATGCGATGCCTTCTCCCCTGTCCTCCCGTGCGGTCGCCGTCATCACCGTCAGCTACAACTCGAGCGGCGAGCTCGACGGGTTCCTCGACTCCGTCGCGCACGGGGAGCTCGCACCGCATACCTTCATCGCCGACAACGCATCGGCCGATCTGGAGACGAGCAGGGCGATCGCCGCGACACACGACGCGACCGTCATCGCGGTCGGCGAGAACCGAGGGTATGGCGGCGCGATCAACGCCGCAGCGACCGCGCTGCCCGACGAGGTCGAGTACATCCTGGTGTCGAACCCCGACGTGCGGCTCTCACCCGACTCGCTGGAGCGCCTCGTCAGGGCGATGAGCGAGGACGCGACGGTCGGTGCCGTCGGGCCGCGGGTGCTGAACATCGACGGCACGCCGTACCCGTCGGCCCGATCCTTCCCCTCCCTGCGCACCGGGATCGGGCACGCGGTCTTCTTCTCCGTGTGGCCTCGCAACCCGTGGAGCCGGCGTTATCTGGCCCACCGTGACGACTCCATCCAGCCGAGGCCCGTGGACTGGCTGTCCGGATCGTGCGTGCTGGTGCGCCGGGCCGCGTTCCGCGCGGTCGGTGGCTTCGACGAGGGGTACTTCATGTACTTCGAAGACGTCGACCTCGGCTATCGTCTCGCCAAGGCGGGCTGGCGTCGCCTGTTCCTGCCGACGGCGAGCGTCGTCCACTCGGGGGCGCACTCCACGACGACCGAATCCGCCCGCATGATCCGCGCCCACCACGACAGCGCCTACCGCTACCTCAGCCGCAAGTACAGCGGGCCGCTGCTCGCGCCGCTGCGCTGGACGCTCAAGCTCGGGCTCGACCTGCGTGCCGCGTACCTGACGCGGCGCGGCGACTGACGGCGCCGCGCCTCGCCCGCTACGACTCGAGTAGGCGCTTCAGGTACTCGCCGTAGCCGCTCTTCACCAGGGGCGCTGCCAGCTCGCCGAGCCGGGAATCGTCGATCCAGCCTGCACGCCAGGCGATCTCCTCGATGCAGCCGACCTTGAAACCCTGGCGGTCCTCGATGACGCGCACATACTCCGACGCCTGCATCATCGACTCGAACGTGCCGGTGTCGAGCCACGCGGTGCCCCGGTCGAGCACCTGCACCTGCAGCTTGCCCGATTGGAGGTAGCGCTCGTTGACGGTGGAGATCTCGAGCTCGCCGCGCGCGCTCGGCTCGATGGTCTTGGCGATCTCGACGACGGAGTTGTCGTAGAAGTACAGACCGGGTACGGCGTACTTGCTCTTCGGCTTGACCGGCTTCTCCTCGATCGAGAGCGCCGTGAAGCTGTCGTCGAACTCGACGACGCCGTACGCCGTCGGGTCGCTCACCTGATACGCGAAGATCAGCGCGCCGTCGATGTCGTTGTGCTGCCGCAGCGACGACCCGAGACCCGTGCCGTGGAAGATGTTGTCGCCGAGCACCAGGGCCACCGACTCGCCGCCGATGAACTCCTCACCGATGATGAACGCCTGGGCCAGGCCGTCGGGCGACGGCTGCACCGCGTACTCGATGCGGATGCCGAGCTGCGAGCCATCGCCGAAGAGGGCGCGGAACTGGTCGTTGTACTCCGGCGTCGTGATGATGAGGATCTCGTTGATCCCGGCCATCATGAGCGTCGACAACGGGTAGTAGACCATCGGCTTGTCGTAGATGGGCATGAGCTGCTTGGAGATGCCCTTGGTGATGGGCCACAGCCGGGTGCCGGAGCCGCCGGCGAGGATGATTCCGCGCATGAGAGTGGTGACGTCCTTACTTCTGGTCGAGGGAGGCGTAGAAGGCGCGCGCCGCGTCCAAGGTCGGGAGCAGGCCGGTCTCCCGCGCCTCCGACAGGCCGGGCGCCTCGGTGTCCTTGGGCGACAGGAGGAGCTCGTCGGCCGGCACGGGGAACTCGAGGGCGATCTCCGCGTCGAGCGGGTTGATGCCGTGCTCGCGTCCCGGGTTGTAGACGTCGGTGACGAGGTAGCTCACGGTGGCGTCGTCGGTCAGCGCGACGAAGCAGTGGCCCAGCCCCTCCGCGACGTAGATGGCGCGGCGATCGGTGTCGTCGAGCAGCACGGAGTCCCATTGCCCGAACGTCGGGGAGCCGACGCGGATGTCGATGACGAAGTCGAGCACGGCGCCACGCGGAGCCATGACGTACTTGGCCTGGCTCGGCGGGATGTCGGCGAAGTGGATGCCACGGACCGAGCCACGGCGCGACACGGAGGTGTTGCCCTGCTTGAGGTCGAGCGAGTGACCGACGGCCTCCTCCAACCGGTCGAACCGGTAGAACTCGTAGAACAGGCCGCGGTCGTCCGCGTGCTGCACCGGGGTGATCTCGTAGGCGTCGGGGATCGAAAGTTCTCGGATCTGCACCCGGGGAGTCTACCAACTAGGGTGTGCGTCCCAACTCTCTGGCGTAGGCGGCCAGTAGCCACGGAGTTGGGAGACGCGCCCTACGCCTCACGGTAGACTCGTCGGCGGTTCACCGACAGAAAGCAGCCCTTCCGCATGAAGATACTCGTCACCGGTGGCGCCGGGTTCATCGGCTCCAATTTCGTCCGTCGGACCCTGCAGGACGCCTACCCCGGACTGGAGGGCGCAGAGGTCGTCGTCCTCGACGCGCTGACGTACTCGGGCAACCTGGCGAACCTCGCCCCGGTCGCCGACTCGCCGCGCTACACGTTCGTCAAGGGCGATATCCGCGACGGCGGCCTGCTCGACGAGCTCTTCCCCACGATCGACGCCGTCGTGCACTTCGCCGCGGAGTCGCACGTCGACCGCTCGGTGCGCGACGCCGCGATCTTCGTGGAGACCAACGTTCTGGGCACCCAGCAGCTCCTCGACGCCGCCCTCCGCAACAAGGTGGAGCGATTCGTGCACATCTCCACCGACGAGGTCTACGGCTCGATCGCCGAGGGCTCGTGGGCAGAAGACCGCCCGCTCGAGCCCAACTCGCCGTACTCGGCCTCCAAGGCCGGGAGTGACCTGCTGGCGCGCAGCTACTTCCGCACGCACGGGCTGAACCTCTCGATCACCCGGTGCTCGAACAACTACGGCCCTTACCACTTCCCCGAGAAGGTCATCCCGCTTTTCGTCACCAACCTCATCGACGACAAGCACGTCCCGCTCTACGGCGAGGGAAACAACATCCGCGACTGGCTGCACGTCGACGACCACACCCGCGGCATCGCGATGGTGCTCGTGAACGGCCGGGCCGGCGAGGTCTACAACATCGGCGGAGGCACCGAACTCACCAACAAAGAGCTCACCGAGCTGCTGCTGGAGGCCACGGGCAAGGACTGGTCGTACGTCGACCGCGTCGCCGACCGCCTCGGCCACGACCTCCGCTACTCGGTCGACATCGCCAAGATCCAGAAAGAACTCGGCTACGAGCCGCTGGTCCCGTTCCAGCAGGGCCTCGCCGACGTCGTGCAGTGGTACCGCGACAACCGCGACTGGTGGGAGCCCCTGAAAGCCCGCGCGGCTCTGGACAACTGATGCGCGTCCTCATCGCGGGAGCGAACGGCCAGCTCGGACAAGATCTGCAGAAGGCGTTCCGCGCTCACACGGTGACCGCTCTCGGGCGCGCCCAGCTCGACGTGACCGACCAGGACGCGGTGATCGCGGCCGTCGCCGGTCATGACGCCGTCGTCAACGCGTCCGCGTACACGAAGGTCGACGACGCCGAGACCCACGAGGACGAGGCGTACGCCATCAACGCCCTCGGCACTGAGAACCTCGCCGTCGCTGCCGCGGCGGCCGGCGCGCGGTACGTGACGGTCTCCACCGACTACGTCTTCGACGGCCACGCGACCCAGCCCTACGCCGAGGACACCCCGCGCGACCCGATCAACGCCTACGGCCGCACCAAGGCGGCAGGCGAGGAGCTCGCGCTGGCGGCGCACCCCGATGGCACCTACGTGGTCCGCACGGCGTGGCTCTACGGCGCCGGCGGGGCGAACTTCGCGCGGACGATGGTGAAGCTCGCCGCCACGCACGAGACGGTGAGCGTCGTGGCCGATCAGCTGGGCCAGCCGACTTGGACCGGCGACCTCGCCGACCGGATCGTCGCGCTGCTCGAGTCGGACGCTCCCGCCGGTGTCTACCACGGCACGAATTCCGGCCAAGCCAGCTGGTTCGAGTTCGCGAAGGCGGTCTTCAGCGCGGCCGGATTGAACCCTGATAGGGTCACACCGACCGACAGCGCGACGTTCGTGCGACCCGCACCGCGACCGTCTTACTCCGTCCTCGGGCACGAGGCCTGGACCACGGCAGGGCTCGCGCCCATGCGGTCCTGGCAGGAAGCCCTGGCAGACGCGGCACGGCACGGAGTCCTGGAGCTGGAGACAGATGACGACACTCAGCGTGGTGGTCGATGACCTCACCGCTGCGGAGAACGGTGGTTCCCGGAGGTACACGGAGGAGCTGACGCGTCAGCTGATCGCCACCGCCCCGGTCGGCTGCGACGTGCGCGCCTTCGTGTCGAACGTGCCGGACGAGCAGTTGGACGAGATCCGATCGTCGCTGCCGGGGCTCGCCGACCTCGTGCGCCTCCCCCTCGCCCGGCGCGAGCTCTCCCTCGCGTGGCAGTCCGGTCTCGCTGTCGGCGGCGTCCGCGGCATGATCCACGCGCCGAGCCTCCTGGCGCCGCTGCGCAAGCATCGCTCCGCCGACGCCGACGACCAGATCGCGGTCACGATCCACGACGCTCTGGCCTGGACGCATCCCGAGTCGCTCGGGGCGGCCTCCGTGCTCTGGACGAAGTCGATGGCCAAGCGCGCTCGCAAGTTCGCCGACGCCATCGTGGTTCCGACCCACGCCGTCGCCGACCGCCTCGCCGACGTCTGCGACTTCGGCGATCGCATCCGGGTGATCGGAGGAGCGCCCGCGACCACGCTGCGACTCCCGCCCGACGCCGACGAGCGCGCCGCCCGGCTGGAGCTGCCTCCCGTCTACGCCTTCACTCTGGGCTCGATCATGCCGCGCAAGGGCATCGCGCCGCTCATCCGCGCTATCGCCCGGCCGGAGGCGCAGGAGATCCCGCTGCTGATCGCCGGACCGGACCGCTACGGCGACGGCACGGCGACCGGTGTCGCGGCAGCCGCCGGGCTGCCGGAGGACCGCGTGCGCGCGCTGGGCCGCCTCGACGACGCCGACCTGGCCGTGGTGCTCGACCGGGCGACGCTGTTCGTCTACCCCAGCCTCGCGGAGGGCTTCGGCCTGCCGATCGTGGAGGCCTTCAAGTTCGGCCTGCCGGTCATCCACTCCGATGACCCCGCCCTCGTGGAGGTCGCCGCCGGCGCGAGCCTGGTGGTGGAGCGACCGGCCTCCGTCGACGACGACGCCGATTACAGCGAACGTCTGGCCGGGGCCATCGGCCGTGTGCTCGACGACGCCGACCTCCGAGCCCGCCTGGGAGTGCTCGCCTCCGACCGGGCGCGCGCATTCAGCTGGCGCGACTCGGCCGAGCGGGTCTGGCAGCTGCACGCCGACCTCTGACCCGCGACATTCGACGCGAGCGTCGCGACCGAGCGCGTGGAAAGCGACATTCACGGCGAATGTCGCGACCGAGCGCGTGGAAAGCGACATTCACGGCAAATGTCAGGGGCTCGCGGTGGCACCCTCGCGAGTCTCAGCGCGTGCAGGGGCGTCCTCCTCCGGCCCGAACCAGGCCTGGTAACGCGCCGACGCCCACACACCCACGGCCTTCGACCAGCCGTGGCTGCGCTTCTCGATGAGCCACGTGAAGCCGACCGCGACCAGCACGGCCAGCGGGATCGCGAAGAGCAGCGGCACGTACCAGGCCTGCCCGGCGAACAGGTAGGTGCTGAAGATGGTGATCGGCACGTGTACCAGGTACAGGCTGAACGAGATCGCGCCGAGGAACTGGAACGGACGCGACTCGAAGACCGCGCGCAGCGGCGTCCAGCCGAGCGCCGCGACCACGAGTCCGGCGGCGGAGAGCGGGACGAGGCCTTTGAGCACCGGGTCGAGCTCGGGGATCTGCCCGACGCCCGGCCCTACCAGCCACGGCGCGATCAGAAGCAGCGCGCTCCCGACCGTCAGCAGCGCCCAGAGCGGGTGCCGGAACCAGCGACGGTTGATCCGATCGGCAGTGTTCCGCACGACGTCGAGGCGCACCGCGATGACCGCGCCGACGAAGAACGCCGGCAGGTACTCCAGCTCCGCCGACCCGGCGCGCGCGCCCAGCCAGGTGAGCGCGCAGGCCAGCGCCAGACCGCCGATCCACCACTTGCGCACCGCGAGAGCGGCGATCGCGAACACCGGGAGCAGGAGCGAGAACGCGAACTCCCAGCGCAGCGACCACAGCGGGTTGTTGATCTGGCCGTCTCCGCCGAGGAGGTCGATCGCCTTGACGACGTACTCCCACGAGAAGGCCGGCGTCGAGGAGCTGCTGAGCCACGTCCCGCTCGGCTGGGTGCTCACCTGCGGGATGGCGGCCACCCAGGCCGCCGCGAGCAGCACGGAGGCCGCGACCGGCACCATCAGCCGCACGACGCGCCGCGGGAAGTAGGCCACCCAGTCGAAGCCTCGCCGTCGCACCACGGGAAGTGTCACCACGAGCCCCGAGAGCACGAAGAACACGATCACCGACTCGACGCCCGCGGTCGCGAGCTTGAGCGGGGTGTAGCTGATCCACCACATCGGAGAGCCGACGGGGGCGTGGCCGCCTCCGGGAGCACCAGGGAATTCGGGGTTCGTGTACAGCGAGTGATGGAGGAGCACCACGACCGCGGCCACGCCGCGCAGCCCATCCAGAGCCGTCAGCCGAGCACCGTTCTTCGTCGCTGTCGTCACATCCACGTTTCCACCAGTACCCGTCATCGACAGGCGACGGTACCGGCTGGCCCTGGGCAGTTCCTGTGACCCGTTCAGGGGTCACCTGGGGGCAGGCGTCAGATGATGAGCTCGCGCGTCAACGCCGCTTGGACGAACGGCCCGAGCGATCGGGCGTACGTCTGAGTGAGGTGGTGGCGGTCCTTGTAGACGATCACGCCGCCGATCACCACGGGGCAGTCGGTGCTGGTGCACAGCTCATCGCTCAGGTCGAGTACGGTCACGCCCTTGACTGCCTTCGCCGCCTGCAGCAGCGGCTGGGATCGGCCATCCAGCGCAGTCGCCCGCGGGCCGGCGCAGACGGCCGACTGGTGTTCGGGATGCACGGCGACGCAATTGGGCACGTCCTGCGGCTCGTACGGCGTGTCGGCCATCACGACGACCCTCGCGCCATCGCGGACGAACCCGTCGAGCGCCGAGCGGTGTGCCGCGACCTGGGCGTCGGTCGGTTCCAGGGTCAGCCTGGACTCCTCGTACCCGGTGGGAACCAGAGCGGCGTCCACCACCACCGCGGGCTTGAGCGCGGCGATGCTGGGGAGCGATCCCTTCACCCAGTCCGTGCACTCGACGTTCTCATCCCCTTTCGACAGCACCGCGGACAGTGCCATCGGACACGACGGATGAACGTAGGTGACGAGCCTCATGTGCTCGGACTTCGCGAGTTGGTCGAGCGGGGCGACCCATTGCCGGGCGTGGGAGTCGCCCACGATGACCATCGATCGGGTCCCGTTCGGGTCGCCGTAGAGGCAGGTCACGCCATCGGAGATGTGCTCGAGCTGCGTTCCCCCTGCACAGTCTCCGCTCTCGACGCCGTGAGCGTCGTTCTTGGCGAACACGGGGTCGACCGGAGGAGCCTTGTCGGGCGGGCAGTGCGCGTCCGGTCGCATCGCCATCGCGCCGAAGCAGTCGGCGTGCGCGCTCGCGGCGGCCAGAGCTGTCGCCGCGGCCGCGCGCGCCTGCGCCCGTGCCGTCGCCGTGAAACCGGTGGCGATGACGAGCGCGGCGACGATGCCGACCCACGCCGTTCCGAGCGTGATGGCGTGCTGATATCGATGTTCGATCCCGAGGAACGGGTCTTCGACGAGGTACTTGGAGGCGGCGGCGAGCAGCACGGACAGCCCGATGAGCACGAGCGTCTGCGCGAGCACCGGCTGGTGGCCGAACACGAACGGGAACAGCACGATGATCGGCCAGTGCCACAGGTACAGGGAGTAGGAGATTCCACCGATCCATTGCACCGGCTTCAGCCGGTAGAGCGCGCCGAGGAACGTGGATGGCATGCCGGCCCATAGCACGAGAAGCGTGCCGACCACCGGGAATGCCGCCAACGCGCCGGGGAACGGCAGCTCGCCGCTCATCAGGAAGCCGCACGCGCCGATCACGATCATGCCGACGAGCGAGACGCCGGTGCGCACGCCGACCGGTGCGCGCCAGCCGAGGTAGGCCAGGAGGCCGCCGGCCGCGAACTCCCACGCCCGCGTGCCGGTGGAGAAATAGGCGACGGAGTGGTCGCTGGCGGTGAGCACGACGGAGTACCAGAGCGATGCGGCGAAGATGGCCGTCAGGCACCAGCCGACTGCAGTGCGCCAGCGCGTGCGGAACACGACCAACGTGAGGATCAGCAGCAGCGGCATGACGAGGTAGAACTGCTCCTCGACCGAGAGCGTCCAGAAGTGCTGCACGGGCGAGGCCTGGTTGTCCGCGGCCAAGTAGTCGACCGAGTTCGTTGCGAGCAGCCAGTTCTGCACGTACAGGGTCGCGGCGACGATCTCGCTGTAGAACTGGTCCCACAGCTGACGCGGCACCCAGGCCGCGACGGCCACGGCGACAGAGACGGTCACGAGGAGGGAAGCGGGAAGGAGCCGCTTGACCCGTCGCAGGAGGAACCGCCCGTATCGGATCCGCGCGGTGCGGCCAGCCTCCCTCAGCAGGTTGCCTGTGATGAGGAAGCCGCTGATGACGAAGAAGACGTCGACGCCCACGAAACCGCCGGGCACGCCAGTCGGGAAGAAGTGGAAGATCACGACCAGGCCGACTGCGATGGCGCGCAATGCCTGGATTTCCGGGCGCAGTCGACGCGCACGGTTCGAAGAAGGGGCGGTCATCGACTCCCTTCCTGCTCCCGGTCGCGGACCAGCGACAATTCTAAACGGTACGAAGCCGCGAGAATCCTCTGTGCGGGTCCCCCTTTTCGGAGGTCGCCATCAGGGTCCCGTCGGCCGGGGTGTGGCGGGAGCCAGGGCGTCGTGGACCAGCTGGCGGATCGTCGTATAGTCCGGGTCGGTCGGGTCGATCGCGGGCGGCACCAGCTCCAGCTTGGTGACCGACTGCGTGCGTGTCTTCATGCCCAGATCGACGAAGTAACCGAGCATCGACTGCGGGATGTCGGTCTTCATGACCTGGGTACCCGCCTTCGCGATGTCCTGGAACTTGGTGACCACGTTGAGCGGGTTGAACTGCTTGAGGATGGCGTCCTGCAGCTGGCGTTGACGAGCCATGCGGTCGTAATCGCTGGTGCCGTGCCGGGCGCGGGCGTACCACTGCGCGTGGTAGCCGTCCATGTGGTGCTTGCCGGGCTGGATCCACTCCGCGACGCCGTTGAGGTTCTCGTCGCCGCCGATCGGCACCTTCTCGCTGACGGTGATGTCCACGCCGCCGAGAGCGTCGATGAGGTCGGCGAAGCCCTGCATGTCGATCAGGACGTAGTACTGGATGGTCAGCCCGGTCGCGCCTTCCAGAGCCTCGCGCATCGCCTCGATGCCCGGTTCGCTCTGCCGCTTCTTGGCGTTCGGATACAGATCGGACTTGTAGAGCTCGACCTCCGTGTAGATGGAGTTGAGCTGGCAGACATCGACATCGCACTTGTCGTGGTAGCCGTAACCGTCGGGATAGACGGCGCGCATCGGCGACTTCGCCGAGAACGGCACCGGGTTCAGGTCGCGAGGAAGCCCGATCGTGACCGCCTTGCCGGTCGCGGCGTCGATACTCACGATCGACATGCTGTCCGGCCGCAGGCCCTCTCTGTCCGGACCGGCATCGCCGCCGAGCAGCATGATGTTGTACCGGCCGTCCACCGGGGGAACGGAGGGTCCGGCAGCGAAGATATCGCTCAAGGCTCCACGCGCAGAGCCGGCCACCGACGATCCGTAGGCGGCGGTGCCCGCCAGGCCGACGAGCACGATCACCGAGAACGCCGCGATCCAGCCGCGCGCCTTCGACCGCGTCTTGACCAGGCGCACGAGCCGGAGCGTGTCCAGCGTCAGCACCACCCACAGCACCGCATACCCGATGAGGAGGAGCTGCAGGACGGTGAGGCTGCCGGCCTGGGTCGCGAAGGTGTACAGCGTCGACGGCGCTACGACCATCAGCACCACGGCGACCAGGGCGAGCGCCCAGAGCAGCAGAGTGGCGAGGATCCCGACACGGCCGAGCACCCGGTTACCCGCGACCAGCTGCGGGGTTCCGGGAAAGACCACGTTGAGGCCGACGAGCCACCAGCCGCGCGCGGTCATCTCGCCCGGCGACGACACGTCGGGGTGACGCAGCACGGTCGCCGAGCTCATAGCTTCGACTTCAGCGCCCGGTTCTTCTCCTCGACGCTCGCCTCGAGGTCGGCGGCGAAGCGGGCCAGCGACGTCGAGAGGGCGGGGTCGGAGGTCGCGAGGATCTTGACAGAGAGCAGCCCGGCGTTGCGAGCGCCGCCGATCGACACCGTCGCGACCGGGACGCCTGCGGGCATCTGTACGATCGACAGCAGCGAGTCGAGGCCGTCCAGCCGCGCCAGCGGCACCGGCACGCCGACGACCGGGAGCGTCGTGACGGAGGCGAGCATCCCCGGCAGGTGGGCGGCGCCGCCTGCACCGGCGATGATGACGCGGATGCCGCGTCCGGCGGCCTCCTTGCCGAAGGCGATCATCTTCTCGGGCGTGCGATGCGCGGAGACGACCTCCACCTCGTGGGCGACCCCGAACTCGTCGAGCAGTCGTGACGCCTCCTGCATCACCGACCAGTCCGAGTCGGAGCCCATCACGACGGACACCAGGGGCTGGGAGGGGGCGGGCATGGCAACCAGGATAGGGGCGGTGCGCAGGCCCGACCGGTTAGGCGCGCGGGGGGTCGCAAGTCAGTCGCCGAAGAACGGCCGGCGCTCGAACGGTCACCCTTCGAAGAAGGAGGCGGCCGCCCGCGCGCTGTAGACGACGTCGTCGAGGTCGTCGCCGGTGACGGTCACGTGGCCGACCTTGCGGCCCGGACGCGGCGCCTTGCCGTAGCCATGGAACTTCGCCTCGGGGTGCGCGGCGAGGGCCGCCGGGTAGCGGTCCTGCAGCGTACCCTCCACGGGGCCGCCGAGGATGTTGACCATGACCGACCACTCCTCGCGCATCGCGGTGGAGCCGAGCGGCAGGTCAAGAACGGACCGCAGGTGCTGCTCGAACTGTCCGGTCACCGCGCCCTCGATCGACCAGTGGCCGCTGTTGTGCGGCCGCATCGCCAGCTCGTTGACCAGCACACGGCCGTCGATGGTCTCGAACAGCTCGACGGCGAGCACGCCCGTTACCCCGAGACCCTCGGCGACGCGGGTCGCGATCTCGGCCGAGACCAGGGCGAGGCGACCGGTCGAGCCGGGGGCCGGAGCGATGGCCTCGGCGCACACGCCGTTCTTCTGCACCGTCTCGACGACCGGCCAGGAGGCGGTCTCGCCGGAGGGACGCCGGGCGACCAGCTGAGCGAGCTCCCGCCGGAAGTCGACGAGCTCCTCCACCAGCAGCGCTCCGCCACGGCCGTCCTCGGCGAGCGCGAGGAACCAGTCGTCGGCGCCGGACGCGTCCGTCACCACGCGGACGCCCTTGCCGTCATAGCCGCCGCGTGCCGTCTTCACGACCGCGCGTCCGCCGTGGTCCACGAGGAAGGCGCCGAGCTCGTCTGCGGACTCCACAGCGGCCCAGTCCGGAACGGGAAGGCCGAGCTCGCTGAGCTTGGAGCGCATCTGCAACTTGTCCTGCGCGTAGAGCAGGGCGTCGGGTCCCGGGTGCACGGGGATGCCGCGCGCCACCAGTTCCCACAGGATCGCCGGAGGAACGTGCTCGTGGTCGAAGGTCACCACGTCGACGGTCTGCGCGAAGGCGAGCACGGTGTCGAGGTCGCGGTAGTCGCCGACGCCGGTGGCCGCGAGATCGGCGCTCATCCCCGCGGCCTCCTCGAGGACGCGGATGTCGATCCCGAGCGCGACTGCGGGCGGAATCATCATCCGTGCCAGCTGACCGCCGCCGATGACTCCGATCCTGTTCCTGGCCATCTTCGATGTCTCTCCTCGATACTCTTCACACGCTGCGCGGGCAACTCCCAGATTCGGCCGCTCCGGCTCGCGTAGTCTGGCGAACGCACTTCCTATCTTCCCGCATCCCTTGGCTGGAGCATGACGACCGAGACAACCGCCACCGCGAGCACGGCCCGCCTCCTCCCCCAGCTGATCAAGTTCGGCGCGGTCGGCGCAGTGGGGTTCGGTGTCAACCTCGTCCTGTTCAACGTGATGCTGCTGATCGTGCTGCGCAATGTACAGCACGCCACCATCTACGCGACGATCGTCGCAACGGTCATCGCCATCCTGACCAACTGGATCGGCAACCGGTACTGGGCGTTCTCCGGTCAGCGCCAGCAGAGCGCCGCTCGCGAGGGCGTCGAGTTCTTCGCCGTCAGCCTGGCCACCGGCACCGGCATCCCGCTGCTGTGCATCTGGGCGTCGCACTACCTGCTCGGCCTGGCGAACCCGGTCGCCGACAACATCTCGGCGAACGTCGTCGGGCTGGCGCTCGGGATGCTGTTCCGCTTCGCCCTGTACCGCTGGTGGGTCTTCTCCCCCGCCCGCGCTGAGCGCAAGAACGCCGCAGGTCTGGAGGCCGTGTCGACGGCCCAGCAGACGAAGACGGCGGTGACGGGCTCGATGCTAGCGCGAACCCCAGACGGTGGTCTCGTCGGAGACTGACTCCGACTGCTGGCGGCGCACCGCGACGATCGTCTGCGCGTGCTCCATCAGTTCGCTGAGCGCACGCTGGACCTGATCGGCTTTCGGCACGTCTTTGAGGACCACCGGGTGGTCGAGGCCGGAGTTGATCCGCACATCACCCGAGCGGAACATGCTCTGCAACCAGGTGCGCTTGACCGCCACGTCGTAGCTGCGGCTGTGCAGCAGCTCCTGGCGCACGCGCACGAAGAAGCCGTGGCGCAGGATGAGCCGCCTGGTCGTGATGGTGTAGCGGCGGCTCAGCCAGATGGCGAGCGGGAACAGGAACAACAGGAGGGTCGCGACAGCGGCAGCCGACCAGAGCAGGACGACCTCCCACACCTCGGACACGCGTCCTGCGAAGAAGCCGACACCGCCTGCCACGACGATGAGCGCCAGGCTCGGCCAGAAGAGCGCACGGGCGTTGGACCGGAGACGGGCGATGACCCGCTCCGGAGGCGGCGCGGGCGAACCCTCCGGCGTACTGCTCATGTCTCCCATTAATACCGCAGGTGGGTCACGTCGCCCGCCGCCACCGCGGCCGGCCCAGCATCCGACTCCACGATCAGTCGGCCTGTCTCGTCGATGGCCGTCGCGGTGCCGAGAAGCACGTCGCCGCCCGGAAGCTCGACGCGCACCGAGCGGCCGAGCGTGTGGCAGGCCTCGGCGACCTCGTCGCGCAGCGCGCTGCGGATCGGGTCGCCCCCGGCCGCCACGAACTCGCGGTAGAGCACGGTGAGCTGCGTCAGATAGGCCGCGAGCACCGCGTCGGGGTCGACGTCGCTCGCGCCGGACAGCGCGAGCGACGTGGAGGTCGGCGTCGGCAGCTCGTCGCGCTCCATCGTCAGATTCACCCCGGCTCCCACGATCACCCCGTCCATCCCCGGCAGCAGCTCCGACAGGATGCCGCACACCTTCAGTTCGTCGATGAGCACGTCGTTGGGCCACTTGACCGACACATCACGGCTGGTGAAGCTCGCGAGCGCGCGGCTCATCGCCACACCGGCGAGCAGCGGAAACCACCCGAGCGCCTCCGAGGCGAGCCCCTCTGGACGCAGCAGCACCGAGATGGCCAACGACGTGCCGTGGGGCGAGACCCAGACCCGGCCGAGCCGGCCACGGCCTCCCGTCTGGTTGTCTGTCACGACGACCGAGAGGTCGGGCAGGTCACCGGCGCGCGCCTGCAGGACGTCGTTGGTGGAGGCGGCCTCGGGGAGCACCTCGAGGATGGGGACGACGGCTCGGCTGCGGCGGAAGCTCATTGCTCAATTCTGCCAGCGAACAGGCGCGGATTTGTAGGATTCCGTAGACGGCACGGCCATTCGACCGGCCGGTAGAGTGAACGGCGTGACCGACACCGAAGCACGTCTGACCCCCGACCCGTTCACGACCGCCGGCAAGCTCGCCGACCTCAAGGAGCGGTTCCACGAGGCCGTGACCGCGAGCGGCCAGGCCGCCATCGAGAAGCAGCACGCCAAGGGAAAGCTGACCGCGCGCGAGCGCATCGACCTCCTGCTCGACCAGGGCTCGTTCGTGGAGTTCGACGAGTTCGTCCGCCACCGCACGCACGCGTTCGGCATGGACGCCAAGCGTCCGTACGGCGACGCTGTCGTGACCGGCGTCGGCACCATCCACGGCCGCAACGTCGCGGTCTTCAGCCAGGACTTCACCATCTTCGGCGGCAGCCTCGGCGAGGTGGCCGGCGAGAAGATCATCAAGGTCATGGACCACGCCATCAAGACCGGCGTTCCGATGATCGGCATCCTCGACTCGGGCGGCGCCCGCATCCAGGAGGGCGTGGTCGCGCTCGGCAAGTACGGCGAGATCTTCCGCCGCAACACCGCCGCCTCCGGCGTCATCCCGCAGATCTCCATCGTGATGGGCCCGGCCGCGGGCGGCGCCGTCTACTCCCCCGCGCTCACCGACTTCGTCATCATGGTCGACAAGTCCAGCCACATGTTCGTCACCGGGCCCGACGTCATCAAGACGGTGACCGGCGAGGACGTCGGCTTCGAGGAGCTCGGCGGCGCGCTGACCCACAACAAGGTCTCGGGCGTCTCGCACTACCTCGCGAGCGACGAGGAGGACGCGCTCGACTACGCGCGCACCCTGCTCAGCTATCTTCCGCAGAACAACCTGGCCGAGTTGCCGGTGTTCCAATCGGAGCCGGAGCTCGAGATCACCGACGCCGACCGCCGGCTCGACACGATCATCCCCGACTCGCCCAACCAGCCGTACGACGTGACCAGCATCATCGAGGGGATCGTCGACGACGGCGAGTTCCTCGAGGTTCAGCCGCTGTTCGCGCCCAACATCGTCATCGGGTTCGCGCGCGTAGAGGGCAGCTCGGTGGGCATCGTCGCCAACCAGCCGAACTCGATGGCCGGCACGCTGAACATCGACGCCGGCGAGAAGGCGTCCCGCTTCGTGCGCTTCTGCGACGCGTTCAGCATCCCGATCCTCACTCTCGTCGACGTCCCCGGCTACCTGCCGGGAACCGACCAGGAGTGGACCGGCGTCATCCGCCGCGGCGCCAAGCTGCTCTATGCGTACGCCGAGGCGACCGTGCCCCTGGTGACGATCATCACGCGCAAGGCCTACGGCGGCGCCTACATCGTCATGGGCTCCAAGCAGCTCGGAGCCGACCTGAACCTCGCCTGGCCGACGGCCGAGATCGCGGTGATGGGCGGCCAGGGAGCGGTCAACATCCTCTACCGCGGTGAGATCAAGCGCGCAGAGGACGCCGGCGAGGACGTCGCCGCCGTGCGCGCGCGTCTCGCCAACGAGTACACCTACAACGTGGCGAGCCCGTTCCTCGCCGCGGAGCGCGGGGAGCTCGACGGCGTGATCGAGCCGGCCGCCACACGCATCTCCGTCATCAAGGCCCTGCGGGCGCTGCGGACCAAGCGGGCGTCCCTCCCGCCGAAGAAGCACGGGAACATCCCACTGTGAGCGGGGCGCATGCAGCGTCGGGCGCCTCTGCGCTCGATCCGTCCCAGCTGCGGTTCCTCACGAAGGGTGTGACGCCCGAGGAGGTCGCCGCCGTCACGGCCGTGCTGGCGTCGGCTGCGGCCGAAGCCGCTGCCGCGGCACGCGACGCACGTCCGCAGCAGGGTACAGACGGCTGGGAGCGAACGCAGCGGAGCCTCCGCAGGCCGCTCGACCGTGGGTCGGGCGCCTGGCGTTCGTTCTCCGGCTGAACCCCCGGGTCGTCCCCGCTTGCACCCCGTTGTACCCCGGTCGGGGAGACCGCTACTCGCGGGACACGCGATAATCCGCCAGAGTGTTCTATCGGCAACCTCCGAGCTGTCCCCCTGGGGTCCCCCAAAATGACGACTATGTATTTCTCGAACGAACCGACAATATTGTTGTTGCTAGGTGTTTCTCCTTGTGAGTCACACCGCCAATCACTCGCCGACTAGGGTAAGCGGGCGAGTGCTTTGGGGGCGAGTCAGGGCGATCTTCGGGTTGTCGCCCTGACTCGGGGTTGAAAAGGGGCCGACAATTCGGGTGTCGGCCCCTTTCATCGTTTAACAACACGCGCTGACGCGCTCGTCCACCTCCGCCGAGGGATAGAGGACGGATGCGCGCGGGTCAGCGGACGGGTTCTCCGACCAGAGGGCGCGGGATCTCCAGCCACAGGTCGACCTCGTCGTCGTCCGACTCGGCTCCCAGCGCGTTGGCGGCACCATCGTCCGACATCCGGAGGCCGACGACAGTGACCGCCGTCGTGGACGACCGGGGCGCGGTACGGACGATCAGCCTGTCGGTCGTCGTGCCGCGGATCGCATCCGCCAGGCGACGGAGGACGACCTCCAGCCCGGCCTGATCGAGATCGTCGATGCCGCCCTCGTCGAGCAGGCTTACGACCACCCCACGGCGGCGGGCATCCATGACCTCGCCGCGCACATCGTCGTTGAGCAGGCGCCGCCCGCGGATCTCGTCGCGGATCGCGCCCTCCAGGTACCGGCACTCGCGTCGCTCCGCCTCGGTGAGGTCGCCGCCGCGGCGGACGATCTCGGCGAGCATCGGTGCGGCCACCCGGTAGGTCTGCCGCAGCCGGAACTGGCGCTCCATCACGTGCGCCTCCTGCGCGGCCTGCCACTCGGTGGCCTCCCGCTCGGCCCGCGCGAACTGCAGGGCGTCGCGCCCGGCCTTCGCCAGCGAGCGGGAGATCACGACGGCTACGCCCACCCAGACGACGGAGCCGATCACGCCGAGGCCCGCCAGAGCGCCCAGCCCCGCCCAGACGACCGTCTGCACCGCGAGGAAGCCGACGCCGACCCACGCGACGGACTGCTGGCGTCGCACCGCGGCGATCGTCATGAGCGTGCCGACAGCGGCGACGTACCACGTCGCGTACCCGTTGTCCTTCGCCGGGTTCAGCTCGCTGGTGACCAGGATGGGGATGACCACGCACACCGCGAGGTCGAAGGCCGCGAGCCAGAGCGGCATCGTGGTGGGACTCGTCGGCCACAGGCTGATGCCGGTCGCGACTGCGTAGAGCGCCATCGCCACGATCCCCGGGCCGGGGGAGCCGGGGATGGACAGCGACGACAGCCCGAGGAACAGGTGGTACGTGGAGAACAGCGCCCCGAGGCCGAGGAACAGCAGTCGGTTGAGCGTGATCATCCCGCCGCCTCCTGCTCGTGCTCGACGACCGAGCCGTGATCGACCGCCGGCCAGACGATCGTCACCGTCGTACCTTCGCCTGGAGCCGACACCACCGTCGCCCGGCCGCCGACTTTCGCCACCCGCTCGCGGATGCTCACCCGCAGGCCGAGCCGTTCGGCCGGCACATCGTCGGCGTCGAAACCGCGACCATCGTCGGCGACGACCACGCGCACCGCCGCGCCGTGCTCGCCGCCGCCCACGGTGACGCTGCGGTGCACCTCCTCGCCGCCGGCGTGCTGCATGCTGTTCACCATCGCCTGCACGGCCGCGGAGTACACCGCTTCTGCGACGTTGACGGGCAGGCTGTACAGGTCGTCGTCGCGGGCGTCCACGGCGAACGGCGACGAGAACGCGCACGCAGCGGCGACCAGCCGTTCGGACAGCTGCTCGACGCCGACCTCGGCCTGATCCTCCGGCCCCGAAGCCTCCGCCGCGTCCAGATGCCCGATCGCGTCGCCCGCCATCCGCGCGGCGAGCTCCTTCTGCTCCGGCGTGCGGGCGCTGGCCGCCGAGAGCAACGTCGTCAGCACGCTGTCGTGGACGATCGCGTCGACCTGCACGCGCTCCACCTCGGTGGCGTGCTGGCGCACGGCATTGCCGTATTTCGCGAGCGCCTGGCTTTGGGCGATGTCCACAGCGGTGGCGGCCTGACGCATCATGGCGATGATCGCCAGGATGACGCCGCCCAGGATGATCGCGTAGACCGCGTCGAGCCCGGCGAGCTCGACACCGACCCCGCCACCGGCCGGCAGGGCGCGGACCACGCCGTACGCGATCGGAATGACGAAGGTGTACACGATCGCCAGCCACAGCGGATACGCCACGGCCGCGAACGCCGTGAACACCGAGCAGAGGAACCACACCCACGGCTTGTCGGCGGCGAACTGGGACGGCTCGGACACCAGCAGGGGCCAGGTGACGATCGCGGCGAAGAAGACGATCGAGAGGACGCCCATCGCGACCTTGACGAACCGCTGCGCGAAGATCGCCAGCAGCACGGTGAACGCCAGGCCGCCGAAGACCAGCACCAGCACGACGGCCCCCCACGGGCTGCGCAGCGCGTCCAGCTGACCCAGCGCGGTCGGGAAGGTCTGCAAGCCGAAGACCAGGCCGAAGGCCGAGACCGTGCGGTCGGAGATGCGCTCGATCCGAGCGCGGCTCAGCGGGTTGCGCGGTTTGGTCGATTCGACGGGCGCTCCCGGCGCGGAGCGCGGAAGGCTAGAGGCGTTCATTGCCCGTGTCGGGGTCGAGCCCGGGCAGGATGCCGTCTTCCACGGCGCGGCGGAGCAGGTCCACCTTGGTGGGCGCGGGTCGGCCGAGCTCGACGTACTTCACACGGATCCGATCGAGGTACTCGCGTGCCGTGGAGTTCGCGATGCCCAGCTGCGCCGCCACCGCCTTGAGCGGGAGGCCGGAGGCGTACAGGTGCAGCACGTCGCGCTCACGACGGCCGAGCTGCGCCTTCGCGAAGTCGCTGTCGGCGTCGATCGCCGTCGCCCACTCCAGGTTGTTGAGCACCTCACCACGGGCGACCGTCTCGATCGCATTCATGACCGTCGTGGTCGGGGACGACTTGGGGATGACTCCGGCGGCACCTGCGGCGAGCGCCTCGCGCACGCTCGCGACCCGGTCGGCGATGCTGTGCACGAGCACGGCCGTCCCGGTCGCCTGGGCGCGCTTGACGTTGTCGGTGACCTTGGAGCCGTCGCCGAGCGACAGGTCGAGCACAACGACGTCGCACTCCTGGGAGCCGAGCTGCTCGACGAACTCGTTCACCGTCGCCGCTGCCACGACCACCTCGTAGCCGGCGTCCTGACAGGCAGCCTTGAGCCCCAGGCGCACCGACTCGTGATCGTCGACGATTGAGACTCGCACCATGCTGACCATCGTAGTGTGCGACATGTTCGCATCCAGGCGATCACGGAGTCAGCGTGGCGACGGCCTCCACATGGTGGGTGTTCGGGAACAGGTCGAAGGCCCGCAGCGAGCGCAGCGGGTACCCGCGCTCTGCGAAGTAGGCGAGGTCGCGCGCGAGAGCGACCGGGTCGCACGCCACGTACACGATCTGCGCGGGGCGCATCGACGCGATGGCCTCGACGACGTCGCGTCCCGCTCCGGAGCGTGGAGGGTCGAGGACGACCGTGGCGGCGCGCAGCCGCGCGCGCTCGGCGGCCGTCGCCTCCGCCGCGAGCGCGGTCACGAAGTGCTCGACCCGCGCGGTCACCGCGGTCGCCCCGACCCAGTCGGCGAGGTTCTCCGCCGCATCGTCGGTCGCCGCCTCGTCGGACTCGACCGACGTGATGCGCATGGTCGGGCCGAACCGATCGCCGAGCGCGGCCGCCAGGAGGCCGACCCCGCCGTAGAGGTCGAGGTTCGCCGCACGCGGATCGAACACCGCCTCGTCGACCGCCGAGCGCACGGCTGCGGTGAGCGTGGCGGCGGCCTCGCGGTGCACCTGCCAGAACCCGCGGGCGTCGAGGCGGAACTCCCGCTCCCCCACCCGCTCGCGGAGCGGGACCGGACGACGACGCGGCCGCACCGTGCGCTTCCCGCGCTTCTCCGGGAGGTCGTTCACGAGCACGTGCGTGGCCCCGAGCCCGGTGGCGACGACGTCGACCGACTCGGCGCCGGGAAAGCGCTGGCCGAACGGCGTCGACTCCTCCACCGCCGGCGTAGCAAGCGGGAGGCCGGTCACCGGCACCACGGTGTGGGTGCGCGCGGCATACGGCCCGATGACGCCGTCGCTGCCGACCTGCAGCCGCACCCGCGTGCGCCAGCCGGTGCCGTCGTCCGTCTCGCCCGGCACGGCCTCCACCGTCAGGCGGCCTCCGTCGGGGGCGACGGCCGCGATCGTCTCCGCGTCGAGGCGGGCGGTGCGCTGCAGAGCGTCCTCGATCACGCGGCGCTTGAGCTCGCGCTGGTGCTCGAGGTGGATGTGACCGAACTCGGCGCCGCCCGCGCGTCGCCCAGGGGCGCGTCGGACCGACGCGGCGTCCCAGACGTGCTCGCGACGCTCGGCCGCCGGGTCGAGGACCTCCAGCAGCTCCGCTCGCCAGAAGCGGTCGTGCGCGGTGTCGGCCACGCGGGCGCGCACGCGCTCCCCCGGCATGGTGTCCGGCACGAAGACGACCCGGCCCTCGTGCCTGGCGACGAACACACCGCCGTGCGCGACATTGATAATGTCGAGTTCGACCTCGTCCTTCTGGGGCATCCTCCGAGCATCCCACAGGTGATCATGCGCCTCTACCTTGCCTCCACCTCCCCCGCCCGCCTCGCGCTGCTGCGCGCAGCCGGCATCGAACCGGTCGTCGTGCCGTCGCACGTGGACGAGCGGGCGGCGGTGGCAGCGGCGGAGGCCGAGCACGGCGCGCTGTCTCCCCAGGCGATGGTGCAGCTGCTCGCCCGGCTCAAAGCGGAGGCCGTGCGCGGGACCCTCGACGGCACCCCCATCGATGGGCTGATCCTCGGCGGCGACTCGGCGTTCGCCATCGACGACCGCATCCACGGCAAGCCGCACCTGCCCGAGGTCGCCCGCGAGCGCTGGCTCGCCCAGCGCGGGCGCACCGGCAGCCTGCATTCGGGTCACTGGCTCATCGACCACCGCGACGGTCGCGAGAACGGGGCCGTCGGCGCGACCGCGGTCGCGTCGGTCACGTTCGCCGACGTCACCGAAGCCGAGATCGACGCCTACGTGGCAAGCGGCGAACCGTTGGAGGTTGCGGGCGCGTTCACGATCGACAGCCTCGGCGGTCCGTTCATCACCCGGATCGAGGGCGATCCGAGCACCGTCGTGGGGCTGTCGCTGTCGACACTGCGCGAACTGGTGCGGCGGCTCGGCGTGGAGTGGACGGAGCTCTGGAACCGGGTCTGACCCGTGCGCCGTGTCACGTTTCGATCCGCCGTCACTTGTTGACTCCCTGACGGCATTGGAATGCTTTTTTGTGGGGATCGGCCAAAAGCTGACCCCGCTCCCGCAATAGGCTAGAGAACTGTGCCACGTATCTCGAAGGTCCTCATCGCAAACCGCGGCGAGATCGCCGTCCGCGTCATCCGCGCCGCAAAAGACAGCGGTATCGCTTCCGTCGCCGTCTACGCCGACCAGGAACGTGACGCCCTCCACGTGCGACTCGCCGACGAGGCGTACGCCCTCGAGGGCTCGACGAGCGCAGACACCTACCTCGTCATCGAGAAGCTCCTCTCGATCGCCCGCCGCGCCGGCGCCGACGCCGTGCACCCCGGCTACGGGTTCCTGGCCGAGAACGCCGACTTCGCCCGAGCCGTCATCGCCGCGGGCCTGACCTGGATCGGCCCATCCCCCGAGGCCATCGAGCGCCTCGGCGACAAGGTGTCGGCGCGCCACGTGGCCGAGAAGGTCGGGGCGCCGCTCGCCCCCGGCACCCTCAACCCGGTGGCCGACGCTGCGGAGGTCCTCGAGTTCGTCGACGAGCACGGCCTCCCCGTCGCCATCAAGGCGGCGTTCGGCGGCGGCGGCCGCGGTCTCAAGGTCGCGCGCACCCGCGACGAGGTCGCGGAGCTCTTCGAGTCGGCGACGCGCGAGGCGGTCGCCGCCTTCGGCCGCGGCGAGTGCTTCGTCGAGAAGTACCTCGATCAGCCGCGCCACGTCGAGACGCAGTGCCTCGCCGACGCATACGGCAATGTGGTCGTCGTCTCCACCCGCGACTGCTCGCTGCAGCGTCGCCACCAGAAGCTCGTCGAGGAGGCGCCCGCGCCGTTCCTCGGCCCCGAACAGCTCGACAAGCTCTACAGCGCGTCCAAGGCCATCCTCAAGGAGGTCGGCTATCGGGGCGCGGGCACGTGCGAGTTCCTCATCGCCAAAGACGGCACGGTGTCCTTCCTCGAGGTCAACACCCGCCTCCAAGTCGAGCACCCGGTGTCCGAGGAGGTCACCGGCATCGACCTCGTCCGCGAGCAGTTCCGGCTCGCCGAGGGCGGCGAGCTCGACTACGACGACCCGATCCCCCGCGGCCACTCCTTCGAGTTCCGCATCAACGGCGAGGACGCCGGGCGGGCCTTCATCCCCTCCCCCGGACCTGTGCACGTGTTCAAGGCGCCGGGCGGTCCCGGCGTGCGCGTCGACAGCGGCATCCAGGCGGGCGATGTGGTCAGCGGTGCGTTCGACTCGATGCTCGCCAAGCTGATCGTGACCGGCGCCAGCCGCGAAGAGGCGCTGGAGCGCTCCCGGCGCGCGCTCGACGAATTCGAGGTCGCCGGCATGCCGACCGTGCTGCCGTTCCACCGCGCCATCGTGCGCGACCCCGCCTTCGCCCCTCAAGACGGCGAGCCGTTCTCGATCTACACCCGGTGGATCGAGACCGAATGGTCCGGCGGCATCGAGCCGTGGTCGGGCGAGCTGGGCGAGCAGGCTGCTGCCGAGCGCCGCAGCAACGTCGTCGTCGAGGTCGAGGGCAAGCGCATCGAGGTGTCACTGCCCGCGCGCATTCTCACCGGAGGCGCCGCCACGCAGGTCGCAGCTCCGGCGCCGCGCCGCCGTACCGCAGCTCACGCGGTCGATACGGCCACCGGCGACTCGGTGACCGCGCCGATGCAGGCCACCGTCGTCAAGGTGGCGGTGACCGACGGCGACGAGGTCGTCAAGGGCGACCTCGTGCTGGTGCTGGAGGCCATGAAGATGGAGCAGCCGCTGACCGCCCACAAGGACGGCACAGTCGCCGGCATCAACGCGTCCGTCGGCGAGACGGTCTCGTCGGGCCACCTCCTCCTCAACATCCTCTGATCGTCTGCCCGGCCGAGTCGGTCAGGCGTCCTCCATCACCTGTCGCAGGTGGGCGAGGTAGACCTGCTCGACGCCGTCCTGGGCCGCGCTGCCACGCAGGAAGTGCGCCCAGTGGTCGTACACGGCCATGGACTCGGCGGCGATGCCGGGGTAGTCCGGGTCGTACCCGCCGGCGTAGGTCGCCGTCTTGAGCAGTTCGTCACTGGGGATGTATGCGGGGATCTCGTTCGAGTAGGCGAGGAACCAGACACCGTCGGAGCCGCCGTTCTCCCCGCGAATGGCCGTGGCGAACCCGGACACGACCTCCCCGCCGCTGAAGAGGATCACCAGGGGATCATCGCCGCCGATCGTCCACCGCTGGACCGGGACCGGCACGGCCGACTCCAGGCTCGCGATCGGGGTGGTGTCGATCAGCTGGGTCATCCGGAGGGCGTGCCTGCGCTCGTAGCCGATGAGTGCGACGTTGGCGCTGCGCGCCAGGTACTCGGCGCGGACCGCCGCGATGTTCGCGGGGTCCAGGGTCACGTCCAGGGGAAGCGACACCTCCCCGTAGGCGGAGGTCACCGGCCCGGCCAGCTCTCGGCCGGGATCGGCGATCGCATTGACGACGGTCGCCCCGAGATCGTTCCCGAAGGTGTCGACATCGTCGAACGTTCCTGTCGCCGTCGGGTTCTGGTCTCCCGCCGGCCCGGTCAGGAACTGCGCGAAGCATCCCGCCCATTGCGATTCGATGACGTCGATGGCAGGGCCGGGGTAGTCCGGGTCGAACAGCGTTTGGCCGCCGGCCGCGACCGGATGGGCGCCGTAGCCGAACAGCACAGCGCGCGGCGTGCCGTCGGCGGCACGGGCGACGAGGCAGGGCACATCGCGCTCCACATAGGCGAGGCCCTCGCGGTTGAACGAGAAGTTCTCGTCGAGCACGACGTAGTCCAGCGTGCACGGCGTGCTGGGCGCGGCCTTCGTCTGCGCCACCAGGGTGGTGATCGTCGCCACGAGCCAGGAGGTGTAGGTACCGACCGACGCCAGGTTCTCCAGGTCGTAGGCGATGAACGGATCCAGCCCCTCGGTCAGCACCGGTCCGTTGTGGGTGTGCGTGGCGGTGAGCACGAAGTCCTCGGTGGGGATGCCGAGCGTCGTGACGGCGGCGCGGATCTGCTGGTGGGTGTCGCGCCGGAACCCGAGCACGTCGACGGTGACGATGACGTGCGGAACCGTGTCGTCGAAGAGGATGGTGCACCGCGCGTACAGCGACCGGTTGGTTCCCGTTGCGAGCCGCGGTGAGTCCACCCCGTAGCCCGCCAGCGGATACCCGACCGTGGGCGTGATTTCGATCTTCCCTGTCGAGACGGCGAACACCATGCCCGGCCCCCTTGCTCGCCCGCGGCCCGGCCCGATCCGGCCCCCGGCGACCACAGGGTACGACCCCACCCGCCCCACCGGCAACCCAGCCCCGCACCAACTCCGGAGTTTCCCACCACGCCCCGCCGATCTTCCGGAATTGACCTACAAAAGTGGCGCCATCGGCCGAATCTCCGGAGCAGCCAACAGCGCCTCGATCGTCGCGACAACCTCATCACCGTGTTCGATCACCTGGATGGCCGACACCCGGAGCCGCCGGCCACCAGCGAGCGCGAGTGCGGTGTCGCGCATTCGATCACGCTCGAACGCCGCTCGTCCCGAGTGATAGGCGAAGCCGTCCAGCTCGACGTACAGAAGGCCGTCCACGCGCATGTCGACTCGACCGACGCCGCTGACGTGCACCTGCTGTTCGACGATGTGGCCGCGTGCTTCGAGCCGCTGCCGCACGATGGACTCGATACCGGAGTCCGAACCGGGACGCGCCGATTCCGCGACCGACCGCGCTGGCCTGGGCTCGCCCTCGAAGATCCGCGCCAGTCCGGCGACGGTCGCCAGCCCGGCCGACAATACCGTGTCGAGCACCGCGACCGCGGTCTCGGCGGGAGCGCACCGGGCGACGGAACGCAAACAGTCCGCGAGCGAGACGCGCCAGCATTCGTCGTGGTCGTCACCGTCGACCCAATGACGCACCGCGTCCCCCGGCGGCAGTCGGGTGGCGTGCGGGGACACGCGCAGGTGGAGGCGACCGTCCGTCCCTCCCCAGAGCCCGTAGCTCCGGGCGGCCGAGACGCACGAGAGCCTGCCTCCCATGCTCACCGCCTCGAGCGTGAGCGGTGGGACCGTCGGGAGAGCGTAGACGCCTCGCCGGGGCCGGAGCATCAGGCCGGTCCGGACGGCGGAGGTCAACTCTCGTGCGCCGACCTGTGCGACGGACATCTGTGCGGAGGTGGCGATACCCCCGCAGCGTTGCAAGACCGTCATCGACTTCATCCGTGCAGTGTGCCCGGCGGCGCCGCCGGCGGGTTCGACGTTGACCGGATCTGTGGAGATCGGCGGCCTCCCGCGCCCTGTGGAGGACGTTGGTAAATCCGGAGGCTCAAGACAATGTGGGCACATTTGTTGCGTTCGCACGGAGATCGGGCCGCGGGAGGACGATGATTCCGGAATTGCGCGCGCGGGGCTAGCCGGTGGCTTCGGTGGGGTCGCCCTTGAGGTCGATGCTGATCTCGTCGGCGTCGAGGTTGCTGAGGGCACCGGCTAGGACGTCGGCGCTGAAGGTGCCGTCGTCGCGGGCGTCGAGCAGGGCGTCGCGCTGAGCGCGGATGCGCAGCAACCGCGCCGCCTTGTGCTGGCCGAAGGCCTCCGGCGTGCGCTCCCGGGTCTCCGGCAGCGGAGCCGCCTCCCCGGCCTCGCGCAGTAGCTCCATGAGCCGCCCACGCTCCTCGCGCTCCGCCACGGGGTCGGAGGCCGTCGGCTTGACGATCCGCAGCGCCAGACCGAGCGTGCCGCCCTGCAGCAGCAGCGACCCGGCCGCCACCAGGAAGGCGATCAGCACCAGCGCCGAGCGACCGGGCGTGTCCTGCGGGAGGCTCTGGGCCGCCGCGACCGTGACCGCCCCGCGCATCCCCGCCCAGACGACGATGGAGCCCTCCCGCCAGCCCAACGGCGCTGCCGTGAAGTAGTCGATGTCGGCCAGCACCCGGCGCAAGCGCGTGCCGAACCGGGCGATGTTCTCGACCGTCCACGCCCGCTGTCTGGCCCGCTGACGACGCACCAGGCGACCGCGCCAGCCCGACGACGTCGCCCCGATGCTCTCGCGCGCGGACGCCGCTGCGTCGGGCACGCCGGCGACCTTGGCGACCTCCGCGTGCGCGATGGCCGGGTCGGCCGCGAGCAGCTCCGCGTGCGCTTCCGGGTCCGCGGCCGGGTCGCCCTCGGGCAACGCCGGGAGCGCTTCGGGAGGCTGCGGCCCCTGCTCGACGAGCCGCCGGGCGGCGTCTGGGTCCTGCAGCCGCTCCTGCAGCTTGGTGAGCGTCGGCCGCATCCGCTCCCTGCGCCGACTGCGGCGTGCCAGCAGCGCGAGCAGCGGGGCGACGAACGCGGCCCGAACGAGGATCGTCAGCAGGAGCGCCGCCGCGGCGATGCCGACCGCGGGCAGCACTCCCGAGTGGTCGTTCTGCACCTTCTCCACGATGCCGAACAGCTCGAGCCCCATCGTGAGGAAGATGAGCCCCTCCAGCACCAGTTCGACCGTGCGCCAGTTCTGGGAGTCCGACAGGCGGTGCTCCGGGGAGAGCATCCGCGGCGCCCTCCTGCCGGTGATGAGCCCGGCCACGACAGCGGCGACGAGTCCGGAGGCCCCGAGCGCCTCGGCGGGAATGGACGCCAGGAACGGCACCGTGAACGAGATGACGGTGTTGACCGTCGCATCCTTCACGCGTGAGCGCACGATGAGGTTCAACCGGCCGACCGCCCAGCCGAAGGCGACGGCGACGACCACCGAATAGAGGAACGACAGCGTGACCGCCCCGACCGTGAACGTCGCGACGGCTGCGGCCGCCACGGCCGCGCGCAGCAGTACAAGCGCCGTCGCGTCGTTGAGCAGGCTCTCGCCCTCCAGGATGGCGACCACACGCGGCGAGACGCCCGCGCGCTTCACGATGCCGGTGGCGACCGCGTCGGTCGGGCTCACGATCGCACCGAGCGCGACGCCCCAGCCCAGGCCCAGCCCGGGGATGGCCCACACGAAGAAGATCCCGAGCAGCAGCGAGCTCACGATGACGAGCACCACGGACAGCCCGCCGATCGCTCCGAACTCGCGGCGGAAGTTCATCGACGGCATCGACACGGAGGCCGAGTACAGCAACGGCGGCAGCACTCCCGCGATGATCCACTCCGGCTGGAGGGTCAGCGCCGGCACGAACGGGAGGAACGAGACGAGGATGCCGACGACCACCAGGACGAGCGGCGAGGCGACGCCGAAGCGCTGCCCGAAGGTCGTGGCCGCGGCGATGGTCAGCACGGCGAGGACGCCGATGACCAGGATCTCCTCCATCCGCCCCGCTCCCGACTAGAGCACGATGTGCATCGCGCGCGCGGCGTCCGAGATCGAGCCGGACAGCGACGGGTAGACCGTGAACGCCCTCGCGACCTGGTCGACCGTAAGCCGGTGCTCCACCGCCAGGGCGAGCGGGAAGATCAGCTCGGAGGCCCGCGGGGCGACGATGACGCCGCCGATCACGGTGCCGGACCCGGTGCGGGCGAACAGCTTCACGAAGCCGTCGCGGATGCCGAGCATCTTCGCGCGCGGGTTCGACTTGAGGGCGAGCTTGTAGATGTCGCCCTGGGCGATGCCCTCCTCGATCTGCTTCTGATTCCAGCCCACGGTCGCGATCTCGGGCTGGGTGAAGATGTTGCTCGTCACATTGCGCAGCTCGATCGGGTTCACGGCGTCGCCCATCGCGTGGAAGACCGCCGTGCGCCCCTGCATCGACGCGACGGAGGCCAGCGGCAGCAGATCGGAGCAGTCGCCCGCCGCGTAGATGTTCGGGATCGAGGTGCGGGCGACCCGGTTGACGCGGATGTGCCCGGACGGCGTGAGCTGCACGTCTGCCTCCTCGAGCCCGATGCCCGTGGTGTTCGGGGTGGATCCCACGGCCATCAGACAGTGGCTGCCCTCGACGGTTCGCCCGTCGGTGAGGGTCGCGACGACCCCGGTGTCCGTGCGGACGACCGACTCGGCACGGGACTTCGAGAGCACCTGCATGCCGTTGCGCTTGAAGACGTTCTCGATGACGCGCGCCGCGTCGGCGTCCTCGCCCGGGAGGACCTGGTCGCGCGACGAGATCAACGTGACCTTGGATCCGAGCGCGGTGTAGGCCGACGCGAACTCGGCGCCGGTGACGCCCGATCCGACGACGATGAGGTGCTCCGGCACGGTGGCCAAGTCGTAGAGCTGTGTCCAGGTGAGGACACGCTCCCCGTCGGGCACCGCGGACGACAGGATTCGCGGGCTCGCGCCCACGGCGATCACGATCGTGTCGGCCTCCACCCGGTCGAAATCGGTGCCGGAGGAGCCCATGCCGGTCGAGACGATGATCGCGCCGTCGCCGTCGAGCCGGCCCTCGCCGGTCACGATGCGCACGCCCGCTCGCACGAGCTGCGCCCGCATGTCCTCCGACTGCTGGCGCGCGAGCCCCATCAGGCGCTTGTTGACCGCGGCGAGGTTCACCGCGATCTCGGGACGCACCGGCTTGCCGCTCGTGCCCCGCGTGAAGAACTGCACGCCGAGGTCGGCCGCCTCGGCGATGGAGTTGGTGGCCTCCGCGGTGGCGATGAGGCTCTTCGAGGGGACGACATCCGTGATGACGGCCGAGCCGCCGACGCCGGAGCGCTCCACGAGCGTGACGTCCGCGCCGAGCTGCGCGCCGGCGAGCGCCGCCTCGTAACCGCCCGGGCCGCCGCCGAGCACGGCGATCCGCTGCTTCCGCTCGAATTCATAGGCCATGCCCATCATTCTTCCGTATAGCCGGTGCACCGATGCGCGGCGACGACCACCCTGTACCCGGCGAGGCCGCTCAGTAGAGTTGGCTCATGCTCGAAACCACCCAGAACCCGCTCGACGCCCCCGCCATCGACCCGTTCGAGATCGCGAGCCAGGCGGCGGCGCAGCTCGCCGCGAAGACCGGGGTCGAGAAGCACGACATCGCGCTGACGCTCGGCAGCGGTTGGGGCAAGGCGGCCGACCTCATCGGCGAGACCGTGGCCACCATCCCCGCGCACGAGATCGTCGGGTTCAGCAGACCGGCGCTGGAGGGCCACGTCGGCACCCTGCGCTCGATCCGCCTCCAGAACGGCAAGCACGCGCTGGTGATCGGCGCCCGTACGCACTACTACGAGGGCCACGGCGTGCGCCGAGTCGTGCACAGCGTCCGCACGGCGGCGGCGGCCGGGGCCACCACGATGGTGCTCACCAACGGCGCGGGCGGCATCAAGGAGAACTGGAAGCCGGGCACCCCCGTGCTCATCAGCGACCACATCAACCTGACGGCCGACTCCCCGCTCGAAGGCGCGACGTTCATCGACCTCACCGACCTCTACTCGAAGCGGCTCCGCGACCTGGCCCGCACGATCGACCCGACCCTCGACGAGGGCGTGTACACGCAATTCCGCGGCCCGCATTACGAGACGCCCGCCGAGGTGCAGATGGCCAAGGCGATCGGCGGTCACATCGTCGGCATGTCGACCGCGTTGGAGGCCATCGCCGCCCGCCAGGCCGGCATGGAGATCCTCGCCATGTCGCTGGTCACCAACCTCGCAGCGGGCATCCAGAAGACACCGCTCAGCCACCAGGAGGTCATCGACGCCGGGCGGGAGGCAGAACCGGTGATCAGCGCGCTGCTCGCCCAGATCGTGGAGGCCCTGTGAGCACGCACGACACGGTGAACACGGACGACACCTCCCAGCTGCTCGCCGACGCGCGCGCCTGGCTGGCGCAGGACCCCGACCCCGAGACGCGTGCGGAGCTCGAGTCGCTCGTCGTCGCGGCGGAGGCCGGCTCGGTAGAGGCCGTCGACGACCTCCGCTCGCGCTTCGACACCCGGCTGGAGTTCGGCACGGCGGGTCTCCGCGGTGGGATCGCCGCGGGCCCGAACCGGATGAACCGGGTGCTGGTCGCGCAGGCCGCCGCCGGGTTCGCCCACTGGCTCCAGGAGCACGCGGAGGGCACGCAGCCGTCGGTCGTCATCGGCTACGACGGCCGTAAGAACTCCGACGTCTTCGCTCGCGACACCGCCGAGCTGATGGCGGGAGCCGGTGTGCGCGCCGTGCTGCTGCCGCGTCTGCTGCCGACCCCGGTGCTCGCGTTCGCCGTGCGCCATCTCGACGCCAGCGCCGGCGTCATGGTGACCGCGAGCCACAATCCGCCGAACGACAACGGCTACAAGGTCTACCTCGGTGGCGAGAACCACGGCTCGCAGATCGTCTCGCCCACCGACACCGAGATCGCCGCGCACATCCTGGAGGTGGCGAAGGGCGACGTGGGCGACCTCCCGCGCTCGGAGCAGTTCGAGATCGCCTCGCCCGACCTGGAGCTCGCCTACGTCGAGGCGACCGCAGCCGTCGCGACGACGGCTGCGCCGCGCGACGCCGTCTCGTTCGCGTACACCGCGATGCACGGCGTCGGATGGCGAACGGCCGAGGCCGTTTTCGAACGCGTCGGCTTCTCGCGGCCGGTGGTCGTCGCCGCCCAGCGCGATCCCGACCCCGCGTTCCCGACGGTCTCGTTCCCCAACCCGGAGGAGCCCGGCGCGATGGACCTGTCGTACGCGACCGCCCGCGACGCCGGCGTCGACCTGATCATCGCCAACGACCCCGACGCCGACCGGCTCGCCGTCGCCATCCCCGACTCCGCGTCGACCGACGGATTCCGGCGCCTGAGCGGCAACGAAGTGGGGGCGCTGCTGGGCTGGCGCGCAGCCGAGCTCACCGAGCGCGCGGCGACCGATGGTGCGGCGTTCGGAGCGCTCGCGTGCTCCATCGTCTCCTCGCCCGCCCTCGCCGCCGTCGCCGCCGCCTACCATCTCGACTTCGCCGACACGCTGACCGGCTTCAAGTGGGTGTCCCGAGCGCCCGGGCTGATCTACGGCTACGAGGAGGCGCTCGGCTACCTGGTCAACCCGCAGACCATCCGCGACAAGGACGGCATCTCCGCCGCGACCGCGTTCCTCGACCTCGCGAACGAGCTCGCGGCGTCCGGCCGGACCATCGCCGACCACCTCGACGCGTTCGCGGAGCGGTTCGGCTACTTCGCCAGCGACCAGATCTCGATCCGCGTCACCGACCTCTCCCGCATCGGCGAGATCATGGCCGCCCTGCGATCGACGCCGCCGAGCCGTCTGGGCGCCGTCGCGGTCGACCACATCGACGACCTGCGCGACGGTTTCGCCGGCCTCCCGCCGAGCGATGTGCTGCGCATCGTCCTCGCCGACGGGTCGCGCGTGATGGTCCGCCCCAGCGGCACCGAGCCGAAGCTGAAGATCTACATCGACGCGTCCAGCGACGAGGGCTCGGTCGAGGAACGGCGTATGGAGGCTACGGGTCGCGTCGCCGCTCTCGCGGAGGCGATGCGCGTCCTGACGGGCTGAGTGCGGGTTTGACCCGCGGCCGGGAATGGTCGAAGCTGGGATAATGCGTGTGAAATTCCAGTTCGTCGTTCCCGTGATCGTGGTCGGCCTGCTCGCGGGATGCGCGCCCGCGGCGGACGGAGGCCCGACGAGCACATCGACCGCCACCCCGTCGGCCCCCGCCGACGCGCTCGCCAGCGCGGCGCAGAAGGAGTTCACGGCCCTGGAGTCGGAGCACGACGCGCGAGTCGGCGTCTACGCGATCGACACGGGAACGGGGAAGCAGATCGCCTATCGTGCCGACGCGCGCTTCGGCTACGCCTCCACGTACAAGGCCCTCGCGGCCGCCGCCGTGCTCGCCGACCCGCCGGCCGGCGGGCTCGACACCCCGGTCGCCTACACGTCCGACCAGCTGGTCACTTACTCCCCGATCACCGAACAGCACATCGCGACCGGGATGACGCTCCGCGAGATCGCGGACGCCGCGGTGCGCTACAGCGACAACACCGCGGGCAACCTGCTGTTCGACGCGCTCGGCGGTCCTGCCGGATTCCAGTCCGCTCTGCAGAAGATCGGCGACACGGTCACCCGGGCGGAACGCGTCGAACCGCAGCTGAACGAGCTCACGCCGGGCGCGACCGCTGACACCAGCACGCCGCGCGCGCTCGCGACCGACCTGCGCGCCTACGCGCTCGGCTCCGCCCTTGCGGCAGACGGCCGCGCACAGCTGAAGACCTGGCTGGTCGGCAACACCACGGGCGATAAGCTGATCCGTTCCGTCGCCCCGTCAGACTGGACGGTCGGCGACAAGACCGGAAGCGCCGACCATGGCACCCGCAACGACATCGCCGTGCTCTGGCGCGAAACCGGAAAGCCGATCGTGATGGCCGTGCTCACCGACCACACCGCGGCCGACGCCGACACCGACGACGCTCTCGTGGCCTCCGCCGCCGGGGCCGCACTGCGCGGGCTCGGCGCCCTCGGAGACTGAGCGTCGTCGATTCGTCACGAATGTCACCCGTGGGACCTGCCAGAGGCGACATTCGTGACGTCGGCGCAGGTCAGCCCAGGGCCTCGTCGAGCTTCTGCTCCAGCTCGTCGAGGTCGAAGTAGTTCTGCACCACGATGATGTCGGCGTTGGTCGGGCCGATCCGATCGACCAGCTCCGGGGAGGTGAGGATGATCTGCGCGTCGCTCGCCGCGGTGTTCACGCTCGCGACGTCTGCCGCGGTGACGTCGGCGTCGAGGCCGAGACGCTCGAGAACGCGCTCGGCGTTCACTTTCAGAATTCCGGAGGTGCCGATGCCTGCGCCGCAGATCGCGACGATCCTCACCGCGCTGCGTCCTCGGTGAGCGTGAGGATGCGCTGCACCTCCGCGACGTCGGGTGCCGCGGCCAGCGCCGGGATGGCCTCCGGGTCGTTGAATACGTTGGCGAGCTCGGCCACGCTCGTCACGTGGCCCTCGGGCGTCGAAACGGCGAGGCCGATCACCACCGAGACCGGGTCGTTGTGCGGGTGGCCGAACACCACAGGCTCGTCGAGCGTCACGACTGAGAGCCCGTCGTGGTGCACGTCGGGACCCGGACGAGCGTGGGCCAGCGCGAGGCCGGGGGCGATCACGATGTAGGCGCCGAACTCCTCGATCACCTGGATCATCCGAGCACCGTACTCCTGTTCCGTCGCGCCGGAACGCGTCAGCGCCTCCCCCGCCAGCTCCACGGCGTCGCGCCAGTCGGAGGCGTGGGCGCCGACGGTCACAGCGGAGTCGGGCAACGGTGGCAGCGGCATGTGTCCAGCGTACGCGTTAGCGCGTCACGAACCCTCGAAACCCGCTGTGATGATCTCGGCCAGTTCCTCGCGCTGCTCGACCGGGAGGAAGGCCCCCGCAGCGGCGTTCAGCTGGAAGATCTCGAGGTCGGTGCGGTCGTAGGAGAACGCGTCGGCGAGGATGCTCAGCTCGCGCGTGAGTGTGGTGCCGCTCATCAGGCGGTTGTCGGTGTTGACCGTCACCCGGAAGCCGAGCTGGTACAGCAGATCGAACGGGTGGTCGAGGATGTCGTCGCCCCATGCCGCGATCGCGCCCGTCTGCAGGTTGGAGGTCGGGCTGGTCTCGAGCGCGATCTCGCGGTCCTTGACCCACTGCGACAGCGTTCCGAGCGTGACGTAGGTGTTCTCGTCGTCCTGGCGCTCGATCGTGATGTCTTCGGCGAGGCGCACGCCGTGGCCGAGGCGCAGCGCGCGGCCGTCGAGGAGGGCGCTGCGGATGCTCTCGAGGCCGTCCGCCTCGCCCGCGTGCACGGTCGACGGGAAGAAGCTCGCGGCGAGGTAGTCGAACGCGGCACGGTGGTTCGAGGGCGGGAATCCCGCCTCCGGACCGGCGATGTCGAAGCCGACGGCTCCGCGGTCGCGGTGGCGCACGGCGAGCTCGGCGATCTCGAGGCTGCGGTCGGTGTGGCGCATGGCGCTCACCAGCTGGCCCACGCGGATGCGACGCCCGGTCGCGCGCACGTCGTCGATGCCCTGCTCGAGGCCGTCCTGCACGGCCTCCACGGTCTCGTCGAGGCTGAGGCCGCGGGTGAGGTGCTGCTCGGGAGCCCAGCGGATCTCGCCGTACACGACTCCGTCGGCGCCGAGGTCCTGCACGAACTCGCGGGCGACGCGGGTCAGCCCCTCACGCGTCTGCATCACGGCTGTCGTCAGGTCGAAGGTCTTGAGGTACTCCACGAGCGAGCCCGAGTTGGACTTCGCGGCGAACCAGGCGCCGAGCGCCACCGGGTCGTTCGCCGGGAGCTCGAGGCCGATCCCGTCGGCGAGTTCCAGCACCGTCGCGGGCCGCAGGCCGCCGTCCAGGTGATCGTGCAGCGACACCTTGGGCAGCGCGCGGATGTCGGTCCCGTCGCTCAGCGTGTACGCGCCGTCGTTCTCGTTCAAGCTCATGTCTCCCAATCTACTGTCCTGCGTCCTCCAGCAGGCAGCCGCCGAGTACGCAGACAATCCGTGTAGTCGGCGGTTTCTGACCGATTATCTGCGTACTCGGCGGCTGCTAGGCGATGCGCTCGGCGATGAGGGGGGTGCGGGGGACGGGGGTGCCGGGGGGTGCGATGCGGTAGGCGCCGTCGAGGGCCTCCAGGGCGCGCTCGAAGCGAGCCGGCTCGTCGGCCGAGAGGGTGAACAGCGGCTGGCCCGCGCGCACCTCGTCACCGGGCTTGGCGTGGAGGTCGATGCCGGCGGCGTGCTGCACCGGGTCCTGCTTGCGAGCGCGTCCGGCGCCCAGACGCCACGCCGCGATCCCGAACGGGAGTGCCTGCTGCTCGACCAGCACGCCGTCCGCCTCCGCGACGACCGTGTGCGTCTCGCGGGCGACCGGGAGTGCCGCGTCGGGGTCGCCGCCCTGGGCGCGGATGGTCTCGCGCCACTTGTCCATGGCGCGGCCGTCCTGCAGCGCGGCCTCCACGTCGGCGTCCGGGCGACCGGCGAGCGTCAGCATCTCACGCGCGAGCGCGACCGTCAGCTCGACGATGTCGGCGGGGCCGCCGCCGGCGAGCACCTCGACCGACTCGCGCACCTCGTTCGCGTTGCCGATCGCGAGGCCCAGCGGGACGTTCATGTCGGTGAGCAGCGCGGAGGTCGCGACGCCCGCGTCCCTGCCGAGCTCGACCATCGTGCGGGCGAGTTCGCGCGACTGCTCGATCTCCTTGAGGAAGGCGCCGGAACCGAACTTGACGTCGAGCACAAGCGCGCCGGTTCCCTCGGCGATCTTCTTCGACATGATGGAGGACGCGATCAGGGGGATGGCCTCCACCGTGCCGGTGATGTCGCGGAGCGCGTACAGCTTGCCGTCCGCGGGAGCGAGCCCCGAACCGGCCGCGCAGATCACACCGCCCTGGTTGCGGAGTTGAGCGAACATCTCCTCGTTGCTGAGGTTCGCGCGCCAGCCGGGGATGCTCTCGAGCTTGTCGAGCGTGCCTCCCGTGTGGCCGAGCCCACGGCCCGAGAGCTGCGGGACCGCGACGCCGAATGCGGCGACGAGCGGCATCAGAGGCAGGGTGATCTTGTCGCCGACACCGCCGGTGGAGTGCTTGTCGGCCGTGGGCTTGCCGAGGCCGGAGAAGTCCATCCGCTCGCCCGACGCGATCATCGCCAGGGTGAGGTCCTTGATCTCGCGGCGGGTCATCCCGTTGAGGAAGATCGCCATCGTCATAGCCGACATCTGCTCGTCGCCGACATAGCCGCGCGTGTACGCGTCGACCAGCCAGTCGATCTCGGCACGGCTCAGCTCGCCCCTGTCGCGCTTGGTCCTGATCAGGTCGACGGCGTCGAACGCCTCGACCGCTCCTGCGGTGCTCACGAAGATGTAACCCCTACGTCGTTGGTCATACTGTGTCGTTTGTCGTACTGTGCTCGTCGGCGTAGGCGGCGAGCTGCCGCGGCCCGAAGGCGTCCGGCAGCACCTGGTCGATCGTGCGGATGCCGGAGACGGTCTCCAGCAGCATTCCCTCGGCGGAGTGCTCGTAGAGCAGCTGCCGGCAGCGACCGCATGGCATCAACGTGTCGCCGTCGCCGTTGACACAGGTGAAGGCGACCAGTCGGCCGCCGCCGGTCATCGCGAGGGAGGACACCAGGCCGCACTCGGCGCACAGGGTGATACCGTAGCTGGCGTTCTCCACGTTGCAGCCGCTGATGATGCGGCCGTCGTCCACCAGCGCCGCCGCTCCCACAGGGAACTTCGAGTACGGCACGTAGGCGTGCGTCATCGCCCTGTTCGCTTCCGCCCGGAGCGCGGCCCAGTCGATCTGCTGCCCGGTCATGACTTGATGTACGGCTTTCCGTCCGCGGCCGGCGCACGCGACACCCCGACGAGCCCGGCGACCGCGAAGATCGTCACGACGTACGGCAGCATCAGCATGAACTCGCTCGGGACCGGCGAGCCGATGATGCTGAGCACGTTCTGCAGGTTCGTCGCGAAGCCGAACAGCAGTGCCGCGAGGGTCGCCCGGATCGGGTCCCAGCGCCCGAAGATCACGGCTGCTAGCGCGATGAAGCCCTGACCGGCGGTCATCTCCTTGGAGAAGGCGCCCACCGAGCCGAGCGTAAAGTACGCGCCGCCGAGGCCGGCGACCGCGCCCGCGAGCGACACGTTCCAGAAGCGCGTGCTGTTGACGTTGATGCCGACCGTGTCCGCGGCCTCCGGGTGCTCGCCGACGGAGCGCAGGCGCAGGCCCCAGCGGGTCTTGAACAGCCCGTACCAGACGACGAACACGGCGATGTACATCAGGTATTCGATGATCGACTGGTCGAACAGCACCTTGCCGACGACCGGGATCTCGCTGAGCAGCGGGATGGGCCAGCTCGGCAGCCGAGGCGGGTGGTTCAACACCGGCGGGTCCACCGCGAGCACCTGCGAGTACAGGAAGTTCGTCAGGCCGACGACCAGGACGTTGAGCACGACTCCGACGATCACCTGGTCGACCAGGTATTTGATCGCGAAGGCGGCGAGGACGAATGAGACGAGGACGCCCGCGACCATGGCAGCGATGAGGCCGACGGCCCAGCTGCCGGTCAGTGTCGCGGTCATCGCCGACACGAACGCCCCGGCCAGGAGCTGGCCCTCGATGGCCACGTTCACGACACCGCCCCGCTCGGAGATGACACCGCCCAGCGCGCCGAACACCAGCGGGACGGCGAGACTGATCGTCCCGAGGAACAGGCCCGTGATCGGCACGGGATAGGGGCTGCCCGAGTCCGCCCAGGCCAGGAAGCCGAACATGAAGATCAGCGCGAAGAGGACGACCATCCAGATCGGGGTCTTGCGCGCCTTCCAGGAGTACCAGCCGCTGATCGCGGTGAGGATCGCCAGCAGGATGGTGACGGCGACCGTCGTGACCTGGGTGTCGACGGTGAGGTTCGGCAGTTTGATCGCGTCGGAGTTCTCCGAGAAACGGAAGGTGCTGGCGCCGTGGCGCGGGAACCCGAAGAACAGGATGACGCTGAGGACGACGAACACGCCGAAGGCGATGGGCGCCTTCCAGGAGCGGATCTCGGCCTTCTCGAGGACGATCGGCGAGGAGTCGGGGACGACGGGGGCCGCGGTGCTCACTTGGCCGCCACCTCCTTCGTGACGATGGGTCGCTGTCTGCGGGGCGTGCTCCCGGGCGTCGGGAGGCGGAAGATCGCCCGCACCAGCGGCGGCGCGGCGACGAAGAGCACGATGAGGGACTGCATGACCAGCACGATGTCGATCGGGATGCCGCCCGCCTGGATCGTGTAGCCGCCGGCCTTGAGCGCGCCGAAGAGGAGGCCGGCGACGAACACGCCCCACGGCCGCGACCGGCCGAGCAGCGCGACGGTGATCGCGTCGAAGCCGATGCCTGCGTCGACGCCCGAGCTGATGCCGGCAGGGAAGACGCCGAGCGCCTGGCTGGCACCCGCGACGCCGACGAGGGCTCCGGCGAGGAGCATGGCGTACACGTAGATGTTCTTGACGTTGATGCCGGCGACGCGCGCGGCGCTGGGGTTCTCTCCCACCGCGCGGAAGCGGAAGCCGAGGCTCGACCGGTTGATCAGCCACCACACGAAGACGGTCGCAGCGATCACCACGACGAACGCCCAGGTGAGGTTGTACTGCACGCCCAGCAGCGGAGGGAACACCGCGTTGGCGTGGATCGGCGGCGCCTTCGGGTTGTTCGACCCCGGCGCCTGCAGCAGGCCCTGGGTGCGCAGCATGTACGAGATCAGGTAGAACGCGATGTAGTTGAGCATGATCGTCACGATCACCTCGTGCGCGCCCGTCCTCGCCTTCAGGAGGCCGACGATGCCGGCCCAGATCGCGGCACCGGCGATACCGGCGAGAACCGCGACGACCAGGTGGATGACCGGAGGCAGGTGGAACGAGAAGCCCACCCACGCGGCAGCGGCCGCACCGATCAGCAGCTGACCTTGGCCACCGATGTTGAACAGGCCCACGCGGAACGCCAGCGCCACGCCGAGACCGGCGACGATGAGCGGCGTCGCGAAGGTCAGCGTCTCGGTCAGCGGGCGGATCCCCGCCGCGAACGTCGGCCGGCCGAAGTTGTAGATCGCGCCCTGGAACATCGACGTGTACGCGCTCGACACGGCGCTCCAGATCGCCGAGAAGGTGTCGCCCGGCCGGGCGAAGAAGTAGACGGAGGCCTTCTGCACGCCCGGGTCCGTGAACGCGATCAGGATCGCTCCGACGATGAGCGCCAGCACGACGGCCAGGATGGAGATGACCACCGGGCCGCCCATGATGTCGCGGATCGCCTTGTTCCAGCGGTCGTCGTTCTGCGGCTTCGCGGCCGGCTGCCCCGGCTGCGCGGGCTGGGCCGGCGCCACGGGCTGGCTGGGCGTGGGAGTCCCGGTCATGCTGCTGCTCCTGCCTGCTCCGGCGACTCGCCGGCCATCATGAGGCCGAGGACGTCGCGCGAGGTGTTCCCCGGCACGATTCCGACGATCCCCCCGCGGTACATCACAGCGATGCGGTCGGCGAGCGCCGCCACCTCGTCGAGCTCGGTGGACACCACGATCACGGGCACGCCCGCGTCGCGCGTCGCGACGATGCGCTTGTGCACGAACTCGATCGATCCCACGTCGAGGCCGCGCGTCGGCTGCGCCGCGACGAAGAGGCGGAGGTCGCGGCTGAGCTCGCGCGCGAGCACCACCTTCTGCGCATTGCCGCCCGAGAGCCGGCCGACCTTGCTGTCGCTGGACTGGGTGCGCACGTCGAACTCGCGCACCTTCTCGTCGGCGAAGTCCTTGAGGTACGAGAACTGGATCGTGCCGCCCTTGACGAACGGGGCGCTCGTCGAGCGGTCGAGCATCAGGTTCTCCTGGATGCTGAACTCCCCCACGAGGCCGTCCTCGTTCCGGTCCTCCGGGATGAAGCCGACACCGGCGTCGAGCACCTTGCGCGGGCTGCGGCCCTGGATGGGCTCGCCGTCGAGGAGGATCTCGCCCTCGACCCGCGGCTGCAGGCCGAGGATGGCCTCCGTCAGCTCGGTCTGGCCGTTGCCCTGCACGCCGGCGATGGCGAGGATCTCGCCCGCGCGGACCTCGAAGCTCACCTTGTTCACCACGAGCTGGCCGATCGGGTCGATCACCGAGAGGTCGCTGACGACGAGCGCTGGCGCACCCGGGTTCGCCTCCCCCTTCTCGACGGTGAGCGAGACGGCGCGGCCGACCATCATAGAGGCCATCTCGGCGTTGGTCGCGGTGGGCTCGGTCTCGCCGACCACCTTGCCGAGCCGGATGACGGTGATGCGGTCGGCGACCTCCCGCACCTCGCGCAGCTTGTGCGTGATGAACACGATCGCGGTGCCCTGCTCCTTGAGCTGGCGCATGATCGCCATCAGCTCATCGGTCTCCTGCGGGGTCAGCACGGCGGTGGGCTCGTCGAAGACCAGCACCTTGGCGTTCTGCGAGAGCGCCTTGATGATCTCCACACGCTGCTGCACGCCGACCGGAAGGTCCTCGACGAGAGCGTCGGGGTCGACGTGGAAACCGAACCGGGCCGAGATCTCGCGCACCTTCGCGCGAGCGGCCGCCAGATCGAGCCGACCGCCGAGCTTGGTCTGCTCGTGGCCGAGCATGACGTTCTCGGCGACGGTGAAGACGGGGATCAGCATGAAGTGCTGGTGGACCATGCCGATGCCGGCCTTCATGGCGTCACCGGGGCCGGCGAAATGCTGAGCCTCGTCGTCGAGCAGGATCTCGCCCTCGTCGGCCTGATAGAAGCCGTAGAGCACGTTCATCAGCGTCGACTTACCTGCACCGTTCTCGCCGAGCAGGCAGTGGATCTCGCCGGGTTCGACCGTGAGATCGATGTGGTCGTTCGCGACCAGGGCACCGAACCGTTTGGTGATGCCGCGAAGTTCGAGCTTCATTTCGGGTGGGTTCCTTCTCTACTCGCCCGGGTGAGCATAGAGACTACTGAGGTGAGGCACGCGACAACGGCTCGCGGCCACGATGCGCTTCCTCACCCTACCTTTCTGCGCATATGTCAGTGTGTGCTCAAACGAGCGCCCCCGACAAGACTGCGCCGGACGTGCGACGGGGAGGCCAGCGAAAGCGCTGACCTCCCCGTCGAGTGCTGTCGTGCCGGTTACTGCTACGGCGACGAGGGCGAGGTGACCTTGATCGAGCCGTCGATGATGCCGGCCTTGATCTTGTCGAGTTCGCCCTGCAGGCTCGAGTCCACCTTCGAGGCGAAGTTGTGGAACGGAGCGATGCCGACGCCGTCGTTCTTCAGCGTGCCGACGTACGGCGTGCTGTCGAACTTGCCCTTCGCGGCCTGGGTGACCACGTCGTTGGTGGCCGGCTTCATGCCCTTCATGACCGAGGTGAGGAGCAGGTCCTTCACGGTCGGGTCGGACTGGTAGACGTCGGCGTCGACACCGATCATCGCGATCGGCTTGCCGGAGTCGCGGATGGCCTGCGCGGCCGACTGGTAGATCGGGCCGCCGACCGGCATGATGACGTCGGCGTTCTGGTCGATGATGCCCTGAGCGGTATTCTTGGCCGTCTCGTTGGCGTCGAAGCCACCGGTGAAGGAGCCGTTCTGCTTGACGACGTCCCAGCCGACGACCTTGACCGACTTGCTCTTCTGGTCGTTGAAGTACTTCACGCCGTCAGCGAAGCCGTCCATGAAGATGGTGACGGTCGGGATCTGCATGCCGCCGAAGGTGCCGACGATGCCGGTCTTGGTGTAGCTCGCGGCCGCGTAGCCGGCGAGGAACGCCGCCTGGGCGGTGTCGAAGATGATCGGCTTGACGTTCTTGGCGGTGATCGAGTTGTCGTCGATGATCGCGAAGTCGACGTCGGGGTTCGCGGCTGCGGCCTTCTTGGTCGCGTCGGCGAGCAGGAAGCCGACGGTGACGATCAGGTTGCAGTTCGCGTCGACCATGCTCTGGATGTTCGGGGCGAAGTCGTTCTCGCTCTTCGACTCGGCCTTGTTGTACTTGACGCCGAGGGTGCTTGCGGCCTGCTGGAGGCCCTCGTAGCCGAGCTGGTTGAACGAGTGGTCGTCGAATCCACCAGAGTCGGAGACCATGCAGGGCAGGAACTTGCTGTTCGCCGCCGCCGTGGACGAATTGTCCGAGGGGGCAGCCGAACACGCGGCGAGCAGCGCGACGACGCCGGTCACCGCCAGGCCGACGAGGCCGGCCTTACGGGCTGTGATTGTCAAGGTAGTCCTCCAAGGTGCAGGCCTCCCGCTGGTGCCGGAAGGCCAGTGTATGCAGTGCACGTTACCGAATGTGACGAACGGCTCTGATCGAAAATCCGGCTTCTTCATGCAAGCGTTACAAACGCGCGCGCCGTTGGCACCTGCTCATTTGAGCAGGTGCCAACGGCGACGGTCGTCCGGCGTCCCTCGAAGGGGAGCAGACCCTCCGCTACATCCAGCCGCGCTTCTTGAACACGGCGTACAGCAGCGCGCTCAGCCCCACCATCGCCAGCACGGCCAGCGGGTAGCCGAGCGGCCATTCCAGCTCGGGCATGTTCGTGAAGTTCATCCCGTAGATGCCCGCGATGAGCGTAGGCGCGAACAGGATCGCCGCCCAGGAGGAGATCTTCTTGACCTCTTCGCCCTGCCGGTGGGTGGAGTGCGCGAGCCGCGTCATCTCCTCGTTCTGGCGCTCCGACACGAGCGTCGAATTCACCGTCAGGATGTCGCGGAGCAGGTAGCGGAACCCGTCGACACGCTCGTTCACCTGCGTGAGGTGGTCGGCGACGTCGCGCAGACGGCGTTCCAGCTCCTCGGTGACACCGTACTTGGCCGAGCCGCGTTCCAGCGCCACCATGACCGCCGACAGCGGGTGCGTCGCGCGCTGGAAGTCGATGACCTCCCGCGACAGTTCGTAGATGCGGCGGGAGACCAGGGCGTCCCCGCCGAACACCTGCGTCTCGATCTCGTCGATATCGTTGGCGAGACCGGCGACGACCGGGCTGTAGGCGTCGACCACCGCGTCGATGATGGCGTAGAGGATGGCCTGTGGCCCCAGCGCGAGCAGCTCGCGCTCGCGCTCCATCCGGTGCCGGACCGTCGACAGGTCGGGCGACTCGCTGTGACGCACGGTGATGACGAAGTTCGGGCCGACGAACAGGTGGAGTTCGCCGAAGTCGACCTCCTCCGGCACGTCGAGGTAGTTCGCCGCCTTGAGCACCACGAACAGCACCGAGTCGTAGCGCTCCAGCTTGGGCCGCTGATGCGCGACGATCGCGTCCTCGATGGCGAGCGGGTGGAGGCTGAACTCCTCCGCCAGCGACAGCAGCTCCTTCTCGCTGGGCCGGTACAGCCCGATCCAGGCGACACCGCCCGGCGTCTCGTCGAGGGCCCGGTAGGTCTCGGCCAGGGTGTGCGGGGAGGCCACCCGCACGCCGTCGGCGTAGATCGCACTGTCGACCATGCTGCTGCGGGAGGCCGGCCGCGGCTCCGTCAGCACGGGAGCCGGCGAACTGGGAGGATCGACCCGCCGGGCTCGGGACACGAAGGGCATCGGGATGCCGCGTCGGTTCGGGTTCGCCATGGTTCACCTCCTGGTGCGTGCGGATACGTCAGACGGCTCGGCGACGCCCGATGACCTGGGCCACCGGGCGACGGAGCCACCTAACTGTACGCGCGCCGCCTGCCCGACGGCTGCACGTGGCGGCGTCCCACGTCGCCTTCAGTGTCGCGGTGCGGAATGACCCAGCTGTGAACAGAAGGTGACCGGGACGGCTCGGTATCCTTTCGCCATGACAACTCCTCGCGTGCTCGACCGGTTCTACAGCGTCATCCCGGCCGGCGGGATCGGCTCACGGCTGTGGCCGCTGTCCCGGGCGGACGCCCCGAAGTTCCTGCACGATCTCACGGGTTCCGGTCACACGCTGCTGCGCGACACCTGGGACCGACTGAGCCCGATCTCGGGCGAGCAGCGGATCATGGTCGTCACCGGGCGCGCGCACCGCGCCGCCGTGGAGGCCCAGCTCCCCACGCTGGCCGACGCCAACGTCGTCCTGGAGTCGGAGCCGCGCGACTCGACGGCCGCGATCGGCCTGGCCGCCGCCATCCTCGAGCGCCGCGAGCCCGGTGTGATCATCGGATCCTTCGCGGCCGATCACGTCATCCACAACCAGCGCCTGTTCGCCGTCGCGGTGAAAGAGGCGGTCGCCGCCGCGGACCAGGGCTACATCACCACCATCGGCATCAAGCCCACCGAGCCGGCGATCGGCTTCGGCTACATCCATTGCGGTGGCGCGCTGACACTGGCGGGCGCCCCGAGCGCCCTCGCCGTCGAGTCCTTCGTCGAGAAGCCCGACCTCGTCACGGCCGAGGGCTTTCTCGCCAGCGGCTCGTACCTCTGGAACGCCAGCATGTTCATCACCAGGGCCGACCGCCTCCTCGAGGAGATCGGACGGTCGAAGCCGGAGCTGCTGGCTGGGCTGCTCGAGCTTGCGGCGGCGTGGGACGACCCCGCGGCCCGCGGGCCGGCTGTCGACCGCATCTGGCCGAACCTCGAGAAGATCGCCATCGACTACGCGGTCGCCGAGCCCGCGGCGGCCGCCGGCCGGCTCGCCGTGATCCCCGGCTACTTCGACTGGGACGACGTCGGGGACTTCGCGTCCCTCTCCAAGCTCAACTCGGGAGGCCGCACGACCGACCTGGCGATCCTCGGCGCCGACGCCCGCGTGCTCGCCGACGCCTCCAGCGGCATCGTGGTCAGTCAGACGAAGCGGGTCATCAGCCTCATCGGGGTGAAGGACATCGTGATCGTCGACACGCCCGACGCGCTGCTGGTGACGACCACGGACAATGCGCAGCGCGTCAAATCGGTGGTCGACGCCCTCAAGGTCGCCGGCTCGACGGACGTGCTCTGACCTGCCTGGTCAGTCGACGACCGAGGGACCGCTTTGCACGTCTCTCGCGATCCGCGAGATCTCCTCGTCGCTGAGCTGGATCCCGGCGTCGTCGAGCCGCTGGCGGAGCGCCCGCTCGCTGCCCTCCAAGGGCCGCAACTGCAGGTCGGCGCGCATCTGCTCGATGATGCCACTGATCCTCTCGCCACGCCCGGCATCGGTGCTGCCGTCCATGATCGGTTCGTCCTGCGTCATGCCGTGGACGGTACGCCGCCAACCCACCCGGTCAACCGTCCGAGCCTCCCGCAATTATCTCGACGTCGAGATAACCAAGGGCACCCTAAGCAGCGCCCGAGGGGCACGCGGCATAGACTTGCCACGCGCTTCGTGCGCCTTCTTTCAGCGATCGCAACCAGGGAGGGTTGTTCGTGCCAGAGCAAGCGGCAGGGACCCTGCAACCGACGAAGTCGAGGCCGGGCGGCACACTGTACCGCGGCCGGGAGGGCATGTGGTCGTGGGTGCTTCACCGCATCACCGGCGTCGCCATCTTCTTCTTCCTCCTCGTCCACATCCTCGACACCTCGCTCGTCCGGGTCAGCCCCGAAGCGTACAACGCGGTGATCGGGACCTACAAGAACCCGATCATGGGATTCGGAGAGATGGCGCTGGTCGCGGCGGTCATCTTCCACGCCTTCAACGGCATCCGGATCATCCTGATCGACTTCTGGAGCAAGGGCGTCAAGTACCAGAAGGTCATGTTCTGGATCGTCATCGTGCTCTGGGTCGTCCTGATGGCCGGTTTCGTGCCGACCCAGCTCATACACATCTTCTCGGAGGTGAACTGACGTGACGACCATCGAGGCACCTCGCACACCGGCCCGTCCGGCCCGCAAAGGCGTCAACTGGGAGAAGTGGGGCTGGATCTACATGCGCGCCTCCGGCGTGCTGCTGGTCATCCTGATCTTCGGCCACCTGCTGATCAACCTCGTCCTCGGCGACGGCGTCCAGCAGATCGACTTTGCGTTCGTCGCCGGCAAGTACGCCACGCCGTTCTGGCAGGTCTGGGACCTCCTCATGCTCTGGCTCGCGCTCATCCACGGCGGCAACGGCATGCGCACACTGGTCAACGACTACGCGCACAACCGCACCGTGAACCGCATCCTCAAGTGGGCGATCGCCGCGGCAGTCGTCGTGCTGGTCCTGCTCGGCACGCTCGTGATCTTCACCTTCGACCCGTGCCCGGTGGGCGCCCACGCGGCCGACCTGCCTTCGTTCTGCCCGGCCAAGTGACTGACTGACGGAAATCAACAGCTGTGACAACTGAAACCACCGAATCCACCGAATCCACCGTCATCGACGGCGTCCATTACCACGAGTTCGACATCGTCATCGTCGGCGCCGGCGGCGCCGGCATGCGCGCGGCCATCGAGGCCGGCCCGCACGCGAAGACCGCGGTGATCTCGAAGCTCTACCCCACCCGCTCCCACACCGGCGCGGCGCAGGGCGGCATGGCCGCGGCGCTCGCCAACGTCGAGGAGGACAGCTGGGAGTGGCACACCTTCGACACCGTTAAGGGCGGCGACTACCTCGTCGACCAGGACGCCGCGGAGATCCTCGCCAAAGAGGCCATCGACGCGGTCATCGACCTCGAGAACATGGGCCTGCCGTTCAACCGCACGCCCGAGGGCAAGATCGACCAGCGCCGCTTCGGCGGTCACACCCGTGACCACGGCAAGGCGCCGGTGCGCCGGGCCTGCTACGCGGCCGACCGCACCGGTCACATGATCCTGCAGACGCTGTTCCAGAACTGCGTCAAGCTCGGCATCAATTTCTTCAACGAGTTCTACGTCCTCGACGTGATCATGAACGAGGTCGAGGGCCTCGAGCAGCCGGCGGGCGTCGTGGCGTACGAGCTCGCGACCGGCGAGCTGCACGTCTTCCACTCGAAGGCGATCGTCTTCGCCACCGGCGGCTTCGGCAAGATCTTCAAGACAACCTCCAACGCGCACACCCTCACCGGTGACGGTGTCGGCATCATCTGGCGCAAGAGACTTCCACTGGAGGACATGGAGTTCTTCCAGTTCCACCCGACCGGCCTCGCCGGGCTCGGCATCCTCCTCACCGAGGGCGCCCGAGGCGAGGGCGCGATCCTCCGCAACGCTAGCGGCGAGCGGTTCATGGAGCGCTACGCCCCGACTATCAAAGACCTCGCACCGCGCGACATCGTCGCACGCTGCATGGTGCAGGAGGTCGCGGAAGGCCGCGGTGCCGGCCCGCACAAGGACTACGTGCTCCTCGACTGCACCCACCTGGGTGCGGAGGTCCTGGAGACCAAGCTCCCCGACATCACCGAGTTCGCGCGCACCTACCTGGGTGTCGATCCGGTCGTGGAGCCGGTGCCGGTGATGCCGACCGCGCACTACGCGATGGGCGGCATCCCGACCAACAACAACGCCGAGGTGCTGCGCGACAACACGACGGTCGTCCCGGGCCTGTACGCCGCCGGCGAGTGCGCCTGTGTGTCGGTGCACGGATCCAACCGCCTCGGCACCAACTCGCTGCTCGACATCAACGTGTTCGGCAAGCGCGCAGGCAACAACGCGGTCGAGTACGTCAAGACCGCCACCGCCGTCCCGCTGCCCGCCGACCCCGCCAAGGGCGTCCGTGAGATGATCGACGGTCTGCGCGCCTCCACCGGCACCGAGCGAATCGCGGCGATCCGCAAGGAGCTCCAGGACGAGATGGACAGGAACGCCCAGGTGTTCCGCACCGACGAGTCGCTCGAGAAGGTCACCGGCACCATCCACGCCCTGCGCGAGCGCTACAAGAACATCGTCGTGCAAGACAAAGGCAAGCGCTTCAACACCGACCTCCTGGAGGCCGTCGAGCTGGGGTTCCTGCTCGACCTCGCCGAGGTCGTCGTCTTCTCCGCACGCAACCGCAAGGAGTCGCGCGGTGGCCACATGCGCGACGACTACCCGAAGCGCGACGACGAGAACTACATGCAGCATACGATGGCTTACCTCACCGGCGACCCGCACTCCGCCGACGCGGCAGACCACATCACGCTCGACTGGAAGCCGGTCGTCGTGACCCGCTACCAACCGATGGAGAGGAAGTACTGATGTCCAACGCCGTGCTCGAGACTCCCCCGGCCCCCGAGGCCCCCATCCAGTCGTTCACCGTGACGCTCATCATCCGCCGATTCGACCCAGACGCGGACACCGAGCCGCGCTGGCAGGACTTCGACGTCGAGCTCTTCCCGACCGACCGTATCCTCGACGCGCTGCACAAGATCAAGTGGGAGCAGGACGGCTCGCTGACGTTCCGCCGCTCGTGCGCCCACGGCATCTGCGGCTCGGACGCGATGCGCATCAACGGCCGCAACCGCCTCGCCTGCAAGACGCTGATCAAAGACCTGGACATCTCCAAGCCGATCTACGTCGAGGCGATCAAGGGCCTCCCGCTCGAGAAGGACCTCATCGTCGACATGGAGCCGTTCTTCGCGAGCTACCGCGAGGTCCAGCCGTTCCTGGTCGCGAGCACGAAGCCCGAGAAGGGCAAGGAGCGCATCCAGTCCGTCGCCGACCGCGCCCGCTTCGACGACACCACCAAGTGCATCCTCTGCGCCGCGTGCACGTCGTCCTGCCCGGTGTTCTGGACCGACGGCCAGTACTTCGGCCCGGCGGCGATCGTCAACGCGCACCGCTTCATCTTCGACTCGCGCGACGACAACGCGCAGGTGCGCCTCGACATCCTCAACGACAAGGAGGGCGTGTGGCGCTGCCGCACGACCTTCAACTGCACCGACGCCTGCCCGCGCGGAATCCAGGTGACGCAGGCGATCGCGGAGGTGAAGCAGGCCATCATGCGCGGCAAGCCCTGACCGCGCCGGAACAAGCGACGAAGCCCTCGCATCCCGAGGGCGCCTTCGTCGTATGCGCGTCAGTGATGGTCGCACCGAATGGAGGAGCCCATCTCGCGCATGCGGGGCTGAGGGGCAGCGCCCGCGACCCCGAGTGCCGACGCGACAGGCCTGGACGCCGCACCCGGGCGAGGTCGATCGATATCCTTGCGGCGTGGCCAATAAGTCCCGCCGGTCGGAGACCGTCGCTCCCGCAGAGCCCGATCCGGCGTTGCAGCGCGCCCAAGGGACGGTCGAACCCGAGGAGACGCTGAGGGAGCGCATCCTCGACGCCGCAGAGCCGCTGAAGGAACGGCTGGAGAAACCGGTCGCGCGGGTCTCCCGGTGGGCCAAGTGGGTGCAGTCGCTGCGCCCCTACCGGGTCTACATCAATTACTCGCACTGCGACGGCAATCTCCGGGCCGCCGGGATGGGCTTCCAATCGCTGTTCGCGGTCTTCGCCGCGGTCTGGCTGGGATTCTCCGCGGCCGGCGCCTGGCTGACGAGCAACCCGGAGCTCTTCCAGTCGCTGGTCCAGATCATCAACCGTGCGGTGCCGGGGCTCATCTCGACCGAGACGACTGAGGGCGTGATCAACGTCCAGCAGCTTCAGGAGGCGACCGGCTTCGGATGGTCGGGCATCATCGCGGCGGTGAGCCTGCTCTGGACGGCGATCGGCTGGCTCTACTACACGCGGCAGGCCGTGCGCGCGGTCTTCGGGCTCAGCCGGGACACGACCAACTACGTGCTGCAGAAAGTCCGCGACCTGTTCCTGGCCCTCGCCTTCGGCCTGGTGCTCATCGTGTCCGCGCTCGTCTCCATCGTGAGCACGCAGGCGGTGACCTTTCTCCTCCAGCTGATCGGGCCGACCTCCGACACCTTCTGGACCGAGACGCTGACCCGCTTCACCGGGCTGGTGATCTCCGTGATCCTCAACATCTTCACCCTCGGCGCGATGTTCCGCGTGCTCGCCCGTGTGGCCATCCCCTGGCGCAACCTGTTCTTCGGCGTGCTGCTCGGCGCCCTGGTGCTCGCCGGTCTGAGCGCCCTCGGCGGCCTGCTGATCACCGGTGCGACCAAGAATCCGCTTCTCGCCACCTTCGCGGTCTTCATCGGACTGCTGCTCTGGTTCAACCTCGTCTCCCGCGTCATCCTGCTGTCGGCATCCTGGATAGCCGTCGGCATGTTCGACTCCGGGCTTTCGCCGCGGATGATCACCGCTGAGCAAGCCGCGGCCGAACGCGCGGCGGCGGAGTACGAAGCGCGGGTGCTCGTGGCGAAGGCCGAACTCCAGAGCGCCAAGGACGACCTGGCCGACGCGCGGTTCTTCGCTCGGCTCAGCGCGCAGCGCCGGGTGGAGAAGGCCGAGCACCGGCTCAACGACCTGCTCGACGAGAGCAGCGTCGGCGCTCGCCGGTAGGGTGGGAGCATGCCCTCGAAACCCCTGCGCATCGCGACGGCCAACGTCAACGGCATCCGCGCCGCTTTCCGCAAGGGCATGGGCGCCTGGCTCGACGCGCGCGACGTAGACATCCTCGCGCTGCAGGAGGTCCGCGCCTCCACAGAAGACCTGCAGGGCCTTCTCGGAGACGAGTGGGACATCGTGCACGACCCCGCCACCGCGAAGGGCCGCGCGGGCGTCGCGATCGCCAGCCGGCACCGAGCGCACATCCATCGGGTCGAGCTCGGCGCGACCGAGTTCGACAGCGCAGGCCGCTGGCTGGAGGCCGACTACGAGATCGGTACGCAGGTCGTCACTGTGGTCAGCGCGTACGTGCATTCCGGCGAGGCCGGCACCGAGAAGCAGCACGCCAAGTACACCTTCCTCGACGCGATGGAGGCTCGACTGCCCGCGCTCCAGAAGCACAACCCCCTCGCGGTCGTCATGGGCGACCTCAACGTCGGGCACAGGAAGCTCGACATCCGCAACTGGAGGGGCAACGTCAAGAGGGCCGGCTTCCTCCCGGAGGAGCGCGCGTACTTCGACCGCATCGTCGGCGCGGAGGACGACCCGCGTTACAACGACGGCGCCGGCCTCGGCTGGGTGGATGTCGGGCGCAAAGCGGCGGGAGAGGTCGACGGCCCGTACACCTGGTGGTCGTGGCGCGGGCAGGCGTTCGACAACGACACGGGCTGGCGCATCGACTACCACCTGGCCTCCCCCGCGCTGGCGGCGACGGTGAAGAACTATGCGGTCGACCGTGCGGCCGCCTACGACGAGCGATGGTCCGATCACACCCCGGTGGTCGTCGACTACGCCATCTGAGCGCCAGTAGAGCCACCCGAACCCGCACCCCAGACCTGAGCCCACTGAGGGCATCGACTTTCGAAGGCACCGACATGAGCACACTCCCCCGCCTCTACTCCGGCATGCAGCCGTCGGCCGACTCCCTTCACCTCGGCAACTACATCGGCGCGCTCCTGCAGTGGAAAGACCTGCAGAGCAGCCACGACGCGTTCTTCTCGGTCGTCGACCTGCACGCGATCACCGTCGCGCAAGACCCTGCCGAGCTTCGCGAAAAGACGCGCCGCACGGCAGCGCAGTACATCGCCGCCGGCATCGACCCCTCCGCCTCCACCCTGTACGTGCAGTCGCACGTGCCGGCGCACGCCCAGCTGGCCTGGGTGCTCAACACGATCACCGGGTTCGGCGAGGCCTCGCGCATGACGCAGTTCAAGGACAAGTCGGCCAAGCAGGGCGCCGACGCCACCTCCGTCGGCCTCTTCGCCTACCCGGTGCTGATGGCCGCCGACATTCTCCTGTTCGACGCTGAGGTGGTCCCTGTGGGCGACGATCAGCGCCAGCACGTCGAGCTGACCCGCGACCTGGCCGAGCGCTTCAACAGCCGCTTCGGCGAGACGTTCGTCGTGCCGCAAGCGATGATCCTGAAAGACGGGGCCCGCGTCTACGACCTCCAGAACCCGGAGTCGAAGATGTCCAAGTCGGCTGAGTCGGCCGCCGGGATCGTCTGGCTGCTCGACGAGCCCGACGTGACCCGCAAGAAGATCATGCGCGCTGTGACCGACACCGACGGAGTCGTGTCATTCGATCGAGCGGGCAAGCCGGGCATCTCCAACCTGCTCAGCATCTACTCGGCGCTCACCGGCCGGCCGCTGGCCGACATCGAGTTCGAGTACGACGGCAAGGGCTACGGCGACTTCAAGAAGGGTCTCGTGGAGGTCGTGATCGAGACGTTCGGCCCGGTGCGCGAGCGTGCGCTCGACCTGCTCGCCGACCCGGCCGAGCTAGACCGCATCCTCGCCGGCAATGCCGAGCGTGCGAGCGAGGTCGCCGAGCGCACGCTGGCCAATGCGCACGACGCGATCGGCCTCCTACGGCGGACGCACTGATGCCGCGGGCGCCGGTGCAGCTGGCCGGTGGGCCGCTGGTCATGTCGGCGCCCGACGCGCACGACATCGACCGGATCGCGGAGCTCTGCCGCGAGCCGGCGATCGCCGCCTGGACCACCGTGCCCTCCCCCTACGAGCGAGCGGACGCCGAGCGCTTCGTCATGCGAACGGTCCCCGACGGGTGGGCCGGCGGCCGGGAATGCACGTGGGCCATCCGCGACGCGTCGACGGGCGCGCTGCAGGGTCTGGCCGGGCTGCACGACATCGACGACGGTGAGGCTGAGATCGGCTTCTGGCTGGCCGCGGAGGCGCGCGGACGCGGCTGGATGGCGTGCGCCGTTCAGCTCGTGCTCGACTTCGCCTTCGCGGAGGCTCCCGCCGGCCTGGCTCTCCAACGCGTCGTGTGGCACGCGTTCGCCGGCAACGCCGCGAGCGCGGCGGTCGCCCGTCGCGCCGGGTTCCAGTGGGAGGGCGTCGCACGGCTGGGCGTCTCGCACCGCGGTGTGCGCCGCGACGAGTGGCAGGCCGCTCTGCTGGCGGCAGATCCGCGGGAGCCTTCGAGCGACTGGCCCGGCGCCACCTACGTGCAGGTGCACCCGTGACGAGCATCCGGGTCGTGCTCTTCGACCTCGACGACACCTTGTTCGCCCATCGTGCCGCCGTCTCGGCGGGAATCCAGCGGTACGCGGCCCAGCTCGGCGAACCGTACGGCACGATGGAAGCCGTCGACCTGGTCGCGCTCTGGCACGATCTGGAGGAGCAGCACTACCACTCCTACCTCGCAGGCCGGCTCGACTTCGAGGGTCAGCGCCAGGCGCGGGCGCGCGACTTCGCCGCCCGGCACGGGGTCATGCTCGGCGATGCGGAGGCCAGCGCCTGGTTCTCCGACTACTTCGAGCACTACATCGCCGCGTGGTCGCTCCACCACGACGCACTGCGCTGCCTCGACGCCCTGCAGGCGGCGATCCCTGGCGTGCGGTTCGGTCTCATCACCAACGGCGATCTGGCGTTCCAGCGCCGCAAGGTCGAGGCCGTGGGACTCGATGCCAGGATCGAGCACCTGATCGCTTCCGGAGAGGTAGGCATCGCCAAGCCGGACGCGCGCATCTTCCAGGAGGCGTGCTCCGAGTTCGATGTGCGCCCTGAGCAGGCGGTCTACGTCGGCGACCGGCTGCGCACCGACGCGATCGGCGCCGCGCACGCGGGCCTGACCGGTGTCTGGCTGAACCGCGGGGGCGACGTGCCCTCGGCCGACGACGCGGCCGAGGCCGCCGCCATCGGCGTGATCGAGCTCACCTCCCTCGACGCACTGACCGGCGCGATCCTCGACCGCGCAGCCGCGACGAACTGACAGAACCTGTCGCCTGACGGACGCCCCTGGCGGCGTGTCCTGCCAGTTCGATGAGGCAGATGCCGGTCAGTTGCCCTTGGTGCAGGTCTGCTGCGCGGCGGTCTGGCCGGTGACGTTCGACGGGAGGCTGACAGCCGAAGAGGTCGGCGACGGCGTCGACCCTCCGCTGGATGCCGTGGTTCCGGCACTCGGCGTCGCGGTCGCGCCGGGTGTGGCGGTCGACGTCGCGGTCGGGGTCGGCGTGGCCGACTCCGTGCCGGCGCCGGTGGTCCCCGTCAGCACGATGGGCGTGTCCGTGGTCAGCGCCTGTTTGAGGGCATCCACACCGATGGGCTCCGGAACGACCCGGTTGGGGTCGTTCGGGTCCGTCATCGACGGGTACTGCAGGAAGACGAAGTCGCTGAGCGACACGCTCTTGAGCGCCAAACCGATCGAGACGATCGTCGGCGAGTCCAGCGTGTCGGAGAGGGTCAGGTTGGAGGTCGCGGCCTTCGCCAGGGTGTAGAGCGTGAGCGGGTTGGTCAGCACGCCGGCGCTCGTCGCCGCGCGCAGCAGCGACGAAAGGAAGAGCTGCTGGTTGCTGATCCGGCCGAGATCGCTGCCGTCGCCGACGCCGTGGCGGCTGCGCACGAAGGCGAGCGCCTGGGAGCCGACGAGCGTCTGCCGGCCGGCCGGGAGGTCCAGCCCCACGTACGGGTCGGTGAGAGGCGTCGCGAGGCACACGGGCACGCCGCCGACGGCGTTCGACATCGCGACCACGCCATCGAAGCTGATCTCCGCGGCGTACGGGATGCTGAGTCCGGTGAGCGCCTCGGCCGTCACCACCACGCAGGAGAGACCTCCGGTCGACAGCGTCGTGTTGAATTGCGCGCTGTCCTGCGCCGACGTGGAACCGCCGCCCGAGGTCGGGCACGACGGGATCGGCACCATCAGGTCGCGTGGGATGCTGATCACCGTCGCATGCCGATGGTCCGCGGAGAGGTGCAGCACCATCGTGACGTCGTTGTTGCCCACGCCGGAGCTTCCGGCCAGCTCCTGGGACGTCGAGAACTCGCCGCCCTGACCCGTGCGTGTGTCCGTGCCGGCGAGGAGGATGTTGATCTCCCCTGACTCGGCTCCCACGGCGGGTGGAGTGACGGACCTGCCCGACGCCGACACGAGGTGGATGGCCGGCTTGAGCGAACGCACCGTGTCCTGCACCGCGTACGCGGCGACTCCGCCGACGGCGAGCAGGACGACGGCGACCGAGGAGGCGACCAATCGCGCCAGCGGCCCGCGCGCGCGGCGCGCGGGGAGCCGGCCGTGCCGCACCGGAGCGGGCCTCACGACAGAAGAATGCCTCATGCGGGCCACGCTAGGCGGCCATTCTGCGGGAAAGCTTTCGCGCCGATGAGGAAACCGACAGACGAAGACCGCGTGAACGGCACGCGAACGACGCACGAGCGCCGCCCGGCAGATGCCGGACGGCGCTCGGTGGAACTGCGCGGGACTACTTCACGTCGTCGTCGACCCAGTCGAACGTCTTCGTGACGGCCTTCTTCCACAGGCGCAGCTGACGGTCGCGCTCGCCGGCCTCCATGTCCGGAGTCCAGCGACGGTCCTCCTGCCAGTTCTTGCGCAGGTCGTCGAGGTCGCTCCAGAAGCCGACGGCGAGGCCGGCGGCGTAGGCGGCGCCGAGCGCGGTCGTCTCCGCGACGACCGGCCGCACGACCGGGACGCCCAGGATGTCCGCCTGGAACTGCATGAGGGTGTTGTTGGCGATCATTCCGCCGTCCACCTTCAGCTCCGACAGCTCGAATCCCGAGTCGGCGTTGACCGCGTCCAGCACCTCGCGGGTCTGGAAGGCCGTGGCCTCCAGAACGGCGCGGGCGATGTGACCCTTGTTGACGTAGCGCGTGAGGCCGACGAGGGCACCACGTGCGTCCGCCCGCCAGTACGGCGCGAACAGTCCGGAGAACGCCGGCACGAAGTACGCGCCGCCGTTGTCCTCGACGCTCTTCGCCAGCTCCTCGATCTCCTGGGTGCTGGAGATGAGGCCGAGGTTGTCGCGCAGCCACTGCACCAGCGCGCCCGTGACGGCGATCGAGCCCTCCAAGGCATAGTGCGGCTTCTCGTCGCCCAGCTTGTAGCCGAGCGTCGTCAGGAGGCCGTTCTTGGAGTGGACGATCTCCTCACCCGTGTTGAAGATGAGGAAGTTGCCGGTGCCGTAGGTGTTCTTGGACTCGCCTGGATCGAACGCGGCCTGGCCGAACGTGGCGGCCTGTTGGTCTCCCAGAATGCCCGCGACGGGCACCTCGCGCAGCAGGCTGGACGACTCCACCGTGCCGTAGACCTCGGAGGAGCTCTTGATCGCCGGGAGCATCGACTTCGGGACGCCGAACGCCTCGAGGATGTCGTCGCGCCAGGTGAGGGTCTCCAGGTCCATGAACATGGTGCGGGAGGCGTTGGTCACGTCCGTGACGTGCACGCCGCCTTCCGTACCGCCGGTCAGGTTCCAGAGCACCCAGCAGTCGGTGTTGCCGAAGAGCAGGTCTCCCCGCTCGGCGCGCTCGCGGGCGCCCTCCACGTTCTCCAGGATCCAGGCGATCTTCGTGCCGGAGAAGTACGTCGCCAGCGGGAGGCCGACGAGTTGCTTGAACCGCTCGACCCCGCCGTCGGCCGCGAGGCGGTCGACGATCGGCTGCGTGCGGGTGTCCTGCCAGACGATCGCGTTATAGACGGGCTCGCCGGTGTCCTTGTCCCAGACGACCGTGGTCTCGCGCTGGTTGGTAATGCCCACGGCCGCGATGTCATGGCGGGTGAGGTCGGCCTTCGACAGCGCCTGACCGATGACCTCCCGTGTGTTGTTCCAGATCTCCTTCGGGTCGTGCTCGACCCACCCGGCCCTCGGGAATATCTGCTCGTGTTCCAGTTGTCCGGACGACACGATCGACCCGGACTTGTTGAAGATGATCGCCCGGGTGCTCGTAGTGCCCTGGTCGATGGCGACGACGTAGTCGGCCATTTGCTAACTCCTTTGTTTTGAGGGTGGTACTGAAGGGGGCCGGTTCGGGGTCTCCCCCGATCGGCCCCCGGTGTTACTTGGTGAGGATGGGGAGCAACCAGGTGGCGACGACGCCGGCGATCACACCGCCGGCGATCGGCCCGACGACCGGGACCCACGAGTAGGACCAGTCGCTGGTGCCCTTTCCCCTGATGGGAAGTACGGCGTGGGCGATTCGGGGGCCGAGGTCACGCGCCGGGTTGATGGCGTAACCGGTCGGACCACCGAGGCTGGCGCCGATGCCGACCACCAGGAGGGCGACTGGCAGAGCGCCGAGCGCGGCCAGACCGGCTGCGGTTCCGGGCTGGTGGCCGAACGCGATCACGACGAACACCAGCACGAAGGTGCCGATGACCTCGGTGACGAGGTTCCAGCCGTAGCTGCGGATGGCGGGGCCCGTGGAGAAGACGCCGAGCTTGTTGCCCGGGTCCGGCTCCTCGTCGAAGTGCTTCTTGTAGGCCAGGAACGTCAGGCAGGCACCGATGAAGGCGCCTATCAGTTGCGCGAGGATATAGAGGAGCACTGTGACGAAGTTGACCGGCACCAGAGTGTGCCCGGCAGCGCTGCCGAAGGCTTTCGCCCCGTTCGCCACCAGTCCAAGCGTCACAGCAGGGTTGAGGTGCGCGCCCGAGTTGTAGGCGACGACCACGCCGGAGAACACTGCGATGCCCCAGCCGAAGTTCACCATCAGGAACCCGCCGTTGAAGCCCTTGTTCCTGATGAGTGCGACGTTCGCCACGACACCGGTACCGAGGAGGACCAGCATCGCAGTGCCACACAACTCAGACAGGAAATCAATACCGATATTGTCCACGTTGACCTTCCACTTGTTCAGTTGACCCGCACCCTGTTGTGCGTTGGTGTGGTTCTCGCAGGGCGGGCCTTTGAACGCTATTGGCGTCAGGTCCTCTCCGGCAAGAACCGTGCTATGCACGTTCGTGCATCATCGGAGCGCCACGGCTTCGCTCCCGTCCCCCGACTCCAGGTTCACCCGGTGGGCGGCTGCCAGTTCCGCTTGGAACGCATCTTCCTCCTCCGCGCCACGGTTTGGCGACCATCCGAGAGCGTTTGCCGTGATTTCGCCGATCTCGCGGATCAGCGAGACCGAGATCGCACCGGTGAACGCCAGGCTGGTGCGGCGCAGGAAGACGTCGGACAGGTGCGCGACGTGCTCGGTGCGCACGAGGTGGTCGATCTCTGCGCGCGAGTACGAAAGGGCTGCCGCCAGGGGGGCGTCCTCGCCGTCCCAGGCGGCGATGGCGTCGAGCACAGCCGTCGCCTTGGTGCCGTAGCGGCTCAGGAGCATCGCCGCGCGCTCCGCGCCGACATCGGCGCCGTAGCGGGCGATCCAGTCCCGCTCGGCCTGCTGCGTGGTCGGGAAGCCGGCGCCGCCGCCGATCGCGAGGCCGAGCGTCTGCACCGTGCGGGTCATGCCCAGCGCCTCCAGCGTCTCGTTCGCGAGGTGCTCGCTCAGCGCGCGGAACGTCGTCCACTTGCCTCCGACCAGGCTGAGCACGGTCGTCCCACCGAGTCCGGGGACCGTGCCGCGCACGATGCGGTAGTCGCGCGAGACGAAGCCGGGCGCGGTGTCGTCGTGGTGCGGCAGCGGCCGGACCCCGGAGAAGCTGTAGACGATCTGCTCGCGGGTCACCGGGATCGCTGGGAAAACGTGCGAGACCAGCTCGATGAAGTAGTCGATCTCGTCCTCGGTGCAGACCGCGGGCGCGGACATGTCGGCCTCGAGGTCGGTCGTGCCGACCATGACCCGGCCCTTGAGCGGGTAGATGAGCACGATACGGCCGTCGTTGTTCTCGAAGAACATCTCGCGGCCGCGGCAGGCATCCAGCAGCTCGGGGTTGTCGAGCACGATGTGGGATCCCTTGGTGCCGCCCATGTAACGGGTGGCCTCCCCGAGCGCCGCGTTGGTGAGGTCGGTCCAGGGTCCTGAGGCGTTGACGACGACGTCGGCGGTGATCGCGAACTCCTCGCCGGTCTCCCTGTCGCGCACGACCACCCCGCCGTCGCGGGCGCCGACGGCCTCCAGGTAGTTGGCGGCACGGGCGTGCGGTCCGGCCGCGAGGCCGTCGGCGAGCACGTCGAGCGCGAGACGTTCCGGGTCGTGCACGGAGGCGTCGAAGTAGGTGGCGGTGTACTTCAGGCCGGGGTTGAGCTTGGGCAGCTCCTGGAGGGAGCGTTTGCGGCCATGGAAGCTGTGCCGCGGAACGGTGCCGCCGTCGCGCGAGAACGCGTCGTAGATCGTGAGGCCGGTCTTGATGAGGAAGGCGCCACGTTCCTTCGGCTTGCCCTGCTTGTGGGTGAGGAAGCGGAGCGGTGCGGCGAGGATGCCGGAGAAGGTGGAGTAGATCGGGATGGTGGTCTGCAGCGGCTTGACGTAATGCGGCGCGATCTTCAGCAGGCCGTTGCGCTCCGTCACTGACTCCTTGACCAGACGGAACTCGCCGTTCTCGAGGTAGCGGATGCCACCGTGGATCATGTGGCTGGAAGCGGCCGACGCGCCGGAGACGAAGTCGTTGCGCTCGACGAGCACGACGTCGACGCCCTGCAGGGCCAGGTCGCGAAAGGTGCCGAGCCCGTTGATGCCGCCACCGACGATGAGGACCTGGGCGTTGGGGCGCTCGCGCAGTCGCTGGATCTCGGCGCGGGTATTCGACGACGTCGTCACTTCGGACTCCTGTTGTTCTTCTCTGCGGCGGTGGGGGCAGCTATAGTCTTCGATGTCGGCACAACTTCGATCAAGCCGGATGCACATACGTGCAACGCTCATCACCCGAGAAGGCAAGCACCCGAGATGTCCGAACCCGATATCCAGAACCTCCCCGAGAAAGTCCGCGACGCCCTCAAGGCCGGACACCTCTACTACATGCAGGACCTCACAATGGAGGCCATCGCCCACGAGATGCACACCTCGCGGTCGAGCGTGTCCCGGTTGCTCTCCTACGCCCGCGCCTCCGGACTGGTCACGATCCAGATCGCCCAGCCCCACGAAGGCGCCACCCGCGTGCAGCAGCAACTGCACTCCCGCTATGGCATCGGCGCGCACATCGTCCCCATGCCCAGCGCCATCAGCGACGTCGACCGGCTCGAGCGTGTCGCCATCTCTGCTGCACGAATTCTCGACCGCTTCATCGACTCCAACACCACGGTCGGCATCGCGTGGGGATCGACGATGAGCGCATTGAGCAGGCACCTGATCCCCAAAGACCTCCACAACGTCGAGTTCGTGCAGCTCAACGGCGCGGGCAACACGTACACCACCGGCGTGCTCTACGCCTCCGAGATCCTGCGCCGGTTCGGCGACACCTATTCGGGCACGATCCAGGAGTTCCCGGTGCCGGCGCTCTTCGACGACCCACAGACCAAGGTGGCCATGTGGCGCGAGCGCAGCACCCGCCGCATCCTCGGCATCCAAGAACGCATGGACGTGGCGATCTTCGGCCTCGGCTCACCCTTCTCCGAGGTGCGCTCGCACGTGTACGCCGGCGGCTACCTCGACACCGCCGACTACGCCTCCCTGGACGAGTCGGGCGTGGTGGGCGACGTCGCCACGGTGTTCTTCCGAGAGGATGGCAGCCACCGCGGCATCCCGTTGAACGAGCGGGCCAGCGGGCCCGACATCGACCTGATCAAGCGGGTGCCGCGGCGCGTGTGCATCGTGTCGGGCCCGTCGAAGGTGCACAGCCTCCGCGGTGCGCTGGCCGCCGGGCTCATCACCGACCTGATCGTGGACGAGGGCACCGCGCGCGCCCTGGTCGGCGTGGTCGAGCCGCTCGAGGACGCGGCCTGACCTCCGCGGCCCCGAGGGGCATCGTCACGAAGCGTCGGGAATAGACCCACGCGATGCGCGTTGATCTACACTCGACAACAGAAGAACGTGCTCCGGGGTCGGTGAGATTCCGAACCGGCGGTGACAGTCCGCGAGCGGGAGGCCCAGCCTCCTGTTGAGCCGGTGGAATTCCGGCACCGACGGTAATGCGTGCAGGCGACAGCCTGGGCGCTCAGTCCGGATGGGAGGCGCACGTCGGCGGTCGGTGGCGACCGTCGCCAACGCGAGCATTCCGCTCCAGCGACCCCGGCATCACGTCTCGACGATACGAGAGACAGGACGACGCCCGGATGACCCGGACTGGAGAATGGGATGCGGCGATGCGCACGGCGCTGCGGCTCGCCGAAGGCGGCCCCGCCACCGGCGTGAACCCGCGCGTCGGCTGCGTCATCCTCGACGCCGAGGGGCGCACGATCGCCGAGGGCTTCCATCGCGGGGCCGGCACGGCCCACGCCGAGGTCGACGCTCTCAGCTCCCTGCCCGAAGGAGCGGCGCGCGGAGCGACCGCTGTCGTGACGCTCGAGCCGTGCAACCACTGGGGGCTCACCGGCCCCTGCTCCGAGGCGCTCATCGAGGCCGGCGTCGCGCAGGTCGTCTACGCGGTCGCCGACCCGGGGCGCCATTCGAGGGGTGGGGCCGAGCGCCTCCGGGAGGCCGGCGTGGCGGTGACGGGAGGGGTGCTCGCCCACGAGGCGGAGGCGTTCCTCGACGACTGGCTCACTGCCGCCCGGCTGGGCCGGCCGTACATCACCGTGAAGTGGGCGAGCACACTCGACGGACGCGCGGCCGCAGCCGACGGCACCAGCAAGTGGATCACCGGAGCCGCGGCTCGCCAGCGCGTGCACGAGCAGCGGGAGGCCTCCGACGCCATCGTCGTCGGCACCGGCACCGTGCTCGCCGACGACCCGAGCCTCACCGCCCGCGGCGACGCCGGCGAGCTGCTGGCGACGCAGCCGACCCCTGTCGTGGTCGGCACGCGCGCCATCCCCAACGACGCTGCCGTCTTCCGCCACCCGAACCCCGTGATCTTCGAGGGCACCCACGACCTCCACGACGTCGTCGCCGACCTTCGTCAGCGCGGCTTCCGCCGCGTATACGTCGAGGGCGGCCCCACACTCGCCAGTGCCTTTGTGGCGGCAGGCCTGGTCGACGAGTACGCCATCTACCTCGCCCCGTCGCTGCTCGGCGGACCGCGCGTCGCGCTGGGCGACATCGGCGTCACGACCATCGGCGATCAGCGGAGGCTGCGCGTGCTCGACGTCGAACGGCTCGGCGGCGACCTCTACCTGCGGGCCGTACCCGTCCCGACACCCGACCTCGCCGCACAGGGCGACACCACCCACCAGGAGGACTGAGCGTGTTCACCGGAATCATCGAAGAGCTGGGCGAGATCACCGCCGTCGAGCGCGTCGCCGACGCGGCCAGGATCACCGTCCGCGGGCCGCTGGCGGTCAGCGACGCCGCGCACGGCGACTCCATCTCGGTCAGCGGCGTCTGCCTCACCGTGATCGGCCAGGACGCGGAGTCCTTCACCGCAGACGTGATGGCCGAGACGCTCGCGATGAGCACGCTCGACGACGTCGAGCCCGGACGCCGCGTGAACCTCGAGCGCGCAGCGCAGGTCGGCGACCGGCTCGGCGGCCACATCGTCCAGGGCCACATCGACGGCACTGCCACCGTGCTCTCGGTCGACGACGGCAGCGCCTGGCGCGTCGTGCGGCTCAGCCTGGGTCCGGAGCACGCACCGCTGGTCGCGCGCAAAGGCTCCATCGCCGTGGACGGCGTCTCGCTCACGGTGAGCGACGTCGGCGGCGGCCGCGAAGACGGCTGGTTCGAGGTGTCCCTGATCCCGGAGACGCTGACAGCCACCACGCTGGGCGACCGCGTCCCCGGCGACCGAGTGAACATCGAGACCGACATCCTGGCGCGGCACGTCGAGCGGATGCTCGCCCTCGAACCGACGCTGACAGAACGGAGTGCGTCATGACCCTCGCCACCATCCCAGAGGCCCTCGCCGAGCTGCGTGCCGGGCGACCCGTCATCGTGGTCGACAACGAGAGCCGCGAGAACGAGGGCGACGTGGTGATCGCCGCCGGTCTCGCCAGCCAGGAGTGGATCGCCTGGACGGTCAAGAACTCCTCCGGCTTCATCTGCGCGCCGATGACGAACGAGATCGCCGACCGCCTCGAGCTGCCGGTCATGGTCGTGAACAACGAGGACGACCGCGGAACCAACTACACGGTGAGCGTCGACGCGGCCGACCGGCTGTCGACCGGCATCAGCGCGGCCGACCGCTCTCACACCCTGCGGGTGCTCGCCGACACCGAGTCCACTCCGGCGAGCCTCCACCGGCCCGGCCACATCCTGCCGCTGCGGGCGGTGGACGGCGGGGTTCGCGAGCGCGATGGCCACACCGAGGCGTCGGTCGACCTCCTGAAGCTCGCCGGCCTCACCCCGGTGGCCGCGATCGCCGAGATCGTCGCCGACGACGGCGAGATGATGCGGCTTCCCGGCCTGCTCGAGCTCGGCGAGCGCGAGGGCGTGCTGGTGATCACCATCGAAGCGCTCCTCACGTACCTGCAGGAGTTCCACTGCGACGAGCAGCTCGCCTCCCTCACGCCGATCCCCGAGTCCTCGCGCGTCATCTTCGAGGTGGAGACGACGGTGCCGACCGTCAACGGGTCGTTCCAGCTGCGCGCCTACCGCGACCGCATGACGGGCGCCGACCACGTCGCGATCGTCTCGGGCCGCCCGAGCGCCGAGGGCACGCTCGTTCGCGTGCACTCGGAGTGCCTGACCGGCGAGGCGTTCGGCTCGCTGAAGTGCGAGTGCGGGCCGCAGCTCGACGCGGCGCTGGCCACCATCCAGCGGGAGGGCGGCGTCGTCGTCTACCTGCGCGGCCACGAGGGCCGCGGCATCGGCCTGATCAACAAGCTGCGCGCCTACAAGCTGCAGGAGGACGGCCTCGACACGCTCGACGCCAACCTGGCTCTCGGCCTGCCGATCGACGCGCGCGACTACGGAGCGGCCACGGCAATTTTGCAAAACCTGGGGATCGAGTCGGTGCGTCTGCTGACCAACAACCCCGAGAAGGTCCGCCAGCTGGAGGAGCGCGGCATCGCCGTCGACGAGCGCGTCCCGCTCGTCGTGGGTGTCGGCGCCTTCAACGAGCGGTACCTGGAGACCAAGCGCGACCGTATGGGTCACGTGATCGACGACATCGACCCGGGCGACGGGTCGGACGGCACAGCTGCGGTGGCAGCGGAGAGGACAGCACGATGAGCGGAGCGGGAGCCCAGAAGACGACGGAGGTCGTTGACGGCCACGGCCTGAAAGTCGTGATCGTCGCAGGCACCTGGCACGAACAGATCGCCGAGGGCCTGATCGCCGGGGCGACCAGAACGCTGAAGGCCGCGGGGGCGGACTACTCGCTCGTGCGCGTGCCCGGCAGCTTCGAGCTCCCCATCGTCAGCAAGGCTGCCCTCGACTCGGGCGCGGACGCGGTGGTCGCCCTCGGCGTGATCATCCGCGGCGGCACGCCGCACTTCGAGTATGTGTCGTCGGCCGCGACCGACGGTCTGACCCGCGTTGCGCTCGACACCGGCAAGCCGGTCGGCTTCGGGGTTCTCACGCTGGACGACGAGGCCCAGGGCATCGATCGCGCCGGCCTCCCCGGCTCGCGCGAGGACAAGGGCGAGGAGGCCGCGCATGCGGCGCTCGCCACTGCGGTCACGCTGCGGCAGCTACGCGGCTGAGGCGCACGCGAGGCCGTGGCCGCCGGGGTCCGTCCGACGCGGCTACGGCTTCCAGACCATCAGCACCACGACGGCGACCAGCAGCAGGCTGGCGATGCCGGAGCCGGCGGCGATGGCCGGGTATGTGGACGGCTCAGCCTTCGACTCCTCGCCGCCGCGGATCGCCTCGTCGAGGCGGATCGCCTCGGCGGCGCGGCGCATCGTCGGCACCACCAGGAACAGCGTCAGTCCGAGCGCGACGGCGTAGAGGACGATGGACCACAGGATCCACGGCGTCACGATGCTCAGGTCGTACTTCTTGTCGGCCAGCCCCATCACGCCGAAGCCGAAGAAGACCACCAGCAGCGACAGCAGCGAGATCAGGTTCGTCGACTTGGCCAGAACCTCCACCTGCCCGGCGCTGCCCGCTCGGACGGCGCGCATCGCCGTCATCGGGAGGATGGCCATCGGCCCCACGATGAACACGGCGGACACGACATGCAGCACGGCGAGGAGGGTTTCCATGCCCTCAGCCTACCGATCGTCCGATTCGGCCGACTCGCGGAGACCAAGGACATCGACTTCTCCGACAACGTGAGCTGACGCCGTCAGCCGTCACGAGTGCTGGACCGACCGGCGGGCTTACCGAGCAGGAGGTTGCGGGTGAACCGCGCCACATCTTCGGCGACCGCCGGATGGGCTCGTTCATCGGGCTGCTGGTCGGAGGCTGCGCCGGAGATCTCTTCCAACGTGGTCGCGATGAGCTCGCGAGCAGAGGCGAGCCCCCACGACTCGACCTCGGCCACCAGATCGGCCGCGGTCAGTTCGGCGTGACGATAGCGATCGTTGATCGCGAGCGCCATTTCACCGTCGTTGTTCTCGTGTGCCTGCGGGACGACGTCATACACAGGCGCCAACGATACCCGGCCGTCGGGGCGATGAATCATGCTGATGTTCTTCGCGTGAAGGTCCAGGTTCCCTGTGGCCACCGACAGGGTCACGAGACGCGCGAGTCGGTTGAGCGAGTCGACGTCGCGGCGGGAGGAGAAGACGCGTGCTATCCGATTGAGGGTGACTTTGCCACCGAAGCGCTGGTATTTCTCGTTGCCCCGTGCGCCTAGAGCCTGGCTCATGTCCTCCTGGTGCAGGCGCCCGTCCGGCAGCGCTGGACTCCGGTCGTACCGTTCGATCACGAGCGCGCTCTCGCCGTCGAAGCTGCGGACAGCGACGGCGTAATCGAGGAGGCCGAGCGCACGAGCGAGGCGCGAGCCGTATTCCTCGTCGTAAATGGTCGTCGAGTGGCCGTCCGGGACCGGTTTGAGAATGTGCGTCGACGGATAGCCGTCCTCCACGCCGTTCCATCCTCCGCCCATGTACGCCAAGACCACCTTCGGCTGGACGCCGACGAGGCTCGACTTGCCACTGCCCGGGACGTTGCCCAAGGGCATCGCGCGACGCTCACGCAGAACATCGGCGACGCCGGAGTCGTCGAGCGGCCGGATCCGGGGCGTTCGTGGCTCTCCGGGATCGTCCAGATCCCAGAGCTGCACCGCTCCGGCCACGTCACGGCCGAACGCCGCCAGCAGTGACAGATGCTGCCAGGTCCGCAGACCCGCTTCCGCAGCCAGCCATTCCAAGAGGTCACCCTCCGGAAGTAGCTCGATGAAAAAGCTCTGTCGACGTTGCCACCCTGTGCGCGACGTCACCGCGTTCAGGGGCACGGACTCAGAAAGCACCGTGCTGCCGAGCCCGAAGCGCTCGATCGCGCTTCGTTCCGGCTCGAAGTCGAAGCGCCGATCGTCTCCGACGAGCATTCCGATTCGCTCGCCGTACAGCTCGACGGCCAGTCTCCTGGGGCCGCTCACCGAATGTCGTCGCTCTCGGCGACCTCAGCGGTGAGCGTGACGTTCAGGACGTCGGCCGCCCGGAGCAAACGCTCGATGGCGATCGTGGACTTGCCATTTTCGAGTCCCCAGACGTATTTCTGGTCGGTGGAGAGAAGGTGCGCGAGTTCCCGCTGCGAGAGACCGCGAAGCAGCCGAGCCTGCTCGAGCACCCGACCGAGGGATTCGGGAGATTCGATCCGTGCTTTCAGAGCCATGTTCGCACCCTTGTGAAGGAGATATTCCCGTCAGTGTACCTGACGGAAATATTGCCGTCAAGCGTCGCGACGGGAATTTTCCCGTCGCCACGAATGAAGCACTCAGTCGAGGAAGAGGGCGCGGAGGCGTCTCGTAGTGAGCACCAGGCCGAGCACGATCATCACGGCGAAATAGAGCACATGCCACAACATCCCGAGGTCGACGGCGCCGGTCGTGAGGCCGCGGACCAGCTCGACACCGTGCCAGAGCGGCAGCGCCATGATGATCTTCTGGATCCAGTCCGGGTAGACCGTGATCGGGTAGAACGTCGCCGACAGCAGGAACATGGGCAGCAGGATGAAGTTGATCCAATCCATCTGCTGGAAGGTCTTCATGTAGCTGGTGATGCCCATCCCGAAGCTGGCGAAGCCGAACGCGATGAGCAGCACGGCCGGGAGGGCGAGCAGCGCCCACCATGACAGGTTGAGCCCCAGCGCCTGCATCACGATCATGAACCCGGCGGCGTACAGCGCGCCGCGCAGCAGTGCGAGCAGAATCTCGCCGAGCGCGACGTCGAGCGGGCCGAGGGAGGTCGACAACATCCCCTCGTACAGCTTGGCGAAGTGCATCTTGAAGAAGACGTTCCAGGTGGAGTCGTAGACCGCGCCGTTCATCGCGGCCGTGGCGAGCAGGGCCGGAGCGATGAACGCGGCGTACGGCACCTGCTCTCCTCCGGCCGTGGTGACATCGCCGACAAGCTTGCCGAACCCGATGCCGAGCGACAGCAGGTAGAAGATCGGCTCGAAGAAGCCCGAGACGATGACCAGCCAGTTCGTGCTGCGGGTCGCCGACCAGCCGCGCTGCATCACCGAGCGGGCGTTGCCTGCGTAGAGCGCGCGCAGCGGACGCGCTCGCGACACGGCGGCGACGAACGGATCGCGCGTGGTGGTCACTTGTTCAACCTCCTCGCGGCGATGCGCCGCGCCCACACCCAGAAGACGACGAAGAGCGCGGCCAGGTAGACCACGTGCACGACCGTGAGCCACAGCGGCTCGGCATAGCCGTACGCGAACACGCGAGCGAGCTCGGTGGAGTGCCAGAGCGGCGAAATCCAGCCGATCCACTGCAGGTAGTCCGGCATCGACGACAGCGGGAAGAACGTGCCGGAGAACAGCGTCATCGGCAGCAGCACGAACCGCATCAGCATCGCGATCTGGCCGGTGTCCTGCTCCAGCGTCGCGACATACGCCATGACCGGGGCACCGAAGGCGAGGCCGCCGAGCGTCGCGACCAGGATCGCGAGCCAGCCCCACGGGCTCGGCACAGCGCCGAACAGCAGCATGAACGCGTAGTAGACGATGGTCGTGCCGAGCAGGCGGGCCACCACCGAGATGACGACACCGTCGATGATCTGCCCGGCCGAGATCGGGGAGGCGCTGATTCCGAAGAAGGTCGGGTTCCACTTGAACCCCAGCATCACCGGGTAGGTGAACTCCTCGCTCGCGACCGTCACGGCAGCCGTGCAGAGCAGCGCCGGTGCGACGAATGCCAGGTAGCTCACGCCGTCGACGGCGGCCGGCCCCATGTTGGCGCTCACGAGGCTCCCGAGGCCCACCCCCATGGCGAACAGGTAGAGGAACGGGTTGCCGAAGCCCGTGACCAGCAGCGTCTGCAGGTACGCGCGCATGACGCGGAACCGGTGCTCCGCGACGTACCAGGCACCGAACCGCCGCGGGCGGCCCGCGCCGGCGAGGGCCGCCCGCGTGCCGTCGCCCACCGATGTCGACTGACTCATGCTCCTGGCTCCGCTCGGCTCATTCGATCAGACTCCGCCCGGTGAGCCGCAGGAACACGTCTTCGAGGCTCGACCGGCGCACGAGGCTCGTGAGCGGGTGGAGGCCGCGCTCCGTAAGCCGCGCGAGTTCGGCCTCCCCGTCGTCGCTGTAGACGAGGATGCGGTCGGGCAGCACCTCGATCCGCTCCCCGATGCCCTCGAGGCGCGGAGCGACCTCCGCGTTGCGATCGGACCCGAACCGCATCTCCAGCACCTCGCGCGTCGAGTACTCGCGGATGAGCGAGACCGGAGTGCCCTCGGCCATGATGGTGCCCTTGTCGACCACGACCAGACGGTCGCAGAGCTGTTCGGCCTCGTCCATGTAGTGCGTCGTGAGGAGAAGAGTCGTCCCCTGCTCCTTGAGTCGGAACAGCCGGTCCCAGAGGATGTGCCTGGCCTGCGGGTCGAGCCCCGTCGTCGGCTCGTCGAGCAGCAGGATGCGCGGATCGTTGATGAGCGCCCGCGCGATGGTCAGCCGTCGCTTCATGCCGCCCGAGAGATCGTCGACCTTCGCCTTGGCCTTGTCCTCCAACTGGGCGAAGGCCAGCAACTCGTCGGCCCGCTGCCGCACGCGCGCCGCCGGGAGGCCGAAGTAGCGCCCGTAGACGACCAGGTTCTCGCGCACCCGCAGCTCGGTGTCCAGGTTGTCGGACTGCGGCACCACGCCGAGCTGCGACCGGATCTCCGGGCCATACTGGTCGGGGTCGAGCCCGAGGATGCTCAGCTCGCCGGCAGTGCGCGTGGAGACGGCGCCGATCATGCGCATGGTGGTGGACTTGCCCGCGCCGTTCGGGCCGAGAAGGCCGAACGACTCCCCCGCCTCGACCTCGAAGCTGATGCCGTCGACGGCCGGGAAGTCTTTGTACTTCTTGACCAGATCGGTGGCGGTGATGACAGACGTCGGCATAGTTCAGCACTGTAACCCTGTCGTCCGACATCATCCGATATCAGCAAACAGGCAGTCCGCAAGAAGTACGGTCGAATCAGCATCCCGAACCCCCTTCGAAGGAACCCCCATGAGCACCGAGACCAACGCTCCCCCGCGTCGTCGTTCGCCCTTCGCCCGACGGGAGGCGGAGGCTGGGCCGCGCGCCCGGTTCAGCCAACTCCTCCCTTACCTCCTCGAACATCGCGCGGTGCTCTCCGTCGTCGTCGTGCTGAGCGTGCTGGGCGCGGCCGCGAGCCTTGCCCAGCCGCTGCTCGTCAGCCAGGTGATCGACCTGGTCGGCAAGGGCGAGCCGCTGAACGGCCTGGTGTGGGGGCTCGTGGCCCTCGTGGTCGTCTCCGCGGTGATCTCGGGCTACCAGCACTACCTCCTGCAGCGCACCGGCGAGGGCGTCGTGCTGTCGTCGCGGCGCAAGCTCGTGGCCCGCCTGCTGCGGCTGCCGATCAGCGAGTTCGACACCCGCCGCACCGGCGACCTCGTGTCCCGCGTCGGATCCGACACCACGCTGTTGCGCGCGGTGCTCACGCAGGGGCTCGTGGAGGCCATCGGCGGCGCGCTCACCTTCGTCGGAGCGCTCATCGCCATGCTCATCATCGACCCGGTGCTCCTGGGTCTGACCGTGCTCGTGGTGGCCGTCTCGATCGTCGTCGTCACGCTGCTCTCCGGCCGCATCCGCGTCGCCAGCCAGAAGGCGCAGACCAAGGTCGGCGACCTGGCCGCCGCGGTGGAGCGGGCGATCAGCTCGGTGCGCACGATCCGCGCCGCCAACGCGACCGACCGCGAGATCGCCGCCGTGGACGACGACGCGACGGGTGCGTGGCGAATGGGCATCCGGGTCGCGAAGATCTCGGCGCTCGTGGTCCCGGTCGCCGGGATCGCGATGCAGGTGTCGTTCCTGGTGGTGCTCGGCGTCGGCGGCTTCCGGGTCGCGAGCGGGGCGATCACCGTCGCGAACCTGGTGGCGTTCATCCTCTTCCTGTTCATGATGATCCTGCCGCTCGGCCAGGCCTTCGGCGCCATCACCGCCGTCAACTCGGCTCTCGGAGCGCTGGGCCGCATCCAGGAGATCCTCGACTTGCCGACGGAGGACCAGCACGACCGCGAGATCGCCCCGCTCGCTCTGACCGTCGGCGTCGCGAACGCGGGGCTGGCCCCGGGCGCACCGGCGATCGAGTTCGTCGACGTGCGGTTCGCCTACCCGTCGACGCCTGCGCCCGACGACGCGGCGGCACCGACCGGCGCAGTGCCGACGGACACCGAGGCCATCGCGCTCGGCGCACTCGGCGGCGTGGACGTCGTGGCCGAGGCGGAGGCCGCTGCCGGTCTCGGGGAGAACGCACCGGCGTCACCCCACGGCGGCGTGCTGCACGGCGTCAGCTTCCAGGTCCTCCGGGGCAAGCGGACGGCGCTGGTCGGGCCGTCCGGCGCGGGCAAGTCCACCATCCTGGCCCTGATCGAACGCTTCTACGACCCGGAGGACGGCCAGGTGCGCTTCGGCGGCATGGACGTCCGCACGCTCGACCGCGTCGCCCTCCGCTCGAACATCGGCTACGTCGAGCAGGACGCCCCTGTGCTCGCCGGCTCGCTCCGCGACAACCTCCGGCTGGCGACTCCCGACGCGACCGACCGGGAGTGCGTCGACGTCCTCCACGCGGTCAACCTCACCGAGGTCTTGGAGCGCAGTGAACTCGGTCTCGACGCCCCGGTCGGCGAGGACGGCATCATGCTCTCCGGCGGCGAGCGCCAGCGGCTCGCGATCGCTCGCGCCCTGCTCGCCGCGCCGCCCGTGCTGCTGCTGGACGAGTCGACCTCCAGCCTCGACGGTCGCAACGAACAGCTGATGCGGGAGGCCATCGACGCCGTGGCGGAGGACCGCACTCTGCTGGTGATCGCGCACCGGCTGTCGACGGTCGTCGACAGCGACCAGATCGTCGTGCTCGACCACGGCCGCGTCGTCGGCGTCGGAACCCACTCCGAACTCGTCGCCACCACCCCCCTCTACCGCGACCTGGCCAAGCACCAGCTCCTCGTCTAACCCTCGCGCCCAACCGCCGAGTACGCAGAAAATCGACGAAAAACCGCCGAGTACGCAGACAGTCTGCGTACTCGGCGGTTGGGCGCGGGGTCAGGAGCGGAGCTGGTAGCGGAGGGAGGCGAGTTCGGCCCGCAGCGCCGCCGGCATGCGGGAGCCGAAGCGCTCGAAGTACTCCTCGGTCAGGTCGCACTCGGCGAGCCAGCTGTCCCGGTCGACCTCGAAGAGCTCCGCGACGTCCTCGGCCGGGAGGTCGAGACCGTCGAGGTCGAGCTGGTCGGTCTGCGGGAGGCGCCCGATCGGCGTCGAGACGGCGTCGGCCGTGCCCTCCACCCGACGAGCGATCCACTCGATCACGCGCGAGTTCTCGCCGAAGCCCGGCCACAGGAACCGGCCGTCGTCGCCCTTGCGGAACCAGTTGACCTGGAAGACGGCCGGAGCGTTCGCACCCAGCTTCTCGCCCACCTCCAGCCAGTGGCCCCAGTAGTCGGCCATGTTGTAGCCGCAGAACGGGAGCATCGCGAACGGGTCGCGGCGGAGCTCGCCGACAGTGCCTTCGGCGGCCGCCGTCTTCTCGGACGAGACGGTCGCGCCGATGAAGATGCCGTGCTTCCAGTCGCGCGCCTGCGCCACGAGCGGCACATTGGTCGCGCGACGGCCGCCGAACAGGATGGCGTCGATCGGCACACCGTCGAACGCGTCCCAGTCGTCGGCGATGGACGGGCACTGCGCGGCGGACACGGTGAACCGGGAGTTCGGATGCGCGGCCGGCCGCCCGCTCGCGGGTGTCCAGTCATCGCCCTGCCAGTCGATGAGGTGCGCGGGAGGCTCCTCCGTCAGGCCCTCCCACCACACGTCGCCGTCGTCGCGCAGCGCCACGTTGGTGAAGATCGTGTTGCCCCACAGCGTCTCGACCGCGGTCTTGTTGGTGAGCTCGCCGGTGCCCGGCGCGACGCCGAAGAAGCCCGCCTCGGGGTTGATGGCGCGCAGCCGGCCGTCCGGTCCCTGGCGCAGCCAGGCGATGTCGTCGCCGATCGTCTCCACTCTCCAGCCCGGGATGGTCGGCCGCAGCATCGCGAGGTTGGTCTTGCCGCAGGCCGACGGGAACGCCGCCGCGAAGTGGAAGGCGCGGCCTTCCGGTGAGGTGACTTTGACCAGCAGCATGTGCTCGGCGAGCCAGCCCTCGTCGCGCGCCATCGCCGAGGCGATCCGCAGCGCGAAGCACTTCTTTGCCAGGATGGCGTTTCCGCCGTAGCCGGAGCCGTACGACCAGACTTCCCTGGTCTCCGGGAACTGGACGATGTACTTGGTCTCGTTGCACGGCCAGATCACGTCGTCGTGACGCACGCCTGTGTCGTCGACCAACGGCGCGCCGACGCTGTGCACAGTCGGCACCCACGGTTGCCCCGCCTCGATGAGGTCGAGCACCGCGCTGGTCACGCGCGTCATCTTCGCCATGCTGACGGCGACGTAGGCGGAGTCGGTCAGCTCGACGCCCACCTGCGAGATCGGGCCGCCCACCGGGCCCATCGAGAACGGGACGACGTACATCGTGCGGCCGCGCATGCTGCCGGCGAAGACGTCGCGCAGCTCGGCGCGCATGCCCTCCGGCTCGCGCCAGTTGTTCGTTGGGCCGGCGTCCTTCTCGTCGAGCGAGCAGATGAACGTGCGGTCCTCCACGCGAGCCACGTCGCCGGGGTCGGTGCGGGCGAGGAAGCTGTTGGGGCGCCACTCCGGGTTCAGCCGGATGAGCTTGCCCTCGGCGACGAGCTGCTTGGTGAGGCGGTCCTCCTCGCCCGGGGTGCCATCGCACCAGACGATCGACTCCGGCTGTGTCAGGTCGGCGATGCCGGCGACCCAGGCCCGGAGGCCGTCGAGGCCGGTCAGGTCCCCGATTTGCCCGGCAGTGTCTGTGCCTCCGGCGGTGCTCGTGTCGTGGGATGCGGTCTCGCGGTGATCGACGGCGTCGTGCGCCTCGTCGGTCCGGCGAAGTTCGGCGATGGTCATTCCGGCGGTCCTCTCGTTCGGAAAGATCGTGGTGTGAGACCAGCATCAGGCAGGATTCACACCCCTGGGCGGGAAACATGAAGTAAAGAATCGCGATTCTTTCGCTATTGTGAAGGCATGGAATCCCTCACCTCCGATCCGGTGACCGCCGACGTCGCCACCCTCGGTCACCGCATTCGGCACTTCCGCACGCAGCGCGGCCTGACCCTCGACGAGCTCGGCGCCGCCGCCGGCGTCGCCGCCAGCCAGCTCTCGCTAATCGAGAACGGCAAGCGCGAGCCGCGAATCTCCCTCCTCGGCACCCTCGCGTCCGCGCTCGGGGTGCAGCTCGCGGATCTGCTGTCGGCCGAGCCCCCCGACGAGCGCGCCGCGCTCGAGATCGAGCTCTCCCGCGCCCAGCGCGGTACCCTCTACGGCTCGCTCGGCCTCCCCGCTGTCAAGCCGACGAAAGGCACTCCGACCGAGACGCTGGAGGCCCTGGTCGGGCTGCACCGCGAGCTCGCCCGCCGGGCCAACGAGGCCATCGCGACGCCGGAGGAGGCGCGGAGGGCGAACACCGAGTTGCGGGAGCGCATGCGCGGGCAGAACAACTACATCCCCGACATCGAGGTTCTCGCCGAGGAGCGCGTGCGCGCCTCCGGTCACGTCCGCGGCGCCCTGACCCACCGCGAGGTGAGCGTGATGGCGGAGCAGCTGGGCTTCGAGCTGATCTACGTCGACGACCTCCCGCGCTCGACCCGCTCGATCACCGACCTGGAGAACGGGCGCATCTACCTGCCGCCGGCCTCCATCCCGGGCGGTCATGGCCTGCGATCGATGGCGCTGCAGGCGATGGCGCACCGGCTCCTCGGCCACGAGCGGCCCGCCGGCTATGCGGACTTCCTCCGGCAGCGGCTGGAGATCAACTACTTCGCGGCGTGCTGCCTGATGCCGGAGGCCGCGGCGGTCGCCTTCCTGCAGCAGGCGAAGAAGGAGAAGGATCTCGCCGTCGAGGACTTCCGCGACGCGTTCGGAGTGACCCACGAGGCCGCGGCGCTGCGGCTGACCAACCTGGCGACGCGCCACCTCGACATGCCCCTGCACTTCCTGCGCGTCGGTGACGACGGCACGCTCTACAAGGGTTACGAGAACGACGGTCTGCCACTGCCGACCGACGTGACCGGCTCGATCGAGGGGCAGGTGGTGTGCCGCAAGTGGGGAGCCCGAAACGCCTTCGCGCGCACCAACCGCACGACCGAGTTCTACCAGTACACCGACACCCCGGCCGGCACGTACTGGTGCTCGACGCAGACGGGCAGCACCGCCGAAGGCGGCTTCTCGATCAGCGTCGGCGTCCCCTTCGACCAGGCCAAGTGGTTCCGCGGCCGGGAGACGAGCGAGCGCGCGGAGTCGCGCTGCCCCGACGAGTCGTGCTGCAAGCGGGCGCCGGCCGAGCTGACCGGGCACTGGTCGGGCAAGGCCTGGCCGAGCGCACGGCTGCACGCGCACATCCTGTCGCCGCTGCCGTCCGGGTCGTTCCCCGGCGTCGACGACTCCGACGTGTTCACCTTCCTGGAGGCGCACTCGGGCGTGTGACATTTGCGCCGAATATCGCGCTTGACCAGGTTATTCGCTACATTTGGCGCAAATCGCGGCGCGATTCACGGGCGCCGCGAGTGGCGGCGGGCGCGCTATCCGACGCGAAAGTGCGACCACCGCGGAGCGCCGGCTACTTGGGCTGCATGCGGATGGCGCCGTCGAGGCGGATCGTCTCGCCGTTGAGCATCGGGTTCTCCACGATGGAGCGCACCAACTGCGCGTACTCGGCCGGTCGGCCGAGGCGCGACGGGTGCGGCACCTGGGCGGCGAGCGAGTCCTGAGCCGCCTGTGGCAACCCGGCCATCATCGGCGTCTCGAAGATGCCCGGCGCGATGGTGACCACCCGGATCAGGTTGCGCGCGAACTCCCGCGCGAGCGGCAGCGTCATCGCGGCGACACCGCCTTTGGAGGCCGAGTAGGCCGGCTGGCCGATCTGCCCGTCGAACGCGGCGACGGAGGCGGTGTTCACGATGACGCCGCGCTCGAGCCCGCCCGGCGCGTCCTCCCCCACCGGCTCGGTCTCGACCATCGCAGCCGCAGCGAGACGCACCACGTTGAAGGTGCCGATCAGGTTGACCCGGATCACCCGCTCGAAGCTCTCCAGCGGAAGGACGCCGTCGCGACCGAGCACCTTCTGCGCGGTCGCGATGCCGGCGCAGTTGACCACGATCCGCAACGGAGCGAGCGCGCTGGCGGCCTGCACGGCCTCCTGCACCTGCTCCACGTCCGTGACGTCGGCCGCGACGAAGCGCGCGTGCGGGCCGAGGGCGACCGCCGCCTTCTCCCCTTCGGAGCTGGGCAGGTCGAGGAGCACGACGCGCGCGCCGGCCTCCGCCAGTGCCCGTGCGGTGGCGTTGCCGAGTCCGCTGGCGCCGCCGGTGACCAGGGCGGAGCAACCGTCGATCTGCATGGTGATTCCTTACTCTCAAACCGTCGAGTACGTAGATTCTCGACGTACTCGGCGGTTTCTGACTGAATTCGGGCGTACTCGGCGGAGCGGGTGGGGAGGAGGAGCTGGGAGCTTAGAGGAGTTCGATGAGGGTGGCGTTGGCGGTGCCTCCACCCTCGCACATGGTCTGGAGGCCGAACCGGCCGCCGACCGCCTCCAGCTCGTTCAGCAGGGTCCCGAGCAGCCGGGTTCCCGACGAGCCGAGTGCGTGGCCCAGCGCGATGGCACCGCCTCGCGGGTTCAACCGGGCGGCGTCGGCCCCGAACTCGCGCTGCCACAGGAGCGGCACGGGAGCGAAGGCCTCGTTGACCTCGTAGGCCTGGATGTCGTCGAGCTTCACGCCGCTGCGGTCGAGCAGCTTGCGGGTCGCCGGAAGGATCCCCGTGAGCATGAACAGCGGGTCGCTCCCGGCCACGGCGAACGAGTGGAAGCGCGCCCGCGGCGTCAGCCCGAGCCGTTTCGCTGCGTCCGCGCTCATGATCAGGGCGGCCGAGGCGCCGTCGGTGAGCGGCGACGAGTTGCCCGGGGTGATCCGCCAGTCGAGTTGCGGGAACCGCGTCGCCAGCGCGTCCGTGCGGAACGACGGGGCGAGGGTGGCCAGCTTCTCCGCCGTCGTCCCCGGCCGGATGGTCTCGTCCGCCTCCACGCTGCCGCTGTCGGGTGTCGGCACCGGCACGAGCTCGCCGTCGAAGGCCCCGGAGGCGGCGGCCTGTGCTGCGCGCCGGTGCGACTCGGCGGCGAAGGCGTCCAACTCGTCGCGGGCGATGCCCCACCGCTCGGCGATCAGCTCGGCGGCCACACCCTGATTGACCAAGCCCTCCGGGTAGCGCGAGTGCAACAGCTCTCCGCCGAGGGAGGCGCCGCCCGCACTCGAGCCCATCGGCGCACGGCTCATCGACTCCACCCCGCAGGCGATGGCGATGTCGTACGCCCCAGCGATCACGCCCTGCGCGGCGAACGCCGCGGCCTGCTGGCTCGACCCGCACTGCCGGTCGATCGTGACGGCCGGCACGCTCTCCGGGAAGCCCGCGCTGAGGACCGCCGTGCGCGTGATGTTGCCCGCCTGCTCGCCGGCCTGCGTGACGCAACCGCCGATGACGTCGTCGACCAGCGCGGGGTCGACGCCGTTGCGGTGCACGAGCTCGGCGAGCACGCCGGCGAGGAGGTCGGCAGGGTGGATGTCCGAGAGCTCCCCTCCCGGCTTGCCACGGCCGGAGGGCGTGCGGACGACGTCGATGATGACGGCTTCGGTCGGCATGGTGGTGCTCCTCGGATCAGGGGGTTCGGATCAGGCGGTTCGGATCAGGCGGTTCGGATCAGGCAGTGAAGGGGTTCACGTCGCGAAGAGCTTCACGCCGCGAACGGGTCGGGCGTCAGCGTGTACTTGGTGCTCAGGTACTCGTGGATGCCCTCCGGGCCTCCCTCGCGCCCCAGCCCCGACTGCTTCACGCCGCCGAACGGCGCTGCGGCGTTCGAGACCACGCCCACGTTGAGACCCATCATCCCGGTCTGCAGGCGCTCGATCATCCGCTGGCCGCGGGCGAGGTCCTTCGTGAAGACGTAGGAGACCAGACCGAACTCGGTGTCGTTGGCGATGCGCACGGCCTCGTCCTCGTCGCGGAAGCGCACGATCGACAGCACGGGGCCGAAGATCTCCTGCCGCAGGATCTCGCTCCCCGCGCGGACGTCGGTGACGACGGTCGGCTCGAAGAACGTGCCGGGCCCGGAGACGCGCGACCCGCCGGTCAGCACCAGCGCGCCGCGGGCGACCGCGTCCTCCAGCAGCTCGGCGGCCTTGTCGACGGCGTCCTCGTTGATCAGCGGGCCGATGGTGACGCCGTCCTCCGTGCCGCGGCCGATCGTCATGGCGTCGACCTTCTGCGTCACCCGACGGGCGAACTCGTCGGCGACGTCCTCGTGCACGATGAAGCGATTGGCGGCGGTGCACGCCTCGCCGATGTTGCGGAACTTCGCCAACATCGCGCCGTCGACCGCGCGGTCGAGGTCGGCGTCGTCGAAGACCACGAACGGTGCGTTGCCGCCGAGCTCCATGGAGGTGCGCAGCACGTTCTGCGACGCCTGCTGCAAGAGCTTCCTGCCCACTTCGGTCGAACCGGTGAACGAGAGCTTGCGCAACCGCGGGTCGGCGATGATCGGCGCCGACACCTTTCCCGAGGTGGAGGTCGTGATGACGTTCAGCACACCGCCCGGAAGCCCAGCGTCCTCCAGTAGCCGCGCGAAGTACAGAGTCGTCAGCGGGGTCAGCTCGGCCGGCTTGACCACGACGGTGCAGCCGGCGGCCAGGGCCGGGGCGATCTTGCGCGTCGCCATCGCCAGCGGGAAGTTCCACGGCGTGATCAGGAAGCACGGCCCGACGGGGTGCTGCGACACGATCATCCGTCCGGTGCCTTCTGGGTTGGTCGCGTACCGGCCCGCGATGCGCACAGCCTCCTCAGAGAACCAGCGCAGGAACTCGCCGCCGTACGTGACCTCCCCATTGGCCTCCGCCAGCGGCTTGCCCATCTCCAGCGTCATCAGCAGGGCGAACTCCTCGCGGCGCTCCTGCAGGAGGTCGAACGCACGACGGAGGATCTCCCCGCGCGTCCGGGGCGGGGTCGCCGCCCAGGCATCGGCGGCGGCCACGGCGGCGTCCAGCGCGCGGGCGCCGTCATCTACCGAGGCGTTCGCGATCTCGCGGATGAGGTCGCCGGTCGCCGGGTCGAACACCTTCAGCGTCCCGTTCGCACCTGGCAGCCACTCGCCGCCGATGAAGAGGCGGTCGGGCACGCGTTCGAGCAACGTCTTTTCTTCCATGGTGTCCTCCTGGCTTGTTCTGCTCAGTCTTCGGCAGCGGCTTGCACCAGCGGCACGCTGCGGCTCGCGATCTTGGTCTCCAGCGCGATCACCGTGGAGGTGCGGCTGATCCCCGAGTCGCCGAGGATACCGTCGATCACGCGCTGCAGGTCGGCATTGGAGCGGGCGACCACCCGGATCAGCAGGTCGCCGGACCCGGTGACGGTGTGCACCTCCAACACCTCCGGGATGGCGCGCAGGTGCTCGACGACGGAGAGGTCGCTCTGGGTGATCTCGGCGGTCACGAACGCCGTCACGGGGAACCCCAGCCGGTGGCTGTCGATCGTCGGTGCGAAGTCCTTGACTACTCCCGTGCGCTGGAGCCGGTCGAGCCGGGCCTGCACCGTGCCTCGAGCGACCCCCAGCCGACGGGATGCCTCGAAGATGCCGAGCCTGGGTTCCTCTGTGAGCAGGGCGATGAGGTCGGCGTCCAGCCTGTCGATCATGCGCACTCCTTCGCTCCTCGCACATCGTACGACCGCGCCAGCCGCTCTCCTACGGAGTGACCGAAGCTCCCAGGAACGGGAGGGCAGCCTGTTTGAAGGCGCGCGCGCTCAGCGTGGTGATGTGGTTGCGGCGCGGCAGCACGACGAGTTCGGCGCCGAGGAGACGGGCCGCCGCGTCGGCGTCCTGAGCCACGGGGTCGGCGTCTCCGACGACGACGAGCGTCGGCACGGATGAGGCGAGCGGCAGCGGATGCTGGGCCATGCCGGCCGCGCACGCGGCCAGCGCCTCGCGGTCGATGCCGGGAGCCTCGCGCAGCGACGACAGGAGGGGCGCGAGCGGGTTGTCCGGTGCGAGCGTTCCAGCGCCCTCCAGGATCGCCCGGCGCACGGCCTCTACGCCCCAGCGGCCGAACTGCTCGACCGTGCCGACGCCGCCGACCACGAGCCGTCGCACCCGCTGCGACGCCAGGCCCACGAGAGCGAGGGCCACCCAGCTGCCCATCGAGTACCCGATGACGTCCACCCGGTCCAGGCCCTGCTCGTCGAGGACGGCGACGAGGTCCTGCGCGAGCAGCTCGGGCGAGTACGCTGCGGGGTCGTGAGGGGCGTCGCTGCCGCCGTGACCGCGCAGGTCGGGGACGATCGCCCCGCGCCCGGCCTCGGCGAGCGCCGCCACCCAGCCGGTCGCCTCCCAGGTCAGGGCGCCGGTCGTCGCGAAGCCGTGGACGAGCAGCACGGGGTCTGGGCCGGGATGCCGTTCGACGTGGAGGCGCATGGCTCCATCCTGCCCGATCGGGGAGCGCGACGGATCGCAGAGCGCCGATGCAGCCTCAACCCCGACCGCCTCAGACCACGACCGTCAGGCGCACGCGCATTCGGTCGGCGAGGGTGTCCGCGGTGTCGGCGATCTCTGCCAGTAGTCGTGGTCGACGGTGCCGCAGCCGCGCGGCTAGCGGTCCGAAGCGCTTCGCCACAGCTTCGACGGCCACCAGATCGCCCGCCCCAGGTCGTACGACAGGGCAGGGACGAGCAGCGAGCGGACCAGCACTGTGTCGAGCAGCACGCCGAAGGCGACGATGAAGGCGATCTGAACGAGGAAGAGGATCGGGATGACGGCAAGCGCCGCGAACGTCGCCGCCAGCACCACGCCGGCCGACGTGATGACGCTGCCGGTCATCCCCAGTCCGCGCAGGATGCCCGGACGGGTCCCGATCCGCAGCGACTCCTCTCGCACGCGTGTCATCAGGAAGATGTTGTAGTCCACCCCGAGCGCCACCAGGAACACGAATCCGAAGAGGGGCACGCTGGCGTCCGCGCCGGGGAAGCGGAACAGGTGGTCGAACACCAGGGCCGACACCCCCAGCGCGGCTGCATAGGACAGCACGACGCTGGCGATCAGCAGAACCGGTGCGAGGATCGATCGCAGCAGCAGCATGAGGACCACCAGGATGACGAGCAGCACGATCGGGATGATCTTCATCAGGTCGCTCTGGGCCGTGTCGTTGGTGTCCAGCGCGATCGCCGTCACCCCGCCGACGAGCACGCTCGAGTCGGTGCTCGGGAGGTCGCTGCGCAGCTCCCTGACCACCTGCTCGGCCGCCGCCGAGTCGGGCTGCGCCTTCAGGGTCGCCTGGATGAGCACCCGCCCGTCCTTCGCGACCGGGGGCGCGGCGACGCCGCCGGCCGAGGCCGGCCGGCCTCCGCCCGTGTAGACGGTCGCGGTCGCGATGCCGTCGTTCTTCTCGGCGGCCGTGCGCACCGCTTCGCCCTCGGCCTCCTTCGCCACGATGAGCACGGGCGCCCCCGAGCCGGCGTCGAAGTGCTTCGCGAGGATGCTCTGGCCGTCGGCCGCATCCGACTGCGACAGCACCAGGTCGGTCTGCTCGACGCCGTTCGCCTTGAGCTGGGTGAGCCCGAGCGCGCAGGCCGCGAGGAGGACGAACGACACGATCCACGTGAGCCGCGGCCGGTGTGCGATGAGCGCACCCACGCGCCGCCACACCCCCCGGATGCCGTCGAGCCCGGTGATCCTCTCCTCGTCGCTGTGCTTGTGCTCGTGCAGGTGGCCTCCGGCGTAGACAGGGCGGAACGGCCAGAACGCCGCACGCCCGAACACCGCGAGCAGGGCCGGCAGCAACGTCAGCGCCGACAGCAGCGAGAACACGATGCCGATGGCGGCGATCGGGCCGAGGCTCTTGTTGGAGTTGAGGTCGGAGAAGAGCAGGCACAGCAGCGCGAGGATGACCGTGGCACCGGAGGCGAGGATCGGCTCGTAGGCGGCCTTCCAGGCCTGCACGATCGCCGTCCAGCGCGACTCCTCCTGCTCCAGCGCCTCCCGGAAGCGTGCGACCAGCAGCAGCGAGTAGTCGGTGGCGGCCCCGATCACCAGGATCGAGAGGATGCCCTGGCTCTGCCCGCTCAGCTTGATCCAGCCCCACAGTGCGAAGAGATAGACCACGAGGATCGCCGCGCACAGGGCGAACACCGACGTGAGCAGCACCAGGACCGGCAGCAGCAGTGCGCGGTAGACCAGGAGGAGGATGACGAACACCGCGCCGACCGCGACGAGCAGGAGGATGCCGTCGATGCCTCCGAAGGCGTTGACGAGGTCGGCCGTGAGGCCCGCAGGCCCGGTCACCCAGCCCTGCGTGCCCGACCGCAGGCCGCCGTTCACCACAGCGCGCAGGTCGGCGACGACGATCTTGACGTTGTTCGTGTCGGCGATCGGCACGATGAACTGCACAGCGCGGCCGTCCTCCGAGGGGATCGGACCGGCCACGCTCGTCGTCGCGCCGGACTCGGGAGCCTGCACGCCCTCCACCGCGCCAAGCTTCGTGGCGAGCTCGGAATACGACGCCAGGTCGCTTTTCGGGATGGCGGAGTCGGACTGCACGACGACGATGGCGGGCACCGCGGCCGAGTCGGTGAACCGCTTCTGCCAGTCCTGCACCTCTGTCGACTCCGCACTCGCGGGCAGGAAGGCGGCCTGGTCGTTGCTCGACACCCCGGAGAGCTTGCCGAAGGTCGGGCCACCGACCCCGGCCAGCACCAGCCAGATCAGGATGAGCGCCGTCGGCACCTCGATCCGCAACCACAGCGACGGCTTACTCGACATCACGCCTCCAATTAGCTAGCCAAGTTAGCAATCAGCATAGTGCCTAATCGGGACGGTCTTCTAGTCGGACGCGATCAGCTCCGCCCCGGCGTGGGCCAGCTCGGCCAGGGCCGCCTGCGACGACTCGGGCGCCACGCCGGCGACGAGCGAGGTGAGCACGCGCACGCGCTGACCGTGCGCCAGTGCGTCGAGCGCGGAGGCGCGCACGCAGTAGTCGGTCGCGATGCCCGCGATCTCGACGGTGTCGATCCCGTGCTCGTCCAGGAGGTTGTGCACCGTGGATCCGGCGTCCGTGCGTCCCTCGAAAATCGAGTACGCCGGCACGCCCTGCCCCTTGCGAATGTGGTAGTCGACGCGGGAGGTGTCGAATGCGGCATGGTAGTCCGCGCCGGCGGTCCCCGCGACGCAGTGCGCCGGCCAGGTGGTCACGAAGTCGGGATCGGCATCGGTGGCGAAATGGCCGCCGTTGTCGTTGTCCGCGTCGTGCCAGTCGCGGCTCGCGAGCACGATCGCGTAGTCGTCGGCGTGGGCGCGCAGGTGCTCGGTGATGGCCGCGGCGACCGCCGCTCCCCCGTCGACCCCGAGAGCACCGCCCTCGGTGAAGTCGTTCTGCACGTCGATGATGAACAGCGCCTTGCTCATCGCCGCCTCCTCCGCTCAGCCGTTCATGAGATTGTCACCGCACTTGTAGAAGCCGGTGACGAGCGTGTCGATCGCCTGCTTGGCATTGTCGCTCACCGGGCCGAGCGCGAAGACCGCGAAGGTGAGCGGCGTGCCGTCCGCCGCGTCGACGACGCCGGACAAGGTGTAGCCGTTGTCGATCCAGCCCGTCTTGGCATGCACGGCGCCGCGGGCGACCGAGTTGGCGCCGGTGAAACGGCTGTAGCCCGGGCCGAGCGTGCCGGACTGGCCGGAGACCGGGAGGCCGTCGTAGACGACGCCGAGTCCGTTCTGACGGTTGAGCACCTTGATGAACAGCTGGGTGAGGTACGACGGCGGCACCGCGTTGTCGGCGCTGAGCCCGGAGCCGTCGGCGATGTGGATGCCGCTGGTGTCGATCCCGTAGCCCTTCAGCCCGGCCAGAACGCCCGCGTTCTCGGCGTCGAAGGTGTTGCCGGCGCCGGCCTTGATCGCCACGAGGCGCGCGAGCTCCTCCATGATCGTGTTGTCGGAATACGTCATCGCCTGGTCGATCAGCGTGGTGACCGGCTGCGACTGCACGGCGGCCAGCTGACGGGCACCGGCGGGAGCGCTGCCCGAGGTCACCGGCACGTTCGTGCCCAAGTACTGCTGGAAGTACTGCACGGCCCGGCCGACGGGGTCGGTGCTGCGCGGCGACTCCACCGCTCCGGGGTTGTCGCGGTCCCCGTCCACCATCAGGGCGGACATGTACGGCGTCGAGCCCTCGACCACGCGCTCCTCGTGCTCGTCCCAACTGGGCTGCCACAGCGGGCCGCCGAACAGTGACGCGTCGACCACGATGGAGGTCACCGGCTGACCGCCGAGGGCCTGCTTGGTCTGGTTCGCGAGGTCTTGGATGGAGGGCGCGCCCGTGTAGAACGCGCCCTGGCCGCCGGGCAGCCGCGACAGCGTCACGTCGCCGCCGCCGACGATCACGACCTGCCCGGGGGCGCTGCCCGCGACGACCGTCGTCTGCACGCGGTAGTCGGGACCGAGCGTGGCGAGCGCGGCAGCCGACGTCAGGGTCTTGAGCACCGACGCCGTTGGTCCCGGCTTGCCGCCGTTGCGATCGAAAAGCACGTCCCCGGTCTTGGCGTTGACGACCTGGGCCTCCAGGTTGCCGAGACGGCCGTCCTGGGCGAGGGAGGCGACCGAGCACGTGCGGACGCGGCTCGCGGCCGGCTGCGCGACGGGGACCGGACGCGCGGCGTCGACGGTCGGAGTCGGCGTAGGGGTCGGCGCGCTGGTCGCAGAGCGCGTCGGGGAGGGCGCTGCCGCCGCCCCAGCAGGCGCTGCACCCAGGGTCGCGCCGAGGGCGACGCTGCAGGTGCCGAGAATCACGAAGGCGACGGCGGCTCCCGCGGCCATCCAGGCCGCGGGGTGGGTGCGGATCGCGGAGAGGACTCCTCCCGCGGCTGCCGCCACGGCGCCCCCTGCGGCACCCCCTCGAGCCGGTGCCGCCCTGCGCCCGGAACGGGTCGGCGCATCACCGGGCTCGTTCGTCGCAGAGGAGTCGCCGGTCGGGGGAACAAGCGGGAAAGTGTTCGTCGATTCAGACTCGGGGCCGTCTGGCAGACCGAAGTCGCGCTGGTCCGATTCGCGCATCCGGGTATATTACCCAGGTTCCCTGAAAGCGCCAATCGGCGCCATCCGCCGGAGACAGCGATCACGGGACCGCGACCACCCCGTAGCTCGCGAACTTCACAGTCACCGGCGACACGCTCGCGGTCCCCGACAGGTAGGCCTTCAGCCCCACGTTGCCCGCCGCCTGCAGCGCGGCCGTGGAGTCGGTGGTGCTCACCTGCCAATTGGACGGCTGGGCCTGGGTGGCCGGCCACAGCTTCGCCTGGATCGTCGTCGGCGAGGTTCCGAAGACCTGCACCCGCAGGTTCAGCTGCATCCCCGGGGTATAGGTCACACCACTGACCACGGCCGACTGGATGGTCGTCCCACTCTGCAGCAGTTGCACCTGCACGGCACCGCTCGCGCTCAGCCACGCTCGCCCTTCGTAGGCGACCGAGCCGACCTGCCGACCGATCGCCGTGACGAACGCCCCGCCGCCGGTCGGCGCGATGTCCGTCGTCACACTGACGCTCGAGTCGGTGCGGCTCGACGACACCGACTTGAGCAGCTCGGTCGCGGTCGTGCCTGCCGCGTCGCTGATGTTTCCGGTCCCGTTGCTCACCGAGTACTGCGTCGCGCTTCCCGAACCCGTCCACGCCCCTCCGGTCTGCGCGCTGCCCCAGCCGCCGCTGACGGTCCGCTGGAACGTGTCCTGGGCGATGGTGCTGCCGGAGTTCGCCGTGACCGTCACGGACTTCGAGGTCGAGTTCGTCGCCCCCTGGTTGTCGGTGACCGTCAGCGTCACGGTGTAGGTGCCGGCCGCCGCGTAGGCGTGGCTCGCGGTGGATCCCGTCGCGGTCTTGCCGTCTCCGAAGTTCCACGCGTACGACGCGATCGTGCCGTTCTGGTCGGTGGAGGCCGTGCCGTCGACGCTGATCGTCAGCCCGTTCACTCCCACGGTGAACGACGCGACCGGCGGCGGGTTGGCGCCTCCGCCCGCGATCACCACCTGGTTGCCGGTGCGCGAGATCTGGTTGCCGTCGGGATCCATGACCCTGAGCGTGTAGGTGTGGGAACTGCCTCCGGCGAGGCCCGTGTCGGTGAAGCTCATCGCCGAGGTGTTCCAGAAGTTGTTGCTCTTGGTCGTCGTGTAGATCGGGCTCGCGATGTTGCCGTCACGCGACAGGGCGTAGGTGAGCTGGATGTTGTCCTGGTCGTAGGTGGACGTCCACGCGATCTTGGCCTGTCCCGCTGTAGTCGAGGTCGCCGTCGGTGTCAGCGCCGTGTTGTTGTTCGGCCCCGTCGTGCTGCGTGACACGCTGTCCATCGCGAACCGCGTGAGACCGTACTGCGCCTGGCCGTTCACCGCCGGGAACTCGCCGCCGGCGACCAGGTAGCGGGTGTCGCCCGCCAGACTCCACACGGCCTGCCCTTGGCCGGTGAACGACCCTGTGGTCCAGTTGGGGAACCAGGTCTGGAGGGTCGGCGACGGCTGACCCTTGAAGTTCGCGTAGTTCGTGTTGCCGTCGTTGGTCAGGGTGCCCGTCTGCGCTTTGGAGAACGCGAGCGTGTGGTGGAAGGTCCGCGGGTTCGTCTCGGGGAACCCACCCGCATTGCGACAGTCGTGCGGGTGGCCGGCCCCGTAGACCGCGTTGCCGAGCGGCTGAACGGTGTAGGTGTCGCCGTGGCAGTCCTCCATCCAGACGAGCGCGCCGGTCACGGCGTCGGCCGAGAAGATGCCCTCGAAATTGCCTCCCGAGCCGAACACATAGCCCGAGCCGTAGACCCGGTCGGATGTCGCGTACATTGCGGTGATGCCTGCGTTCGCCCCGGCGTCCTTGATGACGTTGTTCGCCGGAAACGGCAAGGTTGCGCCCGTCGTACCGTTGAGCATCACGAGTCCGTAGTGGCTCTCGCCGTTGACATGCTGGAAACGGCCCCCCGCGTAGACCCGGCTGCCGTCCGGACTGACCGCCAGAGCGTCGACCACGTAGTCGGCAGAGGCCTTCCACGAAGTCACGAGCGATCCGTTCGTCGGATCGAGCTTCGCGACGTACCCGGTCGCGGTCCCGTTGACGCTCGAGAAGGTGCCTCCGGCGTAGACCGCGGTGTTCGTCACCGCGAGTGCGCGCACTTCGCTCGCCATGATCGGCCGGAACGAACTGATGATCTGACCGGTGGCGGTGCTGAACGCGACGATCCGGTAATAGTTGCCTCCGCCGGCCGTGGTGAAGTCGCCGCCGACATAGACCCGCGAGCCGTCAGGGGTCGCGGCGACTGCCAGCGCCTGTGCGTTCAACGGGAGGTTGATGCCGGTGTTCAGCAAGCCGTTCGTGATGTTGTAGACGAGAAAGTTGCTGCGCGCCGTGTTGTTCGAGCCAGCAGGCGATCCGGCCGGCCTGGCGTTGTTGAACTTTCCCGCGACGTAGACGTTGTTCCCGACGACCCACTGGTCCCACGCGACACCGTCCATTTGCGTGGTCGGCAGCGCCGTCGCACCGACGGTCGGAGGCGACGCCGGATTGGTCGGATCGGGTGGCCTCGTGTCCGCGGAGGCGGCTCCGCCGATGCTCAACCCTCCCCCGACCAGCAGCAGCGCGCTTGCCACTGCGGTGAACATGCCGAGCACGCGCGCCCGGCCGGACTTCGATGTTGCTTTCATGACAGCCCCAGGCCAAACTGAACAATCCTCAGATTGGCTAAAGTCTACGCCCGCGAGGCCGCGGGCGCACGGAAACCGTCGCGCTTCGAAGACGGTGGAAGGGACGATCGAATCGAGCCGCCCAAGGGAATCGAACCCTTGACCTTCTCATTACGAGATACGGGCGCGGTGTCCGGCGAGGTCCAGATCGGAGCGGTTACTCGGCTCGCGGTCCTCGGGGTGTCCGCATCCTCGGGCCGCGAGCCAGGCGCGTTGCTGTCACGATTGCTGTACTGCTCTTATGGCGAGAAGCTGGAGGCATTACGATGCACAAGCCCGATTCGCGTACTGCGGCAGCGTGGCCCAGTGGATGTCCTGGCTGCGATCATCGCCTGAGAACGGGCAGCTATGCAGAACGCGCAGCGCGGACACTCCCGACGCTTCGGCAGGGACAGGTGTCATGCCCTATCCGGCGAGGCCGAGGAATGCGAGCAAGGCTCGTTCTACTCCGACAAGTTGGGCGGCAGTGAGACGGCCAACACGCTCCTGCACATTGCTGCGGCGCACTGTGGTGAGTTTGTCGATCATGATTTGACTGTCTTGGACGAGCCCAGAAAGCCCGGAAGCCAGGATCGGCACTCTGAGCAGAGGCGCGTCGACAGCTGTACTCGTGAACGGAAGCACGGTCACCGAGTCGGTCGCGTCGTAGCGGTCATCCTGGATGATCAGCGCCGGGCGGGGTTTCGAAGCGTATACGCCTCCGGCGACTGTCCAGATGTCACCGCGATTCACTCATCATCCCAGGTCGTCGAGACGGCCTCGATGAATGTCTGGTCGTCGGCTTGCCGGTCGGCCGCCGCAACGACGGCGGACTGACGGTGAGCTTCGTTCGCAAAACTCTCGGTTCGTACGTCGGGCACCCACAACTGCACCGGACGGTACCCGCTTTCGCGCATCCGATGACGATAGTCGCTCACTCGCTCTCGTACAGCCATGTCCCTATTGTTACATGTAACGCCTCCAGTTGGAAGACGTGCGACCGCGTTGCTATCACGGTAGCTGTCAACCCGGAAAACGAACAAGCGGCCCGCTTATGCAGGCCGCTTGTTAGCTGGAGCCGCCCAAGGGAATCGAACCCTTGACCTTCTCATTACGAGTGAGATGCTCTGCCGACTGAGCTAGGGCGGCATGCCGGGCTCAGAGCCCGGGCACAGTCAGATAGCTTACCCGATCCACGGCAGTGCTCACGACAAGAGTGCGGCTGCTGCCGCCGGACAACGCTCCGGCGGTCAGTGCTCCGGAGCGCCAAGAGCCTGCAACTGGGCGAACGAGCTGCGGAGGCGGTCGGCGAGGGGCTCGACCCCGCCATGGTCCGCCCAACACGACCAAGCGTGCCGCATCCCTGCGAACGCGACGTAGGTGACGAGGCGGGCGCGCTGGTGCAGAGCCTCCTCGTCCGCGGCGAGCTGCGGGTCGTCGTGGGCGAGGCGCCGCTGCACGACCACGCTCAGGGCGTCCTCGAACTTGTGCATGTTGGCCATCCGCTGCGCGAACAGCTCAGGGTTGTCCTTCAGCAGCGAACGGCGCAACACGTGGAGCTCCTGTGCGCTGGCGGTCTCCTCGGGGAGGCCTCCGCCGAGGTCGCCGTCGAGGTCGCCGGTTTCGATCGCCGCGACGAGCAGTTGTGCCATGCCGTCGAGGATCGGCTCGGCCGACCCGGCCTCGATGAAACGCTCGATGCTCTCCTCGTCCGGCAGTTCCGGCAGCTCGCCGATGATCGCCGACTCTTTGGACGGGAAGTAGTTGAAGAACGTGCGAGGCGAGACGTTTGCCGCGTGACTGATCTCGTCGACCGTCACCTTGTCGAACCCGCGCTCGCTGGCGAGCTCCAATGCCGCAAGCTGGATGGCGCGCCTGGTCGCGATGCGCTTGCGCTCACGGAGGCCCAGCTCGCCGTCCGTCGTCCCGGTCACCATAGTCACGAGTCGTATTATTTCACCGTCTGCAAAATTGCACCACTCACCGCGCGGGTCGGGCCGTCACGCGACCGACCTCGTCAGCAGGTCGTCCCCTTCGGCGGAATCGTGCCGTCGACCAGGAACGAGTCGACGGTGTCGTTCACGCACGAGTTCGACTTGTTGTACGCGGTGTGGCCCTCGCCCTTGTAGGTGAGGAGGTGCCCGTTCTCCAACTCCGACGCCATCTTCTTCGCCCACACGTAGGGCGTCGCGGGGTCGTTGGTGGTGCCGACGACCAGGATGGGCGCGGATCCGGCCGCCGCGATCGGACCCCGCTCCACGTTCGTCTTGTATGGCCAAGTAGCGCAGCCGATGTCGCCGTAGGCCATGTACGGCCCGATCACCGGCGCGGCGACGGTGAGCTCCTGCGCCTGCGCGCGCATCGTCGCCAGGTCGTCGTCGTAGCTGTAGTCGAGGCAGTTGATCGCCATGAACGCCTCGGTGGAGTTGTCGCTGTAGGTTCCGTCGCTGTTGCGGCTGTTGTAGCCGTCTGCGAGCGTGAATGCGATCCGCGCGCTGCCCTTCATCACGTCGGCGAACATGCTGCTCAGGTATGACCAGGCGGTCGCGTCGTACAACGGGTAGATGATCGCGGTGACCAGCGTGTTGGCGCCGAGCTCGCGGCCGTCGGAATTGCGGATGGGGCTGGCCTCGACGGAGGCCAGCAGCCGGGAGATCGTCGTCATCCCGTCGTCGACCGTGCCGCTGAACGGGCAGTCCTTCTGGGTCAAGCACTTCGCGAGGTAGGCACGAAGGGCGCTCTCGAAGCCCGCGGCCTGCACCTTGGTGACGTCGAAGTTGCTTGCCGCGGGGTCGAGGGCCCCGTCGAGCACCAGCCGCCCTGTCTTGCCCGGGTAGAGGCCGGCGTACACGGCGCCCAGGTAGGTGCCGTAGGAGTAGCCGAGGTAGTTGAGCTTCTTGTCGCCGAGCACGGCGCGCAGGAGGTCGAGGTCGCGGGCGGCGCTCACCGTGTCGACGTGCTCGAGCAGGGCGCCGGTGTTCTTCGCGCAGGCCGAGCCGAAGTCTTTCGACATCGTGGCATTGGCGGCGATCCAGGCGTCCGAGCCACGCTGACCTGGGGTGATGCTGTAGAGGTAGTCGTCCATCTGCGCGGCACCGTAGCACTTCACCGCCGTCGAGCGACCGACCCCTCGGGGGTCGAACCCCACGACATCGAAATGGCTCTGGAGGGTCTTGTCGGTGGCGTAGTTCACCGAGTCCTTGACGAAATCGTAGCCCGAGCCTCCCGGGCCCCCGGGGTTCACCAGAAGGGACCCCTGCGTGGTGCCCGTGGCCTGCTGACGGATGAGCGCCAGGGCGATCTCGCCGGCCGACGGGTCGTTCCAGTCCAGCGGCGCTTTGGCCGTGCTGCACTGCTTACCCTGCGCGCAGTCGTTCCACACGAGCCTCTGCGAATAGAAAGGCGTCAGCGCGGCCGCGACCTTCTCGGGCGCCGGCGTGGAGGTGGTGGACGTCTTCGCGGGCAGGAACCAGGTGACGCAGCCGGTCAGGGTGAGAGCGGCGACGGCCACGATCGCGGCGAAGACGGTGCGAGCGGCCCGCCGGCGAGCCGGACGGCTCAGTCGGGTGGTCACAGGTCGGTCCCCTTTCGCGCGGCGCCGCCGCGAAGGATGGTGATGAGCATGGCTTCCAGTGCCAGAGCGGGTGCGACGTTGCCGTCGATCCGCTCGCGGGCGGTCGCGATCGCATCCATCGCGGCGAGCGTAGCGGCAGGAGTCGTGTGCGCGCTGAGAGCAGACAGGCGCCCCTGGATCTCGACGTTGACGAGCTCGCTGCTGCTGCCGAGCTGAAGCATCATCACGTCGCGGTACAGGGAGAGCATGTCGGTGAGGATGCGGTCGATTCCGTCGCGGAGGCTCCGGGTCGCCCTGCGCTTCTGGTCCTCCTCCAGCTGCCGGAGCTGACCTCGCAGCGCCGGCGGGATGGCGCCGCCCGGCTCGACGCCGAGCGAACGCAGGGCGTGCTCGCGCTCTTCCGCGTCGCGCTCCTCCGTGATCGCCTTCGCGTCGGCGCCCGCGACCTCCAGCAGCGTGGCCGCGGCCTGCACAGCGTCGGAGACCGAGCGGATGCCGAGCGCGAGCTCGAGGGTCTGGTCGCGCCGGCGGCGCGCCTCCTCATTCGTCGCCAGGCGGTGCGCCATGCCGATGTGGCTCTGGGCGTGGCGGGCGGCGCGCTCGGCGACCGCGCTGTCGACACCGTCGCGTCGTTCGATCAGTTGCGCCACGTCGGCGACGTCGGGGACCTTGAGCCGTACGGTGCGCACGCGGGAGCGGATGGTGGGCAGCAGGTCGGCGTCACTCGGCGCGCACAGGATCCACACTGTGCGCTCCGGCGGCTCCTCGAGGGCCTTCAAGAGGACGTTGGAGGTGCGCTCCGTCATCCGGTCGGCGTCTTCGATGATCATGACCCGGTACCGGCCGACCGAGGGCGCGAACTGCGAGCTGGAGACGAGCGACCGCACTTCTTCGATCGAGATGATGACGCGTTCCGTGCTGAGCACGGCGAGGTCGGGGTGGGTGCGCGCCTCCACCTGCCGCTGGGCCGCGCGGTCGCCGTCGGGCGTTCCTGGGCTGAGCAGCGCGGTCGCGAACGCGTACGCGAGGTTTGACCTCCCCGATCCGGGAGGACCGGTGATGAGCCACGAGTGCGTCATGCCGCGCGCGGTGGCGCCGGCGGGGCCGGTTGCGGTCGCGGACTCTGCGGCGGCGCGGACGACGGCGATCGCGTCGTCCTGACCCGTCAGGTCGTCCCACACCGCCATGTGGTCCAGGCTAGCGGGCACGGCGGACAACTCGTCGGCTGCCGTGGGCGGGGCGGCCGGGGCCGCGGGGGTCAGACCCGGTCCTCGAGTCGGCGGCGGATGTCCGCCGCGATGTCCTCCACCGGCCGCGACGCGTCGACCACCAGGAACCGCTCCGGCTCCGCCTCGGCGAGCGCCACGTAGGCGGCACGCACGCGGGCGTGGAAATCGGATCGCTCGGCCTCGAGCCGATCGTAACGGGTGCGCGATGAGTCGAGGCGGGCACGCGCCGACGTCTCGTCGAGGTCGAGCAGGATCGTCAGGTCGGGAAGCAGACCCTCCGCCGCCCACAGTGACAGCTCACGCACCTCGTCGGCGTCGAGCACCCGGCCGGCGCCCTGGTAGGCGACGGACGAGTCGATGTAGCGGTCCTGCAGGACCACGTCGCCACGTTCGAGCGCAGGACGCACGACGGTCGCGACGTGGTGGGCACGGTCGGCCGCATAGAGCAACGCCTCCGCGCGTGGCGCGATGTCGCCGCGGTGGTGGAGCACGATCTCCCGGATCTCGACACCGGCGTCCGTGCCGCCCGGCTCCCGCGTGCGCACGACCGTGCGGCCTCGCCCGTTCAGCCACTGCTCGAGGAGCGCGGCCTGCGTCGACTTGCCGACGCCGTCCCCGCCCTCGAGCGTGATGAACAGACCGGGCCGCGCCTCCTCGCTCACTCGGCGGTTTTCTTCGCGGCGGTGCGCGTCGACGTTGTCTTCGGCTTGGCCGCGGCCTTCGTTGTCTTGGCTGCCGTGGCCGCCGTGGTCTTGGCGGCGGTCGACTTAGCGGCTGTCGTCTTAGCGGCGGTCGACTTAGCGGCTTTCGTCTTAGCTGCCGTCGTCTGAGCCGCCGTGGTCTTGGTGGCGGTCCTCTTGGCCGCGGTCGTCTTGGCCGCCGGCTTCTTGGCCGCCGTCGATCGGGTGGACGTGCGCTTGGCGGCCGGCTTCTTGGCCGGCCCCTTCGCCCGCTTGTCTGCGAGCAGTTGCACCGCCCGCTCGAAGTCGACCTCGTCCACCGTCTCGCCGCGCGGGATGGTGGCGTTGGTCTCGCCGTCGGTCACGTACGGGCCGAACCGGCCGTCCTTGATCTTGATCGGCTTGCCGCTGGCCGGATCGGCGTCGAACTCCTTGAGGGCGCTGGAGGCGCGGCGGTTGCCGTACTTCGGCTGCGCGAAGAGTTCGAGCGCTCCGGCGAGGTCGATTCCGAAGATGTCGTCCTCGCTCGGCAGCGACCGCGTGTCGGTACCCTTCTTCAGGTAGGGGCCGTAGCGGCCGTTCGCGGCCTGGATGTCGGCACCGCTCTCCGGATCGGTTCCGACCGCGCGGGGCAGGTCGAGCAGACGGAGCGCGGCGTCGAGATCGATCGTCGCGAGGTCCATCGACTTGAACAGGGAGGCCGTGCGCGGCTTGGCCGCCGCCTTCTTGGCCGTCTTCTTGACCTCGACGACCTCACCGGTCTGCGGGTCGACCGCAGGCTTCTCCTCCGGGTCGGCCTCGGTCACATACGGACCGAATCGGCCGTCCTTGGCGAGGACGAGCTTGCCGGTCGCCGGGTCGGAGCCCAGTACGCGATCGGTCTGCACCGGCGCCTCGATGAGCTCTTTCGCCTTGGCCGGAGTCAGCTCGTCTGGCGCAAGCTCGGGCGGCAGGTTGACTCGGCGTGGGGTGGCATCCTCTGCCGCGCCCGCCTCCTGGACCTCCAGGTACGGACCATACTTGCCGATGCGAAGCGTCACGCCGTCGTCGATCGCGATCGAGTTGACGCTGCGCGCGTCGATCTCGCCGAGGTTGTCGATCACCCGACGGAGGCCCTTGTGCTTGTCGCTTCCGAAATAGAAGCTGTTGAGCCAGTCGACGCGCTCGGCCTCGCCGTCGGCGATGCGGTCGAGGTCGTCCTCCATCTCAGCGGTGAAGTCGTACTGCACCAGGTCGGCGAAGTAGTCCTCCAGCAGCCGGACCACCGAGAACGCGACCCAGCTGGGGACCAGCGCCTGGCCGCGCTGGGTGACGTACCCGCGATCGATGATCGTGGAGATGATGCTCGCGAAGGTCGAGGGCCGCCCGATGCCGAGCTCCTCCAGGGTCTTCACGAGGCTGGCCTCCGTGTAGCGCGGCGGCGGGGTGGTCTCGTGGCCGTCGGCGGCGACGTCCTCGACCGTGAGCGACTGGCCCTGCGTCAGCGGCGGGAGCTTGGCGTCGCCGCCCGAGTCGGCGTTCCGTTCCTCGTCGCGCCCTTCTTCGTAAGCGTTGAGGAAGCCGTGGAAGGTGATGACGGTGCCGCTCGCGGTGAACTCCGCGACGGTGCCGTCGAGCGACCCCTCCGTGATCCTCGCTTCGACCGTCACGGACGCGGTCTGACCCTTGGCGTCGGCCATCTGCGAGGCGACGGTGCGCTTCCAGATGAGGTCGTACAGCCGCAGCTCGGGTCCGCGCAGCGATTTCTCCAATTCAGCGGGAGTGCGGAACACCTCGCCGGCGGGCCGGATTGCCTCGTGCGCCTCCTGCGCGTTCTTGCTCTTGGAGGCATAGACACGCGGCTTGTCGGGCACCGTCTCAGCGCCGTACAGCTTGGCCGCCTGGGCTCGTGCCGCGTTGGTCGCCTGCTGCGACAGCGACGCGGAGTCGGTGCGCATATAGGTGATGTAGCCGTTCTCGTACAGCGTCTGGGCGACGCTCATCGTCTGCCGGGCCGAGAAGCGCAGCTTGCGCGCTGCCTCCTGCTGCATCGTGGAGGTGGTGAACGGCGCCGCGGGCCGGCGAGAGTACGGCTTGGAATCGACCTTCCCGACCGACACCAGAGTGCTCGGCAGCCGGACGGCTTCGGCGAGGGTCTGAGCGGACGCCTCGTCGAGCGTTGTCGCACCGGATGTCAGGCGGCCGTGGTCGTCGAAGTCGCGACCGGTGGCCACGCGCTGGCCGTTCAGCCGGGCGAGACGGGCCTCGAAGGCAGCGGCCTCCTCGGGGGCGAGCTGTGCGGTGAGCCCCCAGTACGAGGCGGCGACGAAGGCGAGGCGTTCGCGCTCGCGGTCGACCACGAGGCGGGTCGCCGCGGACTGCACGCGACCGGCGGAGAGCCCAGGGCCGACCTTTCGCCACAGCACGGGCGAGACCTCGTAGCCGTAGAGGCGGTCGAGGATGCGGCGGGTCTCCTGCGCATCGACGAGTGCGGTGTCGATCTCGCGCGTGTTGTCACGTGCCTTCTCGATCGCCTCCTTGGTGATCTCGTGGAACACCATGCGCTTGACCGGCACCTTGGGCTGGAGCACCTCGACCAGGTGCCAGGCGATGGCCTCCCCCTCGCGGTCTTCATCCGTCGCGAGCAGGAGCTCGTCGGCATCCTTGAGCGCACGTTTCAGGTCGGCGACCGTCTTCTTCTTCTGGTCGGACACCACGTAGTACGGCGCGAACTGGTTCTCGACGTCGACGGAGAACTTGCCGAGCGACCCCTTCTTCAGCTCGGGAGGCAGGTTCTTGGGCTCGATCAGATCGCGGATGTGTCCGACGGACGCCATCACCTCGTAGCCGTCGCCGAGGTACTGGGCGATGGACTTCACCTTGTTCGGCGACTCGACGATGACGAGCTTCTTCGTGCCAGGCACTTGACTCCTCTTATATAGCTGCTGTGTTCAGACGGACCTCGCCGGCCCGAAAATCGCTCCCCCGAGCGCCGCACAGAGAGCGGCGAGCATAAGCCGTGTGGCCCAACAGGCAAACCATACACACCTAGGCCGGTTGTGTGCCTAATCGCCGCCTGGGTTCGTCCCGGGCGTTCGCCGCAGGCGCACCGCCGCGGACCGTCGGGCCTGTTGCCGTGCGGAGCGCGGGAGGACAATGACGTCATGGCAACGACATCAAGGACGACGTACACCGCCAAGCTCATCGACGGTCCTCTGGAGGGCAAGACCATCTCCACGTCCTTCCTCGACTCCGGCGACCCGCAACCGCGCCTGGAACTGGCCGCCCCCTCGGGCGGCAAGCACTATCTGTACGTTCGGGGCTCCGCCTCCGAGACCGAGTACGCCTCGGACGACCCGAGCGCCTCGCTCCCCAGTGCTGTGGCGTACCGCTACGTGGAGACCGTGTTCGACTGAGCCGATCTCCTCCTCCGCCAGCGAAGGCGGAGGAGGCGGATGTGTCCCGGTCGGCACTCGCGGTGCGACGGTTTCGCACGAGCCTTGACGGGACTCCGCGAAAGCCGTGCCTTGTGGCCGATCACGGGCTGCCGGGAGGACCGGCCCGAGCGGGCACCTCTGCCTGCCAGCCCGCGTGGGGCACTACGGCAGTGACCTGCACCACCACCCCGGCGACGGCGCATTCCGCGAGCGCGGCCCCATTGGCGCTCGCCACGAGCCGTGCCTGAGCGCACGGCTCCCCGACAGCTCGACCGACGGCGACCTCCGCGGCCGCCAGCGCTGCCGCATCTGCCGCGATCGCCGCGCGGTGGCGAGCCGCCCACGCTCCACTGACGAGCATCACCGCTGTCGTCACTGCCACGAGTACGGCGACGGTCGCGAGCGCGAGAACCGTTCCCGACCCGCGCTCCGCCGACGTCGGCGACGACGATGCCCCGCTCATCGCGGCTCGACATCGTCGAGGACGCACGAACGCGCCGACACGGTCACCCCGAGCGCGCCCAAGCCGCCGGAGCCGCTCGGTTCCGAGATCGTGACGCACACCAATCCGCCCTCCGACCCGACCGCTCGCGACGCCCCGGCAGGCGGCGCGGGAGCCGGATCGCCACGTCCGATCAGCCGCGCGGCCGATGCAGCGTGATCGAGCAGCCGCGCCTGCTGCGCGGCAGCCTGCACCGCGCCGACGCACAGCGCCAGACACAGCAGCACGGCCGGAAGGGCGGTGGCGAACTCCGCCGTCACGCTGCCGCGCTCCCCTGCCGAACCTGGCGCCGTGGTCTCGCCCGTACCTGCACTCACCGCTACCGCCCCTTTCGTTCCCGAAAGACCACCGGATCGCTGCACCGCCGCACGTCCCACCACCTCGTCCCACCACCTCGCCCCACCGTCTCGTCTCACCGTCTCGCCGATCAGCCATCGACCGTCAGCGCCCGACGCACGAGGTCGGCGAGCACCGACCGGACCTCGTCGCCGCGCAGCAGCATCAGCAGCGCGCCGGCGAATCCGACCGCCGCCATCGTCGTGACGGCATACTCCGCTGTGCTCGCACCGCGGTCCTCCGAGCGCAGCCGCTGCATGACGGACCGCGACCCGCGAATGATCTCGCCCATGAATTCCCCCTGTCGTTGTCGGCCACTACTCTTCGTGGCCGTGTTCCGATGGTGCCCGCCGGCAACGCCGATCGGGCGCTCGTGGATGAATCTGTGGACAGCTCACGTCAGCCCCGTGAATGTGGAGGACATCATCGCGAGGATGACGGGCACCACCCCGAGCAGCACGAATGCCGGCAGAATGCACAGTCCCAAGGGGAGCAGCAGCCGCACGGCGAGGAGCTCTGCCCGCGTGCGACCCTCCGCCCGTGCGACGCGGCGTTCCTGCCGCGCTTCGGCGGACAGCAGCTCGATCGCCGGCGCGCCCGCCCGTTCGGCGACGCGCAGAACTCGATCGACAGAACGGCCGTCGTCCGCTCTGCCACCCATCCCGATCCGCTCTCGAACCTCCGCGACGAGTTGCCTTGCATGAGCGGGCGACATGCCTCCGGCCAGGGCGATCGCCATCAACTCGTGCTCTGCACCGGCGACAGGCCCGGCCCGCGACGCCTCGCGGACCAACCGGGCCGTCCAGGCGCGGCCCGCCACCACCAACGATGCCCCGGCGACGGCCACTCCCCACCCGAGCGGGCCGCGCACGAGCGCACCCACGACATCGACACCGATGAGATACGCCATGGCGACGCCGACCAACGGCAGCCACGCCATCAGTCGCGCCGTCGCACGAGGTCCGGCGAGGGACGTGCGAACGTCGCGTGCCGTCTCCGCACGATCACGCAACGCGGTCGCCGCACCGCGCAACGCCGGTGACAGCGCGGCCCCGGCGTGCTCGGCGACGTTCCACGCGGCCGCCACCGTCGCCGCCCCGTCATCGAGAGCCTCTGTCGTCTGCGCCGCTGTGCCCAGCACCGTCGACGATCGCCTGTTCAGCAGCCGCCCCTTCAGCGCCCGTCTTCGTGCCGACCTCGCTGGCCGCGCGACGGCCGCCGGCCCTCGTGATGCGTCGACGAGAGCCTCCGACGGCGGCACGCCTGCCGCGATCCTGGCCGCCGCGGCCCTCATCGCGGGATGCTCAGCATCCTCGGCTACGTACGCCCAGACCGAGACCGGAGATATGCCAGCGTCGAGGAGCACCGCCAGAGCCCCCACCGACCGGGCGAGGAGGTCGTCATCAGGATCCCCGCGACCCGCTCCCTCACTCACAGCCCACCACCGCGAGCCGACCGTCGGCGGTCGTCGTGAAGCGCCCGAATCCGCGAATCCTGCGCCGTTCGCCCGCCCGCTCGACGTGCACGACCAGGCCGATGGCGCTGATCGTCTGACGCGCGACAGCGATCTCGTTCATGCCCGCCAGCGCGCCGAGCGCCTCCATCCGAGCGGGGACGTCCGCGAGCGAGTTCGCGTGCAGCGTGCCGGCGCCTCCGTCGTGCCCGGTGTTCAACGCTGCAAGCAAGTCGACGACCTCCTCTCCCCTGCACTCGCCGAGGACGAGCCGGTCGGGACGCATCCGCAGCGCCTCGCGCACCAGCCTGCGCAGTCCCACGCCTCCTGCACCCTCCAGGTTCGGTTGCCGGGTCTGCAGCCCGACCACGTGCGGATGCGCGACACGGAGCTCCGCTACGTCTTCGATGAGCACGATCCGCTCGCCGGGCGGCGCCTGCGCCAGGATCGCGCCCAGGAGCGTGGTCTTGCCCGCCCCTCCCGCACCTGTGACGAGGATGTTGGTGCGCGCCGCCACCGCCTCTCGCAGTCGCGCGGCTTGCGCGAGCGTCAGCGAACCACCGCGCACCAGGTCGTCGAGCCCGACGGCGACGGCTGACGGCACGCGGATCGAGATCACCGCGCCCGCGGTCGAGATCGGCGCGAGAACGGCGTGCACGCGCACTCCTCCCGCGAGCCGCACGTCTGCGAACGGCGTGGCCTCGTCGAGGTGTCGGCCGCCACAGGCGATCAGACGCGTAGCGAGACGCCGGGCGGCCTGCGCATCCGCGTGCCACCCGTCGACGCGGTGGAGGCCGCGGGAGCCTCCATCGGACCACAGCACACCGTCGCCAGTGAGGAAGAGATCGGTGACGCCCTCGCGCATCAGATACGGCGTCAGCGGACCGAACGTCTCCCACGGGCCCGGCTCGCCGCGTGCAGTCGCTTCGGTTTGCAGCGGGGCCTGAGGAGCGCTCGGGATCGTCATGGCCTCGACGCTACGGAGGCCGCCGGCCATGCGGGACGGATCGCCCGAATCTGTGGAAAGACCGGCTCATCCACACCCAGGGGCGGGGGACTCTCAGGCCACTCAGCGCGGCCGCCATTCACAGCCGCCGGTTAAAAAGAGGGGGGCCGCACCTATTGGGGGGAACAGGTGCGGCCACTGCGGCGCAGGATTGGGGGGAATCGATTGCGCCGCACGCCAGAATTATCCATTCGGCCGGTGACTAGTCTACGCAGAATCAATGCAAACGCAAGTCTGCCTATGCAAACGCAAGTCTGATCGGAGCCCGTCACCACCACGTTGTAGAGTCAGGCATTGTCGCGCCACGACTCGAACATCCGCATCGCAAAGGAGCGAAACACTCCCCATGAGCAACACAATCGACAACCTGCTCCACGAAGCCCGGCGGTTCGCGCCGACCGAGGAGTTCGCAGCGAACGCGATCGCGACGGCCGATCTCTATGAGCGCGCCTCTGCCGACCGTCTCGGGTTCTGGGCCGATCAGTCGCGCGACCTCGTGCACTGGCACACGCCCTTCACGCGAACGCTCGACTGGTCGAACCCGCCGTTCGCGAAGTGGTTCGACGACGGCGAACTCAACGTCGCCTACAACTGCCTCGACCGCCACGTGCTCGCCGGCAACGGCGACCGGGTCGCGATTCACTGGGAGGGCGAGCCGGGCGACTCGCGCGCGATCACATACGCCGAGCTCACCGCCGAGGTAAAGAAGGCCGCCAACCTGCTCACCAGCCTCGGCATCCAGTCCGGCGACCGGGTCGCCATCTACCTGCCGATGATCCCCGAGGCCGTCATCGCCATGCTCGCGGTGGCCCGCATCGGCGCCGTGCACTCCGTCGTCTTCGGCGGGTTCAGCGCAGAGAGCCTGCGCTCCCGCATCGACGACGCCGAGGCGAAGCTGGTCATCACCGCCGACGGTGGGTGGCGAAAGGGCCGTGTCTTCCCGCTGAAGGACGCGGTCGACACCGCCCTCGCGAGCGGCGAGTCGACGGTCGAGCACGTGCTCGTCGTCAGGCGCGGCGAGAACGAGGTCGCCTGGACCGAGGGCCGCGACCTGTGGTGGCAGGACGAGCTCGCGCTCGTCGATGCCGACCACGTAGCCAAGGCGTTCCCCGCGGAGAACCCGCTGTTCATCCTCTACACGTCGGGAACGACAGGCAAGCCGAAGGGCATCCTGCACACTTCGGGCGGTTACCTCACCCAAGCGGCCTTCACCCACAAGAACGTCTTCGACCTCCACCCCGAGACGGACGTCTACTGGTGCAGCGCAGACGTGGGCTGGGTCACCGGTCACACCTACGTCGTCTACGGCCCGCTGGCCAACGGCGCGACCCAGGTGCTGTACGAAGGCACCCCCGAGACCCCACACCCGGGCCGCTGGTGGGAGATCATCGAGAAGTACAAGGTCTCGATCTTCTATACGGCTCCGACCGCCATCCGCTCGTTCATGAAGATCGGGCGCCAGCACCCGCAGAGGTTCGACCTCTCGAGCCTTCGCGTGCTCGGCTCGGTGGGCGAGCCGATCAACCCCGAGGCGTGGATGTGGTACCGCGACATCATCGGAGGCGGCGATACCCCGGTCGTGGACACCTGGTGGCAGACCGAGACCGGCGCCATCATGGTCTCCGCCCTGCCCGGCGTGACGACGCTCAAGCCCGGAAGCGCCCAAGTGCCGCTCCCCGGCATCTCCATCGACATCCTCGACGAGGCCGGCGTTCCCGTGGGCAAAGACCAGGGCGGACTTCTCGTGGTCACCGAGCCGTGGCCGAGCATGCTGCGCGGAATCTGGGGCGACCCCGACCGTTTCGTGGAGACGTACTGGTCGAAGTTCGGCGACAAGTACTTCGCCGGCGACGGCGCGCGCTACGACATGGACGGCGAGATCTGGCTGATGGGCCGCGTCGACGACGTCATGAACGTCTCGGGTCACCGCCTCTCGACCGCAGAGATCGAGTCGGCGCTCGTCGCGCATCCCCTGACAGCGGAGGCCGCGGTCGTGGGCGCCGCCGACGAGACGACCGGCCAGGCCGTCGTCGCGTTCGTCATCATCAAGCAGAACCAGCTCGAGACGGCGGAGTCGCTCGACGTCGCCGCCGAGTTGCGCAAGCATGTCGCGGAACAGATCGGCGCCATCGCGCGCCCGCGGGACATCTTCATCGTCACGGAGCTGCCCAAGACGCGCTCGGGAAAGATCATGCGACGGCTGCTGCAGGACGTCGCCGAAGGCAGGGAGGTCGGCGACACGACCACGCTCGCCGACACCGCCGTGATGACATCCATCCAGGCCAAGCTCACTTAGGACGAAGCCGGGGGCCGTGCCCCAACGCAGGAGAACCGTTGCGAATCCACTCGACTCGCAACGGTTCTCCTGCCTTCGGGGCTCTATTCGTACGCGACGATGAGTTCGACCTCCACCGGGGCGTCGAGCGGGAGGACCGCGACGCCGACCGCGGAGCGCGCGTGCACGCCTGCCTCGCCGAAGATCTCGCCGAGAACCTCCGAAGCGCCGTTGATGACACCCGGCTGGCCGGTGAACGACGGGTCGGAGGAGACGAAGCCGACGACCTTCACGACGCGGGTCACCCGGTCGAGCGAGCCGATGACGCTCTTGACCGCTGCGAGGGCGTTGAGCGCGCAGATGCGGGCGTACTCCTTGGCGTCGTCGGCCGGCACCAGGCCGTGGCCGTCGCCGACCTTGCCGGTCGCGGGGAGGGCGCCGGAGACCATCGGGATCTGACCGGAGGTGTACACGTGCCCCGCGTCGACGACCGCGGGCGTGTAGGCGGCGACCGGCGGGACCACGGCGGGGAGGTCGATGCCGAGCTCGGCGAGACGCGCTTCGATCGCGGCCATCAGGCGGTCTCCGCGCTCTGCACCGGACGCTTGAGGTAGGCCACCAGGCCGCCCTCGGGGCCGGTCACGACCTGGACCAGCTCCCACCCTTCCGAGCCCCAGTTGTTGAGGATGGCGGCCGTGTTATGGATCATGAGAGGGGTCGTCAGGTATTCCCAGCGCAGCATGGTGCTCTTTTCATTCGGGGGGTTTGTCAGGTTCATCGCCTACGCTGATCCTATGTCTGCGCAAAAACCACAGGCTAGAGGTGTGCTCGGAGCAGTCGGCGCTTTCGTCGGCATGAGTGCCGTGGCCGGTCTTCTGGTCACGGCTGCCGTCACCCCCGCCATCGCCGTCACCGGCATGGCCGCCAACAATGGTATCGGCGTGTTCGAGGGTCTTCCCGAGTACCTCCAGATCGGTCAGCTCGCCCAGCCGACCACCATCTACGCGAAGAACTCCGACGGCTCCGACGTCGCGCTCGCGACCTTCTACTCCCAGAACCGCCTCCCGGTCGGCTTCGACCAGATGTCGCAGGCGGTCAAAGACGCGGCGATCGCCGGGGAGGACCCACGGTTCTACAGCCACGGCGGCATCGACATCCAGGGCACCGTGCGCGGTGTCCTCTCGACTGTTTCCGGCGGCGGCGTGCAGGGCGGATCCTCGATCACCCAGCAGTACGTGAAGAACGTGCTGCTGCAGAAGTGCGAGGCCATGCCGGTCAAGACCAAGGAGCAGAAAGACAAGTACCAGTCCTGCGTCGACGACTCGACGGGCGTCACGCCCGACCGCAAGGTCAAGGAGATGAAGTACGCCATCGGTCTGGAGAAGAAGTACACCAAGGACCAGATCCTCGAGGGTTACCTCAACATCGCCGGCTTCGGTGGCTCGGTCTACGGCATCGAGGCAGCAGCCCGGTACTACTACAACGTCACCGCCGCGGCTCTGACCCCCGCGCAGGCCGCCAGCCTCGTCGCCATCGTGAACGAGCCGACCGGCCTCAAGCTCGACAGCCCCGACTCCACGACGAACGGCGCCACGAACGGCTACGCCAAGAACAAAGAGCGTCGTGACTACATCCTCGACAAGATGTACGAGTACAAGAAGCTGACCAAGGCGCAGTACGACGAGGCCGTCAAGACCCCGATCACGCCGGTCATCACGCCGTCCGTCCGCGGGTGCCAGACCGCGGGAGGCGCTGCGTACTTCTGCTACTACGTGCAGAAGGTCTTCCTGAACGATCCGTCTTTCGGCAGCGACCAAGACACACGCGCTGCTGCGTTCAACCGGGGTGGTTACAAGATCTACACGTCCTTGGATCTCGACCTCCAGAAGGTTGCTGAGGACACCTTGGACAGCTGGATGCCGAAGGACTACAACCAGAACGTCGGCGCGGCACTGGTGGGTGTCCAGCCGGGTACCGGACGTGTGCTGTACATGGCGCAGAACAAGGATTACACGCAGGACCCGGACGTCGTGGCAAGCAACCCAACGGTCTACACGGGGATCAACTTCAGCACCGACTACGAGTACGGAGGTTCGAGCGGATTCCAACCCGGATCGACCTACAAGGTCTTCACTCTCGCGGAGTGGCTCAAGCAAGGCCATTCGCTCAACGAAACTGTGAACGCGCGGGTGCAGACGTACGGAGGCTCGAACTGGCCGTTCAAGAACTCCTGTGGATCGTCCGGATCAGGCCCATGGAAGCCGACGAACGACGACGGCAGCAATCCCGGTACGCTGAACGCCATCCAGGCCACCCGCGGCTCCGTCAACACCGCTTTCGTCGGAATGGCGAAGCAGCTCGACTTGTGCGCGATCAAGCAGGACGCACAAGCGTTCGGGGTGCATTCCGCGGTTCCCGACAAGGAGTTGGGCTCGACGGCGGCGAGCGTGCTCGGCACCAACGAGGTCGCTCCGCTGTCGATGGCGACCGCATTCGCCGGTATCGCCAACAAGGGAGTTGTCTGCACACCCATCGCGATCGACAAGATGGTCGACGGGACCGGCAAGGAGGTCGTTCCTCCGAAGTCGGCATGCTCTCAAGCGGTCGACGAGAACGTCGCAGCGGCAATGGAGTACGCCCTGCAGCAGCCCCTCGGCCCAAATGGAACTGCGTACGGTGTGAACACGTCGGGCGTCGACATGCTCGGCAAGACAGGTACCACTGACAACGCCGAGCACGTCTGGCTGGTCGCCGCGACTACCAAGGTCGCGGGCGCTTACTGGGCCGGGAACGTCGAAGGCGCGACCTCGATGCGCATTATCCGGCCGTCTCATGGATCGACGGTTGCCAATGCACGTGTAAACGTCCAGAAGGCGATGATGACCGCTGCCGTCGCGAAGTACGGTGGCGATCAGTTCGCGTCTGTCAATGACAAGCTCATGCGCGGCATCCAGGTCGCCGTCCCCGATCTCACCGGCAAGTCGCTCGACGAGGCCAAGTCGATCCTCACCGGTCTCGGCCTCGACAGCGCGGACGGCGGCCCGCAGGACTCGGCAGCGCCCGCTGGCACGGTCGCCTCGAGCAACCCCGCCGCCGGTTCGTCCGTCGGCAAGGGCACGGTCGTGACGCTCTACACGAGCAACGGCTCCCTCGTCGCCATTCCGAACGTGGTCGGCCAGAAGTTCTCCGACGCGCAGAGGGCGCTGACCGCGGCCGGCTTCGGCGTCAAGGTCAACGGCGGCGGCCCCTCCCCCGACGACATCGTCCACGCGATGGAACCGGGCGCAGGCACTGCTGCGAAGGCCGGCACCCAGATTACGCTCACCCTCCAGAAGAGCACGCCAGCTCCCGGTCAGGGAGCGGGCGGCTAGTGCCGCGCTCCTCGGGCCTCCACCCGGTGACCACCGCGCTCGCGGTGCTCGCCGGTGCGGGCGCAGCAGCGTTCGCCTACGGGTCGCTTTTCGAGCGTCGCGCCTTCACGCTGCGCGAGGTGAGCGTGCCGGTGCTACCGGCCGGAGCCAAGCCGATCCGGGTGCTGCATCTGTCCGATCTGCACATGGCGCCGTGGCAGAGCGACAAGCAGCAGTGGGTGCGCGAGTTGGCCCGGTTCCAGCCCGACCTGATCGTCGACACCGGCGACAATCTCAGCCACGATAATGGCCTGGAGGGCATCCGAGCGGCCCTGGACGCCTTCCGCGGCGTGCCAGGCGTGTTCGTGCACGGGTCGAACGACTACTACGGCCCGCAGCTGAAGAACCCGCTCAAGTACTTCCTCGGCCCGTCGAAGCGCCACTCGACTACGGCCCCCCGCCTCGACGACAAGGCACTCACCGCCTACTTCGAGAGCCTCGGCTGGCTGAACCTCAACAACGCGGCAGGCGCCCTCGACGTCAACGGCACGCACCTCGAGCTGTTCGGCGTGAACGACCCGCACATCCAGGCCGACCGAGTGGAGGCCATCCCCGGCGCGCTGGACGAGCTGCGCGAGAACGACCCCTACTCCGACGACGCGACCTGGCCCGACGATGAGCCTCGTGGCGAGCGTCCGACTGTCACCCTGGGCGTCGTCCACGCCCCCTACCGGCGGGTTCTCGATGCCTTCGTTACGTACGGCGCCTCGATGATCTTCGCCGGACATACCCACGGCGGCCAGGTCTGCGTTCCCGGCTTCGGCGCGCTGGTCACCAACTGCGACATCCCACGTCAGCAGGTCAGGGGGCTGAGCATCTGGCGGCATGCCTTCCGTGCGGCGTACCTGAACGTCTCGGCCGGGCTCGGCACTTCGATCTACGCTCCCGTGCGCTTCGCGTGCCGGCCGGAGGCGACGCTCGTGACGTTGACGGCGTCGGATTGACAACGTCCACGTCCGTCGAATTGCGAGCACAAGAGCGATTCCTCTTCCCGGCCATTTCGAGTCGCATGTCACGCGCCGTGAGTGGGAGCATGACGCCTCAGAGTTCATGCCCCCACCCGTGCTAGGCCTAGTGGTAGTAGACCGCGTGAAGTGAACTCGTAAAGCCCTTCCAGCTATTGGGACCCATCACACCGTCAATCGGTCCGTTGTAGTTCGGACCCGCGAATCGCTGCATTGCTCGATATGTATTCGGGCCGGGAATCCCATCTGCTACCCCGGGATTTACACCCACCCACGCAAGGTAATTTTGGAAACCGCGCCAACTGTTCGGCCCCATGATTCCGTCGATCGGGCCGGCATATCCGCCAATCCGTGCCATTTCCTGCACTTCTGCCCACATGCAACGATCAGGAGCGCCGGTCGACCACGTCGCCGATTGATACTGATATGGCACGGGGTTTCCGCATGTGAAGGACCATGCGGCAGCCTGAGCAGGAGTTGCCGCGAACCCAAGGACGCCGAGGCTCAGACCGGTGGCGGCGACGGCCGCGACTATCCGTGCCCTTCGAACCGCGGTACGTTTTCGGCTGTCTGTCTGAAGACGAGTCATTCTGATGCCCTTCTATAGTCGAATGTCACGTCGAACGTTATGACACGCTAAATCCAAGTGTCGATATGTCTTTTGGCTCATACGCCGGGACTCTCGCCCGCCAGACATGGTCACGATCACCCCTCCGCCTCGTGTATTCTTGTTGAGGCCGTTGGCCATCGGGGTGTGGCGCAGCTTGGTAGCGCGCTTCGTTCGGGACGAAGAGGCCGCAGGTTCAAATCCTGTCACCCCGACCAACAAACAGGAGGCTCTCCTCACCAGGTGAGGGAGCCTCCTTCGTCATCTACTCGAGCACCGTAAGACCCAGGCGAGCAGCCTTCCGCGCGGCGTCCAATCGCGTAGTCGCGCCGAGCTTCGCGAAGATGCTGCTCAGGTGCCGTTTGACAGTCCCCTCGGCGATGCCGAGCCTGGTGGCGATCTCCTTGTTGCTCAGGGCGTTTCCCACGAGGCGCACGACGTCCACTTCTCGCGCAGAGAGGAGGCCGCCCGCCGGGCGGCGCCCGCGCGCGTACTGGACCTTGTCCCGTTGGGGAGCCCGGACGAGCTCTTTGATGTTCTTGACGAGCTCCCGGCTAGGAACTGATTTCGACCAGAAGTCCGAGGCACCAGCATCGAGAAGACTGGTGCGGAGCGCCAGCTCGTCGTGCATCGTCAGGATCGCGATTCGAGTACGCGGGCTCCTGCGTCGTACAAAGTTGATCGTCGTGAGCACCGGAATTCCCGGCATGCTCACATCGAGAAGGAGAACATCGGGAGCTACGCGCGTGACGACGTCGATCGCTTCTTCGCCGTGTGACGCTTCACCTACGACTTCCAAGTGCGGGTCCAGCCGGAACAAAGCCAGTAGACCGTCCCGGAAGAGCGAATGATCATCGGCGACCACGATTCGGACGCGGCTCACCGTTCGGCTCCAAGGTGGGGCACGACGAGCTCGATGATGGTGCCATTGCCTGGCTTCGAGTCGATCGAGAGCACGCCCCCTAATGCCAGCGCACGCTCCTGCATCGCGTGGAGGCCGAGGCCCCGACAGACAGATGGTTGGCGACTGTCGAAGCCCGCCCCATCATCAGTCACCGAAAGAGTTGCCCGGTGCGGTTCATGGATCAGCGAGACGACGATGCGCGTCGCCGACGAAGCGTGCTCGCGCGCGTTACGGATGGCTTCGAGCGCGATAAGGTATGCCTCTTCCGCGACCACCGGCGCGAGGGCGCACTGTCGGCCTCTCACCTCCAGCTCGACGCGTACTTGGTCGACTGGGTTCTCGTCCACCAGGCCCTGTAAGGACTCCTCCAACGTGCGCTCTCCCACCTGACGCCGCAGGTCGGTGGCGATACTTCTGACTTCTTCAAGCGTGTCACGCAGAATGCCGAGCGCTCCGTCGAGATTCTCCATGTCCGTGTCGCGTGCAGCGACCCCGAGCTCGACTCGTTGGATCGCGGCTGCAATGCCATGAGCGACTCGATCATGCAGGTCTCGAGAGACCCTCAATCTCGACTCCCGATCAGCCGCGAAGAGCCGCTGGCGCAGCCCTTCGGTGTAGCCGATCGCTCCCGCAGGAAAGCGACGCCAAATGACGTGATGGAGCACGCGGACCACCTCGATCGGCTCACAACCGAACGCGCTCTGTGCCCAATGCGTGACCTCAGGCAACGCAGTGTCGAAGAGAATGTCAGCGACGATGAGGCTCTCCGCAGGGTGCGCAGTGCGCTGCGACTGAAGTGCCCCGAACTCCAGATCCGCGCTCTCCGGGACATAGCTCAACAACGGCCCTGTCCCGCCCGGCGCGTTGACGAGTTGCGGCACTTCGGCGGCGACCTCGCGAATGATCGTCTCGATGATCTGGGCGCGTTGTTCGTCGACCACGACGGGGAGGGGAAGGTCGAGTTGTTCCAGTCGCCGAACGGTCGCCTTGAGCACTCCGTCCACATCGAGTGGCCGCACGCCCTCCGTGCACGCAGCAGCGGTCGTGTCTTCGGAATCGGCCGCCGGCGACATGGACCGATCGACACATAGCTTCCCGTGACTGACATCCATACTGTAGGACTATACATTTCAGCTTGGGTCAGCCGGAGGTCTCATGTACACGGTCAGTCGACGTATGCTTCTCGCCGGCGGTGGAGGTGTCGTGCTCTCGAATCTCCTTCAGCCGGATCCCGCTTCGGCAACACAAGATTCGGGAGCTTCGATCCCTATAACGGTGAACCACCTTCTCGCCCAAACAGTGGAAACCTTCAGTCAGGACTTCGCGACGGCGTACACAGCGGACTGGTTTGGCGTGATCGAATTGGGTGCCGTCGCCAAGGTGGCGGCGGGCATGCGCGTGGTAGTCGAATTTGACGAGAGAGTCTTCGCGCCGGGCAAGGCAACGCTGTTCACGGGAGGATCGGTTCGATCTTTGTCTCCTGCAGTAACGAGCAGCGGCGGCCGATCGCGGGCCTCATTCGAAATCGACCGCAGCTTCGGCGGAGAATCGGAGTCGATCGGCCTCGGTCTGCCCATGACACCGAGGCCGCTCTATCCGGTCGAGAACCTCGGCGAATTCCAGCCGGCGATTCTCACCCTGACCGCTCCGGGAAGTGACAGGACCGAGTCGTTTGACCTCCTCGGATCCGTGACGCCGCGCCCGGTTGCGCCGTGGGGTGTCGATGTGTCGGGTGCGTGGACCACAATCGAGGTTCACGAGCAAGCGAAGGTGCGATCGTATCGAGTCCCGAATCTGGTCCGCATCGTCAACGTCGGACCATGCCCGGCGCCGACCGGAACGGTGACCATTACCGCCGATGCGAATCTGGTCGAACGACTCGTCATCGAAAGCGCGGCGCTCGATGGAGTGCCCATCGATGTCAGCCGACTTCAGGTCCAGAGTTTGCGGGTCAGCACCGAGTTGAGAGTCGAAGCTCGAACGAGCTTCGAGGTGCCCGTCGGTTCCGCGCTCGAGGTCTTCATCGCACCGGAGCCTCACGGTGAGAATCCAACCGCGTCGGAAGGCATCGTCTTCGCGCGGGCCGAGTTCAACACGTCCGTGGACGACGCACGCCCCCGCCGGTCGACCGGTAGGAGCACCTTCATCGACGTCACCGAGTCCGGGACTGTCGAACAGTCCGATGCAGCGAAAGGAACGGTCTGATGGACCTCCTGGTTCTCCAGTCTCAGCAGTGGCTGAACGCAACGTACAAGGGCAGGTCAGGTTTTGCCACGATCACGGAGGACGGATCGACCGGTTGGCAGACGATGTACGCGCTCACCCGAGCGCTCCAGATCGAACTCGGCATCTCGACGCCGTCCGACAACTTCGGACCGACCACGATGTCGACTCTGACCTCGAAGTTCGGCACGATTGCTGCTGGATTCACCAAGAACAAGAACGTGGTCACTATCCTTCAATGCGCGTTGTGGTGCAAGGGATACGCCGGCGGTGCCATCGTCCCGTTCGGCGAATCGAACCCGGCGAAGAGCGTTGGCTCCTTCACCGCTGAGGTGGGCTCAGCGGTGGCGTCCATTCGCGCAGACATGGGGCTCGGCTCATCGCCGACTGTGCCGCCGAAGGTGTTCAAGAGTCTTCTGAACATGGATGCGTATGTCGCGGTGAACGGTGGCAAGGCTGCGGTCCGCACGGTTCAGCAGTTCCTCAACGGCACGTATTGGGAGCGTGAGGACTTCCGCATCATGCCGTGCGACGGGCATTACTCGCGCGACGTTCAACAGGGGCTGATGTACGCGATCCAATTCGGGCTCGGCATGGCCGATGGCACCGCGAACGGGAATTTCGGGCCGGGCACGCAATCGGGTCTCAAATCCAAAGCCAACCTGTCGGTCGGTTCCTCCGACGACGAGCGACGGTTCGTCTCGCTGTTCCAGGCAGCGCTGATCTTCAACGGGTACGACAGCGACTTCACGGGGAAGTACTCGAGTAAGACGCAAACTGCGGCGAAAGCCTTCCAGTCGTTCTGCGAGCTTCCGACGCACGGCTCGGCAGATTTCGCGACGTGGGCCTCGCTGCTCGTCAGCACGGGCGATCCTGACCGGCCGGTGACGGCGTGCGATACAGATACTCCGCTCACAACCGCTACCGCATCCTTGCTCTATTCTCAGGGCTTCCGCGCCGTCGGCCGTTATCTCAATGGACCGAAGAAGGCGATCCAAGCCGGCGAACTCGACGTGGCTTTCGCGGCGGGGCTGTCAGTGTTCCCTATCTACCAGGAGTACAACAACCTCGACGAACTTCGTGAATACGGAGCCGAGAATTTCGGTTATCGTCAGGGTCGCGCTGCCGCCCTTCGCGCGCGCCAACTCGGGTTCGTCGCCGGAACCACAATTTACTTTCCCATCGACGCCGATGCTACTGCCGACGAGATCGACGCGCTCGTTATCCCCTACTTCCGGGGGGTCAACCGGGGCGTTGCACTATCAAGCAGTATCCCTTACACCGTCGGCTGCTACGGGCCGCGAAACGTCGGCGTCCAAGTCGCCGAGAATGGCCTGGCCGCAACTTCTTTCGTCGCGGGATTGTCCACGGGCTGGAGCGCCAACCTGGGCTTCGCATTACCGAAGAATTGGGCCTACGACCAGATCAAGGAGACGAAACTGAGCAGCGGCGGGATCACGATCAACATTGATCGTAACGCCGCATCCACACGAGCCAAGCCAGCAGGCCGCGCGAGCGTTTCGCCCACACCGTTGATTCTCGACAATTACGACACAAATCTCTTCTGGACCTTCGAAGAGTATTGCTTCCAAGCCGAGGTCTTCCGTGCCGAGAACAAGCCCGAACTCACAAACGCGGACCTTACGCAGATCGTCCTCAACACTCTTCAGCGCGCGCCGGATGAAGCCGGCAACCCTAAGCAGTGGACCTTCGAGTTCCAGATTTACACGCCGTTTCTAGACGACAGCGAGATTGGCAGAGCTCGGACTGCTTTCGAAAGGACACTGCCGAACTATCGCAGAACTCCGATGATTGGCGAGGATGTGGCCGAGCTCAACGCTCGCCATGCCGCCTTAAACACGATGCTCGATAGCACAGGCTACGATATAGCGCATTTCGCCGCTTCGACTCGCGGCTACCTGCAATACGGCACGTATGGGGGCTCTCCGGAGACCCAGATCGGCGACCTCGGCGCATGGGCGCTCGACCTCGTGCAGGCCTGGAACGCATACGAGCGCGCGCGGGTCCGCGGCGAGGCCCCTGACGCCTTCGCTTGGCTCAAGAACCAGATCGGTGGTCAGACTGTGGCTTCAGACGTCAGTGGTTTCGGCTGCGGGGACCTTATTGCCGACATCGACGCCTACCTCGCTGCCATGAGCATTCTTGACAACTTCGACGGCACCCGCACGAATCCCAAGGCCACCCTCGCCACGACGATGCGGGAGATTTGGGCCAACGCAGCGAAGGATTACCAGTACCGACGCCGAGAATTCACGAACGTCCGATTCAATGGCAATCCTGAAACCGCGAAGAAGGCCGTCAGACACCTCTTCACAAGCGATGCGATTTGGGTCAAAGGTCCCAGCGACCAGTTTCTGAAGGTCCGCAGACCCGGCACGACCGGAGGTGCGAATCCAATTCCTACGGCGCCGCAGCTGGCTGTTGAGTTGGATCAAATCGCAGGCGCGTTCGCGGCGGTGCTCTTCGCAGGCCTATGACTCATCCCTCCCCGGCAAGAACTCGCGACTCCGTCGCGTCCATCATGTTTCTATCGGGGTGGATGACGTGGCTTGCAAGTTCTCAGGCGCTCATTCTCAGCGGAGCCGTGCCTCTTTGCGGTAATTACGCGGGTTTAGGGGACAAAGCCCTCTTCCTGGCATCCGTGAACCTTTGCTCGTTTGTTCTCAACGCGTGGTATGTGGGTCTGCGTGCGAGAACAGACGTCGTCCGGGCGAGGAAACAGGCGTGGACAAGCGTCGTAATGGTCGCGTTCCTCGTGGGCATCGCGGTAAGTGCCCTGATTCCTTTTCAAGTCATAATCGCATTCGCCGTGAACGACCGTGTCCTCGTCGCATTGACCTACTCGTTCGTCTTCCAGCCACTCCTGCAGGGCGGGCTCGTCGTCTTCTGTATTCGACGAGCCTCACTATGGTCGTCAAGGAAAAGCCTCACGATACTAGCTGTGTGTTGCATTGCCCTCCCAGCGCTCTGGACTGTGGTCGCTGTGATGCTTTCCCACCTTGGCTGCCAATGAACATCAGCTGGGATCGCTCTTGCAGGCGCCGACCCATAGGGCCACCCAACATCCTGGTCCAGCGAGACTGTTGTCAGAAGAGCACAAACCCTCAGAACGCATCCGGCCGCGCGAAGTCCACGGTCGCGTAGGTCGACTCCGGGTCGATGTGGGAGCGGATGAGCGGGAGGGTGCGCGAGACCGCTGTGTTGATGCGTTCGCGGAGGTCGTCGGACGTAATGGCGTAGTCCGTGAAGTCGGACTCGGCCGCGTAGATGCCGAGCGGCAGCGTGAGGGACTGGAAGAAGCCGAAGAGCGGGCGCATCTGGTGCTCCACCAGGAGCGCGTGGCGGTCGCTGCCGCCGGTCGCCGTCAGCACGATCGGCTTGTCGACGAGGGTGTACTGGCCGATGTGGTCGAAGAAGAGCTTGAACAGACCGGTGTAGGTCGCCCGGTAGGCCGGCGAGCCGACCACGACGACGTCGGCGGACTCCACTGTCTCCAGCGCCTCCTGCACCCGAGCGCTCAGGCCGCTGCGGAACGCAGCGGCGCCCAGATCGGCGAGCAGCGGCGCGAGCTCGATCGTGGTCGAGGTGCCGCCGGTCGCGTCGGCGAACGAGCGGGCGACTTCGTCGACCAGCACAGTCGTGCGAGAGGGCGCGGTCGGGCTTCCGCTCACGCCGACGACGTGGGGTGCGTGTGCCATACGGGTACCGCCTTCACTGAGGGGGTCGGGGTGCGGCCAACGCTACCCCCGGGGGTCGGCGAACGCCCGCCCTGCCGTCACGCACCGTCATGGAGCCGCGTGCAGCCCGGCGACCACCTCCAGCGACCGGACGCGGCCCTCCACCGTCGCAGCACCGGAGGACACCATCAACTCGTCCACACCGGTGGAGGCGATCAGCGAGTCGAGCTTGGCCTTCACCTGGTCGGGCGTTCCGATCGCCTGGCGTGCAGTGCGGGTGGCGATGAACTCCTCTTCGGCCGGGCTGAACTCGTAAGCGAGCGCCTCCTCGACGCTCACCGGCAGCGGCTTGAGGCCGCGACGCATGCGGAGGAACGACAACTGCCCGGGCAGGGACAGCGCACGCACCTGTGCGGGATCGTCGTCGGAGATCACGTTGACGGCGATCATGGTGTGCGGCGCGCTCAACTGCTGCCCCGGCTCGAACCGCGAGCGGTACAGGTCGAGCGCCGCCTCGGTGTTCTCTCCGGCGAAATGATGGGCGAAGGCGAAGGGGAGGCCGAGGGCGGCGGCGACCTGCGCGCTGTAGCCGCTGGAGCCGAGCAGCCACACCTGCGGAGCGTCCCCGAAGCCTGGCACGGCGGTGATCGTGTGCAGCGGGTTCGCGTCGCTCATGCCGCCGTAGAAGAAGCCGAACAGGTCGAGCAGCTGCTGGGGGAAGTCGTCGACGCCGAGGCCCTCAGCGCTCCGCCGCAGCGCCATCGCGGTCGCGCCGTCGGTGCCGGGAGCCCGGCCGATCCCGAGGTCGATGCGGTCGCCGTAGAGGGCGCGAAGCGTGCCGAACTGCTCTGCGACGACCAGTGGCGCGTGGTTGGGAAGCATCACGCCGCCCGAGCCGACCCGGATGCGCTCGGTCGCCGCAGCGATTCCGGCGATGAGGACGGCGGGGGCGCTGGAGGCGATGGCCGGCATCCCGTGGTGCTCGGCGACCCAGAAACGACCGTAGCCGAGACGCTCGGCCTCTCGTGCGAGGCGGATCGTCCCGGCTACGGCGTCGGCGTTGCTGCCGCCGGCGGGTCTGCTGGCGAGGTCGAGGACGTTGAGGGGGATGCCGGTGGGAGTCACACCGGAGGGCAACCGCTGTCACCCTCCGCCCATTCCCGCTCGGAGGTGGGCCCTACCGTCGTGCGGTCAGGATGATCGCACCTTGCGCATCCATGCTGCGATCGCGACGCTCACGAGCCCGACGACCAAGAGGCCGGCGCCCGTCCAGAGCGCCCACTCCGCGATCACGGAGCCGGTGTCGGCGAGGCCCGAGCTGCCCGGGTCGTTGATGGTCGACGCGGACGCGTCGGCCGGGACCACGGTCAGGGATGCGGAGTAGATATGACCGCTGCTCGCGCCGGTGCCGGTGATCGTGTAGGTGCCGCTCGCGTCGGCTGGCAGCGTGACGAGCAGGACATCGCTCCCGTCGGCATTCGCGCTCACGGAGCTCGCCATGACGATGCTCGCGACGTCAGAGCCGCTGGCGACCCACGTGATGGTCTCGCCGTTGCCCCAGCTGTCCGGCACGCAGGTGAGCGTCGCCGAGTTTCCAGCCTGAGGGGTGCTCACATCGAACGTGCAGGGAGCTCCACTCGGGTAGTCCACTGCGTTCGCGGCCGCAGGCGCCGCGAGGAGCAGCGCCGCGGTGACGGCCGCCGCCGCCAGGATCTTCTTCAACATCGGGTACGCCTTCCCCTCGACCCGGCGACCTGTCGGGTTAGTGATTAATTCTCACTTTACGCTGGCGGTGCACGGGACGGCAACGGTTCCTATCGCGGTTCGCGCCCCCACATCGGGGGTGGTCCCGTCCCCCTTCAATGTGGGGGTGACGGCGACCGTCAGCCCCGGCGCCTTCTGGAGGGTGCCCAGGAACTCCACGTCGATCGAGGTGGACTCCCCCGGCGCGAGCTGCACCTCCACGACGGCGACCGGCCGCCCCTTATCGGTGCCGGCGAGCGACGGCAGATCGGCGCCCTTGCTCTTCACCCCGGCGAGGAAGCCCTTCTCCGGCCCGTAGAACGCGATCCGCGTGCGGATCGAGCCCGCAGGGACTTCGTACGTGCCATTTCCGGTCACGTACGCGGGCAGCGCGGTCGCGGCGTTCGCCGGCGCATTGTTCTTCAGCGTGACATGCAGGACCGACGTGATCTTGTCGTCCAGGCGGCACACCGCGGCGCCGGCTGCGACCGAGGTCGACAGGTAGTAGTCCATCTTCGAGCCGGTCGCGTCGTTGAAGTACACGCCGAGCGCGGTCGTCTGCGGATCAGACACCGGCAGATTGCCGGCGAGCGTCGTCGACTGCAGCACCGACTGCTCCGACGGCCGTGAGCTCCAGATCCGCAGCCGGTCGGACGATCCGGCAGCCGTGAGCGCAGTAGCGAGGGCCTTCCCGTCGGCTCCCCCGCTCGCGATCTTGCTGAAGAGCGCCGTCGTCGCGGAGGAGAAGAACGCGTCCTGGAGGCTCGGCTGGTTCGGAAACCGGGCGTAGATCCCGCTCAGCAGCAGAGAGACCGCGTTCGACGAGGTGAGCACGTCGCCCGACGGCAGCGTGACCGGGCCGGTGGCGCGCAGCAGCGTGCTCAACACGACAGGGTCGACCGTGATGACGCCGTCGACCACGCCGCCGTGCGCCTTCACCCACATCGCGGCGGCGGTGCGCGCCGCGAGCGGGAAGTCCGGCGTGAAGTTGACGTCCTGCAGATAGCGGCCGACGAGCGGTCCGTACAGGTCGGTCGTCGACGTCGGCACAGCGAAGACCGGCTCCGGCCAGGGCCCGATGGAGGTGCCGGCGGCCTCCGCGGTCAGCGCGATGGCGCCCTTGTCGGTCGTGACCAGCGCGACCGAGCCGATGAGGCCTCCCGTCGCCCGCAGTTCCGCCGGGTTCTGCGCCACGATCAAATAGGAATGGGGCCCCGTGGCGCCGAGCATCCCCGGGAGCAGCCGCGCCGTGTTGCCGGCGGCCTCCAGGTCGGGAGCGACCGACGTCATGGCGCTGCGCAGCTTGTCGACGGCCGTCGCGATCGGCACGATGACGCTCCGGTCGTCGATGGAGGCCATCTCCTGCTGGGCGGACTCGAACGCTGTCTGCGCCTTCTCCACGACGGGTTGGGCGGTGAGCAGCGGTTTCAGGTCGATCTTTCCGCCCGACAGCTTCAGGTCTCGGGGATCCGCGGAGCCGGCGACGGACACCAACGGACGCACGACGTCGTGCGCAAGTGTATCGGTGGCGGACGCGACGGTTCTCACGGCGGCCAGGTTCGGACCGATCCACGGGATGATCTCCGCCGCCTGCCATACCGGGTCGCTCGTGAGCGTCGCCGCGTGGTGAGCGCGCTTCTGGAGGTCGGCAGCGGCCGCGGCGGCTCGGGCAGCCTCCCCCGACTCGACTGCCGAGCGCACCACCTGCACGTCAGGCGCGGCCGCGGCGAGCTCCTGGTGTGCCAGGTAGGCTCGGGCGCCGATCCACGCCACGGCGAACAGGAGCAGGATGCCGACGATGATCAGGACGAGGCCCAGAGGGCTTCGACGGCGGCGCGACTCAGGAGGCGGTGCCGCTGGCCGCGGCGGCGCTTCTTCATGCGAGAGACCGGTCGCCATGGGGTTAAAGGTAACAAATCCTCAGTTTTATCCCCAGTACCCAACTGCCCCCCAAACGAGGGCGCACGGTGTCGCTGGCGGCGGTTGAGTGTTAGCGGCCGAGGCCGCGGTAGCGCCAGCCGGCTGTTTGCCAGGTTTCGGGGTCGAGGGCGTTGCGGCCGTCGATGATGATCTTGTGGGAGACGAGGTCGCCGACTTCGTGGGGGTTCAGTGCGGTGAACTCGGGCCATTCGGTGATCAGGATGACGATGTCGGCGTCGATGACGGCGTCGGCTGCGGTGTCGACGAGGGTGAGGTGGGGTGCGCGCTTTCGGGTGTTGGGGTTGGCTTCGGGGTCGGTGGCGGTCACGATGGCGCCGTTGTCGGCCAGCCGGAGGGCGATGTCGAGGGCGGGGGAGTCGCGGATGTCGTCGGAGTGGGGTTTGAACGCCAACCCGAGGACGGCGACCTTCACCCCGTCCAGGTGCCCGGATTCTTCCCGGACCAGGTCGACGACGCGTTGCCGGCGGCGCAGGTTGATCTGGTCGACCTCGTCCAGGAACCGCACCGACTCGCCACGGCCGAGTTCGCGGGCGCGGGCGGAGAACGCACGGATGTCTTTGGGCAGGCAGCCGCCACCGAAACCGACCCCGGCGTTCAGGAACCGGCGCCCGATCCGGGCATCGTGCCCGATCGCGTCGGCCAGCCGGGTCACGTCGGCGCCGGTGACCTCCGCGATCTCGGCCATCGCGTTGATGAAGGAGATCTTCGTGGCCAGGAACGCGTTCGCGGCGACCTTCACCAACTCCGCCGTCGCATAATCCGTCACGATCACCGGAGTGCCGGCACCGACCGCGCTGGCATACACCTCATCCAGGATCCGAGCCGCCCGCACACCCGCCTCACCCGCAGGCACCCCATACACCAACCGGTCCGGGGACACGGTGTCCTGCACCGCGAACCCCTCCCGCAAAAACTCCGGGTTCCACACCAACGTCGCCCCCGGCACCCGCTGCGCCACCAACCCCGCCAACCGGGAAGCCGTCCCAACCGGGACCGTCGACTTCCCCACGATCACATCCCCCGGCGACACCTGCTCCAACAACGACTCGAACGCCGCATCCACGAACCGCAGATCAGCAGCATCCCCATCAGAGGACTGCGGCGTCCCGACCGCCACGAAATGCACATCCGCATCCGCCACCGCAGCAAAATCCGTCGTGAACCGCAACCGCCCACTCGCCATCGCCGACGCCAACACCTCCGGCAGACCCGGCTCGAAGAACGGCGCCCGCGCCTGCGACAACGCCGCGATCTTCACCTCATCCACATCCACACCCACCACCGTGTGACCCAAATCGGCCATCGCCGCCGCATGCACAGCACCCAAATACCCACAGCCGATGACGGAGATGCGCATCAGGTGAAGTCCGAATCCGGTTCGCTGTCGTAGGCGGTCGCCGCGCTGGGCGGCCAGTGCCTCCGGCCGTTGTTCAACACACCGTGGCTCTCCTCCAGGTAGCAGTTGCCGCACAGCGCTTCGTAGCTGACCGAGGCGCCGTCGATGGCGACCTGGTCGCCGTCGAAGACGAAGACGCCGTCGATCCGGCGCGCGTTGAAGATGGCCTTGCGGCCGCAGCGGCAGATCGTCTTCAGCTCCTCGAGGCTATGGGCGACCTCCAGGAGCCGCCTGCTGCCGGGGAACGCGACCGTCTGGAAGTCGGTGCGGATGCCGTAGGCGATCACGGGGATGTCGTCGAGTAGCGCGATCCGCAGCAGGTCGTCGACCTGCGCCTCGGTGAGGAACTGCGCTTCATCGACCAGCAGCGCGCTCACATCGCGGTCGAAGCGCTTGATCGTGCGCTCCCGATGCTGCTGGAACTTGCGGTACGCGTCGGTCTCCGGAGCGATCAGGAAGTCCACCTGCCGGGTCACACCGAGCCGCGACAGGATGCCCATGTCGCCCTTGGTGTCGATCTCGGGCTTGGCGAGCAGCACCCGATGCCCGCGCTCCTCGTAGTTGTAGGCCGCCTGCAGCATGGCCGTGCTCTTGCCGCTGTTCATCGCGCCGTAGCGGAAATACAGTTTTGCCACGGAGCAATCCTATGCGGGCGCCGGAGCCTCAGGTGAGGTAGCCGTCCTCCGCGGCGCGGCGGATGAGATCCGCCCGCGAGCTCGTGGGCCTGCCGACCTTGCCGTACTTCTCGCGCACGCGCCGCAGAAACGTCTTGGCGGTCTCGTACTGCACGTTCATGGCGCGAGCGACCTCCGACGTCGTGCGGCCGTCGGCGTACAGCATGAGCGCCTGCCGTTCGCCGTCGCTCAGCTTGGGGCGGGAGGCCACGGGAACGGTCGGGCGCGGACGCCACGCGGGCTTCGGCTCCTCTGCGGTGCCGTCCCTGCCCATCGCCGCGAGCGCCACGGCGATCAACTCCGACATCGGCTGCGCCTTCGTGACGTACGCGACGGCGCCGGCGGCGAGCGCCGCGTCGCGGTCCTCCTGGGTGTCGACCGCGCTCAGGACCACGACCTTCGCCCCGGCCGCACGGCAGGTGCGCACCCGCGCGCCGATCGACACCGACTCGCGAAGCTGGAGGTCCATGATCACCAGGTCGGTCGGGAACGCGTCGCTGTGCACCAGCTCCAGCCAGCTTTCCGCGCGCACCACGAGATCGAACTCGGGCGCGTTCCGCTCGATCCAGGTGGCGAGGCTGTCGAGGAGGATCTCGTGGTCGTCGAGGATGGCGAGCCGGATCGGCGGGGACGATGACGTGGGGTGTGCTGTGGCGGTACTCATGGTGCTCGCCTCCCAGGGTATGCGAACCGCACGGTCAACCCTCCGTCGCGCACGCGCATCGACGCCTCCATCGACACGGACTGCAGCGCGCTGAGGAACGGGACGAGCGCGGAGCGCAGCACGCGGCGCGGCTCCTCCGCCCTGGCCGTGAGCAGGAACACCGGACAGTCGGGGACGGAGACCGCGATGGCGACGCTCGACGGGTCGAGTCCGGGCAGGTCGGCGACGGTGCCGACCAGAGCGCCGACGATCGCGCGCTGCTCGTCGCTCAGCACCCGGTCGAGCCGGTCGGGATCGCGCACGCGCGACCAGCGCTGCGGGTCCTCGGCCGTTCCGCGCCGCGCGAGCGCCTGGTCCACGGTCTCGGCGAGCCAGCTGCGGCCGACCGCGTCGACTGCAGCCCGGCGCAGGCCCGTCGCGATGGTCCGCGCCCGCTCGCGGTCCTCGTGCGTGATGCGACCGGATGCCAGCAGTCCGGTGAGGAAGGGCACGGCCTCCGCGTTGAGAGCGGTCGCGCGCTCCTGCGCCACCATCCTTTCGGCGACCTGCCTCAGCTCGCCGTCCAGCCGGAGCTGACCGGCGCGGGCGACCTCGCGCCAGCGCAGTGTCTCTCCCGTCATCGTCCAGGCGCAGCCTGCGCCGCCGCAGGCCAGTGCCAGAACAGGTGTCGCGGCGACCATCGCGTAGACGGCGGGGTGGTTCGCGATGGCCATGGACGACGCCTGCGCTGCGGCCAGCGCTCCGAGCACCAGAGCGGAGGCTGCCGCCGTCGCCAGCGCCTCGGCTACCGGGCGGTAGAGCGGCATCGCCGTCAGCACCAGGGCGACTGCGATCTGGCCCCAGTCGTCCTGGATGCGTTGGTTGCGACCCCAGACAGCCGCATCGAACAGGACCGCGGAGGCCACCGCCACGCCGACGATGGCGAGATGGGACCAGAGTCCGACAGGGGCGAGGCCCGGATGCGTACGGATCGCCGCGACCGCCACAGCCATGGTCAGCAGGACGATCGCGCAAATGGCCAGGGCAGGGCTGCGCAGCTGCCCCTGGTGCGCGATCGTGGAGTACACCGCGTAGCCCACGGCGACCACGCCGATCAGTGGCACCAGCAGCCACGCGGACTGGACGCCCAACGGATCCAGCCGCTGCGGAGTGCGTTCGACCGGCATCGACCGGTAGCGCACGATCGTCTCGGTGATCACGCGGTTCATGCGCCCTCCGCTGTGGGCAGCGTCATGATCACGGTCGTGCCGACGTCCTCGCTCGAGTAGACGGTCACTGTGCCGCCGACCTTGCTGATGCGATCGTGCACCGACTGCCGTAGGCCGAGCCGGTCGGCGCTCGTGGACGCCTCGGCGAAGCCGCGGCCTCCGTCGACCACCATGACCGAGACGGAGCGGTCACCGGATGACACGGCCACCTCTGCGGTCGCGCTGCCGGAGTGGCGCAGCACATTGACCAGGCACTGCCGCACAGCCAGCCCGACAGCGCGCCGAGAGTCGTCCGTCAGCTGGGCGACCGCCTCCCGGTCACCGGAGAAATCGACCGTCAGCCCCTCGTCGCGGGCGACCTCGATGGCCCGCCGCAGCTCGCTCTCGTACCAGGCGTCGTCGCCAGACAGCGCCGCCGGTGCCGCGTCCGCCGGGAAGACTGCGCCACCGAGCGCGAGCAGGTCGGAATCGATGCGCAAGCGGAGCCGGTGCGGGAGCTCGCCCGACTCGGTCGCGGCGACCGCGGCGAGTTCGCTGAGCACGGTGTCGTGGAGGTCGGCGGTGGACTCGGCAAGCAGCTCGCGTCGCAGGTCGACGAGACGGGCGTCGCGAACGGCACGGTGGATGGCCGACTGGGTGCGCGATCGCGAACCGCGCGTGAGTCCGTCGAACGCGAGCACTCCGACGAGCAGTAGGTAGGCGCCGAGGGAGATCCCGTCGGGGTGGAACACGCGTCCAGCCGCACTCGCGCCCAGAAGCACGGCGGCCTCGGCGATCGCGAAACCGAGTGTTGCCCAGAGGATCCCCGCGAGCGCTCCGGTTCCGGTTCCCCCCACGAGAGTCATCGCGACGACCGGGAGGGCGATCACGAACAGGTTGGTGTCGCGGTAGCTGGGGGTGCTCTCGAAGAGGATGTAGACGTACAGGAAGGTGCACGCGGCGCCGACCAACAGGTAGGCGATCGTCAGCATCACTGTGCGACCGCGCGCCAGCAGGATCAGGAGCAGGATCATCGGCACCAGCACGAGGGTGCTGATCCACGAGGCCTCGCCGGTCGTCCCGCCCATCGTCGAGACAGCGACATTGGCGACCGCCATCATCACGCACACCAGCGCGGCCCAGCGGGCCGCAGCGGCCAACGCCTTGGAGTTGGCCGCCCGTGAGAGGTGGCTGGGAAGACCGAGCGACACCGGGCTCCTTCGTCGGGGGACGGACCGACGGGATCCGCCGGGGAGCGACGCTGGACCGCGATGCCCCAGTGGGGATTATGGCAGTTGACCTGGCCGCTGTGTACCCCGGGCGTGCGGGCGAGTTGTACCCCGCACCGCACTCAGCGCGGAGGCTCAGAGTGGCAACTCAGCGGCCGACTCAGAACAGCGTCGGCTGAACGCCGAGCGTCACGAGCGCCGACTCGGGGGCGACCTCCTCCGGCGCGACGCGATCGGCGGTTCGTCGCTCGCCCTCGCCGTCGCGCAGCAAACCGAGTGCCGAGGAGCGGACACCCCCGGTCAGCGGATCCTCCCGCCGGCGCTCGAGACCGTGCGCCCGGATCAGCGGCTTGATGCGGGAGGCGAGCCACGCCCGGTACTCCTTCGGTGCGTATGTTCCACGGCCGTACATGTTGCGGTAGCGCGGCAGCAGCTCGGGATGCTCGCGTCCGAGCCAGAGATAGTACCACTCTTTGACCCCGGGCTTCAGGTGCAGCGCCGTGTAGAGGACGCTCGTGGCCCCGGCCGTTTTCGCCTGCCGCAGAGCGTCGTCGAGGTGCGCGCGCGTGTCGGTGAGGTACGGGAGGATCGGCATCAGGAAGACCGAGCAGTCGAGGCCGTGCTCGCGCACCGCGGTGACGGTCGCCAGGCGCGCCTTGGTGGTCGGCGTTCCCGGCTCGACCGTCTGTTGGAGCTCGTCGTCGTAGACGGCGATCGACATGGCGAGGTCGACAGGCACGTGACGCGACGCCTCGGCGAGCCGTTCGAGATCCCGGCGGAGCAGCGACCCCTTGGTCAGGATGCTGAACGGCGTAACCGATTCGGTGAGCGCGTCGATGATGCCCGGCATGAGCGCGTAGCGCCCCTCGGCGCGCTGGTACGGGTCGGTATTGGTGCCGAGCGCGACCGGATGGCGCCCCCAGCTCGGCTTGGCCAGCTCTTTGCGCAGCACGTCGGCCACGTTGACCTTGACGATGATCTCCTGGTCGAAGTCTTTGCCCTGGTCGAGCTCGAGGTAGCTATGCGTGGGTCGGGCGAAACAGTACACGCAGGCGTGAGAGCAGCCGCGATACGGGTTGATCGTCCAGCCGAAGGGCATCGGCCCTCCCCCACCGGGGATCTTGTTGAGCGCCGACTTGGCGAGGATCTCGTGGAATGTGATGCCCGCGAACTCGGGCGCGCGCACCGACCTCACCAGGTTGTTCAGCCGGGCGAGACCGGGCAGGGCCGACGGCACCTCCACCGCCAGCTCCTGCCCACTCCATCTCATGGCACCATTCGAACATACGTTCGAATGTTCGTCAAGCGGCGCCACGACAGGCTGTGATGTCTCAGGAGATCGGTGACGTTTCTGCATCAGGACATGGGTGACAGTTCGCGTGTCAGGACTTCGGTGACGTTGCGATTCTGGGTCGTGGCCCGCGGGGTCTGCCGTTGCCGACGTAGGTCACGCCTGGTGCTGGGCGGGTGTGTTCGATGAGGATCTCGCCGTCGAGGTTGGTGACGATGATCTTGTCGCCATCGACGACGGCTAGGTGTAGTTCCCCGACACGTTGTGAACGGTTGAGGTGAGCGAAGACCTCCGTGGAGGATGTGGGTTACCACACTCACATCTAGCCAACGGAGGTCTTCGTGACTCACGCTAATGCACCGTTGACGCCGGAAGGGCGTCGACGGCTGGTCGAGCTGGTTCTGGAGCGCGGGTGGTCATTGCGGCGGGTGGCGGAACGGTTCCAGTGCTCGCCCGCGACGGCGAAACGGTGGGTCGATCGGGCACGCGCAGGCTTGCCGATGACCGACCGACCCTCCCGCCCGCACTCGTCCCCGAATCGGTGTCCGGCCCGGTTGGAGCGCCGGATCGTGGCGTTGCGGTTCAGGTGGCGGTGGGGTCCGCATCGGATCAGCTACCACCTCGGTGTTCCCCGTTCCACCGTGGGCAGGGTGCTGGCCCGGTATCGGATGCCGCTACTGCACCACCTCGATCAAGCGACCGGGCTCCCTATCCGCAAACCGAGGGCTGTCCGTTATGAGCACGCTCGCCCCGGCCAGCTGGTCCATGTCGATATCAAGAAGCTCGGCCGCATCCCCGATGGTGGTGGCCACCGAGTCCTGGGGCGGGCAGCAGCACCGTCCCGGCACCGCGGCCGCGGCTATGCGTTCCTGCATCACGCTATCGATGACCACTCCAGGCTGGCCTACTCGGAGATCCTGAACGATGAGCGCAAAGAGACCGCCGCCGGATTCTGGCTGCGCGCCAACGCGTTCTTCACCGCCGCTGGGATCACCGTCACCGCGGTCATGACCGACAACGGTGCGTGCTACCGGTCGAAACTGTTCGCCGACGCTCTCGGCACGAGAGTCAAGCACCGGCGCACGCGCCCCTACCGGCCGCAGACCAACGGGAAAGTCGAACGATTCAACCGCACCCTGGCCACCGAGTGGGCCTACGCGCACGCCTACCTCAGCGACGAAGCCAGAGCCGCAACCTACGACACCTGGCTCCATCACTACAATCACCACAGACCCCACACCGGAATCGGCGGCCTCGTCCCCTCAGCCCGCGTTCACAACCTCACGGGGAACTACAGCTAGGACCTGTTGGTTCCGATGTGGGACTATCTCAGTAACGGTGTTTCCGGCGGTTTTCATTTAGTAGGTCTCCGCGGCCGGCCAGCGGTCTGCGAAGGTGATGGCGAACGCGTTGAGAGCAGGTTTCCATCGCATCGTCCATCGGACTCGTCCCGCACCGGTCGGGTCGAGTGATCTGGTGACAAGATACAGGCACTTGAGCGCCGCCTGCTCTGTCGGGAAGTGTCCTCTGGCGCGCACCGCACGCCGGTATCGGGCGTTGAGGGACTCAATCGCGTTCGTCGAGCAGATCACCCGGCGAATCTCGATGTCGTAGTCCAGGAAGGGGATGAACTCCTCCCACGCGGACTCCCAGAGCCGGATAATCGCCGCGTATTTCTTGCCCCACTTCTGGTCGAGCTCTTCCAACGCGGCCCGAGCGGCGTTCGGGCTCGGAGCGGTATAGATCGGCTTCACATCGCGTTTGAGCGCATCCCAGTCCTTCTTCGACGCCAACCGGAACGTGTTCCGGATCAGGTGGATGATGCACGTCTGCACCGTCGTGAGTGGCCAGACGTTGCCGACAACCTCGGGCAACCCTTCAGACCATCGCAGACGAGGAAGAACGTGTCACGCACCCCACGATTCTTGATGTCGGTGAGGACACTCATCCAGAACTTCGCACCCTCACCGCCGGTCCCAGCCCAGAGTCCGAGGACGTCCTTCTCGCCAGCGAGGGTGACTCCGATCGCGGCATAGATCGGCCGGTTCGCGACCTGCCCGTCGCGGATCTTCACCACGATCGCATCGATGAAGATCGCCGCATAGACCTCCTCGAGCGGCCTGGCGGACCATTCGTTCATCTCGTCGATCACCTTGTCCGTGATCCTGGAGATCGTCTCCTTCGAGACCGAGGCACCATAGATCTGAGCGAAGTGCGCCGAGATCTCACCAGTGGTGAGCCCGTTCGCATACAACGACAGGACGATTTCCTCGACCCCGTTCAACCGACGTTGGCGCTTCTTCACGATCTTCGGCTCGAACGACCCATCGCGATCCCGCGGCACATCGATCGTGACCTGCCCGGTCGCTTCGGTCAGCACGGTCTTCGGCCGAGTCCCGTTGCGCACGTTTCCGCTCTCACGGTCGAGGTCAGCCCGGTTCTTCTCATGGCCGAGGTGCTCGGTCAGCTCCTCGTTCAGCGCGGTCTCGAGCACGTTCTTCGTGAACAGCTTCAGCAACCCGTCCGGGCCCGTCAGAGCCAGACCCTGCTCTTTGGCCAGCCGCACCAGCTCGGCCGCCGCAGCGGCCTCCGCGGAACGGTCATCATCATGGTGTTTCTTCGGACTCACAACATCCAGTGTCGTCGTCATCACGGCACCTTCCCCGCCACACATCACACGCAGCGCGTCAGGCCGGAAACACCGTTAAATCCACAGTCCCTCCGATGTTGGCCGCCGACGATGTAGGTGACGTTTGCCAGCGTGAAGGTGCCGCCGCTGTCCAGGGTTCTGAGGTGGACACCGGCCGGGAGGCTGGATGGGGCCGGGGTGGGTTCGAACTGCTTGCGAGCTGTGGGGATGAACAAAGGCTGCACTGGTTTGGGTGGGGTGCTTCGGCCTTCGGAGTGGCGTGCCAGGCCTCATGGGGTGTGATGCGTCCGGGCAGGCCCTGGTGGGGGCGCTCGGTGTTGTAGATCTGGTCGAACGCATCGACTTGGGCTTGGAGGCTCGCCAGAGTCTCGGCAAGCGGTTGCTTGTCGAGATAGCGGAACAGAGTCTGGTGAAAGCGTTCATTCTTGCCCTGCGTGGTCGGCTTGTAAGGTTTGCCGGTGATCGCCTCGGTCCCCATGCTTGAGACGTGCTTCACGAGCCGGCCGATGGAGCCGCGTCGCGTGGGATCGAGTGCGATCCCGTTGTCGGAAAGCAGTCGTTGGGGAACCCCGTGGGCGACAACCGCTTTGTCGAATACGACGATGGCGGCTTCGGCGGTCTCGCCCCAGGCGACGTGGGAAGCGACCGCATATCGGGAGTGATCGTCGATGAGCTGGAAGATCACGCACTTGCGACCACCAGTGAGCACATACTCTGTGGCGTCGAGTTGCCAGCACGCGTTCGGTGCCGGATAGACGAAGCGTCGCCACGCTGATCGAGGTTTCTTCTTCGGTTCCGCCTTCGCGACGCCTGCCTGTCGGAAGATTCGGGCAAGTGAAGCGATCGACGGCACCATTTCAAGCCCCATTGCGTGCATCTTGTCGTGCACGCTGATCGGCCCGTGGTCGAGCCCCGAGGCCTCAAGCGCAGCCCGCACTTGCACCGCCTGAGACTTGATGTGGTCCGGCACCTTCGATGGGCTCGACCGTGGGCGCCGGGACTTGGGCTCGAGCACAGCGGCCGGCCCCTCGACTCGAGCGCGCCTCCGCAGTTCGTAGAACGATTTGCGCGAGATGCCATTCTCAGAGCAGAACGCAGAGACTGCACCGCGCGGTGCATCGTCGGGCCACTGAGCGATCGCGAGGCGGACACGGGGATCGATGGGTTGGATAACACTCACCCAACGAGCCTCGGCACTGGCAATGGGCGCTGAAGTGTCACCACCACGACCGCCGATATCGTCACCGCTGTTTTGATCTAGAACTGTCACCTATCTGTGGAGACATGACAGGCGCCACGACAGGCTGCGACACGACTGCGACGAAGCGAGGACCGCCCGGCGAACCAGGTCGGAGAGCATCGACGCATGACAGCCGCCTCGACTCCGACCGCACCCCGCGCGTGGCCCCTGGCAGGTCTTCGTCCGCTGACGCGCGCACATGGATTGGACGGCTTGCGTGGCATCGCCATCATCGCCGTCCTGCTCTTCCACCTCGACCTCTTCGGCGGAGGCTTCCTCGGCGTCGACCTCTTCTTCGTGCTCTCCGGGTACCTCATCACCAGCCTCCTGCTGCGCGAGCATGCCGACACCGGACGCATCTCGCTCGCCGCGTTCTGGGCAAGGCGCGTCCGGCGCCTGCTCCCCGCGTTCTCGCTGATGATCGTCGGCGTCTCGGTCGCGGTGGCCATGAGCGGCGACCGCGACCTCATCCTGACGACCCGATCGGACACGCCGTGGGCTGCGGCCAACATCCTGAACTGGCATCTGATCGCCGACTCGTTCGGCTACTGGGACCGGTTCGGTGTGCCACGGGCGCTCGAGCACCTGTGGAGCATCGCGGTCGAAGAGCAGTTCTACGCGATCTGGCCCCTGCTCGTCGTGGCGGTGCTCGTCGTCGCACGCAGGAGCCAAGTCGCGGTCGCGACCCTGGCCCTGCTGCTCGCCGCGCTCTCCGCCGCCGCACTGATCGGCCTCGCCGATCCCGCGGACCCCACTCGTGTGTACATCGGAACCGACACGCGGGCCTGTGCGCTCCTCCTCGGAGCGGCGTTCGCGACCGCCCCGATCCGGAACGCGCTGGCCCGGGTCAGGGCCGGATGGCGTGAGCTGCTCGCGGTCCTGGCGGGCCTGACCATCGGCATGCTGTGGATCTGCTCCGACGGCACTGAATCGGCGTGGCTGTTCCGGGGCGGCCTGACCCTCCATTCACTTGCGTGCGCGTTCCTCGTCGCCGTGATCGCCCAGCGCGCGCCGACCATCATCGGGCGGATCCTCGCGTGGTCGCCGCTGCGGTGGGCCGGGCGGATCTCTTACGGCCTCTACCTGTGGCATTGGCCTGTGATGGCCCTGCTCTCGCCGGCCCGCACCGGTCTGTCCGGTGTGCTCCAGGTCGGCCTCGTGCTCAGCGTCTCGGTCGCCGTCGCGACGCTCTCGCTCGTCCTGGTCGAGGACCCCGTCCGATTCATGCTCACCGGAAAGCCGGCTCTCATCGTGCAGATCGGGCTCCTCGTCGCCGTCGTGGCCGTGGTCACCGCAGGGCTGGTGTTGCCACCACCCGACGCGCCGGTTATCGACCTCGACGGACTTTGAGGCAGAAGCGGGCAGCTGCGGTCGATATCCGACCCTGGCTCCGGAATGGTGAACACCAGCCGCACCCGGGCGGACGGCGAACCGCCGTGCTGAATGTGGCTCACCAGCGCGGTGCACACGATCTGATCGATGCCCGTCTGCGTGACATCGGATAGCGCGAGTGGGAGGCGGAGACCGATCGCGCCCTGCTCCGGCACACGTTGCACGCGGGTGACGCCGACGTCCGCGATCTCCGAGTGCAGCGCCGAAGACTGCGCGCCGCTCAACAGGAGAGAGACCGCGTCGGCGACCGTGCCCAGGCGGCCCGTCTCGCGCAGTTGCGGGCGGAGGTCGCCCTGCTCGTCCACGAAGTAGAGCGTGACCCCTGGCGCGAGCCCCGTCGGTGCCTCACCAGCCGAACGCACCCCGGTGGGTTGCACGCTGCATCCGCCGATGGCCATTGAGACCCCGACCGCGAGCGCGGCGAGAACGGCGAGCCTCCTCATCGGACCGTCCTTTCGGGATCCGCCTCCGATCCGCTCAGCGGATCGGTTCCGGGCAGAGTGAGAACGAACCGCGCACCTCCGTGCGCCCGGTTCTCGGCGATGATGTCGCCTCCGAGCAGCCGAGCGTTCTCTCGCGCGAGGGACAGGCCCAGCCCGCTGCCATCGCCCGAACGCCCCTCATCGGCCTTGAAGAATCGGTCGAACACCCGCTCGACCGGCTGCACGCAGATGCCGGGGCCGCGATCGGTCACCTCGACGCGCACGCCCGACCCCACTGCGCTGACCCGGACGCTGACGGGAGGCTTCCCGTGCCGCAGTGCATTGCCGACGAGGTTGGCGATCATCACATCGAGCCGGCGCCGATCGGTCGCCACGGCTCGCTCCGACTCGACGGTCAACTCCACACTGTCGAGGAATCCGCGGACCCGGAGGCTCTCGCGAACCGCTTCGGCGACGGCGACCCGCTCGGACCGCACCCGCGCGGTTCCGGCATCGATGCGGGAGACCTCCATCAGCTCCTCGACCAGGCGGACCAGCCGCTGGGTCTCCGTGACCGCCAGCCCGACCGATTCGCGCGCGTCCGGCTCCAGATCGTCCGCAGACGACGCCAGCAGCTCGGAAGCGGCCGTCAGGGTCGCGAGCGGGGTCCGGAGCTCGTGCGACACGTCGGCGGCGAACCTCCGGGCATCCGCTTCTCGGACTCGCATCGTCTCCACCGACGAAGCGATCGACTCCGCCATCCTGTTCACCGTGACCGCCAGCTCACCCAGCTCGTCAGCACCGACGCGACGCGATCGAGCATCGAGATCGCCCGCAGCGAGCCGGCGGGCTGTGTCCCGCAGCTCGATGACCGGCCGCAGCACACCACGCGCCACAACCAGTGCCGCGATGCCGGCCACCGGGAGGGACAACGCGGCCGCGAGGAACGCGTACCGGACCAGCTCGTCGATGTGTGCCTGCACGTCCCCGAGGTCGCGGGCCGCATACACCTCCACCCCGGAAGGCGTCCGCGATCCGTCCGGAGCCGTGGTCATGATCGGCGCCCCGACCACGACCCAGGGCCGGCCGTCGTCGTCGACCACCGTCTGAAGAGCCGGACGCTCGCCACGGGAGACCGCCGCCCGCAGCACAGGGCTGACCAGCTCGGCCGTACGGCCCTCCGTCGATCGCGTTCCGTCGAAGATCACGAGAGCGTCGCCGCCGAGGGCCGACCGGAGGGCGTCGAGCGCGGCTCGGTCGGGCGGGAACATCACACCGGGGGCGACCTCGGACGCGCGCCTGACGAGGTCGTCGAGCGCACTTCGGTCGGTCGACTCGATCAGAGCCGTGCTGGCGGCAGCAGCGCTCAGCCATGACGCCGTCCCCACCCCGATCACGGCGATGGTGACGAACGCGATCACGAGTCTCCCTCGCAGCCCGCGAAAAACGCTCCGCCCCCTCACGTGGGACCGAACCGGTAACCGAAGCCGCGGAGGGTCTGGATGTAGCGCGGCCGTGCGGGATCGTCTTCGATCTTGGCCCGCAATCGCTGAACGCAGTTGTCGACCAGCCTGGAATCGCCGAGGTACTCGTGCTCCCAGACCTCACGGAGCAGCTGCTGCCGACTGAGCACGCGACCGGGCTCCGCCGAGAGGGCGAGCAGCAGTTTCAGCTCGCTCGCGGTGAGCTCGATCGGAGTCCCGTCCAGGGTCACGGACAACGACGCCAACGCGATCCGCAGAGCTCCGAGTTCACGCACGCCTTCATCCCCCGGGTCGGTGCGGCGGAGCACGGCACGAATGCGCGCGTCGAGCACAGCCGGCCGGACCGGCTTGACCACGTAGTCGTCCGCACCCGCTTCGAGACCGGCCACGATGTCGTAATCGTCGTCGAGCGCGGTGACCACGATCACGGGCACACCGCTGATCGAGCGGATGCGTCTGCACACCTCGACGCCGTCGATCCCGGGCAGCTGCACGTCGAGGATCACGACATCGGGCAGCTCGTCACGGAACAGTCGGAGGCCGGCCTCGCCGTCGTCGGCGACGAGAACCTCGTAACCGTGCCGTTGCAGCCCCAGTTGCATCCCGCGTTGCAGCGGACGATCGTCTTCCACGAGAAGGAGTCTGGACACGCCCCCAGTATCCCGGCGCTTTCCCGATGATCGGTCGGGTCACCGCCTCACGGGACCATCCTCAGCGGACTGCGACACGAACGGGACGAACGGGAGAAGATCCGGCGACGCAGCAGGCGAACCATGGAGGTCATGACGACGAAACGATCAATCACTCTCACTCTGACCGCCGCTCTCGCCGCCTCGGTGCTCGCATTCACGTGCGCCTGCTCGACTGGGAAGGACTCCAGCACTTCCGCCTCCGGATCGGCCCCCACGACCGAGCTGGCGCCGCCCGCCGAGGGACTCTCGCGGGTGCTCTGGCTGGGCGACTCGATCGCCGATGGCCTCTCGCTGCCTCTCTCGTTCGCGTTCGATGCCGCGAAGGTCGAGTTCAGCTCGATCGCCGCAGCCGGCGGCGGCACGGTGGTCGGCGATCTCGGGAAGACGACCTGGGAGACGCTCGACGAACGGCTCCGGACGATGAAGCCGAGCACGGTCGTCTACCAGGTGACCACCTACGACTGGGGTTCCTCGGAAGAGCTCGAGCGCGCTTACCAGCGCCTCGTCGACGCTGCGGGCGACGCGAAAGTCATCTTCGTCACCGTGCCTCCCATCGCGGCCGACGACTTCTACGCCCCGCACCTGGAGGACCTCGCCCGGACGACAGCCGCCGCTCAGGCGGTCGCCGAGCGCTCGGGCGGTCGAGCGCACGTGCTCGACGCATCCGCTGTCTGGGGAACATCGTTCACGAAGACCGTGGACGGCAAGCGCTACCGCAGCGACGACGGCATCCACACCTGTCCGCAGGGTGCCGCCCGCTTCACGAACTGGCTGCTCGACGGCCTGTCCGACGTCTACCCCGCATTCACCCCTCCGGCCGCCTCGAAGTGGGCTAATGCGGGATGGGCGTCGGACAAGGCTTTCATCGGCTGCTGACGAGATCGAACGTCTCGCCCGCCCACCGTTCGCGCAGCCACCGGTCGTGACTCGCCACGACGACCGCGCCCGGGTATCCGCCCAGCGCCTCTTCCAGCTCGGTCGCGAGTCCGAGCGAGAGGTGGTTGGTCGGCTCGTCGAGCAGGAACACGTGCGGAGGCCGGGCCAGGATGAGCGCCAGCGCCAACCGGCGCTGCTGCCCCACGGAGAGCTGTCCGACCTCCCGGTCGAGGTCGCGTGGCGCGACCAGCCCCAGACCGGACAGCGGCACCGATTCGGCGCGCCGCTCCCCGAGCGCCAGTTCGTAGATCCGCCGCGGCGTCTGCGTCGGGTCCGCGAAGCGCACATCCTGCTCCAGAAGCTCGACCCGCAGCCCGCTACGGCGGTGAACGGTCCCGACGAGCGGCACGATCCGCCCTGCCAGTACCGACAGCAGAGTCGACTTGCCCGCACCGTTCGGCCCGGTCACCAGCACGCGCGACTCTGCCTCGACCGCGAAGCGGCCCAGGGTCAGCCGCCCGGGCACGTGGAGGTCGTCCGCCTGAAGCAGCGATCCGGCCTCTTGGCCCAGGTGCTGGAACCCCGCGGGGATCCCGGTGAAGCTCAGCGGCTTCGGCGGCTTGCGCACCTGCGTCTTCGTCAGCTCGTCGAGCCGGCCGTCGGCGTTGCGGATGCGTCGGCTGATCTGCCGGTCGAGGGTGTTGCCCTTATACGACTTGACGAACTTGTCGTTGTCGCGGACTTTGCCCGACCACGCGATCGAGCGCGCCGTGACGTCGACCGCGTGCTTGAGCGCCCCGAGCTCGGCCTGCTCGTCGGCGTACTGCTTCTCCCAGCGGGCGCGCTCGGCCGCCTTCTCGGCGAGGTACGCGCTGTAGCCGCCACCGAAGACCGTGGTGCCGGTGCGTGTCGGGTCCAGGTCGAGCAGTCCGGTGGCCGCCGAGTCGAGGAAGGCACGGTCATGGCTCGCGAAGAGCACCGGACCGCGCCAGCCGAGGAGCTGCGACTCCAGGAACTCCGCTGCAGCGTCGTCGAGGTGGTTGGTCGGCTCGTCCAGCAACAGCACATCAGGGCGCCCGAGCAGCAGCGCTGCCAGGGCGAACCGGCTGCGTTGGCCTCCCGAAACCTCCGAGAGCCGTCGGGCCAGCGGGATGCCGCCGACGCCGAGGCCGTCGAGCAGCGCGTCGCGACGCGGCTCCGCCGTCCAGACCTCGGCGCGCTCGGCCGCGCTCAGCGCCTCGTCGTAGCGCGCCGCCGCGGCTGGATCATCGCCCGCCAGAGCGTGCGACGCGGCCTCCAGCTCGCGCTCGATCGCGCGCACCTCCGCGAGGGCGCCCTCCATCAGGGACGCGAGCGTGTCCTCCGGGCGGAAGCGCACCTCCTGCCAGAGGAAGCCGACGCGACGCGGCCGCGAGACGACGCCCGAGTCGGGAACCTCGGCCCCCGCGAGCACGCGCAGCAGTGTCGACTTGCCGACGCCGTTCTCGCCGATCAGACCGATGCGGGCGCCAGGAGGCACCGTCAGCGACACGTCGGAGAGCACGCGCCGGTCGCCGTAGCGCACCGAGATGCCGTCCGCGCGAAGCGGGGAGAGTGTGAGGGTATGCATGAGAACCACCTTCCGGGCGCTCCATCGGGAGCAGGTTCCCGCCGGGCGGACTTCCGTCAACGATCGCGCTGGAGCGCCCGATGTCGGATTCCAGTACGTACTGGATGACCGGGCAGCGCGGGACCTCAGGGGTCGCTCAACGATCGACGGCGCCTCGGGCGCGGGACGAGAGGAGGTTCTCACTTCATAGCGCCGACGACTGTAACAGGTCGACGGCGCGACTGTCCAGTACGATCCGTACCGCGCGGTAGGGGTCGACTGCAGGACGGGAGGTCAGGCCCGGACGACCTGCCAGGCCGGCTGCTCCTCCAGGCCGAGCACCGCCGCGGTCTGCGCGAGCACGCGCGCGGCCTCCTTCGGGCGATCGTTGAGCGTCGTGCCCACCGTCGGGATCAGCCTCTCGAGCGTCGGCAGCCAGCCTGCATAGCGGTCGGGGAAGCAGCGCTGAAGCAGGTCGATCATGATCGGGACCGCGGTCGACGCGCCCGGGGAGGCGCCGAGCAGGCCGGCGATGGAGCCGTCGGCCGAAGCGATCACCTCGGTGCCGAACTGCAGCACGCCGCCCTTCTTGGGGTCTTTCTTCATCACCTGCACGCGCTGGCCCGCGGTGATGAGCTCCCAGTCCTCCGACTTGGCGGTGGGCATGAACTCCTGCAGGGCCTTCATCTTCTTGGCGCGATTGGCCAGCACCTCGCCGGCCAGATACTTGATGAGGTCGAAGTTGTCGCGCGCGACGGCGAGCATCGGCCCCAGGTTGCCGGCCCGGACCGAGCCGGGGAGGTCCCACCAGCTGCCGCTCTTCAGGAACTTGGGGCTGAAGCCGGCGTATGGGCCGAACAGCAGCGACGCCTCGCCGTCGACGATACGGGTGTCGAGGTGGGGCACCGACATCGGCGGGGCGCCGACGGCGGCCTTGCCGTAGACCTTGGCCTGATGCTGGGCGACGATCTTCGGGTCGGACGTGCGCAGGAACTGCCCGGAGATCGGGAAGCCGCCGAAGCCCTTGATCTCGGGGATGCCCGACTTCTGCAGCAGGTGCAGCGCGCCGCCTCCCGCACCGACGAACACGAACCGAGCGATGGCCTCGTGCGGCGTGTGGCCGACCTCGTGGCGCACCTTGATGCGCCAAAGGCCGTCGGACGTGCGCTTGATGCCGCGCACCCGGTGGTTGAGCGCGAGCTCGGCTCCGTTGTCGACGAGGTCGTCGACCAGCGCGCGCGTGAGTGCGCCGAAGTCGACGTCGGTGCCCGCGGTCTGCCTGGTGGCCGCGATGCGCTGCTTGGCGCTGCGCTTCTTGGTGAGCAGAGGGGTCCACTCGCCGATCGTCGCGGGATCTTCGGAGTACTCTATGCCTTCGAAGAGCGGCTGGTCTTTGAGCGCCTCGTAGCGCTTGCGGAGGTAGCGGACGTTGTCACGGCCGCGCACGAAGGTCATGTGCGGTGTCGCGTTGATGAACGAGCGCGGATCGGGCAGATGCCCGGCGGCGACGAGGGACGCCCAGTACTGACGGCTCAGCTGAAACTGCTCGTTGATGCTGATCGCCTTGGCGGGGTCGACGGAGCCGTCGGTGGCCTCCGGCATGTAGTTGAGCTCGCAGAGGGCGGCGTGGCCGGTACCTGCGTTGTTCCACGGGTTGGAGCTCTCTTGAGCGACGGCGCCCAGCGACTCGTAGATGCGGATGCTCCAGTCGGGCTGCACACGCTGGATCAGGGAGCCCAGCGTCGCGCTCATGATGCCGCCGCCGATCAGGACGACGTCGATGGGATCAGTGCTCACCCGACAATCCTACGGTGAGGGCGCTCCGGCTCCGTCGTAGCGCCCGAAATCTGTCTCGACATCAAGACAAATCGCGCAAGCTGAGGCGCCGAAGGGCACGCAAACGCCCCTATTTCGTGATTTTAGGGGCGTGTGCGTGCCCTTCGGCGAGAGTCAGCCGGCGACGCGGCTGCTCAGGCGCTCGGCGACGAGCTCCGCGATCTGCACCGCATTGAGCGCGGCGCCCTTGCGGAGGTTGTCGTTGCTGATGAACAGCGCGAGCCCGCGACCCTCCGGAGCGCCCTCGTCCGAGCGGATGCGGCCGACATAGCTCGGGTCCTGTCCCGCGGCCTCCAGCGGCGTCGGCACGTCGGTGAGACGGACGCCCGGCGCGTCGGCGAGCAGCTCGGCGGCGCGCTCCGGGGTGATCGGGGAACCGAACTCGGCGTTGATGGACAGCGAGTGCCCGGTGAAGACCGGCACGCGCACGCAGGTGCCGCTCACCAAGAGGTCGGGGAGGCCGAGGATCTTGCGGCTCTCGTTGCGGAGCTTCTTCTCCTCGTCGGTCTCGTTCCGGCCGTCTTCGACGATCGAGCCGGCCAGCGGGATGACGTCGAACGCGATCGGCCGCACGTACGTGACCGGGCGCGGCATTGGGACGGCCGAGCCGTCGTGGACGAGCTGCAGGAGGTTCTCGTCGGCGACCGCGGCGCGGACCTGACCGGCCAGCTCCTCCGCACCCGCGAGCCCGGATCCCGAGACGGCCTGGTAGGTGCTCACGATGAGCCGCTGGAGGCCGGCTTCCTCGTGCAGCACCTTCAGCACGGGCATGGCGGCCATCGTGGTGCAGTTCGGGTTGGCGATGATGCCCTTGCGTGCGTCCGCGATCGCCTCCGGGTTGACCTCGGAGACCACGAGCGGCACGTCGGGGTCCATGCGCCAGCCGCTCGAGTTGTCGATGACGATGGCGCCGGCCTCGGCGAACCGCGGGGCGTGCGCCTTGGAGCCGGTGGCGCCGGCCGAGAAGAGCGCGATGTCGATGCCGGAGATGTCGGCGGTCGCGACGTCCTCCACGGTGATCTCCCGGCCGCGGAAGGGCAGGGTCGTGCCGGCCGAGCGCGAGGACGCGAAGTAGCGGATGCTCTTCACAGGGAAGTCGCGCTCCTCCAGGAGGCGGCGCATCACGCTGCCGACCTGGCCGGTGGCGCCGACGACGGCGATGTCAAGGCCGGGGATGGTCTCGCTCATGGTGTGATCCTTCGAGTCGTGGTCTGAAGTGTCGAACAGGCGGGCGTGCGTGGCCATTCCCGGACGGCGCGGCCTCCGGCGGCCCTAGCGGCCGGTGCCCGCATAGACGACGGCCTTCTCGTCGCCGTCGAGGCCGAACGCACTGTGCACGACCCGGGCGGCCTCCGCGACAGTGTCGGCGCGCGTGACGACCGAGATGCGGATCTCGCTCGTGGAGATCATCTCGATGTTGATGCCGGCCTCGAACAGCGCCTCGAACAGCGCCGCCGAGACGCCCGTGTTGGTCCGCATGCCAGCGCCGACGAGCGCGAGCTTGCCGATCTGGTCGTCGTACTGCAGCGACTGGAAGCCGACCTCGTCCTTCTCGGCGGTGAGCGCGGTGAGCACGCGCTGGCCCTCCGACTTGGGGAGGGTGAACGAGATGTCGGTGAGGCTCGTCGCCGCGGCGGACACGTTCTGCACGATCATGTCGACGTTCGCGTTGGCCTTCGCGACGATCTTGAAGATCTGCGCCGCCTTGCCCGGCACATCGGGCACGCCGACGACGGTGATCTTGGCCTCACTCAGATCGGTGGCCACTCCGGAGATGATCGGCTCTTCCACGGTTCCATCCTTCTTGGCGGCCTCGGCCGCCGCTGCTTCGTTGAGGACATAAGTGCCCTCTTTGTTCGAGAACGAGGAGCGCACGTGCAGAGTCACATTGTGACGACGGGCGTACTCCACCGCCCGGATGTGCAGCACCTTGGCACCGGCTGCGGCGAGCTCCAGCATCTCCTCGCTGGTGATCCGGTCGATCTTGCGGGCGAGCGGCACCTGCCGGGGGTCGGAGGTGAACACGCCGTCGACGTCGGTGTAGATTTCGCAGACCTCGGCCCCGAGGGCGGCGGCGAGGGCGACGGCGGTGGTGTCGGAGCCGCCGCGACCCAGCGTGGTGATGTCGCGGGTGTCGCGATTGAAGCCCTGGAAGCCGGCGACGATGGCGATCGCGCCCTCGTCGAGGGCGTCTTGAATGCGCCCGGGGGTGACGTCGACAATGCGCGCGGCGCCGTGCTGGGCGTCGGTGATCATGCCTGCTTGGCTGCCCGTGAACGAGCGCGCGTCGTATCCCATGCTCTTGATCGACATGGCGAGGAGCGCCATCGAGATGCGCTCCCCCGCGGTGAGCAGCATGTCGAGCTCACGCGGCGCCGGGATCGGCGTGACCTCGTGCGCGAGGTCGACGAGCTCGTCGGTCGTGTCTCCCATCGCCGAGACGGCCACGACGACCTCGTTGCCCGCCTTGCGCGTCTCGACGATGCGCTTGGCGACGCGCTTGATGCTCTCGGCATTCGCGACGGACGAGCCGCCGAATTTCTGAACGATCAGGGCCACAGGCTCTCCAGAACTCACGGGAGTGATCATTCTACAAGCCGGGGATATGCCCGATCGGCCATGTGACGACGCGGGCCGAAGTCCGAGAAACACCTGTGATATGACTGCCCGAGCCGACTCCTCCGTGGGGTCGGCGGCCTGCGACAGTTCCGCCCGTCAGAAGTGGGAGTACGTCAGCAGCACCAAGGCGTACAAGAACGTCGGAACCGGACAGTGCGTCGGCGCGTTCGGAAGCGGAGCCCCGGTCTCCGGCCTCACGGTCTCTCTCTGACTCGGCACCACCGCCCAGAGCTGGACCGAGCTCGGCTGACCGGCCGGGCTGTCCTCGACCCCCGACGAAACGCAGGGTCGAGGATGGAGGTCAAGAGACCTGGCGGCGACCCTCGAAAGCGCGGCCGAGCGTGACCTCGTCGGCGTACTCGAGGTCGCCGCCCACGGGGAGGCCGGAAGCGAGACGCGTGACCCGGATGTCGAGCGTGGTCAGCAGCCGACTGAGGTAGGTGGCCGTCGCCTCCCCTTCGAGGTTGGGGTCGGTCGCGATGATGACCTCCCGCACCGTGCCGTCGGCGAGACGCCGCATGAGCTGGCGGATGCGGAGGTCGTCGGGGCCGATGCCATCGATCGGGCTGATCGCGCCGCCGAGCACATGGTAAAGGCCGCGGAACTCGCGGGTGCGCTCGATGGCTACGACGTCTTTCGCCTCTTCGACCACGCAGATCAGCTCGGGCGAGCGGCGCGGGTCGCGACAGATCGAGCAGGTCACCTGTTCAGAGACGTTGCCGCAGATCTCGCAGAACCGCACCTTGTCGCGCACCTCGAGCAGCACCTCGGCCAGGCGCGTGACGTCGAAGCTCTCGGTCTGCAGGATGTGGAACGCGATGCGCTGCGCCGACTTCGGACCGATGCCGGGAAGGCGGCCCAGCTCGTCGATCAGCTCTTGGACGATGCCCTCGTACACGCCGCTACCTCATCCCCGGCGAGGGAGGTGCGGGCTGCTCCTCGAGGAGCGTCGCCCCGAGGATCTCGCGGACGACGGCTTCGCCATAACGCTGGGGCGCCTGGAACGTCGGCGTGCGCGACCCGGCGGCCGGGGCGGAGCGCTCCGGCGCGGGGCCGTCGGGCGCAGGGCGCTCGGCGGCTGGGCGCTCAGGGGTCGGTCGCTCGGCGGCTGGCCGCTCCGTGACCGGACTGCCGGATGCGGGTGTGCGCGCAGAGGCAGGAGCCTGCGCCGCCGGCACGACGCCCGGCGCGGGGGCGGGGGCGGGAGCGGGGGCGGCAGCCCAGTCACCTTCCGGCTCATCGGGGACCTCGGTCTCGTACGGCGGTTCGATCTCTTCCGGAGCCTCCAGGTCGTCCGGCGGCACGTCGTCCACGGCCGGGGATGGCGACGAGGGGGAGGGCGAGACGGCCGGAACAGCGGGGAGTCCGGTGTCTGCCGGCGGTCGTTCCAGCGTGGCCACGGCGGCGGGAGCCGACGCCGGGATGACGACCGTCGCCCACTCGGTGACCGCGGCCGACGGCGCGGAAGCCGCGGCCGATGACGGAACGGACGACGAAGCAGGAGCTGCAGGAGCGGCGGATGACGACACGGGACGCGCGGGCGCGGAACCGCCGCTCGCGTCGCTGCCGGCGCCCGGCCAGGTCGGAGCCTCCGGAGCGGACGGCGCGCCGGCGCTCGGACGGGACGTCCCACCGCCGGAGGGGGCGCCGTCGGCGCGCGCGATGAACTTGACCCGGATGCCCAGGATGTCGATGATCGCCTGGCGCAGATACTCGCTCACGCCCTGGCCGCCCGGAGTCTGCGGCTGGCGGAAGCTCTGCACGTCGTTGTCGCTCGGGAACGACAGGGTGAGCACGTCGTCCTTCAGCGAACGCACCTGGGCCGTGAACACGACCATCCACGCGCTGCGCTTCGCACGCTGGACCGCGTCGAGGATCTGCGGCCACGAGTCCTTGACCTGCTGTGTGGTCACCGCACCGACGGGAGCCGGCGCTGCGGGAGCCGGCGCTGCGGGAGCGACCGTAATGGAGCCGGCAGGAGTCGGCGTGTCGGCCGGGGCGGCAATGGGAGGCACAGCGCGCTCCGGCGCCTTCGCGGCGGGTGCGGCGGGTTCGGATGCCGGAGCCTCCGATGCGGCTGCCGCGGGAGCTGTCGACTCGGCAGGAGCGGCAGGAGCGGAAGGAGCGGCAGGAGCGGAAGGAGCGGCAGCGGACGGTGCAGGAGCGGACGGTGCAGGCGCAGCCGGCGCAGCAGCCGGCGCAGCAGCAGCCGGCGCAGGCGCTGCCGCTCGAGCGGGAGCCACGGCCCGCTGCTCCGCACGCACCATGTCGGGACCGCTCGCATCGCTGACGCCGATTCGGCGCTCGAGGCGCTCGACGCGGGCGAGCGCACCGCGCTCGGTGTCGTCGCTCGACGGCACCAGCACACGCGCGATCATCAGCTCGAGATGCAGGCGGGGTGAGGTCGCCCCGGTCATCTCGGTGAGCGCTGCGTTGACAATGTCGGCCGAGCGGCTGAGTTCGGCGGCGCCGAACTTCATCGCCTGCACGCCCATGCGATCGAGCTCGTCTTGAGGAACGCCGCGCAGCACGGCGGCGGCGCCTTCGACACTCGTCGCGGCGACCACGATGAGGTCGCGCAGCCGCTCCAGGAGGTCGTCGACGAACCGGCGCGGGTCTTGCCCGGTCTGGATGACGCGGTCGACCGCGGCGAACGCACCGGCGGCGTCGCGCGCGGCGATGGCGTCGATGACCTCGTCGAGGAGGGCGGCGTGAGTATAGCCGAGAAGCGCGACAGCCCGCTCGTACTCGATCGAGCTGCCCTCGGACCCGGCCATCAGCTGGTCGAGGAGCGAGAGCGTGTCGCGGGGCGAACCGCCTCCCGCGCGCACGACGAGCGGCAGGACGCCCGGCGCGACGGTCATGCCCTCGCTGTCGCAGAGCCCCTGGACGTACTCCAGCATCTGGGCGGGCGGCACCAGCCGGAACGGGTAGTGGTGGGTGCGCGAGCGGATGGTGCCGATGACCTTCTCGGGCTCGGTGGTCGCGAAGATGAACTTCACGTGTTCCGGCGGCTCCTCCACGATCTTCAGCAGGGCGTTGAAGCCCTGCGGGGTGACCATGTGCGCCTCGTCGAGGATGAAGATCTTGTAGCGGTCGCGGGCCGGGGCGAAGATCGCCCGCTCGCGGATGTCACGCGCGTCGTCGACGCCGTTATGGCTGGCGGCGTCGATCTCGACGACGTCGAGGGACCCGGCTCCGTCGCGGCTGAGCTCGACGCAGCTCGCGCACTTTCCGCACGGGGTGTCGGTCGGGCCCTCCGCGCAGTTGAGGCAGCGGGCCAGGATGCGCGCCGACGTGGTCTTGCCGCAGCCGCGCGGGCCGGAGAACAGGTACGCGTGGTTGACCCGGTTGGTGCGCAGCGCCGTCATCAGCGGCTCCGTCACCTGCGACTGGCCGATCATCTCGGCGAAGGTGTCGGGCCGATAGCGGCGATACAGAGCGGTTACCACTCACACATGCTACTTGCCGCCGCCGACATTCGGCCTCAGCGTCCCGGGACCGATGACGGCGCCGTGAGCGCGGTGAGGATGTCCGCCCACAGGGCCTCCCTGGCCCGCTCGGTGGGCTGCGCGGCCGGCGCCTTCGGCAGCAGCAGCGGTGTGTAGGGCGGCAGGTAGAACAGGTGCGTCGCGTCCGGCGCGCGCAGGTAGGCGTCACCCTCGCGCTGCGGACGCTTGCGCGCCGCGGCGTCGAGCCACGCGCACCCGTTGGCGAGCTCCTCGTCGCGTCCGGCGCAGCCGAGCACCACCGGCCCAGGGATGCGCTCGATGTCGAGCACGGCCGCAGGCGCAGGATCGTGCGTGCCCGTCGTGCAGGGCACCCAGGCTCCGTCGACCGTCACCGCGGGGCTGGGCACAGGGGACGGGCAGATCAGACCGGTCGTGCCTCCCGGCGCGATCGCCCCGTACACCGTCCCGGGATACGCGGCGGCCGCCCAGAGCGCGAGCTGCGCGCCGCGCGACGTGCCGAACGTGAAGATGCGCTGGTCGTCCACGCCGGGCTGCGACCGCAGCCAGCTCAACGCGGAGAGGAACCGCTCGGCAGGGAGGCTGCGGAGCGGGTCGAGCTGCCCGGCCGAACCGTAGGTCGATAGGTCGAGGGTCGGGAAGCCGAGCGCCGCCAGCGTCGCCGAGGTGAGCACCCCGGTCTGCTCGCCAGGGTCGGTGCCGTCGAAGACGATGATGCCCGGCCGTACGCCCTCCGCCGAGCTGGTGGACTGGAAGTAGTCGCCCGTGATCCCGTCGTCGAAGACGGCACGTGCGGGCGCCGCCACGCTGAGGCCGGTGCGCTGCACGCGCGTCTCGGCGACCGGTCGGCCACCGACCGAGGCTTGGAGGTCGACGGAGTACGACGCGCCGCCCCAGGCGACGTCGGAGCCGCCCCACGTGACGTCGGAGGCGGGCGCCTCGCCCGTCGCGCTCCGCATGGTCCAGAACAGCCCCATCCCGTCGGCCCCGGTGAACGGGGCCTCCAGCGGGGCGTCCCTGGCCAGGTCGACCACGCCGTCGGCCGGCACCGCGTAGACGGCCTGCGAGGTCCAGAGGCCGCTGGGGCGCAGCGCTGCGTGAATGGTGACCTGCTGTCCAGGAGGCAGGGACACGATCCGGATGCCGACCGGCCGCCAGACCGGGCTGGGGTTCGCGCTGAGCTGGAAGCGCGGGCCCGCTGCGCCGGGCTGCGCGCCGCAGCCCGCCAGCGCGACCGCCGCGAACGCGACGCCGGCCAGCGCCGCGAGCATGCGGCGACGCACAGTGCGGACCCGCGCAGTGTTCATGGCCCGATCGCTCCCTCCAGCAGGGCGGTCACCCGCGACCAGAATGCCACGCGGGCGTCCTCGGTTGCCTGCGCGGTCTGGGGAGGCAGGTCGCTCAGACCGACGGGAATCAGCGGAGGCGCGCTCAGCTCGTCCGCCGAGCCGTCGGCGAAGAACGTGTCGCCCGCAGCGCGGGACCCGCGTGCCGCGGCGCCCGCACTGATCCAATCGCACGCGCTCGGCAGCAGTTCGTCGGCGGTGCCGCAGGCGAGCAGCAGAGGCCCGGGGATGCGATCGAGCGCCAGAATCGGCGTGTCGGCGATCGCCCGGTCCGGGTCGGCGCACGGGACGGGCCGTCCTTCGTCGAGCAGCGACGGCGCGCCCGCCGCTGACGCGCACAGCTCGGCGGTGGGGCCGCTGGCGGCGATCGCGCCGTACACCAGGGCAGGCTCGTTCGTCGCGAACCAGAGTGCGAGCGGTGCCGCAGGGCCTGTGCCGTAGACGACGATGCGGTCGGGATCCACCCCGGGACGCCGGGCCAACCAGGCGCGGGCGGCGTCGAAGGTCTGCACCGAAAGCGCGGCCGACCCCGGGAGCTGACCCTCGGGGCCGAAAGCCGGCAACGTCAGCACGGGGAAGCCGATGGCCGCGATCCTGCGCGCGGCGAAAGCGCCGGCCGCTGCGCCGTCGTCGCCATCGATCAGCAGCACGCCCGGGCGCGGATGGACGAGCGTCGGCAGCGGCGTGTAGAGGGTGCCCACCCGGAGGCCCGGCCCGTTCGCGGGCGGAACGGCGTCGCCCGCTGCCCCGTCACCCCGCGTCAGATCGGCGACGCTCACGTCGCGCTCGGCGCTCTGCGCCGCGAGCGGCAAGCGCTGCACATGCGTCGTCGCCACCTGCACCCCCTGCTGCTGGGCGGTCAGCGCGATGCGCACGGGACCCTCGGCCCACGCGCGCTCCAGTTGGGTCTGACTCACGGGAGGACCGCTCATGCTCCAGAGCAGCGCTCCGGCGTCGGGGCGCACGTAGGGCGCGGTGATCGGCTGCTGGGAGGACGTGTCGACCATGCCGGTCGGGGGAACCGCGTACAGCGCTCGCGAATGCCACTCCCCTGCCAGGGTCGACGCCGTGGCGGTGAGGACGACGTCCTGCCCCGGCCGCAGACCGGTCACCGAGACGACGACGGGGTCGGCCGTCCCGTTGCCGAAGCGCGCGACGACGATCTGCGCGCCGCCGGCCGGGGCGGTCACGCAGCCGGAGAGCGCCGCAGCCGCCGCGAGCACGACGACCGTCGCCCGCGCCCGCCTCCGTGAGCGCGCCCTCCCGATCACGAGAGCACCGCCCGCAGCAGTTGCTGTCCCACGGCGTCCCAGAATGCGATGCGTGCTCCCTGGGTCGACTGCGCGTCGGCTCCGGAGGCATCGCCTCCGATCGGCAGCGCGATCGGGAGCCCAGGCGGAACCGTCACGGCGTGGGCGGCTCGCGCCTGGATGAGCAACTCGTCGCCGGCGCGCGGCGTCCGGGTGCGCGCGAGCGCACGGAGGTCGCCGCAGGCGCGCGGAAACACCACGTCGTCGCGGCCGCAGCTCAGGACGACGGGTCCGGCGACCTCCTGGAGCGAGGGAGGCGCGGTCACCGGCCCTGGCTCGCGCTCGCACGGCAATCCGACGCTCCCCGCGAAGACGGGTGACGCGCTCGACCCGGCGAGGCACAGCAGCGATGACGCCCCGCCTCCGCCGAACAGGCCGTGCAGCCGCCTCGGGAACGTCGTGGCCGCCCAGACCGCCAGCTGCTCGGCCGCTCCGGTTCCGTAGACGAAGATGTGCCGGGGGTCGACGCCGGTCCGATGATCGAGCCAGTCGAGTACCGCCGAGACCGTGCCGCTGTCGATCACGGTCGAGACGTGCACGCCGTCCGACGAGCTGATCGGGATGACGAACACCGACGCGCCGAACTGCGAGAGCACCGGAGCCGTGAACGCCGACGACGCCCCGGGAGACGGATCGTCGAACATCAGCACCGCAGGCCCGGTCGGCCGCTCGATCGACGCGGCGCTCCAGAAGGTGCCGACCGGCTCGTCCTCGTGCGTCTCGTGGGGAGGCGGCTGGCTGCCGACGTTCTCCGGCGCCAGGTCGTGCGTGTAGACGGTGTCGGCCCGGGAGGTCGCGGCGAGCCCCTGAAGCCGGAACGTGCGGCGCGCGACCACACGATTCCCGTCGGCCGCGGTCAACGTCACCGGGCTGGTGTCGCGCATCCACTGCTGGGCGAGGTCGGCCGGGCCGAGCGACGGACCCCGCAGCGACCAGAACAACCCGGCGGAGTCCGGCTGCACGAACGGGGCGAGCTGCGGGCGGTCACGTGCGAAATCGATCGTCCCGTCGCCGCCGACGTCGTAGGTGGCGCCCGACGTCCACGTGCCACGCGCCGAGGTGAGGGAGGCCGTGATCCGCAGCCGGGTGCCGGGCTGCGCCCCGACCAGCTGGAGCGGTACCGGCCAGAGCACCGAGCTGAACCGGATCAACGGCGGCGTGACGAATCGAGGCCCGACCTGGCCTTCGACGGTCGCGCATCCGCTCAGCGCAGCTGCCAGGGCGAGACCCGCGACGACGGCCGTCGCCACCGCGGCGCGCAGCGCCGCCACCCGGGTGGTCCGTCCGACCCGCCCGGCCTCTTCGCCGCGCCGCGCCATGCCGCACCTGCCCGCTCAGCCCGCGCCGACCGCCTGCAGGCACTGGCGGGCGATCTCGAGCTCCTCGTCGGTGGGCACGACGAGCACGGTCACGCGGGAGTCGTCGGCGCAGATGCGTCTGGCGTCGCTCGAGCCGGCGGCGTTGCGCCCGGGGTCGAGCCGGATGCCCAGCGCCTCCAGGCCCCTGCACACCTCAGCGCGCAGCCTCCAGTCGTTCTCGCCGATGCCGGCGGTGAAGGTCAGCACGTCGAGGCCGCCGAGCAGTGCCGTGTAGGCGCCGATGTAGTGCTTGAGCCGGTGCACGGTCGTGTCGAGCGCCAGGCGTGCGGCGGCGTCCCCCGACTCCGCGGCGTGCCGGACGTCGCGCATGTCGCCGTGCCCGGAGAGCCCGAGCAGCCCGCTGCGCCGGTTGAGCAGCTCGTCGAGGTCGTCGATCCCGAGGCCCGCGCGGCGCGCCAGGTGCACGAGCACCGCCGGGTCGAGATCGCCGGAGCGGGTGCCCATCACGAGTCCTTCGAGCGGTGTCATGCCCATCGAGGTGTCGACCGACCGGCCGCCGTCGACCGCGCACGCGGACGCGCCATTGCCGAGGTGGAGGATGATCTGCTTCAGCTCGCCGAGCGGACGGCCGAGGAACTCGGCTGCCGCGCCGGACACGTACTTGTGGGACGTGCCGTGGAAGCCGTAGCGGCGCACCCGGTGCTTGTCGGCGAGTGCCGCATCGATCGCGTACGTGTACGCCTCTGGCGCGAGGGTCTGATGGAAGGCCGTGTCGAAGACGGCGACGTGCTGGACGTCGGGGAAGGCCTCCTTCGCCGCCCGGATGCCCTGCAGGTTGGCGGGGTTGTGCAGCGGCGCGAGGTCGGCGAGGTCGGCGATGTTGATCTCGACCAGCGGGGTCACGATCGTCGGCTCGAAGAAGCGCTTGCCGCCGTGCACCACGCGGTGCCCGACCGCGGCGAGCGGGTTCTCGTCGAGGCTCGGACCCTCCGCTTCGAACGCCTCGAGCATCACCCTGAACGCCGCCGTGTGGTCCGGGATGGCGAGCGTGGTCTCCCACCTGCCGCGCGGCCCCGTGTGGCGGATGCGCCCGGAGGGCTCGCCGATGCGCTCGAACAGCCCGGAGGCCAGCGCCTCCTCACTCCCGGCGTCGATCAGCTGGTACTTGAGCGACGACGAGCCGCTGTTGACCACGAGCACCGCGCTCATGAGAGCGCCGCCTGAATCGCCGTGATCGCGACAGTGTCGACGATGTCGTCGACCGTCGCGCCGCGCGACAGGTCGTTGATCGGTTTGCGGAGGCCCTGCAGCACCGGTCCGATCGCGACGGCGCCGGCGCTGCGCTGCACCGCCTTGTAGGTGTTGTTGCCGGTGTTGAGGTCGGGGAAGATGAACACCGTCGCCCGGCCGGCGACCTCCGAGCCCGGCATCTTGGCGGCGCCGACGGCGACATCGGCAGCCGCGTCGTACTGGATCGGGCCGGCCACGGCGAGCTGTGGCTCGCGCTCGCGCACCAGCTCTGTCGCCGTGCGCACCTTGTCGACGTCCGCTCCCGCTCCCGAGTCGCCCGTCGAGTACGACAGCATCGCCACACGCGGCTCGATCCCGAACTGCTCGGCCGTCCGCGCGGACGAGACGGCGATGTCGGCCAGCTGCTCGGCCGTCGGGTCGGGGACGACCGCGCAGTCGCCGTAGACGAGCACCCGGTCTGCCAGCGCCATCAGGAACACGCTCGAGACAACGGACACGCCAGGACGCGTCTTGATGATCTCGAACGCCGGCCGGACGGTGTGCGCTGTCGTGTGCGCCGCCCCCGAGACCATCCCGTCGGCGAGGCCCAGGTGCACCATCATCGTGCCGAAGTAGGAGGCGTCGGAGACGGTGTCGGCCGCCTGGTCGACGGTGATGCCCTTGTGGGCGCGCAGCGTCGCATACTCGTTCGCGAAGCGCAGCCGCAGCACGTCGTCGAAGGGACTCAGCACCTCCGCGTTGCTGAGGTCGAGACCGAGCTCGATCGCGCGGGAGCGCACCTCGAACGGCTCGCCGAGAATCGTGAGCCGGACGACCCCGCGCGACAGCAGCGTCGCCGCGGCGCGCAGGATGCGGTCGTCCTCGCCCTCCGGCAGCACGATGTGCTTGTCGGCTGCGCGGGCGCGCTCGATGAGGTCGTACTCGAACATGAGCGGCGTCACGACCTGGTGCCGCGACACGTCGAGCAGCGCCAGCAGTCGGTCAGCGTCGACGAAGCGCTCGAAGAGCGACAGCGCGGTGTCGTACTTGCGCTGCGAGTCGGCGGCCAGCCGCCCGCGGGCGTGCGTGATGCGTACGACCGTCTCGTAGGTGTCGAGGGCGGTGCGCATGATCGGCAGCGGCGACCGCAGCCCGGCGAGCAGGCGCTCGATCGGCTCCGGGAGGTCGAACCCGCCGTTGAGCACGATGCCGGCGATCGAGGGGAAGGTGCCGGACGCGTTCGCCATCAGAACGGCCAGCAGCACCTCCGTGCGGTCGCCCGGCACCACGACCACCGCGCCCTCCACGAGACGCGGGAGGACGTTGTCCATGGACATGCCGGCCACGACGACCCCGAGCGCCTCGCGCGCGAGCAGCTCCTCGTCGCCCGAGATGAGAGTCGCTCCCGTGACCTCCATGATCGAGCGGATGCTGGGCGCGACCAGGAAGGCGTCCTCCGGGATCGCCCACACCGGAGGCCGCTCCGGCCCGGACGCGACCGCTGGGCCGGCGCCCACGACCGCCTCGCCGACCGCTTGCACGATCTGGTCGAGCTGCTCGGAGTCGGCCCGGTTCGCGATGACCGCGACCACGCTCGCGTGCTCCTGGCGCAGCTCGGCGAGGGCGAGCTCGGCCAGCTGCCGCAGCTCCTCCGGCGAGCGCGGATCGGCCTGGCCGAGTCGCTCGCCGAAGCCCTGGCCGATGCGACCTCCCAGCACCAGCAGCACAGGTGCGCCGAGATTCGCGGCGATCCGGGCGTTGTAACCCAGCTCGGTCGGGCTGCCGACGTCGGTGTAGTCGGAGCCGAGGATCACGACCGCGTCGCTGCGCGCCTCCACCGCCCGGAACCGCCGGACGATCTCGCCGAGGGCGGCGTCGGCGTCGGCGTGGACGTCATCGTACGTGACACCGATGGCCTGCTCGTAGGTGAAGTCGGCGCTCACCCGGTCGAGCAGCAGTTCCAGCACGTAGTCGCGTTCCACCGCCGAGCGGGCGATCGGCCGGAACACGGCGACGCGGCCGACGGAGTGCCGCAGTGACTCGAGCACGCCGAGGGCGACGGTCGACTTGCCGGTGTGCCCCTCCGCGGAGGTGATGTAGAGCGAACGGGCCACGGTCAGCGGGTCTCCTCGTCGGTCGGCGGTGTGTAATCGTCCTCGGGGCCCGGGGCCCTCTCGTCGGGCACTCTCTCGATGGGCGAGATCCGATAGCTGCCGTCGAGCACGGAGGGCCCCGGCGCGTACAGCCGCAGCAGCGGCCGGAACGGGCCACGCGGTGCGGGAAGCCAGTTGGCCGCGGCCTTCGCATCGGCCGGGCGGGCGGCGCTCATCGTGATGGTCAGTCCGCCGTCGTCGTCGTACACGATCCCCGGCGTGCGGTCGCCCAGCGAGTAGCGCCCGATCGGGTTGTCGACCAGGTAGTAGTGCGGGAGGTCGTACATCGTGATCGACCAGAAGGCGCCCACCGGCGGGGTGGGATGCAGGCGGAGACGGTATTCGTTCTCCCCGCTGAGCGCCTCCCCATCGGCGTCCACGTAGGTCGGGAAGTAGGCGGCCTCGTACCCGTGGTTGCCCCAGAGCCCGCCGAGCGCCGCGGCGGCACGGTGCGCGTAGCGGGTCGCGGGGTCGGCCAGCTGCCAAGCGGGGCTGTCGAGAGCTCCCACCTCGAAGAAGTCGATGTTGTAGTCGAAGACGTGGAGGTCGACCTGCCAGCCGTCGACCAGCGGGATCGCGGTGTGCAGGGCGGACTCCAGCGCCTGCTTGCCGACGGCGTAGCCCTCCTCCAGCGCCTCGCGGACCTCCTCGGACAGTTCGGCGACCGGCGTCGGGCCGGTGAGCCCGATCGGCTCGTACGTCGCGAGCGTTCGCCCGTCGTGCTCGGCCGGCGGGAACTCCTGCGACCACACCCGCATCCGTTCGAAGAAGGTGAGCGCCTCTCTCGGCCCCGGCTCGACCGACGGGACGCCGGCGGGCGGGGCGAACGACTCGCGGGTCTGGGTCAGCGTCAGCGCATCCTGGAGGGCGTGTACGGCGGGGAGGTCGTCCTCGCCCGCGACCGCCCAGCGGCCGACGATCGTGCCGATGCGGGTCGGGAACCGGATGACGGTCGCGCCCTCCGGAACACCGCTCTCGTCGCTCTCGTCGCTCCCGTCACTCCCGTCGCCCTCCCACCACGGAGGCACGAGCAGGAACGAGCCCGCCTCCGAGCCGGTGGCGCGCGTGCCGACGTAGGCGAAGTTGTCGGTCCAGGCGTCGACGAACTGCAGCACGTAGTACCGGTCGCCGACTGCGGGGACGTCGAGCAGGATCGGCCCGACGCTCAGGTCGAGCTGCGCGACGGAGTACACCGTGTCGTTGTTGATCGACACGAACTCGGTCTCCGGGCCGGCGAGGGTGCGCGCGTGCCCGAACACGTTGAACGGCGTCGCCGGCACCGCGCCCAGTCCCTCCCGGGTGAACCTCTCGACCTGGTCCAGGTCTAACACGAGCGGGAAGCCGACGACATACGCTTCGGACGCCAGTTCGGCGATCCCGTGCTCGACGGATACCTGCTCGGTCATTCGCGCACCTCGACTCGTCGGAGTGTCATTCTACAAAGCGGAGAACAGTATGGAGGGTGTTGGACAGCTGCTGTGCTGACACTCTACGCGGCGCCCTGAACGGGAACCTGAACACGAAAAAAGACCCCCCACGCACCCGCCAGAGCCTGGTTACCCTTGCTGCGTTTCCGCCCTGGGGGAGTTGGCCTGGATGGCGCCACGTGGGGAGCCGCCAACCAGTGTAGCGGCTCCCGCTGGGAGGCCGTGCACGACGGGACCTCCGGCGTCCGCTAAGATATTGTGAGCCGTCGCCCGCAAGGGGGTGGCAACCCAGGAGAATTCGCCTAGTGGCCTATGGCGCACGCTTGGAAAGCGTGTTGGGTGCAAGCCCTCGGGGGTTCGAATCCCCCATTCTCCGCCAATTCTTCAAGCTCTGAATCGATCGGCGAAGAGCGACTCTTCTGGGTGTGCGGTAGTGAACGCGCCGCCGCGGATGGATCCGCCTCGTGCAACTCAGCGCGTCAGGACCAAGGGCGTACTGAGGAGATGTCGCGTACGAAGGCAGCGCGACGTCGCCCAGATCGCCGACGGCAGACGAATCAGGCTTGCGGTGACCGCCACGACGACGAGGCCGGCTGTGAACGAGCTGCCCGATCCCGTTGCGAGTCGAACGGTCAGGGTGGTGAGCACGAGCAGGTCGCCGGCGATGCAGACGAGGCCGACCAGGACCGCCGCAGAGACGGCGCGTCGGGATGACGTCTCGGGAAGCCACCGAATCAGCGATCCTGTCGTAGCGAGAACCAGAAGCCCGGCTGCGACGGCGATGGCCACGACGGGCAGGATGGGGATCGCGGTCAGCAGTTCACCAGGGTGCGACACCCATCCGGCTGGCGCCAGCAACAGCAACCACCAGAGGCCCACCAACGGCCCGGTGGCGAGGAGCCACCGCAGCACTGCGCGGGCTTCGGCGATGGCGAGCTCGTCGACAAACCCTGCCGCAACCGACTTCGCCGACCCCAACTCGGCCACAGCTGCCCTCGCGGCTTCGGGTGCACCCAGGCCGTGCCTCCTGAACTCTCGCACTGCGGATTCGAGGTCGACGGCGATCTCCTCGGCCACTCGCGCCCTGAGCCGAGCGGGTCCACGGAGGTAGGAGTTCAGCTCTGCCATGTAGTCCTCGATGGCGTCGTTCGGCTGGGGCAGTCCTAATCGGGCGTCAGGAATCCGGCTCACGACGCGGCCTCCGGCCACTGACTCCCTCGGAGCAGAGCCGTGACGGCCCCCGCGAACTCGGCCCAGCTGGCACGTTCGTCGTTGAGAGCCCGCCGACCCGATGAGGTGAGTTCGTATTCGCGTCGCCGCCGGCCGCCGATGACGTGCCAGTGGCTGCCGACAAGGCCGGCACGTTCGAGTCGATGGAGTGCCGGATAGACCGTGCCTGTCGGCAAGTCGAAGGTACCTCCGCTGCCCGCGCGCAAGGCCTCGATGATGGCGTACCCGTGCCGTGGACCGCCCTCGAGCACAGCGAGGAGGAGCCCATCCAGATGCCCCTTCAGAGCTTCTGATCTCACGACAACCACCACTTCCGCCACAGCGATGGGGCGCCGAAGCACGTCTGGCTTTTCGCCCCACTGAGACTTATAGTAGCAGCACTACATGTAGTGTTGCTACCTATTGGCGGGGTTCCCATGGACGTATCACGAACGCTTCCCGAACTGTCGGACTCCACGACTCACCGGGCGCTGTGGGGAAGCAAGGCGGCCAACCTCGCGACAGCCGCGTCCGCCGGCTTCCGGGTTCCGCCCGGCTTCGTCGTCACCGACACGGCCATTGCGGCACTGGGAGAGCAGTTCGATGAGGTTGTCGCTGCAGCCGCTGCCCGCCTCGCAACCGACCGGTTCGCCGTGCGCTCATCCGCGTCGGCCGAAGACCTCGCCGACGCGTCTTATGCCGGCCTGTACGAGACACGGCTCAACGTGGAGCTGGCCGACCTCCCGAAGGCGATTCGGAGCATCTTCGCCTCGTCGCGGACTGAGCGCATTGCCGCCTACGAATCGCGACGATCCAGTGCGTCACAATCGCACATGGCGGTTCTCGTTCAAAGCATGGTCGCACCGATCGCAGCGGGAGTCGCATTCTCTGCGAATCCATTGACGGGAACCCGGGCTGAGGCAGTCATCAGCGCGGTGCACGGCCTCGCTGAACCCCTGGTCTCCGGCGAAGCGACCGGCGAGCACTGGGTCGTGAAGGGTGAAACGGCACACCGCGAACAGAACCACGATGTCCTCGCACCCGCCGAAGCGATTTCAGTGGCAGAGCTCGCGCATCAGATGGAGGTGGTTTTCGGCTCGCCACAAGACATCGAGTGGGCCATCGACAGCGAGCGCGATCTGTTCCTCATCCAAGCCCGGCCGATGACAGCACTCCCCGAACCTGTCGACTGGACACCCCCGGGCCCAGGCCTCTGGTCCAGGAACTTCCGCATCGGAGAATGGCTTCCCGAAGCGATGACTCCGCTGTTCGCCCAATGGATCGTCCCGCGCCTCGAAGCCGGCTACCTCGACGGAATGTGGGCCTCAGCGCGCGTGCGAGTACCGTTCCGCTATGCCACCGTGAACGGCTGGTACTACAACGCGACCCCGACGCCATCACCGCGAACGCTCTGGCGCGTGCTGGTCGACAGCCGCGGGCAGGGACCGTGGTTTCTCTACAACGTGCTCGCTCGCGTCTCGAGCAACCCTCCTGCGGCGGACCACGCTGTGCTGCACAACATGGAGATCGAATGGCGCGAGCAGATCCTCCCGGCATATCGGACGTTCGTGGAATCGGCAGAAGCACCCATGACGACGACCGACGCTGAGAGACTCGTCGATCGCATCTGTTCGATCGCAGGCCAGTATCTCTGGTCGCTCGCGGTCGTCGGGGGGTCTGCTTGGAAGATGGAAGGCGCGCTCAGCAAGTTCTGGGCAGCCCACCTGGCATCACGACTGAGCGGGACTGCGGCCGGTGAAGCGGGCGCGCAAGTGCTTCTGCGCGGGCTCACCCGCATTGACAGCGCCCCTCCCGCTCACGCGGTCTACTCCCTGGACTGGTATTTTCCGACGGCGGGCGAACGCTTGATGGATCAGCCTCCACCTTTGCCGAGAACGACCGGAGATCGCACACGATTCGACGCGCTTACAGAGACCCGAACCGCGGTCGAAGCCGCTGCCCGACGGGTGCTCGACGACCAACCCCGCCTCCGAGTCGACTTCGACGCACTCCTCGAGGTCGCCCAGCGATATGCGATCCTCCGGGAGCAACAGACCCGCGACCTCACACTCGGATGGCCCTTGCTACGCCGATGCGCGCAGCGCCTGGGTCGCGAACTCGCGCATGCTCACGCGATCGAGAGCCCAGAAGACGTCTATTTCCTCGAGCTCGACGAGCTTCGCGACCCGACCGCCGATCACCGCGACCACGCCCACCACCGCCGCACCAGGTGGGAGTCGCAACGCCACCTGAACGCTCCCCTCACACTGGGCACCCCGCCGCGCCTGATTGGAGATCCGATCGCACGTGCGGTGAGCCGAGCCAGGAGCGACTCCGCCGTGCCCGAAACCGCGATTGTCGGACATCCCGCCAGCGGCGGACGAGCCACTGGCCCAGTCCGGATCGTCTCCGGGCTCGACGACTTCGATGACTTCCAACCGGGAGACATCCTCGTGGCCAAGGCCACCGCCCCCGCTTGGACCCCTCTCTTCTCCCGAGCGGCTGCAATCGTCACCGACGGCGGCACCCTCGCTGCCCACGCATCCCTCATCGCCCGCGAATACGGCATCCCCGCCGTCGTCGGCACCGGTGACGCAACGACACGGCTTCACAGCGGACAAATCGTCACGGTCGACGGCGGAGCCGGAACAGTCGCAGCTGTGCACGACTGAGCCTGGCGAGCAGGAAGTCGCCCTTCTCGAGCGGGATGACCTCGTCGCTCAACTCCGAGAGGTGGTCGAGAGCTGGCACGCCCTCGTCCGTCCGTTCGAGCCACCGCTCAGTCGGCGTCGAGCGTCTCCTTGGTCACCCCCTCCCCGAGCCCGCCTGGGGCTCGCGCGTCGTCGTCCGGGAGTCCGCCTGACGCCAGAGAACCCGCCGACCGAGCTCGAGGGTGTGGGGATGTGGCCGACGCCACTGAGCCGACCGCTGAGCCGACCACCGTTGCGTGCTGACGACGCAGCTTCCCTAGTGTCGTAGACGGTCCTCTCGCGCCGCTGAGCGTGCGCGCCGTCATGCGGTCATCGGCGCTGTGACGCGATCGGGGAACACTCCCTTCACAAGAACCCCCCGCTCCACCAACTGCCCGATGACGCGTTCGACGTGGGCGAGGTCACTGACGTTGCCGGAAACAGAGGCCAGCTCCGCGACGACGCCCTCCGCGAGAATGCGCTCGGGACAGGGAGCCTCGAGCATGCGCCATACGAGTGCTCCCACCCCTGCGAGAGCCACAAGCTCCAGCCCGAGCTGCAGATAGCAGGTCTCGCCGATCCAGACCTCGTCGTCAACGCGAGCGCGAGCGACGCTTTGCACCAGCGCCGCGTCGTCGAGCAGTCGGAGCATCAACGGTGGAAGGTCCTCGGCGTCGCGATAGCGGACGCGGATGACACCCCCGCATTCTGTCATCAGGGCAGTCAGGGCGGCGAGCGACCGGGTCGAACGCCCGAAGGAGCTGACGTTCGGGACGATCGACTCTGCGGCCGTGTGGACATCCAGCGGCCACGCTTCCGGCGCCCCGGAGTGCTCACGGTGGCGGTCGAGGACGACAAGCCGGCGCAGTCGCAGCTCGCCTCGGTGCCGGGTCATGCCGAGCGCGTCGGGATGCGCCTGCCGTTTCCAGGGACGACCATGATCGACGATGGAGATCGGCTTGGCGAACGGGAGCACGCGGCGACTTCGTCCGACGGCGACGACCTCGTCGGAGAGGTAGCCGAGCGTGCGGCCCAGGACCTGCGCCGCGGTCGACTTGCCGGCACCAGATGGTCCGACGAGGGCGGCCACCGCGCCCGAGGTCGGATGTGATAGCCCTGCAGCGTGAAGGAGCGTGAACGCATCGGATCGGCGTTCGATTGCGATGCGGGTGACGGCGGAGGAGAGGAGCTCGGACAGCTCCGGGACCGTTCGCGCCGCGATGACGAAACGCTGACGTGCCAGGAGCGACCAGTCGGGCATCGCCGGCTGTGGTGCGCGCGGGTCGAGCTCGGCCACAAGAACCGCCGCCGGGGACGTGCCGCGCGGAGCACGGCACCAGGACCACGATTCCACCAGGTCGGTGAGATCGGTGTCCGGTGCCGCGCTCCGGTCGATGACGACATCGATGACGACATCCAGGGCCGTCACGGCGAATCGGAGCGTGTTCAGGTGCTCTGCGGGACGGTCACCATCACGGAGTATCCCGTCGCCGCGACGTGGGACACCGGCCCCGGCAGCCCGACGACCTTCGCGGGACGGAGGACAGGGTTTCCTGACACTCCCGTACCGGTCTGACCCGCTGCGTTCCTGCCCCAGCCCATCATCGTCCCATCGGCGAGCAGCGCGACCATCGTGCTCGCGCCCACGCTGAGAGCGGTGACAGCCGCACCGAAGGAGTGCTGAAGCGGTGCTCCCGCCGAGGTCGAGTTGAGCCCATTGCCGTTGGCGCCGTATTGATTGCGACCCCAGACCCACGCACTGCCGTCCTCCATGACGACACCGGCATTGCTGTAGGCGCCGTAGACGCGGAGCGCCTTTCCGCGGCCGGCCAGGATCTGCACGGCCGTGGACCTGTTTGTCGTGGTTCCGTCGCCGACCTCGCCGTAGCTGTTGGAGCCCCACGAGTAGACGCGGCCGTCTGCGGTTACGGCTGTCGCGCCGTAATAGTGTCCGTCGACGTCGATGACGGGCGAGTCGGTGGGGAGGCCCCTCACCGGGGACGCGCCGCTCTGCACCGCGCCACTGACCACGCCGTTGCCGAGCGCCCCACCGGTCTGGATGCCCCAGGTCCAGACTTCGCCGTTCTCGAGGAGAACGTAGGCGCTCTGCCTGGTCGCAGTGACCTTCACGATCCGCGCGGTCAGCTTCTGCGGATTGTTCTCGAAGTTGAGCCGTACCGGAGTGCTCTGATTCGCTGCGACGTTCGTCTTGCTCGTGGCCTGGAACAGTCCTTGATTCCCGCTCGCGCCCCAGCCATACACCGAGCCGTCCGACATGAGCGCGTAGCTCCGGTCGTATCCCAAGCTGATCTGCGTGACGGCCAGGCCCGCGGGGAAGCGGCTGGTGATGTCCCGAGGGGTGAGCGCCTGGCCCCCGCCGGTGAGGTTGGAGTTCGCGTCGGAGCCCCACGCCCACACGCGATCCTGATCGTCGATCGCGAACACTCGGTGGTTCTCGCTGCCGAAGATCCCCTTGATGGAGTTGACGGACGAGGGCAGGCTGACGGCGACGGGAATGAGTGACGCTCGTGTCGAGCCCGTTCCCAGGACGCCGTACGTGCCCGTTCCCCACGACCAGATGTCGCGCAGGTCGGATATACGGAGCCACGCTTGGGCGAGCTGCCCCTTCGAGGTGGTTCCCGGGACCGAGATCACGACGGCGTTGATGCGCAGGGAGCCGCCGATCGGGCCGGCGACGACGATTGGACGCAGCCATCCTCCGTCGTCGGTGGTCAGGGAGATGGTCGTCTTTTGAACGCCGCCATCAAGGAAGTACGCCGTCGGCGGGATACTGGGAGTACTCTCATCGGGGTTGGTCTGACCGTCGTCGTTGCCGCTCGGCGCTTCGATCGTCAACTGGATGATGGCGCCGCCGACGGGGACATTGCCGACGTCGAGAAGGCGGAGGATGACAGCCTCGGGTCCGTCGAAGGCCTGGCCGGGGACCGCGCGGTACACCTCCTTGGTGAAAGCGAGGGTGAGAGCCGTCACGGGCGGCGCCGAGACTGCCGCAGCGGGGGTCGCGAATGCGACGGTGACGGCTGGGACCGACCAGGCGGCGGTCGCGATCGCAGTTCTCCGGCTCAGGCCGGCGGGCTTCTCGGGAATGATGGTGTCCGTCATTTTTCGGGGTCCTAGGGTCGGGGTCATCTGGGGTTTCCCAAGTAATATTTCCCATTTAAACCTAGGTTGTCAACTCCTAAGTTTTACATGTCTTTTGCTTACATTCTACCTTCTACCGCCTGCAGGTCCATGGTGAGATGCTGCATTGGTGTGCTATAGCTATACGGTGACCGGCACCATGTTCAGCCAGCTCTGCGCGACCGTCGCGCTCGCGGTGGTCACCGTACTGATCGGTCGCTCGATGCACGACCCGGCTACCATCGTGCTGTTCGCCGTGGGTGTGCTCGCCACGATCCTCTCCGCCTTCCGTGTGCGCTCCCTCCGGGTGCGGGCGCTGGCCGAGCGCGAGCGGCGTGTCCCCCAAAATGCCGCTACCGACGACGAAGGGAATCCGTCAGGCTCATCTCGATGAGCAGGCAGCAGGGGTCGGAAGTCGAGGCGGACGTGGCGCCGGTCGTTGTGCTGCGCCCCGATCGCGACCTCTTCGCGCGCGGTCTCACGGCAATCCTGGCGCTGACGACCCCGGTCTTCGCGGTCCTCTACTGGCTCACCATCCCGGATGGCGACTGGACCTTCGTCCTTGGCGCGCATGTGCTCGTCGTGCTCGCGACGATCGTCGGCGTCTACAGGTTCTTCAGCGCGACGGTCACGCTGCGCGCCGACGGCGTGCGGGAGCGCGGGTTCTTCGGTCGCACGCGGCTCGTGCGCCCGCTCGACGTGCGCTCCATCCTGATGCTGCGCCTCTACGACGGCAGCACCCTCGACACCCTCCCGCAGCTCTTCGTCGCGGACCACGACGGCCAGGTGCTGCTGCGGATGCGGGGCCAGTTCTGGTCGGCGGAGGACATGGAGCGCGTCGCGGAGGAGCTCGACCGACCAGTGACACGTCCCGAAGACTTCATGACGATGGCCCAGCTGCGCCGCATCTCCCCCGAACTGCTGTATTGGTTCGAGCGGCTGCCGCGGTTTCGGTAGGTTTCCGCGCGCGCTCACACCTCGGTGTCGGTCGCGATGCCCAGCACGGGCGAGCCGGGGCTGCTCGACGGCAGCTCGCGGAAGCCGAGCCGCCGATAGAACGCCAGAGCGGAGGCGTTGGCTGACGACACGCGCAGGAACACCCCCGGCACGCCGCGTTCGTGCAGCGCGGCCAGCAGCCGATCGATGAGCCGGCGGCCGAAGCCCTGCCTCTGGAGCTCGGGAAGCAGGTCGATGTGCAGGTGCGCCGGAAACCTGTCGACCTCCGGGACGATGCTGCTCCGCGGGTCGAGTCCCCACCCGATGACCTGCCGCTCATCGGCGTTCGGGGCGGAGTCGAGAGGGTGGGCGGTACGGAAGCGGGGCAGCCAGTTGTCGTCGTACCAGCGGGCGAAGGCCCGGCTATTCTCGACGGCGATGATATATCCGGCCACCCGCTCGCCGGTGTCGACCACGAACGCGAGATCGGGCTGGTAGGCGAGGTAGGGGCCGGCGAAGATGTCGGGCAGCAGCGCGTCGTCGGAGTACAGGCCGGTCGCGTCCGCGCCCGCTGCCCCCGTGCGCACGCACACGTCGTAGACGTCGTCGCGGTCGGTTGGCCGGTACGGACGGATCGAATGCACCGTGAAAGTATGGCAGCGTGACCTCCTCCAGTGTCGCCGGGCCGGGCCGCGCCGATCCCGATGCCCTGCTGGCACCGTGGAGGAGCCGCTGGGGGCTGGTGGCGGACGGCGCCGCCTTCGCTACGCCGTCGAGCGTGCTGCAGCCGGTCCGCCGCAGCGGTACGGCTGCATACCTGAAGCTGGCGACCGTGGCCGAGGAGGCCGCGGGCGGGCGGGTGCTGCGCTGGTGGGCGGGCCGCGGCGCGGCAGCGGTCCTCGCCGCCGACGACGACGCGTTGGTGCTCGAGCGCGCGGGCGGCGATCGTGATCTGGCAGCCTTGGCGGTGTCGAGCGCGGCTGGCGACGAAACGGCCACGCGCATCCTGTGCCAGACCGCGCTGCGCCTCCACACGGTCGACGACCTCCCGAGGCCGGAGGGGCTGGTCGATCTGCGGCGCTGGTTCAGCGAGCTGTTCGAGCACGCCGCAGCGCATCCGACCGCCCACGACGGACTGTTCGTGCGCGCGGCCGCGGAGGCGGAGGCCCTGCTCGCGACACCCGCCGGCGATGTCGTGCTGCACGGCGACCTCCACCACGGCAACGTCCTGGACTTCGGCGAGCCCCGGAGCGGGGGTCGCGGCTGGCTCGTCATCGACCCGAAGCACGTCCACGGCGATCCCGCTTTCGACTTCGCGAACATCCTGTGCAACCCGGGCTGGGAGGTCGCACTTGCGCCCGGCCGGATGGAACGCACGGTGCGCGTCATCGCGGACGAGACCGGGATCGAAGAACCGCCTTTGCTGCGCTGGGCGCTCGCGTGGGCCGGGCTGTCGGCGGCGTGGTCGGAGCGGAGCGGCGAAGACCCCGCGATCGCCGTCGGAGTCGGGACCCTGATCATGCGCTCCTCGGCCTGAGCGCGCGCCCACGGCTTCAGCGCGGGCCGGTGCGCCGGAGGAACGGGTGCGGTCTCGCGCTCTCGAGAGCGAGTCGATAGGCGAGAGGTGCCCACACGATGACGGCGACCCCGGCGCCGAGAAGCAGGCCGCCGATCGTGTCGCTCAGCCAGTGCGCGCCCAGGTACGTGCGGCTGATCGCCATCAGCACCGCCCAGGCTGTGCCCGCGCACCACACCCACACCCGCGGGAACAGGATGCCGAAGACGACCGCCATCGTCGCCGCGTTGGCCGTATGCCCCGACGGGAATGAACCAGGATCGGCGATCACGAGGATCTCCGACGGCCGGGCGCGCCCCACGGTGTGCTTGAGCAGCTGCACGCAGATCACCGAGAGCACGCTGGCGAGCGCGAAGTACGTCGCACCCCACGGCCTCCGGAAGGCGAGAAGAAGGAGGAAGATCACCACCGGGATCACCACCGAGCCCAGGATCCCGCCACCCACGTAGTTGAAGAACAGCGCCGGCACCGTCCAGACCGGGGAGCGATGCTCGACGACCTCCTCCATCCACTTCAGGTCGACCGCGAACGGCTCGGTCGGGCGGAAGGCGATGATCGCCCCGAGCAGCAGGACGAGGCCGACGGCGACGGAAGCCGAGATGAGGGGCCAGCGTCGCTGGACCTGCGCGGCTGAGTGGAGCTCGTGCGGATTCGCGCCGGTCATGGACTCACCGTACCGTCGAGCGCGACGCATCCGCTCGCATTCGACATCCTCGCCGACCGGCCTTTCGACCTCGCGACCATCGTCCACAACAGTCGCGTGTCTGGGCGCGACGGGCCGCAGCCGAATCGCGATCGACGTCGGCCGGTGTGGAGCGGTTCTGAGGCGCACAGTTCAGCGGGGTGCTGGCTGACGTCGACAGATCGGTCCAGCCAGCCGTACGAGCCCTGGGGCCACTCGACATGGACAGCGGTGGTCGGAGAAGAAACCGATCTCGGTACCACTGACGTGATCGTCCGCCCGGTGCCCTTTCAGGTAAGGATCACTCGCATGGTATGTGCCCGCGTTCGCTCCAATCCGAGGCACTTCGCGAGCGCAATGGACGTGAATGCTCGCCGGAGGAGTATTCCCCGGAAGTTCCGAGACGGACGCCAGTTCAGCTGCCCGGTCCGAGAAGGTGATCCGCGAGCGATCCGACAAGGCCGTCGAGTTCCGCGTGCGCGTGGCGTCGCGACGTGTCCGGATCCTGATTGAGCACCGTGGGCGCGAAACGGACGTGGTCTGCGTCCACGATGCCGACGAAGTTCAGCCAGTCCTCCACGAACGTGGTCGAGAAGTCGGAGCCGAACGCGGGCGGTACTCCCGGGTGGTACACACCCGATGTGTGGATTGCGACGGCCTTCTTTCCTGTCATCAGCCCGGAATAGCCATGTTCTGGATCGAATCCAAAGCTCCAACCCGGTTGCGTGATGATGTCGATCCACTGCTTGAAGACGTATGGCACTCCGGCGTTCCACATCGGGATGTTGAAGACGTAGGCGTCCGCCGACGCGAAGTTGTCGAACACGGCGCGAGCGGCTTCCCACGCGCGCTTCTGGTCGGGCGTCTGCTCGCTTCCCGTGAAGACCGCCATTTTGGCCTGGGCGGCCGCGATGCCGAACTCAGGGAGAACACCCGGCTTGAACAGATCCACCGTGTGGATGTCGAGACCGGGCACCTCCGCCTCCACCGCTCCCAGAAAGCTTTGAGCCAGCGCCAACGACTGGCTATGGGCGTCGCGGGGACTGGCATTGACGTGCAGGATGGAAGGCATTGGTTCCTCTCGTTGTAATTTCAGACTACACATTTCGCTCGTGAGCGCGTCGAGGAGGAAAGGCGCGGAAACGCCCTCGGGCACGCCGACGTGCTCGTCAGTGTCGGCCCGGCCGACGGGAATCACGCAGAGAATGCGCCGGCGTTCCACTCGCCACACGCTGAGATCGACGGCACTCTCACCCGCTCTGTGATCACACGACTCGACACCCCTTAGATGCCAATCGGGCCGGGCCGACACGAGATGCGGCGCACAGAAGACGCAGCCTGACCTCAGTGCGCGAGCTCGGGAACCGTCCCCGGGCGTACGATCAGCCACAGTGCGGCGATGGAGACCGTCGCGCAGATCGCCATCATCGCGCCCATCGGCGCCGCGCTGCTGGTTCCGAGGAGGCCGACGATCGGCGAGAAGACGCCGGCCGCGCCGAAGTTGAGCGCGCCGAGCAGGCTCGCCGCCGTTCCGGCCTCGTGGCCGTGGCTGTTCAGCGCGAGCACCTGCACGCAGGGGAACCCGAATCCGCACGCTGCGATGAAGAACCAGAGCGGCACGGCTACGCCCCAGATGCCGACGTGCGCCTGGTCGAGCGCGACGATGGCGAGCGACGCGACGAGCATCACGATGGTCGCGACCGCGAGGATCCACTGCGGGCCGAAGTACTTCGTCAGCCGGGAGGCCGACTGCACACCGATGATGATGCCGATGGAGTTGACCGCGAACAGGAGGCCGTACTCCTGCGGAGTGAACTGATAGAGGCCCTGGAAGATGAAGGGGCTGGCAGACAGGTACGAGAACAGGCCCGTGAAGTTCGCGGCTCCCACGATGGCGATGCCGACGAAGACGCGGTCGCTCAGCACGGAGCGATAGCGCTGGCCGACGGTGGCATGGCCGGCGTCGTGCCGGCGCGCCTTCGGGAGGGTCTCGGCGATCCACAGCGAGACGCACACGATCACGAAGAGGCCGTAGCCGGCGAGGACGACGAAGATGCCCTGCCACGGCATCACCAGCAGCAGCCACGACCCGAGCACAGGGGCGAGCACCGGGGCGAGCCCGTTGACGAGGGCGAGTCTGCTGAGCATGCGCACGAGCGGGCGGCCTCCGAACAGGTCGCGCACCATGGCCATCGCGACGACACCGCCCGCGGCAGCGCCGACCCCCATCAGGGCTCGCGCCGCCCCGAGCAGCTCGACGTTCGGCGCCACAGCCGCTGCGAGACAGGCGAGGATGTGCACGCCGGTCGCGGCGATGAGCGGCATCCGACGGCCGACCTTGTCGGACCACGGGCCGACGACCAGCTGGCCGAGGCCGAAGCCGATCGTGGTCGCCGTGAGGGTGAGCTGGATCATCGCCGTCGAGACGCCGAAGTCCGACTCGAGTGTCGGGAGCGCGGGAAGGTACATGTCGATTGTGAAGGGCCCGAGTGCGGTGAGCGCGCCGAGGATGAGGATGTATGCCAGGCGCTGGCGGCCGGAGAGCGAGTCGCCGGGATGCACGACGGTGGTCACGAAGAGACGTCCTTCTGCTGGAGTGCGGGTGGGGGCAGGGCCGCGCCCGGCGCTGGACGCAAAAATGGCAGCATCGCGGCGAGCGCGGTGCTGGAGGTGGTGCGGGGATGGTGCGGGAAGGCCGGCCGTTCGAATCGATTCGATTGCGGGCGCCTCCAGATCCTATCTGATTTCGAAGTGCTATGTGAACGTGCACATGCCTCGGTTTGTATGGGCCCCCGCGCGCGAGGCGGCACCCATGTGCGATAGTTTTGCGAAGGAATTATGTGCGGGAGGAACGCCGAATGAGCGTGGAGACCATCCATCTGACAGCGGGCGGCGTGAGCGTGCTTCTCGATGTGCGCGGCGGCCTCCTGCCGTCCATCGCGCACTGGGGCGCGGCGCTCGGCGACCTGAGCGCCGAGGACGCACGGGCCATCGTGCTCGCCGGCGTGCCTCCCCAGGCCGGCAACACGGTCGACGAGCCCATCCGCGTCGCGATCCTCCCCGAGCAGCGCACCGGGTGGCTCGGGAGGCCGGGGCTCAGCGGCAGCAGGGACGGGCAGGCGTGGTCGCCATGGTTCCGGGCGGTGAGCGTGCGGGCGTCCGAGGGCGTTCCGTCCGGACCCGACAGCGGCAGTGCTGCCGACAGCGGCACCGACGTCGTCCCCGGCACCTCTCCCGGCGCGCACCTCACGCTCCCCGAGGGCGGCACGGTCACCGTCACCGCGCGCGACGACATCGCCGAGCTCGAGCTGGTCCTCGACCTCCACCTCTCCCCCGCCGGTGCGCTGCGCACCGCAGCGACCATCACCAACCTCGGCGCGCCCTACCGGCTCGACGAGCTCTCCCTGGCCCTCCCGCTGCCGGCGCGCGCTCGCGAGACGCTCGACTTCGCCGGGCGCTGGGGCAAGGAGCGCACGCCGCAGCGCGGCGAGCTGCGGGTCGGCACGCACCTGAGGGAGGGGCGCCGTGGCCGCACGGGCGCCGACGCGGCGACGCTGCTCACCGTCGGCGAGCCCGGGTTCGGCTTCGCGCGCGGCGAGGTATGGGGCGTCCACGTCGGCTTCAGCGGCAACCACCGCCACTACGCCGAGCGACTGTCCACCGGCGAGCAGGTGGCCGGCGGCGGCGAGCTGCTGCTGCCGGGCGAGCTCACCCTCGGACCGGGCGAAAGCTACCGCACGCCCTGGCTGTTCGGCGTCTACGGCGACGGGCTCGACGACCAGGCCCAGCGCCTGCACCGGCACCTCCGCTCTCGGCCGCAGCATCCGCGCCGCCCGCGGCCGGTGACGCTCAACGTGTGGGAGGCCGTCTACTTCGACCATGACCTCGATCGCCTCGTCGACCTCGCCGAGCGCGCCGCAGCGATCGGCGTCGAGCGGTACGTGCTCGATGACGGCTGGTTCCGCCACCGTCGCGACGACCACGCCGGACTCGGTGACTGGTACGTGGACGAGACCGTCTGGCCCGACGGCCTCACCCCGCTGATCGAGCGCGTGCGCGGCCTCGGGATGGAGTTCGGTCTCTGGTTCGAGCCCGAGATGGTCAACCTCGATTCCGACCTGGCCCGTGCGCACCCCGAGTGGATCATGCAGACCGGCGGGCGGCTGCCCGTGGAGTCCCGGCACCAGCAGGTGCTGAACCTCGGCATCCCTGCGGCGTACGCATACATCAGGGACCGCATGGTCGACATCCTCGAGAGCAACGACATCGCCTACATCAAGTGGGACCAAAACCGCGATCTGGTCGACGCCGGTACGGCGCCGGGCGGCGAGCCGGGGGTGCACGCCCAGACGCTGGCGACCTACCGGCTGATGGACGAGCTGAAGCAGCGCTTCCCCGACGTGGAGATCGAGTCGTGCTCCTCCGGCGGCGCCCGGGTCGACCTCGGCGTGATCGAGCGCACCGACCGGGTGTGGGTCTCCGACTGCATCGACCCGCTGGAGCGTCAGGAGATGCACCGCTGGACGCAACAGCTCCTCCCGCCGGAGCTCCTCGGCGCCCACATCGCCTCCGGGCGTTCGCACACCACGCACCGCGAGCACGACCTCGCGTTCCGGGCGGCGACGGCACTGGTCGGGCACCTGGGCATCGAGTGGGATCTGGCGCGAGCGAGCGAGGACGAGCTGACCTCCCTCGCCGAGTGGATCGCCTTCTACCGGGAGCACCGCGACCTCCTGCACGGCGGCGACCTGGTGCGGATGGACGACGTCGACCCGACCCTGTGGATCAGCGGGGTCGTCGCGCCGGACCGATCGCGCGCGCTGTACTCGCTGGCATTCCTGGGCCGATCCGCGGAGGGGCCGCTCGGCCGCATCACCCTGCGCGGCCTCGACCCCGACCGCCGCTACCGCGTGCTTCCGCTGGCCCTGGGCGACCCTGCGGGCGGCTACCGCGTGCCGCCGTGGTTCGCGGGGGCGGCGGGCGCCTCGTCCGGCCCGGCGGGCACCGACGGCGTGACCCCGCTGTCGCGCTCGCTGGGACCGACCGAGGTGGAGGGCGTCGTCCTCTCCGGCCGCGCCCTTGCGACGGCTGGCCTTGCCGCGCCGCTGTCGTATCCCGACCGGGTGTGGCTGGTGGAGGTGAGGTCCGTGACTCCGGAGGCCGCACGCGACACGCCGCCGGCGTGGCCGTAACTCCGGAACCTCCAGCGAATCCGGGCCCGGCCTCCGGAGTTGCCGACGCCCGGCCCACCGTCAGGGCTGTCCGTAACTCCGGAGGTCCACTACGGTGCGGCGGGAATGTCCGGAGTTACGCGCCACGGTACGGCGTGGCGGCCGCGGCCTCCGGAATTGCTGACGTCATCCGGGCGCGGATGGCCGTCGCGGCGGCGCCGCGGGCCCACTCGTTGAAGGCGAACGGCTGCACCTCCACGGGGGTGCGCACACTCTCCCAGTCGGCGGCCTCGACGAGGGAGGCCAGCATCGCGTGCTCGCCCACCTCCCCGAGCCGAGCGCCCTCGCCGGCCAGCAGGATCTTGCGCGGGTCGAGCGTGTTGGTGACGTTGGCCAGCAGGAGGCCGAGGGCCGCTGCAGCCGTGTCGACCACCGAGCGCAGCGCGGGGTCACCGCGCGAGGCTCCGCGCAGCACGGCGTCGTAGTCGAGCTCTGCCCCGGTCGCCCGCGACGCCGCCGCTTCGACGGCTGCGGTGCTCAGCAGCGCGCTCGCGCAGCCGTGGTGGCCACGCCAGCAGGTCGCCTCCGACCAGGTGAGCAGCTGGTGGCCGATGCTGCCGACCGCGCCGTGGGCGCCGGCGACGACGTTCCCGCCGGCGACGAGCCCCATCCCGATGCCGGCTCCGATCGTCACCACGACGAAGGTGTCGAGCCCGCGGCCGGCGCCGAACCAGTGCTGGGCCTGCGTGAGCGCGTTGACGTCGTTGGCGACGGTGACCGGGAGGCCGACCCGCCCCTCTACGAGGTCGGCAAGTGGCACGTCCACCCACTCGAGGAAGTGCGATTCGCTGACCGTCCGGCCGTCGGCGGAGTTGCCGCCGAGGCTGATGCCGACGCCCGAGAGCGGCGCGAACTCGGCGGGGAGCGCCCCGACCGCGCGGGCGACGGCGTCGGCGACGACCTCCGGCTCGTGACCGGCGAGCGGCAGCTCGAGCTCGCCGCAGATGACGCCGCGCAGGTCGGTGACGACCGCGTACACGGCGGTCGCGGTGATCTTGACGCCGGCGAAGCGCTCCGCGGCGGGGTCGAGATCCAGCGGCAGGATCGGCCGGCCCGCGGCGCGCGCCAGGGGCTCGCCCACCGACAGCCTCCCGGAGGCCAGCAGCGGCTTGGTGAGGCGGGTGAGGCTGGGGCCGGAAAGACCCAATCGCTCGGCCAGCTCGACGCGCGAGAGCGGGCCGTGGATGAGTATCTCCAGCATCACGCGCTCGGCACTGGCCGGACCTTCTTCCGCCACGACACTCTCGGACATGAGCACATTCTATTGTTTCCCGCTGCCCGTCGGGTGTTGACAACACACTTACTTTTGTCGCAACATTATTGCCATTCCAGTCAGACGAAGGAGTCTTGATGGCACTGACCAGCACCAGCTCGGCCGCCACCCGCTCGGCGCCTCCGCGCCCAGCGGCACCGCAGGCCTCCGGACGAGCCGCTCGCCGCGGTCGCCGCGACAGCACAGGCGGCGACGGAATTGTCGCCCTGATCTTCATCGCCCCCGCCGCGATCGGCTTCCTGGTGTTCCTCGCCTGGCCGACACTACGCGGCGTCTACCTCAGCTTCACCAGCTACAACCTCCTCACGCCCGAGAAGTGGATCGGCTTCGGCAACTACATCCGGATGGCCGGCGACCCGATCTTCTGGCACTCGCTCGGCGTGACGGTCGAGTACGTCGTCATCAACATCGGCGTGCAGACGGTCGTCGCCCTCCTCATCGCCGTGCTCATGCAGCGGCTGACCCGCTCGACCTTCGTGCGCGGGATCGTGCTGACCCCCTACCTGGTCTCCAACGTCGTCGCCGGCATCGTCTGGCTCTGGATCCTCGACACGCAGCTCGGAATCGGCAACCAGCTGCTCGGCGCGCTGGGCCTGGAGCACATCCCGTTCTTCGCGAGCGAGACCTGGTCGATCCCGACCATCGCGCTCGTGAACGTCTGGCGGCACGTCGGCTACACCGCTCTGCTGCTGTTCGCCGGCCTGCAGGCCATCCCCGGACACGTCTACGAGGCCGCCCGGGTCGACGGCGCGAGCGAGTGGCGGACGTTCTGGAGCGTCACGATGCCCCTGCTGCGCCCGGTGCTCGCCGTCGTGCTCATCATCACGGTCATCGGCTCGTTCCAGGTGTTCGACACCGTGTCGGTGACGACCAACGGAGGCCCGGCGAACGCCACGAACGTGCTGCAGAAGTACATCTACGACCTGGCGTTCGGCCGCTTTCAGTTCGGCTACGCCTCCGCGCTCTCGGTCGCGCTGCTCGTCGTGCTCAGCATCATCACGGCGCTGCAGTACCGCCTGACGCGCGCCGGCCGGACCGACCTCGATTGACCGGCGAAGGAGCCTCGACATGACGACGACCCCCGACCTGGCGACAACAGGGTCGCTGCGGCCCGCCGCGCGACAGACCGCACTGAAACCGGCACCCGAACCCACACGACGCCTCCCCGCTGGGCGCACGATCGCCTGGATCGTGATGGTGCTCATCATCCTGGTGACGCTGTTCCCGTTCTACTGGATGCTGCGCACAGCGCTCTCCACGAACACCGCCCTCGCCGCCGACCCCTCGTCGCTGCTGCCGGTCGACCTCAGCCTCGGCGGCTTCGCCCGCGTGTTCGGGCTGCAGAGCACCGAGGAGGCGCTGGCACAGGGCGGCTCCGGAGCCTCCGTCGACTTCTGGCGGTACCTGCTCAACTCGGTGATCGTCGCGACGACGATCGCCGTCTGCCAGACGTTCTTTTCGGCAATGGCCGCCTACGCGTTCGCGCGACTGCGCTTCCGCGGCAGGAACGTGCTGTTCGCGGTCTTCCTGGCCGGCCTGATGGTGCCCAGCATCTTCACGCTGCTGCCCAACTTCGTGCTCATCAAGCAACTCGGTCTGGTGGACACCCTGCTGGGCATCACCCTCCCGAGCCTGTTCATGACGCCGTTCGCGGTGTTCTTCCTGCGCCAGTTCTTCATGAACGTGCCGCGGGAGGTCGAGGAGGCCGCGCTGCTCGACGGAGCGGGCAGGGTGCGCGTCTTCTTCCGGGTGATGCTGCCGATGTCGTCGGCGCCGATCGTGACGCTCGGCATCCTCACCTACATCACCGCCTGGAACGACTACTTCTGGCCCCTGATCGTCAGCTACACCGACCAGTCGCGCGTGCTCACGGTGGCGCTGAGCATCTTCCGCTCGCAGACCCCGCAGAGCGGCACGGACTGGTCCGGGTTGATGGCGGCGACTCTCGTGGCCGCACTGCCGATGCTCGTGCTCTTCGGCGTCTTCGCCCGTCGCATCGTGAACTCCATCGGCTTCACCGGACTGAAATGAGCCGCGCAATGAGAACAGCACCGACCTCCCACCAGGGCCGCCAGGGCCGCCGTCTTTTCGCCGCCGTGGGCGCTCTGGCCGCCGCCGCGCTCGTGCTCTCCGGCTGCGCCGCCGAGACTTCGGCCGAACCGAAGAACACGGTGAGCTACTGGCTCTGGGACTCCAACCAGCTCCCGGCCTACGAGAAGTGCGCCGCCGGCTTCGAGAAGGCGAACCCCGGGCTGACCGTGAAGATCACGCAGCTCGGGTGGAACGACTACTGGACCAAGCTGACCGCCGGTTTCATCGCGGGCACCCAGCCGGACGTCTTCACCGACCACATCTCGAAGTTCGCCCAGTTCGTGGACCTCGGCGTCCTCCAGCCGCTCGACGAGCTGGACGCGACGAAGGGCATCGACGACAGCCTGTACCAACCCGGGCTCGCCGGCAGTTGGATGGGCGCGGACGGTCACCGGTACGGCACCCCGAAGGACTGGGACACGATCTCGATCTTCTACGACAAGAAGGTCACCGCCGCGGCCGGCATCACCGACGCCCAGCTGAACTCCCTCGACTGGAACCCGACCGACGGCGGGTCCTTCGAGAAGACGGTGGCGCACCTGACCATCGACAAGAACGGCGTGCGCGGCGACGAGCCCGGCTTCGACAAGAACCACGTCGTCACCTACGGCCTGGCCTCGAACGACGCCGGCGGCTTCGACGGCCAGACCCAGTGGAGTTCGTTCACCGGCTCCACGGGCTGGTCCTACACAGACAAGAACCCGTGGGGCACGCACTACAACTACGACGACAAGCGGTTCCAGGACACCATCTCCTGGTACTTCGGCCTGGCGAAGAAGGGGTACCTGGCGCCGTTCACCGACTTCTCGGCCTCCAACGGCGCCGACGTGCAGTTGGGCAGCGGCAAGGCGGCGCTGTCGATGAACGGCTCGTGGATGATCAGCACCTACGCGCAGCAGAAGAACGTCGACCTCGGCATCGCGCTCACCCCGGTGGGGCCGACCGGCAAGCGCGCGTCGATGCTCAATGGTCTGGCCGACTCCATCACCAAGAACGCCCCCAACAAGGAGGGCGCCGCCAAATGGGTCGGGTACCTCGCCTCCCCCGCCTGCCAGGATGTCGTCGGCCAGCAGGGCATCGTCTTCCCTGCCGTCAAGACCGGCACCCAGGAGGCGATCGCCGCCTACAGCGCCCGCGGGATCGACGTGGGCGCGTTCACCAAGCAGGTGGCCGACAAGACGACCTTCTCGTTCCCGGTCACCAACTACGCGGCCGACGTCGCCGCGCTCATGGTGCCCGCGATGCAGAACGTGTACGCGAACGGCGCGCCCATCTCCACCCTCACGACGACCAACGACCAGATCAACCAGCTGTTCCAGCAGGGCGGCTGACCGGACTCCCCTGCGTCGACACGCAACCCAACCCCCGAAAGAGAGTGACATGACCTTCTCCATCGCCATGGTCGGCGCCGGCCAGTTCGCCGGGCAGTTCGCCAAGCTGTTCGCGCTCCACCCCGGAGTCAGCGCGGTCTACGCCACCGACCTGCTGCCCGAGCGCGCCGAACGACTGAACGCCGAGTACGGCCTCGACGGCACGATCGCGTCGTTCGAGGCCGCGCTGGACGACCCGCGCGTCGACGCCGTCGCGATCTTCACCCAGCGCTGGACGCATGGCCCGCTGGTCGTGCGGGCGCTGGAGGCCGGCAAGCACGTGTACTCCGCCGTGCCGATGGCGATCAGCTCCGACGAGATCGCCGCGATCATCGACGCCGTGCGCCGCACCGGCCTCACCTACATGATGGGCGAGACCAGCCACTACAACCCCGCGACGGTGTACGCGCGGTCGCAGATCGCGGAGGGCGCGTTCGGCCGGGTGTTCTACGCGGAGGGCGACTACGTGCACGACATGGATCTCGGCTTCTACGACGCCTACCGCTACTCCGGCGGCGAGCAGTGGAAGTCGACGGCGAGCTACCCTCCGCTGCTCTACCCGACGCACTCCATCGGCGGCATCCTGGGCGCCTGGGGCACGCACGCCGTGAGCGTCTCGGCGATCGGGGTGACCGATGACCGCGGCGACGGGGTGTTCGACCGCGAGGTGAGCATGTTCGGCAACGACTTCTCGAACGCGACCGCGCTGTTCGAGGTGGCGGGCGGCGGCTCGTTTCGCACGAACGAGTTCCGGCGCGTCGGCTACCCGTCGCACATCCGGGAGTCTCGGTTCCGCTTCTTCGGCACCGACGGCAGCTTCGAGCAGCTGGCGACCGTGTCGCACCGCACCGACAAGGAGGGCGTGACCGACATCACGGACCTGCTGCAGCCGAAGCCGACGCTGTCGCCGGACGACCCGTCGCTCGCCCACGTCTCGCCCGCGCTGCGCGACGCGTTCACCTCGGGCAGCGCGCCCATCCACGACCGGTCGCAGCTGCCACGCGAGTTCGACCACGTGACGAACGGTCACGAGGGCAGCCACCACTTCCTCGCGGACGACTTCGTGCGCGCGGTGAACGCGGGTACCGTGCCGCCGGTGAACGCCTGGCAGGCCGCCCGCTACACGCTCCCCGGCATCGTGGCGCACGAGAGCGCCCTCCAGGGCGGCGCTCGCCTCCCCATCCCCGACTTCGGAGACGCGCCGGCCTCCCTGTGACGTGCTCAGGCAACCGCCGAGTACGCAGATACTCTGCGTACTCGGCGGTTTTCGCCTGACTTTCTCCGTACTCCCCGGGCACCCCCACTCGCGAGTACGTCGATTATCTGCGTACTCGGCGGTTTTCGGCTGAATTCGGGTGTACTCGGCGGTTGGTTACGGGGCGGAGGGGGACGCGAGGACTGGGGTGAAGGCGAGTTCGGCGGCGCCGATGAGGAGGATGTCGCTGCCGAGGGCGGCGCGCGCGATCGTCAGGGTCTCGGCGGAGGCGGCGAGCGCTTGGGCCGCCACCAGCTCGGGCAGACGCTCGGGCGCGAGCTCGTGCAGGGCGCCGAGGAAGCCTCCGAGCACGATCCGCTCCGGGTCGAACACGTTAGTCGCGTTGCGCAGCGCCGTCGCCAGGAAGCCACGCTGACGGTCTACCTCCGCGATGACGTCGGCCCTGCCGGCCTCGACCGCCCCACGCAGTGCCCGCGCGAGCTCATCCGGGCCGGCCGACTCCAGCCCGAGCACTCGCAAAAGGGCGCGCTGGCTCACTTCGGTCTCCAGGCAGCCGATCGCCCCGCAGTGGCAGCGCACGCCGCTGGAGTTCACCAGGGTGTGGCCCAGCTCGCCGGCGTAACCGCTGATGCCGGTCAGCGGCGCTCCCCCGACGATGACGCCGGCGCCGATACCGGAGGCGCCACCGTTCAGGTAGACGAGGTCGGCTGCGCCCTTCCCCGCCCCGAACAGGCGCTCGGCGTTGGCGCCCAGGCTCGCGTCGTTGGCCGCGAGCACCGGGTAGCCGGTCGCCGCGGCGAGCTCGGCGGCGAACGGCTCCTCCGCCCACTCCAGGTGCGGTGCCAGGCGCACCACGCCGTCGTCCTCCCGCACCAGACCGGGAACCGCGACCCCGATGCCGACGACGCGGGAGGCCGACGTCAGGTCGGGCCGGAGCCCGTCGATCACCGCCGAGGCGATGGCGGCGGCCTCCTGCGCGGTCGGCACGTGGCCGGTGGGATACCGCACCCGGCGGTGCACGTGCGCGTCGAGCCCGACGACACCGACCGTGATCGCGTCGACCTCAGGGTTCACCGCGACCGCGACGACCCGGCCGTCGGCGGCGACGACAGGCGACGGCCGCCCCACCCGGTTGCTCGTCTCGGGCTCGCGCTCGAGCACCAGTCCCTGCTCGACCAGCTCGGCGACCAGCGCGCCGATCGTCGACCGGTTGAGGCCGGTCGCCTGGGTGAGCGCCGAGCGCGCGACAGGGCCGCCGCGGTGCACCATCCCGAGCACAGTGGCGAGGTTGTGCCGTCGCACCGTGTCGAGGTTCGTCCCCGTCGTCCTGCCGTTCATGGTCCCGGTTACTGTATTACAGCTCGGCGGCGCTCAGGTCGGCGGCGCTCATGTGATGACATAGCTCGGCGTCGGCGGCCCTCCGCGACGGCGTCCTCCGCGACAGCGCTCTCCGCGGCGTGGCCGCTGCGGGTCACCAGCTCTCCGGCCGTGCTCCCAGCGGCACGGCATCGGGGCGCTCGACGGTGGAGGTCAGCGCGACCACCTCGTGCCGCGCTCCCGCCGCGAGCACGGCCTCCATGATCTCGAGCACGTGGAACGCGAGCTCTCCGGAGGCCCTGTGCGGCCGTTCGGTCTCGACCGCGCGGGCCAGGTCGGCCAGGCCGAAGCCCCGTCCGGCATCGGTGTAGCCGGCCGCGGCCGGCACGTCGTGGAACACGCGATCGCCCGACGTCGCGATCGACGCGGTGCCCGAGAAGGCGTTGGGGTCGGGCACCGACAGCGTGCCCTCCGTGCCGTACACCTCGAACAGTGGAACGTGCGTGGCCCACACGTCGAACGACACGGTCACTGTCGAGATCACCCCGGAGGCGTGCTCGAGGATGGCCGTGACGTGCGTGTCGACCTCCACGGGGATCCGCGTGCCCGCCCGTGGACCGGTCGCGACGATGCGCTCCCGCGACGAGCGCGAGCTCGCGCCGGACACGCGGACGACCGGGCCGAAGAAGGTCACGAGCGCGGTCAAGTAGTACGGACCCATGTCGAACAGCGGGCCGCCGCCCGGCTGGTAGTAGAACGCCGGAGCGGGATGCCAGAGCTCGTGCCCGGGCGCCGTCCACGAGACCGCGGCTCCGAGCGGCACCCCGATCCCGCCAGTGTCGAGCACGGCACGCGCGGTCTGGATGCCCGTGCCCAGCACCGTGTCGGGCGCGCTGCCGACGCGCAGGCCCAGCGCAGTCGCGCGCTCCAGCACCGGCGCTGCCTCGGCGATGTCGCGGGCGAGCGGCTTCTCGCCGTAGACGTGCTTGCCCGCGGCGAGCGCCGCCAGCGCGATCTCGGCGTGCGCCTGCGGGATGGTGAGGTTGAGCACGACGTCGACGTCGGGATGTGCGAGCAGCGCGTCGACCGTCAGGGCCTCCGCCTTCTGCTCGCCCGCCACCGCGGCCGCCCGTTCGACGTCGAGGTCGGCGACCGCGCGCAGGCTGAGGTTCGGCAGGGCCGGGAGGTGGTCGAAGTACTGCCGGCTGATGTTCCCGACCCCGATGACGCCGACGTTCAGGCGCGTGCCGCCCACAGCAGCCCCCTCTCGATGATGGTGCGGACGGGCCGGCTCTGCACGACCTCGAGCCGGTGGCCGGGCGCGGAGACGAAGATCCGGCCCTTGCCCCACTGGCGGGTCCAGATCGCCGGGGAGGTCACCGGACGGTTCCACGCGTCCCACGGGCGGGCCTCCTGGGTGGTGGTCGCCAGCACGTCGTTGTACTCGTCCGACAGCACCCAGTACTGCTCGGTGACGAGGTCGAAGTCGTCGATGCCCTGCGTGATGGGATGGGTCTTTCCGTACTCGGTGATGTGCACCGTGTACGGAATGTAGCTGTCTTCCTGGCCACCGGTGCGCTCGTCCGGGTGCTTGCCCGCGTGGTGAGCGAACTGGCCGCCGATCATGTGCAGGTAGTCGGCGTTGTCGCGGTACGAGTCGGCGATTCCCCCGTGCCAGCCGGCCATCCCCGTGCCGCTCAGGACGGCACGCTGCAGCCCGGCGAACTCCTCGGGCGTGATGCTGCTCATCGTGTTGACCTGCACGATCAGGTCGACCGTCGCGAGGTACGCGTCGTCGGTGTAGACGGAGGTGCCCTCCTCGACGCGCACGGTGAAGCCGTTCGCCTCCAAGAAGGGGATGAAGCTGTCCGTGGTCTCGACGGGCATGTGCCCGTCCCAGCCGCCGCGGACGACGAGTGCGTTTCTGTTCATGCTTCCTTCCTGGCCTCCAACCGCCGAGTGCGTGGATTGTCTGCGTACTCGACGGTTTTCAGCTGAATTCGGGTGTACTCGGCGGTCAGCGGGTGGGCGTCCAGGCGCTGTCGGCGGCGGCGCTGCGCTCGACGGCAGCGAGGACGCGCTGGATGTGGAGGCCGTCGGCGAACGACGGCTCGGGGTCGGTGCCGGCGGTGATCGCGGTGACGAAGTCGACGACCTCGTGACTGAAGGCGTGCTCGTAGCCGATCGCGTGACCCGTCGGCCACCAGTTGGCCATGTAGGGATGCTCGGGCTCGGTGGCGATGATCCGGGTGAAGCCCTGCTCCCCCGCCGGAGCCGTCGCGTCGTAGAACTGCAGCTCGTTCATCGCCTCCAGGTCGAAGGCGATCGCGCCCAGCGAGCCGGAGAGCTCGATGCGCAGGGCGTTCTTGCGTCCGGTCGCGTAGCGGGTGGCCTCGAAGGCGCCGATCGCGCCGTCCGCCGCACCTCCGGCCAGCTTCGCGGTGAACCAGGCGGCGTCGTCGACGGTGACGCGGCCGCGTTCGCGAGACGCCGTGCCCGAGAGGCCGACGGTCTCACCCAGAAGCGGGCGCTCCGCCACGAAGGTCGCCAGGGTGCCGGAGACGGCGGAGAGCCGGGCGCCGGTGAGGTGCTCGATCAGGTCGATGGCGTGTGCCCCGATGTCGCCCAGGGAGCCGGAGCCTGCTGCCGCCTTGTCGAGCCGCCAGGTCATGGGGCCGTTCTCGTCGCTCAGCCAGTCCTGCAGGTACTGGGCGCGCACTTGGCGGACGACGCCGAGCCTGCCCTCCTGCACGAGCCGCCGCGCGAATCCGATCGCCGGCACGCGGCGGTAGCTGAAGCCGACCATCGAGCGCACACCGCGGGAGGCGGCCCGCTCGGCGGCGGCGACCATGGCCTCGGCCTCCTCGACCGTGTTGGCCAACGGCTTCTCGCACAGGACGTGCTTGCCCGCCTCGAGGGCGGCGATCGCCACCTCCGCGTGGGAGGAGCCCGGCGAGCAGATGTCGACGACGTCGATGGCGGGGTCGTCGACGACGCGGCGCCAGTCCGTCTCGCTGTGCTGCCAGCCGAAGCGCTCGCGCGCGGCCTCCAGGCGGTCGGCGTCGCGGCCCACGATCGTCGCCATCACCGGCTCGGCATCGAGGTCGAAGAAGCGCGGGGCGACCCGCCAGCCCTGGGAGTGGGCCGCGCCCATGAAACCGTAGCCGATCATCGCCAGCCGCAGCTCGCGCTTCGCTCGCGTCATCCGTCCCGGCCCCTTCGCCTCTGTGATGGTGCGACGCTATTCGGCGGGGCGAGCAGGGGACAAGTTTCGCGCAGCTATTGGAAAGTTTTCGCTGGGCTCAGATCCGGGAGGCCAGCCATTCCGCCTGCCTCTGCCAGTGCGCCGCCTGCCCGCCCTCGTGGTCGTTGAACGCGTACACCTCGATCGCACGATCGGCGGCCGCCAGGTGGTTGTAGGCCGCGAAAGTCGTCGAGGGCGGCACGACAGTGTCCATGAGCGCGACCGAGAACAGGGAGGGCGCGTGGATGCGGCGCGCGAAGTTCACGCCGTCGAGGTATGAGAGCGTCCGGAACACGGCGTCCACCTCGTCGCGGTGGACCGACAGGTACGTCGCGAGCTCCTGGAACGGTCCGCCGATCGCCACCTCGGCCCCGCGGCGGTACGCGCACAGGAAGGCGACGTCGGGCAGCACGGCCTGCACGTCGGCCAGCGCGCCGACGGCCAGCGCGATGCCGCCGCCCTGGCTGCCGCCGGTCACGGCGATGCGGCGGGCGTCCACGAAGGGCAGGGCGCGAGCGGCATCGACGGCGCGGACCGCGTCGGTGAACACGCGGCGGTAGAAGTGCTCTCGGGGGTCGTGGACGCCGCGGGTCATGAAGCCGGCCGCGGCCGGGCCGGAGCCGTGCGGGTCGGCGGTGACGCCTCCCGTGCCCCAGCCGCTGCCCTGGCCACGGGTGTCCATGAAGACGTGGACGTAGCCGGCCAGCGCCCACAGCACGTTCTCGCCCGGCAGGCCGCGCCCGCCGTTGTAGCCCTGGTACTGCACGACGGCCGGGAGGGCGCCCTCGGCGTCCCGTGGCCGCGAGACCCACGCCCGCACCGGCTCCGCGCCGAACCCGGGGAATGTGAGGTCCTCGACGATCAGCTGGGTCACCGGGGTGGAGGCCGGAGCGAGCGTCGCCTCCCCGCCGGCCGCACGCGCCTCGGCGATCGTGTCGGCCCAGAAGGCGTCGAAGTCGTCCGGCTCCGCGATCTCCGGGCGGAAGGTCAGCAGGTCGGCCAGGGCGAGGTCGGTGAGCGGCATTGATCTCCTTAGGCGAGATTCGAAGGGCTGCGGTCCGGGCAATAGGGTCGGGCTGGCCGACATTGTGGCACAGTGTCAGCATGCCGGAACCGACGCCGCGGACAGCACGGGAACACACCGCCGGACGGCCCACCCTGGAGGCGATCGCCCGCCGTGCGGCGGTGTCGCTGTCCACGGTGTCGAAGGTGCTCAACGGCCGGCCGGGCGTCTCCGCCGAGACCCGTTCCCGGGTCGAGCAGCTGCTGCACGACTCGGGCTACGCCAGGCGCGGGCTCGATCCGGAGCGCGGCGGCCTCCTCGAGCTCGTCGTCGCCGACCTGACCAGCGAGTGGTCGATCGAGATCATCCGCGGCGTCGAGCGAGTCACGCGCGAGATGGGACTCGTGCTCGGGCTGAGCGCGCTCGACGATCACCTCCGCCCTGGCGCCGACTGGATCGCCGGCGTACTGAGCCGCAGGCCGGTCGCGATCGTGCTGCAGTTCTCCGACCTCACGGCGTCGCACCGGCGGCAGCTGCGCACGCGCAACATCCCCTTGGTGGTGGTCGACCCGGCGGGCGACCCGCCAGCCGACGTTCCGGCGATCGGCGCCACGAACTGGGCGGGCGGCGTCGCCGCCACCCGTCACCTGCTGGGGCTCGGGCACACACGGATCGCCGTGGTCTCCGGGCCGGCCGACCTGATGTGCTCGCGAGCGCGGGTGGCCGGGTACCAGTCGGCGCTGCAGGAGGCCGGGCTCGGCTTGGACCCGGCGATCGCGGCCGCGGGCGACTTCACCCGGGCGTCCGGCGAGCGGGAGGGGCGGCGGCTGCTCGCGCGGGACGACCGGCCCAGCGCGTTCGTGTGCGGCAACGACTCGCAGGCGCTCGGGGTGATGGACGCGGCGTTCGCGCTCGGACTCGAGGTGCCGGGCGACGTCTCGGTGGTCGGGTTCGACGACGTCGCTCCTGCGCTCTGGGCGCGGCCTCCCCTCACGACCATTCGCCAGCCGCTGCAGGAGATGGCGGAGGAAGCCACGCGGCTGGCGCTCCGCCTGCGCGCGAACGACGTCGAGAGCACTCGTCTAGAGTTGGCGACCTCACTCGTGGTGCGTAGCTCGACCTCGGCACCGCGGTCGGGTGCAAGTGGCGCGCGCGCCTCTCTCCTGGTATAAGTTTAGTCAAACAACAAATCACCGACGACGCTGAAGGAACCCAGCATGAGCCTCACCCCCACCCGCGCCGACAAGTTCTCGTTCGGTCTGTGGACCATCGGCTACAACGGCACCGACCCGTTCGGCGGCCCGACCCGCCCCCAGCTCGACGTGGTAGAGGCGGTGACCCGGCTCAGTGAGCTCGGCGCCTACGGCCTCACCTTCCACGACGACGACCTGTTCGCCTTCGGCTCGACCGACGCCGAGCGCCAGAAGCAGATCGACCGCCTCAAGCAGGCGCTCGCCGACACCGGTGTCATCGTGCCGATGGTCACCACCAACCTGTTCAGCGCGCCCGTCTTCAAAGACGGCGGCTTCACCTCGAACGACCGCGCCGTGCGCCGCTTCGCCCTGCGCAAGGTGCTCCGCAACATCGATCTGGCAGCCGAGCTGGGCGCCAAGACCTTCGTGATGTGGGGTGGCCGCGAGGGCGCAGAGTACGACTCGGCCAAGAACATCCAGGCGGCGCTCGATCGCTACCGCGAGGCCGTCAACCTGCTCGGCGACTACGTCACCGACAAGGGCTACGACATCCGCTTCGCCATCGAGCCGAAGCCGAACGAGCCCCGCGGCGACATCCTGCTGCCGACGCTCGGCCACGCGCTCGCCTTCATCAACTCGCTGGAGCGCCCCGAGCTGGTGGGCCTCAACCCCGAGGTCGGGCACGAGCAGATGGCCGGCCTGAACTTCGCGGCGGGCATCGCCCAGGCGCTCTACCACGGCAAGCTCTACCACATCGACCTCAACGGCCAGCGCGGCATCAAGTACGACCAGGACCTCGTGTTCGGCCACGGCGACCTCCAGAACGCGTTCGCCCTCGTCGACCTGCTCGAGAACGGCGGCCCGAACGGCGGCCCGGCCTACGACGGCCCGCGGCACTTCGACTACAAGCCGTCGCGCACCGAGGACATCACCGGCGTGTGGGACTCGGCTGCGGCGAACATGCGCACCTACCTGCTGCTCAAGGAGCGTGCCGCCGCGTTCCGCGCCGACCCCGAAGTGCAGGAGGCCCTGCAGGCCGCCCGCGTCACCGAGCTGTCGCAGCCGACCCTCGGCACCGGTGAGAGCTACAACGACCTGCTGGCCGACCGCAGCGCGTACGAGGACTTCGACGCGAGCGCGTACTTCGGCGGCAAGGGCTTCGGCTTCGTGCGCCTGCAGCAGCTCGCCCTCGAGCACCTCCTGGGCGCCCGCGGCTGACCTGCCCTACCGCTATCGAGGGGCACGTCGTTGTCGCTTTTCCGCTTCGGAACTGACAACGGCGTGTCCCTCGTTGGGTGAAAACGTTGATGAGAACTGAAGGAGTGCAGGTGACATACGTCGCTGGGGTCGATTCGTCGACGCAGAGCTGCAAGGTGGTCGTCCGCGACCTCGAGTCCGGTGCGCTGGTGCGCTCGGGCCGCGTGGGGCATCCCGACGGCACCGAGGTCGACCCGGCCGCCTGGTGGGCGGCCCTGCAGGAGGCTGTCGCGTCCGCTGGCGGTCTCGACGATGTGGCAGCGATCTCGATCGCCGGCCAGCAGCACGGCATGGTCGTGCTCGACGCCGACGGACGCGTGATACGCGACGCCCTGCTCTGGAACGACACCCGCAGCGCCCAGGCCGCCCGCGACCTGATCGACGAGGTCGGCGCCGACGCCTACGCCTCGCGCGTCGGCGTGGTGCCCGTCGCCTCCTTCACGGCCACCAAGCTGCGCTGGTTGAGGGACGCCGAGCCGGCCAACGCAGCGCGCGTGGCCGCCGTGGCCCTCCCGCACGACTGGCTCACCTGGCGGTTGCGCGGCTACGGCCCGGCGGACGAGAGCCCGCTCGGCCCCGACTTGGAGGCGCTGACCACCGACCGCTCCGATGCGAGCGGAACGGCCTACTGGAGCGCCGCCACCAGCGCCTACGACCTCGACCTCTTCGAGCGCGCGCTCGGGAGGCCCGGCCGGGAGGCCGGAACGGCCGGCGACGGCGTCGTCCTGCCCCGCGTGCTCGGCCCTTCGGAGTCGGCCGGCCGCACGCCCGCCACGCCCGCCACCCCCGCCTCGGACGGCGTGCTCGTCGGGCCGGGCGCCGGCGACAACGCCGGAGGCGCGCTGGGCCTCGGCGCGACCGAAGGCGACGTGGTCGTCTCGATCGGCACCTCCGGCACGGTCTTCGCCGTCACGGCCGACCCCGTCGCAGACACCAGCGGAACGGTCGCCGGTTTCGCCGACGCGAGCGGGATCTCGTTGCCGCTCATCGCCACGCTCAACGCCGCGCGCGTCCTCGACTCGATCGCCGGGCTGCTCGGTGTCGACCACGACGGACTCGCCGAGCTCGCCCTGCAGGCGGAGCCCGGCGCGGGCGGCGTCGTGCTCATCCCGTACTTCGAGGGCGAGCGCACCCCCAACCTCCCGGACGCGAAGGCCAGCCTCCACGGCCTCACCCTCGCCACCATCCGACCGGTGAACCTGGCGCGTGCAGCGATCGAGGGGATGCTGTGCGGGCTCGCCGACGGCCTCGACGCCGTGCGCCGGGTCGCCCTCTCCGGTGATCGCCGTCGGGAGCAGCGCATCCTGCTGATCGGCGGAGCAGCGCAGAACCCGGCCGTCGCGGCGGTCGCGGCGCAAGTGTTCGACGCGCCGGTCGTCATCCCCTCCCCTGGTGAGTACGTGGCCGACGGGGCAGCCGTGCAGGCGGCCTGGGCGCTGACGGGAACGCGCCCGAACTGGACCGTGGAGTCGGCCACGCCCCTCGCTGTCGACACGCAGCCCGTCATCCGCGAGCAGCGCCGACAGTACCTCCCCTAGCTGTAGTTCCCCGACACGTTGTGAACGGTTGAGGTGAGCGAAGGCCTCCGTGGAGGATGTGGGTTACCACACTCACATCTAGCCAACGGAGGTCTTCGTGACTCACGCTAATGCACCGTTGACGCCGGAAGGGCGTCGACGGCTGGTCGAGCTGGTTCTGGAGCGCGGGTGGTCATTGCGGCGGGTGGCGGAACGGTTCCAGTGCTCGCCCGCGACGGCGAAACGGTGGGTCGATCGGGCACGCGCAGGCTTGCCGATGACCGACCGACCCTCCCGCCCGCACTCGTCCCCGAATCGGTGTCCGGCCCGGTTGGAGCGCCGGATCGTGGCGTTGCGGTTCAGGTGGCGGTGGGGTCCGCATCGGATCAGCTACCACCTCGGTGTTCCCCGTTCCACCGTGGGCAGGGTGCTGGCCCGGTATCGGATGCCGCTACTGCACCACCTCGATCAAGCGACCGGGCTCCCTATCCGCAAACCGAGGGCTGTCCGTTATGAGCACGCTCGCCCCGGCCAGCTGGTCCATGTCGATATCAAGAAGCTCGGCCGCATCCCCGATGGTGGTGGCCACCGAGTCCTGGGGCGGGCAGCAGCACCGTCCCGGCACCGCGGCCGCGGCTATGCGTTCCTGCATCACGCTATCGATGACCACTCCAGGCTGGCCTACTCGGAGATCCTGAACGATGAGCGCAAAGAGACCGCCGCCGGATTCTGGCTGCGCGCCAACGCGTTCTTCACCGCCGCTGGGATCACCGTCACCGCGGTCATGACCGACAACGGTGCGTGCTACCGGTCGAAACTGTTCGCCGACGCTCTCGGCACGAGAGTCAAGCACCGGCGCACGCGCCCCTACCGGCCGCAGACCAACGGGAAAGTCGAACGATTCAACCGCACCCTGGCCACCGAGTGGGCCTACGCGCACGCCTACCTCAGCGACGAAGCCAGAGCCGCAACCTACGACACCTGGCTCCATCACTACAATCACCACAGACCCCACACCGGAATCGGCGGCCTCGTCCCCTCAGCCCGCGTTCACAACCTCACGGGGAACTACACCTAGCCGGCACACATTCGCGGTGAATGTCGCGTCTGGCACCCCCTTTCGCAACATTCGCGGCGAGCGTGTCGCGTTTGGCAGCGAATGTGGGTTGTGCACATTCGCGGCGAATGTTGCTTTCATGGAGCGTTTCGCGACATTCGCGGCGAAGGTGACTCTGCGCATTCGACGCGAGTGTCGCTTCGGGGACCGCTCTTCACAGCACTCGATGCGGAGGCGTGGGGTGTCAGCGGCGCGAGCGCGGAGTGAAGCCGCTGGCCAGGGCGGAGCCGGCGGCGCGCGCCCAGCGCAGCGGCTCGGCGATCGCGGCGGCGGAGCCCCCCGCGAGCTCCGAGAGGGAGGCGGCGCCGGCGAAGCCGCGCGGATCGGCTGCGATCGAGCCTGCGGCGAGCAGCGCCGGGATGCCGGCCGCGGCGGCGAGAAGGACGATGTATTCGGGTACCTTGCCTGCCGCGGACTGGGAGTCGTAGCGACCCTCCCCGGTCACCACGGCGTCCGCGGCCGCAAGCGCGGCCGGCAGGCCGAGCGCCTCCCCCACGGCCGCCGACCCCGGCGCCAGCTCGGCGCCCCAGGCGAGGAGACCGAACCCCGTCCCACCGGCTGCGCCCGCGCCAGGCGTCTGCGGGTCGACCTCCACCCCGGCCTCTCTCAACGCCACGACGAGGCGTGCAAGCCCCGCTTCCAGCTCCGGCACGTCGGCTTCCGCGGCGCCCTTCTGCGGACCGAACACCGCGGCAGCTCCGTCCGGCCCGAGCAACGGGCTCGTCACATCGCTCAGGATGCGCGCCCCGCCGGGCGGAAGCGGGCGCAGCCCAGTGAGGTCGACCCGAACGAGCTCCGCGAGCCCCCGGTTGCCCGCGACGACCTCCGCGCCGGTCGGATCGAACAGCCGGGCACCCAGGGCGCTCAGCATCCCGGCGCCGCCATCGGTGGAGGCGCTTCCGCCGATCGCGAGCAGTAGCCCCGTCGCACCGGCGTCCAGAGCGGCGGCGATCGCCTGGCCGAACCCGAACGTCTGAGCGTCGAACGCGGCGAGCGACGGCATCAGGCCGATCCCGCTCGTCTCCGCCAGTTCCACCACTGCGGTCCCGTCGGGCAGAGCGAGCCAGCTCGCATCCCGTTCGACGCCGTCGGGGCCGGTCACGCGCACAGCGCGGCGGCTGGAGCCCGGCACAGCGATCTCGAACGCGTCGAGCGTACCCTCACCGCCGTCCGCCATCGGGGCCCGCACGACACGATCGTCCGGGCGCACAGACATCCACCCCTCGGCGAGCGCCGTCGCCACCTCGGTCGCAGTCGCGGAGCCTTTGAACGAGTCGGGGGCGAAGACGACAGTGGCCATGCCAACACCCTGCCACACTCAAATCGGCCGGCAGCGCCGCCGCCGAGAAGGAGGCCTGGCGCACCGTCCGTCAGGGGACGATGATATGCGCCATGACGGCAACACGCGGGTCGACTCCATGACCCCCTCCGCCCGCCGGGTGCAGGGCGTCTACCTGACGCTGCTGCTCGGCAACACGCTTGCGGCCTCCTTCATCTGGGGCATCAACACGCTGTTCCTCCTCGACGCCGGACTCACCAACTTCGAAGCGTTCGCCGCGAACGCCTTCTTCACGGCCGGCATGGTGATCTTCGAGATCCCGACCGGCGTGGTCGCCGACACCATCGGGCGACGTGCCTCGTACCTGCTCGGAACCATCACCCTGTCGCTCTCGACCGCTCTGTACTGGTTGCTCTGGCTCTGGCATGCCCCGTTCGTGTGGTGGGCTCTCGCCTCCATGCTCCTCGGGCTCGGCTTCACCTTCTTCTCCGGCGCCGTCGACGCCTGGCTCGTCGACGCCCTCACCGCGACGGGCTACACCGGGAGTCTGGAGGCGGTCTTCGGGCGCGGGCTCGTCGTGACCGGCGTCGCCATGTTCACCGGCTCGGTCCTCGGCGGCGTGATCGCCCAGGCGACGAACCTCGGGGTGCCGTTCCTGTTGCGGGCGGCTGTGCTGGTGCTGATGTTCGTCTTCGCGTTCGTCGCGATGCGCGACCTCGGCTTCACCCCCGACAAGTCGATGGGGCCATTGAAGGCGACCAGGAACATCCTGTCCCAGTCGATCGAGCACGGGATGCGCAAGCGCTCCGTACGGTACGTCATCCTCTCGGCCCCGTTCGCCTCTGGCGTCGGGATCTACGCGTTCTACGCCCTGCAGCCGTACCTGCTCCAGCTCTACGGCGACCCGACGGCGTACTCGATCGCGGGACTGGCAGCGGCCATCCTCTCGCTCGCGCAGGTGGCGGGCGGGATCGTCGCATCGCGTCTGCGGCGGCTGTTCGCCAAGCGCACGACGACGGTGATCGGCGCGTCGCTGACCAGCATCGTCGTGCTGGTGCTGCTGGGGCTGACGGCCTTCTTCTGGTTCGCGGTGGTGCTGTTGGTGGTGTGGGGCTTCGTCTTCGCCGTCGCCGGGCCGGTGCGGCAGGCCTACCTCAACGACATGATCCCGTCGAAGCAGCGCGCGACCGTGCTGTCGTTCGACTCGCTGTTCGGGAGTCTCGGCGGCGTCGTCATCCAACCGGCGCTCGGGCGTGCGGCGGACCTCTGGGGGTACGGCACCTCGCTGGTCGTCGGCGGAGCGATCGAGCTGATCGGCATCCCGTTCCTGCTCGCCAGTCGCCGGCAGGGCGACCCGGCCGACACTGCCGGCGCACGGGGCGAGAAGGGAGACGCAGCGGTCAACGCATCGTGACGGGCGCTGACGGGCCACGTCGTGTCAGCCCGTTACGGGATTAGGGCGCCAGGGGATCAGCGCGTCAGGTCAGCGTCACGGGATCAGCGCGCCAGGATGCGCGGGCCGCACAGCCAGGCGGCGACGCAGAGCAGGCCGTTCACGGCGAACACCCCCGCGAACGCCACGGGCGACGCCCCGCCGCCGAGCGCAGAGAACGCGATCGCCGTCGCTGCCAGTGCGATGGCGGAGCCCGTCGAGTCGGCGATCGAGAGGGCCGAGCTGTTGAAGCCCTGGTCGGCGGGCGTGGAGTACTCGAGAGTGAGCACGCCCAGCCGCGGGTACAGCAGCCCCATGCCGAATCCGGCGAAGGCCCAGCCGACGACGATGACGACCGGCGAAGCACCGGTCAGCGCCGTGGCCAGCAGCGACCCGATCGCGATCGTCAGCCCGAGCGCGCCGAGACGGGCGGCGAGTCGGTTCCCGATCGCGGGGAACCGGCCCTGAGCCCACGAGGCGGCGGCCCAGCTCAGACCGGCGGCAGTCAGCGCGAGCCCGGCGATCGCCGGGGACGCACCGTACTGCGTCACCATCATCAGCGGCACGTACACCTCGGCGGAGAAGAACGTGCCCGCCACGATCGCACGGACCAGGATCACGCTCGGCAGCCCGCGGCGCGCGAGCAGGACACCTCGCGGGAGCAGCGGGCGCAGTGCTGCCACCGCGATGACCGCCGCGACCACGGGCACGATCCACTGCACCGGCCCGCGGGCCTCCGCCGCGAGTGTCAGTCCGAGCACCGCAGCCGCGACGAGGGCGGCCGAGCCCACCCGCGCGAGTTCGCGGCCTCCGCCTTCGGGGCGATGCTCCGGGCCGTGAACACTGCGCATGGCGGGGACGACCATCAGCATCGCCAGGAACACCAGCGCGACGACGCCGAGGAACACCCACCTCCAGCCCACCGTCTCGGCGACAGCGCCGGCGATCACGGGCCCGATCAGCGACGGGACGACCCACGCCGCGGCGAAGCCCGCGAAGATGCTCGGGTGGAGGCGCGCCGGATAGACACGCGCGACGATCACATAGAGCGCCACCGTCAGGGCGCCCCCGCCCAGCCCGTGGACGAGCCGCCCGGTGACGAACAGCGGCATGGTCGACGAGGCTCCGGCGAGCGTGAGACCGGCGGCGAACAGCACGACGGACGCGTAGAGCACGTTGCGTGGGTTGCCGCGGTCGCACCAGGTGCCCGCGAGCACCATCCCGACGACGCCGACGGCGAGCGGCCCGGCGAACGCGAAAGCGTACAGCGCGGCCCCGTCGAGCTCCCGGCTGACGGCAGGCATGATCGTCGTGACGGCGAGCGCCTCGAACGCGGCCAGCGTGACCAGAAGGCACATGCCGATGCTCACCCAGCGATAGCGGGGCGCGAGCACCCCTTCTGGCTTCGAGAGCTGCCCCGACGCCGTCGTCGATCCCCGGTGGGTGCTCATCCTCCGAGCCTATGGCCTCCGTGCGACATCAGGGAGGACCGGTACGACCGCGCGAACTATGTGACAGGACACGTCGCGATCCCATGCGCTCACGCGGCGTGTCCTGCCACAGAGGTCGCGCCGCCGCGGCCCCGATCAGCGAGGAGGTCGTGCCGTGGACGCCCGGACGATCAGCTCGGGGACAAGGCTCACCGGGCCGGGGACCTCACCTCCCTCGATCTCGGCGATCAGGCGTTCGACACTGCGGCGGCCGAGCTCGGTGAAGTCTTGCAGCACGGTCGTCAGGGGAGGCCAGAAGTGCGCGGCCTCCGGGATGTCGTCGAACCCGACCACGCTCAGATCGTCGGGGAGGCGCCGGCCGGCCTCCTGCGCTGCGTGACAGACGCCGAGAGCCATCTGGTCGTTCGACGCGAAGACGGCGGTCACCCATCGGGTCGTTCAGGAGCTCGCAAGCGGCGCGGTAGCCCGACTGGGCCGACCAGTCGCCCTCCAGGAGCGGAGGCACGCGCAGCCCGGCGGCCTCCAGCTCGCGCGTGTAGCCGGAGACCCTGGCCTGCGACTCGAACCACTGGAGCGGGCCGGTGATGTGGTGGATCGAGCGGTGACCCAGGCCGACGAGATGCGCCGTCGCTGCCCGGGCGCCGGCCTCCTGGTCGACGGTGAGCTCGCGCGCGACGTACTCTGCGCCGCCCTGGAGGGTGACGTACGGCACCGTCAGACCGGAGCCCGAGATCTGCTCGAGGACGAGATCCTGCGGCGCGATCACGATGATGCCCTCGACCGCCTTGGGACACCAGGTGGTCGAGGGCCCCGGCGATCCCCTCGGCGTTCAGTTCGGAGAGCTGGGCGACGGCGAGGTAATACCCGGCGTCACGGGCCGCGCCCTGAACGGCATTGATGCTCGAAACCGGGCCGTACAGGGCCGCAGCCGTCGTCGAGAGCACGCCGAGGGTGCGCGAACGTGCTCTGACGAGGGCGCGTGCGGCGCGGTTGGGACGGTAGTGCAGCGTCCCCATCGCGTCGAGGACCCGCTGTCTGGTCGTGTCGCGGATGTTGGGATGGTCGTTGATGACGCGCGAGACCGTCTGATGCGAGACGCCGGCCAGCTGTGCCACGTCGCGCATGCTGGCGGCGCGTGCCCCGGGCCGTGAGGCACAGGGTCGTGGGTCACGACGCCCTCCCCGCGGTGTCGCGTTGCGGGCTGCTGCCCGCGCTGCTCCTCCGGATGAGGAGCGTCCACCCATTACGCGGGACGGGGCCTCCCGCGCCGGGCGAACGCTCCGACCACCACGGCGATCCCCGCGATGCCGGCAGGGAAGACGAGGTGCCATCCGGCCAGCGCGAGCAGCCCGGCGGCGAACACGCACGACAGCACCGCCATCCACCACCCGACCGACCGGGTGGGCAGCAGGACGATCGCGCTGGCGACCCCGAGGCCGTAGACCGCTGCGGCGATGCTGGTGTGCACGAGGATGAACGGCTGGAGGTTGCCGCTGGCCAGCACGACCACCGAGTACAGCGCCATGACGACCGCCGAGAGCAGCAGCCCGCGTCGGGCGACCGCGCCGTTCTCGGCGCCGCGGCCGAACCAGCGCGGGAGGTCGCCGTCGCGGCCCATCGCCGCGCCCAGTTTGCTGAAGGCCGCGAGGTAGGCGTTGAACACGCCCGTCACGACGATCGCGGCGATCACGGCGACGACCACGCCGCCGCCGGAGCCCGTCGCCGCGTCGACGAGGTCGAGCAGCGGCACCGCGGAGGCGGTGGCTGCGCTGCCCAGCACGGTCACCGTGACCGTCTGGATCGCCAGATACGCCACCGAGACGATCACGAGCGCGAGGGCGGTGGCGCGCGGGATGTCGCGCCGAGGGTTGCGGAACTCGCCGCCGATGCCGGCCACGGCCTCCCAGCCGGCGAACGCCCAGATGTAGAGGCTCATCGCGAGCCCGACGCCGGACCAGCCGTGGGGGAGGAGCGGTTCGAGGTTCTCGACCCTGCCATGCGGCGCGGCGGCGGCGAGGACGAAGATGAGCACCGCGACCAGCGCGCCGGACAGGACGAGCTGCACGGAGGCGGCGAATCGCACGCCGAAGGCAGTCACCACGACGGGGATGACCATGAGCGCGACCGCGATGAGGATCGTCTGAGTGGCATCCCCGCCGATCACGGCGACGACGTAGCGCGCCGTCATCAGCGCGGCGATCGGAGCGCCGATCGGCGTGCCGAAGAAGAACCAGTAGCTCACGACGCGCGCCGACGTCGGGCCGTACGCGCGTCGGGCGAAGGTGGCGACGCCTCCCGCGTCGGGATGCCGACGGGCGAGCGCGGCAAAAGTGGCCGCGAGCGGCACCGAGATGAGCGCGAGGGCGGCCACGGCGAGGATGGCGCCCGGCCCCGCCGCGGCCGCGGCGAGCGACGGGAGCACCAGGATGCCCGTGCCGAGCACGGCAGCGACGTAGAGAGCGGCGCCTCCAGCCACACCGAGGTGGCCGCGATGCTCGACGGGTCGCCCCGCCGGCAGCCGCGTGGTGGAGGGCGTGCTTTCCGTCACCCGACCATCCTGGCGCGAGCCACCGACATCCCGCCGTCCATCCGCTGCCATCCTCCGCTCATCGGCGGCCAGCCCACCGCCTCCGACGCCGAGGGGCACGTTGATGCCCCTAAAACCGCGTTTTAGGGGCATCAACGTGCCCCTCGAACGAGACCGCTACGTCGTCAGATCGTAGAGGGTGACAGTCGACGTCACGTCAGGTGTTTGATGTAGCATTCCAAGGTGAATCAGACCACGAAACGGCCTCCCTCACTCGACCGCCTCGGCTTCCTCGACGCGCTGCGCGGCGTGGCAATCGCCGGAATCCTGCTCGTCAACCTCCCTGACATGACGATGCTCGCCACGTCGACGACCCGCGTGATCACGCCAACCGACATCTTCCTGTGGTTCGGCGTCCAGTCCAGGGTCGTCGTGATCTTCTCGCTGATGTTCGGGGCGAGCATGTGGTTCGTCGCGCGCAGCGCCGAACGCGCGGGTCGGCGGCCCTGGCTGGCCCTGCTCTGCCGACTCGCCGCGCTCTTGGGTATCGGCCTGCTGCACACGTTCGCTTACCCCGGCGACATCCTCCGCCTCTACGCGATCTGCGGGCTGCTCGTCCTCCCGCTGATGCTCTTCACGCCTCGACTCGTGCACTGGATCGTCGGCGGTGCGCTCACGCTGACCGCGATCGTCGTGTTCGGATTCGGGGCGGGCGCCACCCCCGGGCTCCTGCTGCTCGGGTACGCCGCTGCTGGCTCCGGCGTGCTGTCGGCGCTCGAGAAGGGCACCCGCGCGGTGCGCTGGTCGTTCGTCGCCGCGGTGATCGTTACCGTCCCGCTGCTCTGGTGGCAGACCACCCAGCCGGGCGACCCGCGCTTCCAGCTGGCGGGACTCTTCGTGGGCGCCGGCGTCACCGCGGGAGCCGCGATGGCCGTCGTGTACATCACCGGACTCTCCCTGCTCTGGCGCACCCGCTTCCGCGCCGTGCTCACGGCCTGCTTCTCGGCGCTCGGCCGGATGGCGCTCACGAACTACATCGGCGCGTCGCTCATCGTGATGGTCGTCTCTCCTCCGTTCGGCTTCCCGTCACACGAGTCCACCGGTGTCGCGATCCTGCTCGCCGTCGCGATCATCGTCGTGCAGAGCGCGGTGAGCGCGCTCTGGCTGCGCAGCTTCCGGTACGGGCCCCTGGAGTGGCTGTGGCGGATGGCTACCTGGCGGTCTTTCGTCCCGATTCTGCGACGGGAGAGCGCGATCGCCTGAGCCGCCCCGGGTGGGTTCGGGGAATTCAGGACCAGGGCGTACCGTTCCACTCGGTGCGGCCGGATTCACCCGACGGCCGCAGCCTCCCTCGACCTCTAGGAGAAACCCATGGCGACCGTCGAGCTGACCGCGCAGAACATCGAGTCGAAGATCACCGAGAACGACATCGTCTTCGTGGACTTCTGGGCGGAGTGGTGCGGCCCGTGCCGCATGTTCGGCCCCATTTTCGAGAAGGCCTCGCAGGAGCACACCGACGTCGTGTTCGGCAAGGTCGACACCGAGGCGGAGCAGGCCCTCGCCGCCTCCGCCGGCATCACCTCCATCCCGACCCTCATGGCGTTCCGCGACGGCATCCTGGTGTTCTCGCAGCCGGGCGCCCTCCCCGCGCCGACCTTCGAGGACCTCATCGGCCAAGTGAAGGGACTCGACATGGACGCCGTGCGCGCGTCCATCGCCGAGCCCGCCCCCGAGGCCTAGAGCCCCACCCTCGAACTGGCAGAACACGCCGCCTCGCCCCCGTGCGAGGCGGCGTGTTCTGCCAACTGGATCAATAGCCGGTGGGGTGGGTTACGGTGTAGGGCTCCTCCAGGTGGCGGGCTTCTTCGTCGGTCAACTCCAGGTGCACGGCGGCGACAGCGTCGGGGAGGTGGTGCGGTTTGGTCGCCCCGACGATGGGCGCGTCCACGACCGGGTTCCGCAGCACCCATGCCAGCGCGATCTGGGCCATGGGCACGCCGCGGGCCTCCGCCACACGCTGCACGGCCTCCGCGATCGGCCTGTCGTGCTCCTCGGTGAACCGCGCCTGCAGCGGATCGGTGTCGCCGCGCAGGGTCTGCTCGCCCCACGGACGCGTGAGCCGGCCCTTCGCGAGCGGGCTCCACGGGAGGCTGCCGACGCCCTGGTCGGCCAGCAGCGGGAACATCTCGCGCTCCTCTTCGCGCATCATCAGGCTGTACTGGTCCTGCATGGTCACGAACCGCGTCCAGCCGCCGAAGTCGGCCGCGTGCTGGAGCTTGGCGAACTGCCACGCCCACATCGAGGACGCGCCGATGTAGCGGGCCTTGCCGGCCTTGATCACGTCATGCAGGGCCTCCATCGTCTCCTCGACCGGCGTCAGCGGGTCGAAGCGGTGGATCTGGTAAAGGTCGACGAAGTCGGTGCCGAGCCGCTGCAACGACGCGTCGATCTGTTCCAGGATCGCCCGGCGCGACAGCCCGGCGCCGCCGGGGCCGTCGTGCATTCTGAAGTTCAGCTTCGTCGCGAGGACGACGTCCTCACGACGGGTGTACTCGCGGATGGCGCGGCCGACGATCTCCTCCGAGCTGCCGTAGCCGTAGATGTTGGCCGTGTCCCAGAACGTGATCCCGGCCTCCACCGCCTGGCGGAAGATCGGGGCGGCGCCCTCGTCGGCGAGCCGCCCACTCGTTGAAGCCGCGCGACGTGTCTCCGAAGCTCATGCAGCCCAGCGCGAGGCGGCTGATCGTCAGACCGGTCGAGCCCAGTCGGGTGTACTCCATCGTTCGTTCTCCTCTCGTCCCCGACGTTACGCGAGGCGGTCGTCGACTGGGAGGTTCTGCCGGTGCCCCGTTCGGCCTACGATCGCCGCATGACCGATGCGAAAGAGAACTGGCCGGAGACGCCCTCCGGCGAGCCCATCGACGTCGACGCCCTCGCCGAGGGCGAAGGCGGTAGCCCGTACGACGCCGACGGCGTCTTCGAGCCCGAGGACGACGCAACAGCGGACGACGAGGACGACCCGGGGATCTGACCCGTGGCGGCAGCTGCCGGATCCGCGTCCCGAAAAGCCGTCCCATCGCCGTTCACCTGAATCCCCTTGTCCCCCGAGCTTGTACCCCACTAGGGTCGGGTGAAGGAGCCAGTCCCGACCTGGCGAGGGGCGATTCGTCGCGCCTCCATCAGAGGGACCGGGTGCACAACTGGGAAGGGGTGCAGCGTGACGACCTATGAGACGCCGATCGGGAATGCGCCGAAACCGGGGCAGGACATCCACTTGGTGCGATGGATCCGCTCCGCGGACGGCTGGAGCAGCGAGACGGTCCTGTGCACGTATCTGGCGGGGACACCGTCGCACTGGGTGGTGGAGCGCCACGGCGAGCGCGAGAACCTGGCGCGAGCCGAGTGGGCCCAGTTCGCCTTCTGACCGGGGCGGTCCCGCCGAGGTGTGTCTTGTCGTTGCTGGGTCCAGGCGACGTTTCGGAGACGCTGTCTCCCGCGACAGCGCGGGCTACTGCGAGCAATTCCGGAGTTCGCGGCCCACACGCCTAGAATCTCCGGCGAAACGACCCCAACACCGGCGTGTCCCCAGGTGGTTCCGGAGTTACGGACACGCCGCGGGCCATGCAGGCAACTCCGGAGGTCACAGACGACACACCGCACAAGAGTCCGTCCCTCCGGAATCTCGTAGCGAAGTCCGCCAGGACTCCGGAAGAACCGAGCCGGGGCACGCCGCCGCTGGAGCCGTGGTTCGATGGATCGTGGCAGCTGCCGGAGCTCGAACGGGTGACCGAGCCCGTCGACTTGACGGAGTGAGGGGCCGCGCTCAGAGCCCCGCGCGCGCCGCCAGCAACTCCACGGCGACCCGCCAGTCGCGGGCGGGGATGCCGTCGCCGGTCTCCTCTTCACCGGGAGGACGGGCGACGAACGACGGCCACGGGTCGCCGACGGTGTGCGCCTCCTCGACGAGTCCGAGGTAGTCGCCGCCGAAGTACACCTCCCACGCCGCCGTCGCCGTCGGACTGTACATGAGCGTCAGCGGAAGCGAGCCGTACGTGTAGACGGCGTGCTGGTGGGCGAGTTCCTTCCCCGTCATGTCCGAAGGATAAACGTGTCCGGGCGCGTGCGGAAGGGATTGCTACGCGACGAACCGGTCGTCGCCCTGTTCGCTGACGTCATGGGTCATGGCGATCGCTTCGGCGACTACATCGCGCATCCTCCCGCGCCGCTCGTGAGCCGCTCGCTGCCGGCCCGCTCCCCCGCCGCTCTGCAGGATCCGGACCACTCCGCGCCGCACCAGCTGGAGGTCGTCATTCGCCTGAAGGGCGGCGGCGGTGTGTGTCAGGAGGGCGTCGATCGCGGCAGGGGCCGTGCCTTCGCGGCCGGACACCGGGTGCGGCAGCATCCCGCCGACACCGGTGAGCGCCGCCTGCCATTCGGCGAGACGGAGGGCCGCGGACGGGGTGGGAAGCGGTGGGACACCCGAACGCCACTCGTCGACGGCGGTGTCGACGAGGGCGCGCACCAGAGCGGCGAGCACCACGGTGTCGCGCGCGTCCAGGCAGACGTCGGCGACCCGGACCTCAACCGTCGGCTGCTTGTGCGACACGCGTGCGTCGAGATACAGCATCGCCTTGTCGAGGATGACGCCGGTCTCGACCAGCAGCCGCTCGAAGCCGTCGTAGGCCTCCACCGAGCCGAAGATGTCGGTCGGTCCGGCGCTCTGCCACTGGTGCCACGCCACGAACCGGTAGCTCGCGTGCCCGGTGTCCACTCCGCCCACGAACGGGGAGTTCGCGCTGAGCGCCAGCAGCGTCGGCAGCCAGGTGCGGATGCGGTCGAGGACGGCGACGCCCTCCTCGCGCGAATGGATGGCGACGTGCACGTGACAACCGCACACCAGGGTGCCTTTGGCGGTGATCCCGTACCGTGCCATCATCTGGTCGTACCGCGGGTCGGGTGTCGCGTGCGGACGCAGCGGCAGCGGCGACATCGCGACGGCGACGGCACGCGCTCCGTGGCGGCGGGCGAGAGCGTCGGCCAGCGTACGGCCCTCGACGATGTCGGCGAGGAGATCGTCGGAGCCGAGCTGCGGGCGCGTCTGCGTCTCGATCATCTCCTGTTGGATCTCGGCACCCAGGCGATCCCTTGATCCGGCCGGAGCATCGGCTAGCGCGAACGGCGCGACCGGAGTCGCGACACCGCGTTCGTCCACCAGGAGCAGTTCCTCCTCCACCCCGAAAGTCCTCACGCCTCCATAATCGGTGAGGGGCCCGCACTGAGCAATACCCGAATGCTGAATCCGCCCTCCGCGCGCCCGTCACCTCGCGAGAAAGCTGCGGTCGAGGGGCACGTTAACGCCCCTAAGCGCGCGTCTTAGGGGCGTTAACGTGCCCCTCGGCGATGACGTCAGCGATGACGTCAGCGACAGGCGAGCGATTCGGTGGCGATCGCGCCGACGGCCAGCACGCAGACCGCGACGATCCCGCCGAGGAGCACCCCGCCCCGCGCCGCCTCCGCCAGGCCTCGGTCGCCGGCCGCGAGCACCGCGCCCAGCGAGATGCCGATGCTCAGGATCCCGGTGACGGCGGCCGCGATGGCGCCGTCGCGTTCGCGCCGCTGCCGCGTCGTCCTGATCGACCAGTCGCGGCTCTCGTCCTCTGTTCGCCACGCTCGCGTCACGCGCACGTCTTCACCGTCCCGATGACGGGACAGCCGCTTCCGGACAGGAGCGGCGTCCGTCCGCTCAGTCAGACGCGACCTGGCCGGATTCATCACGTGGCGACGGGTCGGCGTTCTAGACTCCCGGCATGGCCCCCTCCGCTGCGCTGGACTACTCCGTCAATGTCGTCGCGGCCGCGCATCCCGACACGGGCCTCCCACAGTTGGGGCGCACCACGGCGCGCCTGGGGCCGTTCGCCGACCGGTCGGTGGTGGGGCGGGAGGCCGCGGCGCCCCCGAGGGTGGGCTGATGCTGGTCTACTCCATGAGCGTGTCGGTCGACGGCTTCATCGCCGATCGCGACGGCGGCTTCGGCTGGACGGCCCCCGACGACGAGCAGTTCGCGTTCTCGTTCGCGCAGGTGTCGGAGCTCAGCGCCTACCTGTGCGGTCGTCGGCTGTACGAGACGATGCTGGTCTGGGAGACGGATCCCTCGCTGCGGGCGACCGAGGCCGGTGCCGCGTTCGCCGACGTCTGGCGCGCGCTCCCGAAGGTGGTGTTCAGCCGCACGCTCGACCGCGTTTCCGGCAACGCGCGGCTGGCCGGGAGAAGCGTCGCCGACGAGCTGGCGGCGGCGATGGCGCAGGCGGGAGGGAGGGATATCTCGATCGGTGGCGCGGGGCTGGCGTCGGCAGCGCTGCGGGCCGGGCTTGTCGACGAGCTCCGCCTGTTCCGCGACCCGGTGGTCGTGGGCGGAGGAACGCCGTACTTGCCGCCGCTGGCCGAGCCGCTCATGCTCGACCTCGTCGAGACCCGCACGTTCGCCTCCCGCGTGGTCTACGAGCGCTACCGCCGCTCCGCGAGTCAGCCGTCGTTCCCCGGGAGCTTCAGCTGACTCTGACCAGGTCGAGCGCCCGCTCCACGTCGGCGAGGAGGTCCGCGACGTCCTCGATGCCCACCGAGAGGCGGATCACGTTGTCCGGGACCTCCAGCTCGGTGCCGCGGACGGACGCGTGCGTCATCTCCGACGGGTAGCCGATGAGCGACTCGACGCCGCCGAGCGACTCGGCCAGCTGGAACACTTGGGTCGACTCGGCGAACCGGCGTGCGGCGTCAGCTCCCCCGCTGAGGGCGACCGACAGCATCCCGCCGAAGCCGCTCATCTGAGCGGCGGCGAGCTCGTGACCGGGGTGGTCCGGCAGCGCGGGATAGTAGACGGCGTCGATGCCGGGGCGGCCGACCAGGGCCTCCGCGATCGCCTGCGCGTTGCTGCTATGCCGCTGCATGCGCACGTCGAGGGTCTTGATGCCCCGTACGGTGAGCCAGGCGTCCATCGGCGCCGAGACCGCGCCGGCAGCGAACTGGATGAACTGCGCCTTCTCGGCGAGCTCGGCGTCGGCGAAGACCAGCGCGCCGCCGATGACGTCCGAGTGTCCGCCGAGGTACTTCGTGGTCGAGTGCACGACCACGTCGGCGCCGAACGAGAGCGGCTGCTGGAGGGCCGGCGAGGCGAAAGTGTTGTCGACGACCACGAGCGCGCGTGCGGCGTGGCCGAGCTCGACCAGGGCCGCCAGGTCGCAGATCTTCATGAGCGGGTTGCTGGGTGTCTCGATCCAGAGCACGCGCGTTCCGTCGACGGCGAGCGCCGCGCGCACCGCGTCCAGGTCGCCGAGGTCGACGGTCGTGTTGCGCACGTCCCAGGCGCCGTGGATGCGGTCGATCAGCCGGTGGGTGCCGCCGTACACGTCGTTGCCGAGCACCACGTGGTCGCCGGGGCGCAGCACGGCGCGCAGCAGCGCGTCCTCCGCCGCCAGACCGGACGCGAACGACAGCGCGCTCACGCCACCCTCCAGGGAGGCGAGCAGCGTCTCGAGTGAGGTGCGGGTGGGGTTGCCCGCTCGACCGTACTCGTAACCGCCGCGCAGCCCGCCGACGCCGTCCTGCACGAACGTCGAGGTCTGGTAGATCGGCGGGATGATCGCCCCGGTGGTGGGGTCGAACTCCTGGCCGACGTGGATGGCGCGCGTGGCGAAACCGTGGGTCATCGGGATCTAGCTCCTACGAGGTCGAGAGGGTGAGGCGCGAGCTGCTACTCGCTGAGATAGGTGAGGAGGTCCTGCCTGGTCAGCACAGCGACGGGCTTGCCGTCCTCCGTGACCAGCAGCGCGTTGGCGATGGCGAGCGCGGCCCGCGCGGCGGTGACCGGCTCGTTGACGCCGATCAGCGGCAGCGCCTCCCCCAAGTGGGCGCCGACGGGGTCGCTCATGCGAGCGCGGCCGCTGAAGACGGCGTCGACGAGCGACCGCTCGTCGAGCGCGCCGGCGACCTCGCCCATGACGACGGGAGGCTCCGCCGTCAGGACGGGCAGCTGTGAGACGCCGTAGGTGTTCATGATCTCGATCGCGTCGTGCACGGTGTCGCTCGGGTGCGCGTGCACGAGGTCCGGCAAGTCGCCGCGCTTTGTGCGGATCACGTCGTGCACGGTGGCCTCGTCGGGCACCTCGCTGAACCCGTAGGAGCGCATCCACTTGTCGTTGAAGATCTTCGCCAGGTAGCCGCGACCGCCGTCCGGGAGGATGACGACGACGATGTCGTCGGCCGTCAGCTCCTTCGCCGCGCGGAGGGCGGCGACCACGGCCATGCCGCTCGACCCGCCGACGAGGATCCCCTCTTCGCGCGCGAGCCGCCTGGTCATGTGGAACGACTCGGCATCGGTGACCGGGATCACCTCGTCCACGACCGTCGGGTCGTACGCGCCCGGCCAGAAGTCCTCGCCGACGCCCTCCACGAGGTAGGGCCGGCCGGTGCCTCCCGAGTAGACGGAGCCCTCAGGGTCGGCCCCGATGATCCGGACCCGGCCGTCCGAGGCCTCCTTGAGGAACCGACCGGTGCCCGAGATGGTGCCGCCGGTTCCGACGCCCGCCACCAGGTGCGTGATGCGGCCGTCCGTGTCGCGCCAGATCTCGGGACCAGTGGTCTCGTAGTGACTGCGCGGCCCGTTCGGGTTGTCGTACTGGTTCGGCTTGAACGCGCCCGGGATCTCGGCGGCGAGCCGGTCGGACACCGAGTAGTAGGAGTCCGGATGCTCAGGTGGCACGGAGGTGGGCGTGACCACGATCTCCGCACCGTACGCGGTGAGCACGTTGCGTTTGTCCTCGCCCACCTTGTCCGGCAGCACGAACACGCACCGGTAGCCGCGCTGCTGGGCGACGAGCGCGAGGCCCACGCCGGTGTTGCCGCTCGTCGGCTCCACGATGGTGCCGCCGGGCTTCAACTGCCCGTCCTGCTCCGCAGCGTCGATGATGCGGGAGGCGATGCGGTCCTTGGACGAACCTCCGGGGTTCAGGTACTCGAGCTTGACGAGCACCGTCGCCGCGATCCCCTCGGTCAGCCTGTTGAGCTTCACGAGCGGAGTGTCGCCGACCAAGTCTGTGATGGTCTCTGCGTACTTCACGCGGTCAACCGTAACAGGGCGCTCAGGCATGAGGGTTCGTGTTTCAGCCGAGCGCCTCTCGACGGGCCAACCTACTAGTCTGAAATGATGCGTATCACCGGTATAGATCTTGCGCGAGGTTTCGCGCTTTCGGCGTCTTCGTCGCACACACCGCACCGATCGGCCCGAACAGTCCGCTCGCGCTGCGTTGGTTGAATTCTGGGCGCTGTCGGGGCTGGCGATCTCCAGGGTCGCACTCACCGGCAGGGGGCGTCTGCTCGCTCTCGGTACTACCGGCATCTGTCTCGTCGTCGCCGCCGCCCTCCTGAGCGCGATGACCCTCGGGACTCTCGAGCCGCACAGCGGGTCCGCTCCCGAGCTGCTCAAGGGCCTGGGGCTCGCCTGCATCGCGATCACCTCCTGCTGCGGGCTGGCTGCGACGCCCGCCGCCCCGTTCCTGAGGCCTCTGACCGCCCTGGGCAGCATGACTCTGACCTTCTATCTCGCGCACATCGCCGCTCTCTGCCTCTGGACGCGACTGACCGGGATGACGGACGACAAGTGGTCGATCCTCTTCGCGCTGAGTGCGGGGTCCCTCATCGCCGCCTGGCTCATCAGACAACGCTGGCGGCGCGGACCCGTCGAGTGGCTGGTGGCTCTGACATCGTCGCCGCGCTTCGTCCACCACTCGATATCTGCCTAGACTCGTGGTCATGCCGGTGTCCGACCTCTCTCCTGTGGCACAGGACTACCTGAAGCTGATCTGGTCCGCGACGGAGTGGTCTGGCGACCCGATCACGGTCAAGCAGCTTTCGGAGAGGATGGGTGTGCGCGCCGCGACGGTGTCGGACGCGATCCGTCGGCTCGTCGATCAGGGGCTACTGGTGCACGAGCCGTACGGCGGCATCGAGCTCACCGACGCCGGCCGGCGCGGCGCTGTCGCGATGGTGCGCAGGCACCGGCTCATCGAGACCTTCCTGGTGGAGGAGCTCGGTTACGGCTGGGACGAGGTGCACGACGAGGCCGAGGTGCTGGAGCACGCCGTCTCCGACGCGCTCGTCGACCGCATCGACCAGCGGCTGGGATACCCCGCGCGCGACCCGCACGGCGACCCGATCCCTACTGCGGACGGCACGCCGCGCCGGCCGGACGGGGTGCCGCTGCTGTCGGCGCAGACCGGTGTGCCGTTGATCGTCGTGCGTATCTCCGACGCCGACCCGGCGGTGCTCCGCTACCTCGGCGAGCGCGGGATCGGCCTGGACGCCACGCTGACGGTGGACGAGCACCGCGCGTTCGCCGGCGACGTGACGGCGAACATCGACGGCGAACCCGTGGTCCTCGGCGCGACGGCCGCCGCCGCGGTGTGGGTCGCGGCGGGCTGAGGGTCGGCGACGGCTCAGCCGGACATCGCGTCGGGGCGTCTGCTCCAGGCGGCGAGCTGCGCACGCGAGGTGAACCCGAGCTTCGTCAGGCTGTTGGCGACGTGGCCCTCTGCTGTACGTCGCGAGATCACCAGCCGGTCGGCGATCTGCCGGTCGGTCAGTCCCTGCCCGACCAGCGCGGCCACCTGGCTCTCACGGGCCGACAGCCCACCGACGCCGGCCGACGACGGCCGCGCAGCCGAGCCCCCGGGAAGTTGCGCGCCCAGCCCGTAGGCGATGCCCTCCGCCTCGGTGAGTGCCCTGCCCCGGGCGTAGGCCGCCTCGTAGGCCCGCACCCCCAGCGCGGCGACTGTCGGTTCGATGATCGCGGCACGGAATCCGCGCGCGTTCGGCACGAACGAAGCCATGACACCGCCCGAGCCGCCGACCCCATCGGTGATCCCCAGGAGTGTCGCCGCCCGGACGAAGTCGCGCGCACCAGCAGCTGCGTCGGCCAGCGTCTCCTCCGCCATGGCGATCGCGAACGGGTTCTCGAGGTTCTGGTTGAGACTCAAAGCCTGTCGGAGCATCCGGATCGCGCTCTCGAAGTCGCCCTTCCTGGTCGCGATCGTCCCCGAGTTGGTCAGCATGAACGCGGTCTCGAACGACTCGCCTGCTCGCACGGAACGCGCGATGAGCGCCTCCCGGCGCCGCTCCGCGGCCGCCTCGTCGCCGAGGCCGTACTCGACTATGGCGATCGTCTCCTCGAGGTTCGACCGTGCGGGGTTGGCGGTCGAGCCGCCCTCCAACCTCAGCGCCTCGTACAGCAGCTCGAGCGATCCCGGCCCGCGTGAGACGAGGGCGCGCACATGGAGCACCAGGGCTCTGCTGTAATCGTCGTCCAGCTGTTCGGCCAGAGCCTCGGCCTGCGCGATCCGCTGCATCCCGGGCTCCGCCTCACCTTTGCCGAGCGCGAAGACACCGAGCATGGTCAGGAGCTGGGCGCCTTCCGGCGTCTGCGGGATTCCGAGCTCGAGGACACGCAGGGCCCACCGGTACAGCTCGTCCGTCCTCCCGTGCGCCTGCCACACGACACGCCATCCCGTGATCAGGAGCCGAGCGGCACTCTGGGCGTCGCCGGAGGCGATGCAGAACTCGAGGGCGGCACGGATGTTGGGCAGCTCCGTTCTGGTCAGCGCGAGCCAGTAGGCCTGGTTGGGTCCATACCACTCCGCCTCGAGCCTGGCCAGTCGCGCAAGGTACCAGTCGCGCATCCTCGACCGGGCCTCCTGGAGCTCGTCGGGCGTCGACTGCTCGATTCCGAACCGGCGAACCGTGTCGAGCATGCCGAAATAGACGACGTCGTTGGAGGGTCGTCGCAAGATGATCGACTTGTCGAGCAGTGACTGCACGATGTCGAGGGGGAGCTCGTTCCCCTCTGAGCCGCACATCCACTCGACGGCGTCCAACTCCCAGCTGCCGACGAAGACCGACATCCTCCGCAGCAACCCGCGCTCGACGTCGGTGCAGAGATCGTAGCTCCACGTGATGGCGGCCCGGATGGTCTGCTGGCGGTCGGGTAGGTCGCGGTGTCCGCTCGAGAGGAAGCCGAGCGGCTCCGCGAGCCGCTCGAGGATCTGCGCGGGCGAGATCACACGCACCCGTGCCGCTGCCAGTTCGATCGCGAGCGGCATGCCGTCGAGTCGGCGGCAGATCTCGGCGATCGCCTCCAACTCGGCCACGCTGGGATCGGGCAGGACGGACGCGCTGCGGTCCAGGAAGAGGCTCACGGCCGGAGACAGCGTCTCTCGGTTCGGATCGGGCGGTTCGAGCGGTTCCACCTGGAACACCCGCTCCGGCGCGATGCGCAGCAGCGCCCTGCTGGTCGCGATGACCGAGATCCCGGGGCACTCGAGGAGGATCCCGCTGACGAGCTCGGCGCATTGATCGACCACCTGTTCGCAGTTGTCGAGCACGAGCAGTCCCCGCCCGTCTCCGAAGAACTGCGCGATCGACTCGGCCCCGTCGCCGGATACGCCCTGCGCTCCGACGATCCTGTTGACCTCGTCGACCACCGATCCGGTCGCGCTCACCCCGCTCAGATCGATGAACCAGAGCCCGGCAGGGTAGAGCTTTCGCACGCTCTGGGAGAGCCGGATGGCGAACCGCGTCTTGCCGACGCCGCCGGGCCCCAGCAGGGTCAGCAGCCGGGTCTCGCCCAGCGCGGTGCGGGCTGCGGCCAGCTGCGTGCGCCGATCCACGAACGACGAATACTCCGGAGGAAGGGCTCCGGGGCGACGTCTCTCGAGCGTTTTCATTCGACCGAACTCCAAACCTCTTGCAGTATCTCACCGCGTTCATTGCGGAGAGCTGGCCTCTTCACGATGCCCGTCGGTCAGCCCTTGGCCGACGAGAGTGTGGCGACTCGGGTCTCCCGCTGTCACTCCGAAGACTTCTCGGTGCTCTTGTATCTCAGCTTCTCTATCCCTTCGAAACTCTTTTCACAATGACAACTATTGAAGTTACACACCCTGGGCGTCAGTATTCATATATGCATACTGGATGCAAAAATCCCATCATGCAAGAACTGCTCACAAAGCGATCAACGTCAACACGACGAGCGCGAGGTTGAGCACGACGACGAGCCCCGCGATCCCCGCGCCGACGCAGCGGACCCACCCGCGGTCGGCCTGTGCACCCATGAGCTCCCGCGATCCGGTGAGACGCAGCAGCGGAATCATCGCGAACGGGATGCCGAGGCTCAGGAGCACCTGCGACAGCACGAGCGCCCACGTCGGGTCCACCCCCAGCGCGAGGATGATCACCGCGGGGATGAGCGTGACGATCCTCCGCACGAGCAGCGGCACGCGCACACGCAGCAATCCGCTCATGATGGTAGCCCCCGCGTAACTGCCGACCGATGTGGAGGCCAGGCCCGACGCCAGCAGTCCGATCGCGAACACGGCGGCGACGACCGGCCCGAGCGCCTCGCCGATCGCCGCGTGTGCGCCCTCGATGGTGTCGGTTCCGGCCGCACCGGGCAGGGCCGACGCCGCCAGCAGGAGCATCGCGATGTTGACGGCCCCCGCGAGCACCAGAGCGAGGACCACGTCGAGACGCGTAGCGCGCAGCAGCGTCCGCACGCGACCGGCATCGCCGCTGGGTCCGTGGCGATCGCGGGCGAGCGCGGAGTGCAAGTAGATCGCGTGCGGCATCACCGTAGCCCCGAGCATGCTCGCCGCCAGCAGCACGGTGGGGGCGCCGTCGAACCGCGGAACCAACCCGTTCGCTGCGGCCCGCCAGTCCACAGGGCTGACGACCAGCCCCGCGAGGAAGCCGACCGCGATCACGCCGAGCAGCGCCAGGATCACGGCCTCGAACGGTCGCTGGCCGCGTCGCGACTGCACCGCGAGGATCCCAATGGCAGCGGCGCCGACGATCAGGGCGCCGAGCGGCAACGGCAGGCCGAACAGAAGGTTGAGCGCGATCGCGCCGCCGATCACCTCCGCGATGTCGGTCGCGGCCGCGACCAACTCGGCCTGCGCCCAGTAGGCGCGGCGACCGGCCGTTCCGAGCCGGGCGCCCAGCAGGTCGGGGAGGCTGCGGCCCGTCACGATGCCGAGCTTCGCGGACTCGTACTGCACGAAGACAGCGATCGCGTTCGCGGCGACGAGCACCCAGACGAGCAGATAGCCGTAACGGGCGCCCGCAGTGAGGTTGGCGGCGACGTTGCCCGGGTCGACGTACGCGATAGCTGCGACGAACGCCGGGCCGAGGAGCAGCCAGAGCCGTGGGCGTGCGCGCGACTGCCGCTCCACGACATTCAGCGCCATCATCGCCTCCGCTGATCCGAATGTTAGGTGAGTCTAACATCGGCGCCGATCGACGGGCAGTAAACGCCCGCAAGGCTGGGCGTTTCAGGGGCGTTCGGGCCCCTCGGCGCCCTAATCGCGGTCGAGGACGGCCGTCTCGGTCTGCTCGTGGTACAAGCGCGCGTACACGCCCCCGAGCTCCAGCAGCTCCCGGTGCGTTCCGCGCTCGACGACGCGTCCGTGGTCGATGACGAAGATCACGTCCGCCGCGACGATCGTGGAGAGCCGGTGGGCGATCGCGATCGTCGTCCGGCCGCGCGAGGCTGTGTCGAGAGCCTGCTGCACGACCCGCTCCGAGATGGTGTCGAGCGCGCTCGTCGCCTCGTCGAGGATCAGCACTTCCGGGTCTTTGAGGAGGACGCGGGCGATCGCGATGCGCTGCTTCTCGCCGCCGGAGAGGCGGTAACCCCGCTCGCCCACGATCGTCTCGTAGCCGTCGGGGAAGCAGACGATCGTCTCGTGGATGTTCGCCTGCCTGGCCGCGGTCTCCAATTCCGCCATCGTGGCGTCGCGCCGCGCGTACCGCAGGTTCTCGGCGATGGACGCGTGGAAGAGGTAGGTCTCCTGGCTCACCACGCCGATGTGCGAGACCAGAGAGTCCTGCTGCAGCCGGCGCAGATCGGTGTCGCCGAAGAGGATGCGCCCGGAGGTGGCGTCGTAGAAGCGCGGGATGAGGTAGCTCACCGTGGTCTTGCCCGCTCCGCTCGGACCCACGAACGCGGCGAATTCGCCCGGCTCGATCACGAACGACACGTCATCGAGCGTGTTGCGCTCCCCCTCCCTGGCGTCGGGGTAGCGGAACCCGACGTGGTCGAACTCGATGCGGCCGAGATCGCGGCCCGGGTCGACGGGAGCGGCGTCCGGAGCGTCCGCGATGGCCGGCTTCAGGTCGAGGTACTCGAAGATGCGGGCGAACAGCGCACCGGAGGTCTGGAGGTCGAGCGCGACGCGCATCAGCGCCAGCAGCGGGAAGAGCAGCCGGGCCTGCACGGTCGTGAACGCGACGATGGTCCCCGCCGTGATGTCGGTGGCGCCCCCGAGGATCAGCCAGCCCGAGACCAAGTAGACGATCGCCGGGATCGACGACAGGAAGATGTTCACCATCGCGAAGAACCACTGGCCGCTCATCGCCTGCGACACCTGCAGCCGGATCTGCGTACGGTTCTCGTCGGAGTAGCGCTCCACCTCCGCAGCCTGACGGTTGAAGCTCTTGGACAGCAGGATGCCGGACACGCTCAGCGTCTCCTGCGTGATCGCCGTCATGTCCGACAGCGACTCCTGCGTCTTGGTCGCGATGCGCGCACGCACCTGGCCGACCCGCCGCTGCGCGATCACCAGGATCGGCATCAGGATGACGGCCACGACCGTCAGCTGCCAGTTCAGCAGCAGCATCGCGACGAGCGCGGCGATCACCGTGACGGTGTTGCCGAGGATGCTCGAAATCGTGTTGGTGAGGACGCTCGCGACACCCCCGACGTCGTTCTGCAGCCGCGACTGGATGATGCCGGTCTTCGTCTTCGTGAAGAAGCTCAGCTCCATCGACTGCAGGTGCGAGAACAGGCGCACCCGCAGCGAGCCCATCACCCGGTTGCCGACGGAGGCGGTCAGATACGTCTGCCATACGCCGAGGAGAGCCGAGCCGACGAAGACCACGATCATCAGCACGACGATCTCGGTGAGCACGGACAGGTCGGGCTTCCCGCTCTTCGGGAACAGTCCGTCGTCGAACGCCCGCTGAGTCAGAAGCGGAGGCACGACCGAGAGCGCTGCCCCGACCAGCACGAGCACCATCGTGACCACGATCGCGCCTTTGTACGACGCGAACAGGGTCACGATCCGGCGAAAGAGGTGCGGTATCCGCGGGGCTTCGGCGTTGAGCGCACGCTGGGCGTCCGCGTCGCCCGCGCTGACGCGGGATCGCATCCCGCCTCCGCCCATCCCTCGCATGCCGCTCACAGACGAAAGCCTAACTCCGTGGCGCGACACTGCCGGGTGCCCGCACACTAAGGAGGGGCGACACTCCATTTCGCCCTCCAGCGCCCCTAGCCGGAGCGAGCACCGGCTATCGGCGGATCCCATCCGGCCGACGCGCCCACTCATGCGACTGGGTCGTCCGCATGATCCGAGATGTCCCCAGCCCCGGCAGAACCGTGCCCCCTCCGCACGAAAAGCCAGCCGTGCACCTCTCCGACCCAGACGTCCACGACGCGCACCGGGCGCTCTCGCGCGGACGGTCCGTCCGCATCGTCGGCGCGCGCGGCAGCGGGCGCTCGACAGTGCTCCGGCGCACGATCCGGCTGCTCGAGCGTTCCCGCCATCCGGTCGTCTCCGTCGTCGACGACGGCCTGGGCGTGGCTCACCCGGGCTATCTGGCCGCGCAGCTCCTGAGGTCGCTCGGCGCTTCGCCGGTCAAGGAGCCCAGTGCGATGGCCGACGCGCTCGCGCAGGCCGTGAACGCCGAGACGATCACCGCCATCGACGGCCTGGAACGCGTCGACGCGTTCTCGCTCCGGGTGCTGGAGACGGTTCGTGTGAGAACGGACGCCCACTTCCTCGTCACCGAGCTGCCCGGATTCGGACGGCACGACCCCGACCGCACGCTCAGTCCGTCCTGGCCGGAGCGGGTCGTCCGGCTCTCGGGTCTCGGGCTGGGCGACGTACACGAGCTCGCGTCCGAGGTGCTCGAAGGAGAGGTGGACCACGCCCTCGTCGCCCTGCTGATGGCACAGACCGCCGGCCGGCCGCTGCTGGTGCAGCTCCTCGCCACGACAGCCCGCGATCGCGGCCGTCTCGTGCGCAGCGACGGAGTCTGGCGACGCGCGGCGGCCACGCTGTGGAACAGAGGACCTCCTCCATCAGATCGACGGGCTGCTCGGAAGTTACAGCGCACCCGTGCGACTTCTCGTCGGAGCACTCGGCGAGCGCGGCCCCCTGCCGCTGCGCGAAGCGGAGGCCATTGGAGGCTGCGACCTGCTCCGCACCGCCGAGGACTACGGGCTCGTCGCGTGGTCCGGGAGCACGGTGAACGACACCGTCCAGGCCTGGCCCCCGCTCGTCGCCGCCGCTTCCGCCACCGGGAGGCCGCGACCGCAGGATCCGTAACAGTCAGGGAGCTCGCCGCCGCGCAGCTCGCCGACGGTCTCCGGCGGCAGCGGGAGCCGTCCCACCAGGTGACCGCGAGCATCGCCTCCGGCTCGCCGGAGTCGTCGGGCAGACGCATCCTGGCAACGCTGAGCCCGAACGACGAGACACGGCCCGACGAGCACGAATGGCGAAACCGGCTCCTGGCGGCGGCGCGGGGAGACGCTCCGAGCTTGCGGCGGCTCGCGCAGGGGGCGGGCGTCCCCGTCCGTCTCGGACCGACCGCTGCCGCAGCCGACGCGCTGGCCGACCTGCTCGACGGCGACGTCGCCGCGGCCGCGCGGCGAGGCGAGGACGCCGACCGCCGCGCCGCGCTCCGCGCGCTGGTCGACGCGCTGGGAGGCCGCGGATGCCCGGCGCCTGGCCGCCGCACGCAGCGGTCGCCGCACAGGACACGATGGCCGCCGATGCCCTCACCGGGCGCGAGCGGGAGATCGCGATGCTCGCTGGTCGTTTCACGAACGTGCAGATCGGCGAGCTGCTGTCGATCAGCGGGCGCACGGTGGAGAACCACCTCGCCAGAGCGATGCGCAAGAGCGGGGTCCGCTCCCGCACCGACCTCTACGACGTCGTCAGCGCGCCGCAGGGGCCGAACCCGAGACGCCCGGGTCAGAGCGGACCATCCCGCGCGCGCGGGTAGAAGCTCCCGTGACCGAATCGCAATGCAAGCGCTTGACGTAAACGCTTGCATGGAGAGTCGGCCGGGAGTACGTTGAGCCCGGGCGCACCCGCGCCTGCACCAAGAGCTCAACGAGGAGTGAAATGAAAGCAGCACGTCTCTCCGTAATCGCAGGGATGGTGGCCATCACCGGTCTCGCGCTTGCGGGATGCACCGGCGGCGGATCAGGAGGCAGCGGGGGCGGGGACGCCAACGCCAACCTCGACAGCAAAGGCCCCATCACCTACGTGCAGGGCAAGGACAACTCCAACGTGGTCCGTCCGCTGATCGAGAAGTGGAACGCGGCCCACCCCAACGAGAAGGTCACCTTCAAGGAGCAGACCGACCAGGCCGACCAGCAGCACGACGACCTCGTGCAGCACTTCCAGGCGAAAGACCCCAACTACGACGTGGTCGACGTCGACGTCGTCTGGACGGGCGAGTTCGCGGCGAAGGGCTGGCTCCAGCCGTTGACCGGCAACTTCAAGATGGACAACTCGGCTCTGCTCGCCCCGACCGTCAAGTCGGGCACCTACAACGGCACGCAGTACGCGGCGCCGCAGACCTCCGACGGCGGCATCCTGTACTACCGCAAGGATCTGGTCCCCACCCCGCCCAAGACGTGGGATGACATGATCAAGGACTGCGCCATCGCCAAGGCCAACAACATCGGCTGCTACGCCGGTCAGTTCGCCCAGTACGAGGGCCTGACGGTGAACGTGGCCGAGGCCATCAACACCAACGGCGGCACCATCGTCGGTGACGACGGCAAGACCGTCACCGTCAACAGCTCCGAGGCCAACGCGGGCCTGACCCGCCTGGTGGACGGCTTCAAGAACGGGAACATCCCCGCCGAGGCCATCACCTACCAGGAGGAGCAGGGCCGGCAGGCGTTCGAAGCCGGCAAACTGCTGTTCCTGCGCAACTGGCCGTACGTGTACAGCCTGGCCAAGACCGACGGCTCGTCCACGGTCAAGGACACCTTCGGCATCTCGCCGCTTCCGGGCATCAGCGCGGACAAGCCGGGCGTCTCGAGCCTGGGCGGTCACAACGCCGCGATCAGCGTGTACAGCAAGCACAAGGCGACGGCGTTCGCGTTCCTGAAGTTCCTGCAGAGCGAGGAGACCCAGAAGTTCTTCGTGACGCAGGGATCTCTGGCGCCGGTGCTGGCGTCGCTGTACGACGACGCGTCGCTGAACAGCCAGCTGCCGTACCTGTCGACCCTGAAGACGTCGATCGCCAACGCGGTTCCGCGTCCGGTGTCGCCGTTCTACCCGTCCATCACCAAGGCTGTGCAGGACAACGCCTACGCGGCACTGAAGGGCGACAAGTCGGTAGACCAGGCGCTGAAGGACATGTCGGACGCCATCAAGACCGCGAGCTCGGGCCAGTAGCGCCTGCGCCCACCACGGTCGCCGGGTGGCGGGACCCTTCCCGCCGCCCGGCTCCCCCACTTCCCGCTCTTCCTCTCGGAGGCACACATGTCAACGCCGAACGTCGTCGCCCCCTCATCAACGAAGAACGCCGGCAAGCAGCCTGAACAGCGCGCCGGGGTCAAGCACAATCGTCGCCAGCAGAGTCGCTGGGCCTTTTACCTGATCATCCCCACCATCACACTGCTCGCCGTGGTGATCGGCTACCCGATCGTCAGCGCCATCGTGATGTCCTTCCAGAAGGACGCCGGGCTCGACCCGGCGACCGGCCTCTTCGTGCAGGGCGGGTTCGCGGGCTTCCAGAACTACGCGCACTGGCTGTTCCAACAGTGCGCCGGGCCGAACGGCACCACCGTCTCGTGCCCGCCGGGCAACCTCGGGTCCACGTTCTGGAGCGCGGTCGGGGTGACCTTCTTCTTCACCGTCACGACCGTGATCCTCGAGACCCTCCTGGGCCTCTGGTTCGCGCTCATCATGAACCGCGCCTTCCGCGGCCGCGGATTCGTCCGCGCGGCCATCCTGATCCCGTGGGCCATCCCGACCGCCGTCACCGCGAAGCTGTGGTTCTTCATCTTCTCGTTCGCCGGCGTCGCCAACGCCGTCCTGGGCGCCCACATCCTGTGGACGAGCGACGAATGGGCGTCGCGGTTCGCGGTCATCATCGCCGACACCTGGAAGACGACGCCGTTCATGGCGCTGCTCATCCTGGCCGGCCTCCAGATCATCCCGGAGGACGTCTACGAGGCGGCGAAAGTGGACGGCGCAAGCACCTGGCAGCGGTTCTGGCGGGTGACCATGCCGCTGCTGAGGCCGGCGCTGATGGTCGCGGTGCTGTTCCGCGTCCTCGACGCGCTCCGCATCTACGACCTGCCGCAGATCCTGACAGGCGGTGGAGGCGGAACAGGCCATGCGACGACGACGCTGTCGATCCTCGTGGTCGATCAGATCAGGCAGGGCTTCAACAGCGCGGCCGCCCTCTCGACCATCACGTTCATTCTGATCTTCCTGGTCGCGTTCATCTTCGTGCGGTTCCTCGGCACGAACGTGGTGCGAACACAGGAGACACAAGCGAAGGGAGCGAAGGGATGACCACCGTCGCCGGCCCCGCCTCGGCCACCGCAGAGGCTGAGGCCCTGCCCCGAACCCGCACGAGGAGCCGCACCAAGCGGCGCAACAGGAACCAGAGCATCCGCACCGGCGTCCAGGCGCTCGTCGTCGTGCTCTGGTGTCTGCTGCCGTTCTACTGGATGGTCGTCACGTCGTTCCGCGACGTCGGCTTCACGAGCGACAACACGCCCTGGTTCACGCATGTGACCCTCGACAACTACGCGACGGCGCTCTCGACCAAGCTCGGGAACAACCTCCCCGGCGCGCTGCTGAACTCGCTGTTCATCGGCGTCTGCGTGACACTGATCTCGCTGGTCGTCGGAATCTTCGCCTCGTACGCGCTGGCCCGACTGGACTTCAAGTTCAAGGGCATCATCCTGGGGATCATCCTGGCCGCCTCGATGTTCCCGGGCGTCGCGCTCATCACGCCGCTGTTCCAGCTGTTCACGAACATCGGCTGGATGGGCACGTACCAGGCGCTGATCATCCCCGAGATCTCGTTCGCCCTGCCGCTCACGGTCTACACGCTCGTCTCGTTCTTCCGCGAGATGCCGTGGGACCTGGAGGAGGCAGCACGGATCGACGGGTGCTCGCAGGCGCAGGCGTTCCGCAAGATCATCCTGCCGCTGGCCGCACCGGCCGTCTTCACCACCGCGATCCTCGCGTTCATCTCGTCGTGGAACGAGTTCCTGATCTCGAGCCAGCTGTCGAGCGATGCGACGCAGCCGGTGACCGTGGCCATCGCCTCCTTCACAGGAAGCCAGCCGCACCAGGAGCCGTACACGGCGATCATGGCCGCCGGTACGATCGTGACGGTCCCGCTCATCATCCTGGTGCTGATCTTCCAGCGCCGGATCGTGGCGGGCCTGACCGCAGGTGGAGTGAAGGGCTGATCCGATGCGCAGGAACGACCCGAAGGAGTTCGTCGATGTCGGTCTCGGCTTCGTCGGCTTCTTCGGGGTGGCGTTCGTGATCATCACCGCGGTCTGCGAGCTCACCGGACAGCAGGCACTACCCTGGGCGCTGGTCTCACTCACGCTCGTCGTCATCTTCATACTGCTCCTGCAGGTGCGCCGCCGGATCGCGGCGGCGCACCTGCGAGCGGAAGAGGCACGGGCGGCCCAGGACTCCTGACAGGACGCGCATGGCTGGTATCGAGGAGGTCGCGCGCGCGACCGGCGTCTCCACGGCGACGGTCTCGCGGGCGCTGCGGGGGCTCCCGAACGTGTCCGACACCACGCGCGCCGCGGTGCGGCGGGCGGCAGACGAGCTCGGCTACGTCGCGTCGTCGAGCGCGTCCGGGCTGGCCAGCGGGCGGACGCTCGCGCTGGGGGTCGTCGTCCCCTCGGTGAGTCGATGGTTCTACTCGCAAGTGTTGGAGGGGGTCGATTCGGAGCTCCGGTCCGCCAGCTACGACATGATCCTGTTCAACCTCGGTGGCCACCGCGGAGACCGGGAGCGCGTCTTCCACCGCAGCATCCTGCGCAAGCGCACGGACGCCCTCCTCGCACTGTGCCTCGACTTCACCCCGGACGAGCGCGAGCAGCTCGCCTCGCTCGGCCACCCCACCATCGTCGTCGGAGGACCGGTGAAGGGACTGCGCAGCGTCGGCATCGACGAGAAGGCGACGGCGCGAACGGCGACCGAGCACCTCATCGGCCTCGGCCACACTGACATCGCCCACCTGGGCGGAGAGGACGAGGAGGGGCTGAACAGCAGCGTCCCGACCGGGAGGCTGCGCGGCTTCGAGAAGGCCATGCGCTCCGCGCACCTGCCGGTCCGACCCGAGTGGGTCATCCCCGGCGGCTTCACACTGCCGCATGGCCGCGCGGCGATGAACCGGCTGCTCGACACACAGGGACCGCGCCCGACCGCGGTGTTCGCCGGCTCCGACGAAATGGCGATGGGGGCGATCCTCGCCGCGGGCGATCACGGCCTCCGGGTGCCGGAGGATGTGTCGGTCATCGGCATCGACGACCACGACTTCTCCGCGTGCTTCGGGCTGACGACGATGGCGCAGAGCCCGTTCGAGCAGGGAGCGGTCGCGACGCGCATCCTGCTCGACGAACTGGGTGGCGCCGAGCCGCGCTCCAACTCGGTGCGCGCGGAGGCGACGCTCATCGTTCGGACGTCGACCGCTTCTCCGCGCTGACTGCGAGTTCGGGGATTCTCGAGACGAATTGTGCGCAATCACGCGAATCGGGTCGGATATGAGCGATTGAACCCCGGGGATCTGAAACAATGAATCAAGTGGCCCTCGGCCGATTGCGCCTTTCGGGTAGGCACGATCGCGTGCCGACGGCCGTCCGTGCTCTGCACTACTAGTGCGAACACGGGAAGAGCCGCCCTGACTAGGACAGGGCGGCTCTTCGCATCCGCCAGCACGACATCCGCCGCGAATGCGGTCTCTGGCACGTCGGAACGCGACATTCGGGGCGAGTGCGGGTGCGGAATGCTTCAGTCGGCGTCGGCCAGCGCCAGCACTTCGGCTTCCTGGTGCTGCGTCTCGTGCGCAGCGTCGACGCGGCGGAGGTGCTTGTGGCCGAGCATGACGAGGGCCGCGGCGATCAGGACCGAGATGGCACCGGCGTAGAACGGCGTCGCCCGAGTGAAGGCACTCGCGAGCAGAGTGGCCGCGGGCGGGGCGATCGCTCCGCCCAGGAAGCGGACGCCGGAGTAGGCACTCGAGGCGACCGAGCGCGGCAGGTCGGTGGCCTCCATCACGCACTCCGTCAGGACGGTGTTCAGGATGCCCAGGAGCAGTCCGCCGACGATCACGCAGACGATCAGCGCAGCCATCGAGCTCACCAGGAGGCCGGCGGCGGCGAGGTCGAGTGCCAGCAGCGGCAAGATGAGCCACAGCACCCGGGTTCGCGGCAACCGGGCCGTGAGCAGCGGCGCCACCCACACCGAGGTGATGGCGAGGGCGACGCCCCAGCCGAAGAAGATCGAACCGAGAGTGCTCGCGTCGGTGACGCCCAGGTCGGCGAGGGCGAACGGCGTGTAGGCCAGGAGCACGAAGAAGCCGATGTTGTAGAACAGCGCGGCAGTGGCCAGGAAGCCGAGAGCCGGTCGGGCGAGTGCTCGGAAGGGTGCGGAGAGCGTCGTCGGCTCTGGCTTCTCCGGGTTCTTCCCCAGCATGCCGACGATGGCGATGAAGCCGGTGGCCATCAGAGTGGCGGTGCCGAAGAACGGGCCGCGCCAGCTCCAGCTTCCCAACAGGCCGCCGAGGAGCGGGCCGATCGCGATGCCGAGCCCCAGAGCCGCCTCGTACAGGATGATCGCCGCGGAGGTGCCGCCCGAGGCCGCGCCGACGATCGTCGCCAGGGCGGTCGAGATGAAGAGAGCGTTGCCGAGACCCCAGCCCGCACGGAAGCCGATGATCGACGCGACGTTCTGCGAGAGGCCGGCCGCGAGCGCGAAGACGACGATCAGCGCGAGTCCGATCAGCAGCGTGCGCTTGGCGCCGATCCGGCTGGAGATCCAGCTGGTGAAGAACATCGCGACACCCGTGATCAGCAGGTAGCTCGTGAAGAGCATCTCGGTCTGGGTCGGCGTCGCCTTCAGGCTGGCCGCGATCGCCGGTAGGATCGGGTCGACGAGACCGATTCCCATGAACGCGATGACGGACGCGAACGCGACCGCCCAGACGGCGGTCGGCTGCGTGAGGATGTTGTCCGGCTTCTGATGGAACATGGACGGGTGAGGCCTCCTCGGCGATTGTGCTGGCAGTGGTGAAGAACGGGGCGAAGGGTCAGTGCCCGGCGATGGCCGCGGACGCCGGAGGGGAGAGCTCGGCTCGCGAGGCGATCACCTCGACGGTGCAGCGCATCGCGGCGAGCTCGTCCGCGGTCAGATCGGCGAACATCGGGACCAGCGCGTCCGACAGGGCGTCGCGCCAGGCCCGGAGCGCATCGACGCCCGTCGCGGTGATCGCGATCTGCCAGGCGCGCGCGTCGTCGGTGTCGGCGACGCGCTCGACCCACTCGGATTCGACCAGGTTGCGGACGATCTTCGTCATCGTCGGCTGCGAGACGCGGCTCTGAGCGGCGAGCTCACCCAGCCGCATCGACCCCACGCCCTGCAGCACGCTCAACGTGCGCCAGGTCGCGGGCGACTCGGTGCTGCCCGTGACGCGCGCGGCGAGACGGGTGAGCCGGTGGCTGGCGACGACGAGGTCGCCGAGCGTCTGGCGGAGCTGGGCGGTGTCGATGGAGCTGGTGGTCGCGGGCGCGGTTTCGGTCACGCACACCACTTTATATAGCTTGCCTATATAAATCAACCGCTTATCCTGCCTTCGTGCGCCTCGCCCGTTGGATTCTTCCGATCACGGCCGCCGCATCGGTCGCAGCACTCGTCTGCGCGATGCCCGCGTCCGCAGGCTGGAGCGCGCGCGTGACCGCAACAGGCTCGGTGACCGTCGGCCAGGAGTCCGTGACCGTGGCTCCGACCGCGGTCAGCACCGTGATGACCAACGACCTCTACCAGACGACGTACCTGGTGAGCGTCACCAATGTGCAGACCTCCACGACGTTCGCCGGCACGTCGGACGTCACCCTGACGACTCTTCCCGCCTCGACTCCGGCGACCGGGCTCGGGACACTGCTCACGGCCGTGATCTGGCCGGTCTCATCCGCGGCGTCCTGCACGACGGCGGCCGTCCGGCAGCCGGGAGCGGCCGCCGGCGACTGGTCGAGCGGCGTCACGAGCACAGCCGTCGCACTCGCACCCCAAGCCACCGCTCTGTTCTGCGTTCGCGGCTATCCGACAGGAGGGACGGCCTCGTCCGCGAACAGCGGTCAGAGTCGGGAGTCCCTCGCGGCCGCGCTGGGTTCGGCCTCCGGAACGATGACTTTCACACCCGCGTTCCGCGCCGACATCACGCTGGGCGACCTCCAGGGCCAGGCGACGGCCACCTCCGACGCGATCACCACCTCGCTGATCTATCCGTTCACCCTGCTGTCGAACCTCTCGACGTATTACCAGGTCAAACCACAGAACATCACTCCCGCGGTCTGCCTCGACCTTCGCGGCGGCGTCGGCGGCGGCACCGGGGCGCCGATCGACACCTTCACCTGCCACAACATTGGCACGGACGTGACCCTCGGCAACCAAGCGATCTCGATGCTCCCGGTCAGCGGCCTCAACGCCGTCCAGCTGCGCGTCCGGACGACGAACACGAACAACGGCTTCCTCACGGCGAGCAACACCAACATCGGCGCCGGCGTCGCCATCGGCGCCTCGAACACCGCGAATCTGCAGCAGCTGTGGATACCACAGGAAGTGTCCAACGCGGGCGGTTCGCTTCTCCAGCTCGTCAACGCGTCGTCCGGCCTCTGCCTGACCGCGCCGAATCCCCCCAGCGTCGTGAGCATGCAGACGTGCGCCAGCGACAGTGCGATGCAGACGTACTGGTACCCCGTCGGGCTGCCGTTCCCGTAAGCGATTGTGAAATCTCACACCTTACCTGCTTGAATGAAGGGATGACGGCAACGGATCCCGCGGGTCGCGACACTTATCACAAAGGCCTCAAGCGACGGCACATCCAGATGATGGCCATCGGCGGAGCGATCGGCACAGGTCTCTTCCTCGGAGCGGGAGGCCGGCTCGCCTCGGGCGGTCCCGGCCTCCTCGTCGTCTACGCCGTCTGCGGGCTCTTCGCGTTCTTCATCCTCCGCGCGCTCGGCGAGCTCGTGCTGCACCGCCCCGACTCCGGCTCGTTCGTCTCGTACGCGCGCGAGTTCTACGGCGAGAAGCTGGCGTTCATCACCGGGTGGATGTACTGGATGTACTGGGCGATGATCGGCATCGTCGATGTCACGGCCGTCGCGCTCTACATGAACTTCTTCGGCACGTACGTGCCGATCTTGGGCGACATTCCGCAGTGGGTGTTCGCACTGGCCGCGCTGGCGATCGTGCTCGCCCTCAACCTGCTCTCGGTGAAGGTGTTCGGCGAGCTGGAGTTCTGGTTCGCCCTCATCAAGGTCGCCGCGCTCCTGGCCTTCCTCGCGATCGGCATCGCCTTCGTGATCTTCGGCACGCCGGTGAACGGCCACACACCGGGCTTCGCACTGCTCACCGACAACGGAGGGCTCTTCCCGAACGGGCTCCTGCCCCTCGTCCTCGTGGTGCAGGGCGTGGTCTTCGCCTACGGAGCGATCGAGCTCATCGGCACCGCGGCCGGCGAGACCCCCGACCCGGCCAAGACCATGCCTCGGGCGGTGAACACCATCATCGTCCGCATCGCCGTCTTCTACGTCGGCTCGGTGCTGCTGTTGTCGCTCCTCCTGCCGTTCGACGCGTACAAAGCCGGCGAGAGCCCGTTCGTCACGTTCTTCGCATCGATCGGTGTGGAGGGCGCCGACGCGATCATGAACCTCGTGGTCCTCACCGCCGCACTGTCGTCCCTCAACGCGGGCATGTACTCCACCGGCCGCATCGCCCGGTCGCTGGCCTTGCGGGGCGCAGCGCCGCGGGTCGCGCTGCGTGTGAACCGGGCGGGCGTGCCGTACGGCGGCATCCTGATCACGGGCGCGGTCGCCTTGATCGGTGTCGGCCTCAACCTGCTCATGCCTGCCGAGGCGTTCGAGATCGGGATCAACCTGACCTCCATCGGCCTGCTGTGGGCCTGGGGTGTCATCGTGGTCTGCCAGCTCCGCCTGCAGTCGCTGGCCAAGGCCGGCCGAATCGAGCGGCCGTCGTTCCGGATGCCGGGAGCGCCCTTCACGAGCTACCTCACGCTCGGCTTCCTCGCGCTGGTCGCAGTGCTGATCCTGTTCGACTGGCCGACCGGCACGATCACGGTCGGCGCCGCCATCGTCCTCATCATCCCGCTGCTCGTCGGCGGCTGGTTCCTGGTGCGCGGGCGAGTGCGCGAGGCGGCGGCTCAGGAGGCGGCGGCGATCTCCGAGCCGGAGTCGGCCATCCGCTGAGCCAGCAGGAATCCCTGACGCGACTTCTCCGGCGCGATCGGCGCGCGCACCAGCTCGGCGATCAGAGCGAAGCCGGCCTCGGCGAGGCGACGCTTCATGCGAGCGGGTGACTGGCGACGGGTGCGGAGGTCGATCTCGTGCCCATAAGCGTGCCGCAGGTGCACGACGTCCTCGTCGCCGCTGTCGCTCACCTGGAACGCGAGCAGCAGCAGCCCCTGGGGACGGAGGACCCGCGCGAACTCGGCGAACACCCCGTCCTGCAGCTCCTGCGGGACATGGATGATCGAGTACCACGCCAGCGCCCCGGCGAGCTCGCCGTCCCGGAACGGCAGCGCGGCCATCGACGCCACCTCGAACGCGATGCCCGGGTGGTCTCGGCGCGCGACCTCGATCATCCTCGGCGACAGGTCGATTCCGCGCACGTCGGCTCCGATCCCGGCGAGGAAACCGGCGACCCGTCCAGGCCCGCAACCGAGATCGGCGATCGGGCCTCCCCTACCGCGTCCACCTGCTCGACGAACGCGGTGAGCATCGCCCGCTCGAGCGGCAGCCTCTCGAGCTCGTCCTCCAGGAGGGCCGCGTAGTCGTCGGCCACGAGGTCGTACGCGACGCGTGCCTCGTCTTCGCTCTCCACCTTCACGACCCTAGGGCCCCACGCACGAGAGCGCCCTCATCCGCGCGCGTTGCGGTCGCACGGATGAGGGCGTTCGGTTCGGGTTCTACCGCAGGTACCGGTCGTACAGGAGGGTCCTGCGGTACAGATCCGGCGGGTGAGCACCGTTGTCTCGGTGGTCACCGTACAGGAGCGCGGTCCCGAGTCCGCGCAGGGTGGAGGCGAATGCACGCCAGGTACTCATCGTGGTTCCTCTTCCGGTCGTGCGTCCTTGCACACCGATGCACGCGGGCGGGCGCGATCGGACGCTCTGGTGGGATGAGCGTCCGCGCTGCAGCCGGCCGTGGCACTGCTGAACCACTGCAGTTACGGCACGGAGGGCGCCGCCCCGTTACGGGGGCGACGCCCTCCACAACGCGGAACACTCTTTACAGAAGGAGTCCGCGTCGCGTGGCTGTGTCAGCCTGCGGTAGAAGAAGCCCCGACGGGGCGTCGACTACTTGAGGTTGACAGTGGCGCCAGCCTCTTCGAGCTGAGCCTTCGCCTTCTCGGCGGTCTCCTTGTTGGCGCCCTCGAGCACGGTGCTCGGTACGCCGTCAACGAGGGCCTTCGCCTCACCGAGGCCGAGGCTGGTGAGGGCGCGCACCTCCTTGATGACCTGGATCTTCTTGTCACCGGCGGCCTCGAGGACGACGTCGAACGAGTCCTTCTCCTCGACCTCTTCGGCGGCGGCACCCGCACCACCGGCGGCCGGGGCGGCCACGGCGACGGGGGCGGCGGCGGTGACCTCGAAGGTCTCCTCGAACTTCTTCACGAACTCGCTGAGCTCAATGAGCGTGAGCTCCTTGAACGCGTCGAGCAGCTCCTCAGTCGACAGCTTTGCCATGATTTTCTCCTTAGTGTGTGTGGTTACTCACCGCTGATCTGGTCCTCTCGGACTCAGGCAGCGGACTCCTGCTTCTCACGCAGCGCGTCGACCGTGCGAACGGCCTTCGACAGCGGTGCGTTGAACAGATATGCGGCTCCGAACAGCGAGGCCTTGAAGGCGCCGGCCAGCTTGGCCAGCAGAACCTCACGGGACTCGAGGTCGGCGAGCTTGCCTACCTCTTCTGCGGTCAGCGGGTTACCGTCGAAGTAACCCCCCTTGACCACCAGCAGAGGGTTTGCCTTGGTGAAGTCGCGCAGAGCCTTCGCGACGGCGACGGGGTCGCCGTGCACGAACGCGATCGCGGACGGACCGACCAGCTCGTCGTCGAACGACGAGATTCCCTGGTTGTTGGCCGCGATCTTGGTCAGCGTGTTCTTCACCACGGCGTACGTCGCGTGCTCACTGATGGACTTGCGCAGCGTCTTGAGCTGAGCAACGGTGAGACCGCGGTACTCGGTCAGCATAACGGCGGTCGAGCTCTCGAACAGTCCTTCGAGCTCGGCGACCGTGGCTTCCTTGTTCGCCATGGCTACTCCTCGGTTGTCTTCTCGCACACCGCGGGAGCGGTGTGCGCCTCGACCGCGGGAAAAGAAAAAAGCTCCGGCGCAGGGCACGGAGCTCCTCATCGCAGAGAACTGCGGGAAGTGCTTCACACACCTGCGCGGGCCTCCACCTGAGTGGAACTTCGCAACGTGCATGCACGTCGACCAGCGGTCTTTGGCTCCGTAAAGAGTACGGGATCGAACGGTCCCCCTGCAAATCAGGCCGCGAGGTGGGTACGCAGGAACGTCGTGATGTCGTGCGCGAACCGCGGGTGGAGCGGCACCCCGGCGTGCGAGCGGCGCGGATAGATCACGTGCGTCGCCCGGGGCAGTCGCCGGACCGTCTCATTCGCGATGGCGAGCGGGTAGAAGCGGTCGCGCCCTCCCGAGACGACCAGCACCGGGGCGGTGACCCGACCGAGGCGGGCGCGGACGTCGTAGCCTTCCTCGGCCTCCACGAGGGCGCGCAGCCCGACCGGGTCGGATGGCCCCGGCAGCACCCGCACGACCAGCCGAATCGCCGGCGCGAGCAGCGGCGTGTCCATCGTCGCGAGCGCGAGCTCACTGGTGGCTGCGGGCCGGCCGGCCGCCAGCAGGTCGGCGTAACGGCGCTGAACAACGCGGCCCTCGGTCCCGAGCGTGCCGGCGCCGGCCGCCACGACGAGGGAGCCGACGAGGTCGGGATGGTCTGTGGCGAGCTGCAGGGCGATGCTCGCGCCGGTCGAGATCCCCATGACGGCCGCGGGACGGTCGAAGCGCCGACGCAGGGCCTGCGCATAGAGCGCGGCGATCTCGGCCATGCTCGCTCCTGGCGTCAGCCGGGCGGGCCGGCCGACGGCGTGCACGCGGTGGGTGCGCGCCGGGCCGACCACGACCCAGCGTTCGGTGAGTGCGTCGAGCCCCCTGGCACGACCCGGCTCGGACGGGAGACCGCGGAGGAAGACCAGTGGCGGGGCGGACGGATCACCGTAGGCGACGGTCGGGAGCAGTGACCTCACTCCCGGTCGGCTCCCTGCGGCTCGGCCACGGTCGGGACATTCGGGGCCACTGGCCGGGCGGACTCGAGTGACGCGACCAGCTCGGCAGACCCTGCCGGCGCCAGCGGCAGGCGCACCGTGAACACCGTCGAGCCCGGCTCGCTGACCACGGCGACCGAGCCGCCGTGCGCCTCCACCACCGCTTGCACGATCGCAAGGCCCAGACCGGTGGACCCAGTCGCCCGGTTGCGGCTGCTGTCTCCGCGCGCGAACCGTTCGAACAGGGTCGACTGGAGCTCCTCGGGGATGCCGGGGCCGTCGTCGGAGACCGTGACGACGGCCTCCTGAGCGGCGGCGTCCACGGCCAGCGAGGCGACGACCTTCGTCCCCTCCGGGGTGTGGACGCGCGCGTTGGCGAGCAGGTTCATGACCACCTGGTGCAGTCGCGGGGCGTCCCCCGACACCTCCACCGGCTCCTCGGGCAGATCGATGCTCCACGTGTGGCCGGGACCGGCGGCGTGCGCGTCGCTGAGCGCGTCGATCAGCAGGAGGGAGAGATCGAGCGGGTCGTGATCGAGCTCCCGTCCCTCGTCGAGCCGGGCGAGCAGCAGGAGGTCCTCCACCAGCGAGGTCATCCGGGTGGCCTCCGACTCGATGCGGCCGATCGAGTGGGTGATATCTTTCGGCAGCTCGTGCGGCGACCGCCGGGTCAGCTCGGCGTAGCCGCGGATGGAGGCCAACGGCGTGCGCAGCTCGTGGCTGGCGTCGGCGACGAACTGGCGCACCTTCTGCTCACTCGCCTGGCGAGCGGTCAGCGCCGACGCGACGTGGCCGAGCATCCGGTTGAGCGCGGAGCCGACCTTGCCGACCTCCGTGTGCGGGTCGGTGTCCTCCTCCGGCACGCGAACCGAGATCGCGACTTCGCCGCGGTCGAGGGGCATGTGCGCCACCTGCTCGGCGGTCGACGCGACACGCGCAAGCGGTTTCATGGCCAGGCGGACCACGAAGCTGGCGATCAGGAAGGCGAAGACCAGTCCCGCGAGCGTGACGAGGACGATGACGAGGGTGAGCTGCTGAGTGGTCGCGTTCACCTCGCTGAGCGGGAGGCCGATGATGACGCTGTCGCCGTTGTCGAGCTGTGCCGCAGCGATTCGATACGACCCGAGCGAGGCGCCGAGGTCCACCGTGCGCGGCTGGGAGTCGGCCGGCACCGTGAGCAGGGCGAGCCCGTTGATGGTCACCTGCCTCGGCCCGAGCGGCTGGTCAGTCGACTGAGACGGCCGATCGGACAGGACGACCGGCGGGAAGAGCAGTCCCCCGTTCGCGCTCCGGACGGCACCGAGTGTGCCCGTCGGCTGCCCGGGCGTCGTCACGACGCCCTGCGCCTCCGGGATGGTCGGGCCTCCGGCGTTGATGCGATCGGCGGTGTGCTGGCCACGTGCCAGCGCACTGGTCAGCTGCTGGTCCAGGCGCTCTATCAGGTAGTTCTGCAGGGCGAGGACGCTGACCGCTCCGATCACCGTGCCCAGCACCGCGAGCATCGCGACCACGACCAGGACCACGCGGCTGCGCAGCGTCCAGGTGCGGAACGGACGGAGACCGAAGCGCCGGGCGCGCTCACGGCCGGAGGTCGGGGCGCCCGCAGTGCGGGCAGCGGTCATTGCGCGGCCTTCACCATGTAGCCGGCGCCGCGAACCGTGTGGATCATCGGAGGACGGCCCGCGTCGATCTTCTTGCGCAGGTAGGAGATGTAGAGCTCCACGACGCTGGAGGACCCGCCGAAGTCGTACGACCACACCCGGTCGAGGATCTGCGCTTTGCTGAGCACACGACGCGGGTTGCGCATGAGGAAGCGGAGCAGCTCGAACTCGGTCGCGGTCAGCTGGATGGGGTCGCCGTCGCGGTGCACCTCGTAGCTGTCCTCGTCGAGAACCAGGTCGCCGACGATGAGCACCGGGTCGTCCTGGTCCGCGACGGCCGCGCGTGACCGGCGCAGCAGGCCGCGGAGCCGGGCGACCAGCTCCTCCAGGCTGAACGGCTTGGTGACGTAGTCGTCCCCGCCCGCCGTGAGACCGGCGATGCGGTCGTCGAGCGAGTCCTTCGCGGTCAGGAACAGCACGGGCGCCTCGTTTCCGTCCGCGCGCATGCGGGACAGGACCTGCAGGCCGTCGATATCGGGGAGCATGATGTCGAGGACCACGACGTCCGGCTTGAACTCGCGCGACAGCAGCAGTGCCTGCTGACCGTTGGAGGCCGTCTTGACCTCCCAGTCCTCGTAGTGGAGGGCCATGGCGAGCAGGTCGGTCAGCGTTGCCTCGTCGTCGACGACGAGCACGCGGATCGAGCTGCCATCCGCGCGGCGCAGAAGGGTACGGGGCTGGCTGGAGGGGCCGGAGGCGGCACGCGCGTTGATGGTCACCTTTCCCATTATGAGGTGTGGACTTGATGGCGACTTTGTGAAACCTATGGACTCTCTGAGAGAGATGTGCGGGTCAGCCGACCACGGATGTGCGCTTCCTCACTCGGGTAACGGCGAACCCATAGCTCGACCATAGTGAGCGGCAATCCGCCGACCCTACTTTCCCGTTGACTCACTCATTCCGACCCAGAGATATGGAAGCCAATGTTCGGGACATACCTGCGGCGCGAGCTCCTCAATCGCCGTAAGCAGACGATCATCATCGCGATCGGCATGGCCCTCGCGATCGCGCTCGTCATCATCGTCAACGCGGTCTCCGCCGGCGTCAAGGACGCGCAGGCGAGCGTCCTCCAATCCGTCTACGGCGTGGGGACCGATATCACGGTCTCGCAGCCGGCGACCGCGCAGAACGCGACGACGCAGCAGGCGCAGGGCGGCGGCCCCCGCTTCGACTTCGGCGCGGACTCGGGCACCGACACCGGCAGCGGCAGCGGCCGCCAGATCAACACGTCCCGCCTGGCGCCCACCCGTGGCGCCACGGTCATGGACGCCTCCACGCTGACCACCGCCAAGATGGTCCACAACGTCCAGGCGGCCGCCGCGGTGCTCTCGCTGACCAACACGAGCTTCAGCGGCACCCTCCCCAACTTCCAGCAGCTGCGCGAACAGCGCCAGGCCGGAGGGGCTCAGTCGGGCGGCAGCCAGGCCGAGACCACTCCCCCGCCCACCGGGGGCGCCGACGGTGCGGGCGGCAGCTCGTTCTCGGTCGACTCGTTCTCGGTCATGGGTCTGGACCCGGCCGGCACGTCCGTCGGACCGCTGTCGTCGGTGACGCTGTCGCGCGGGCGCACCTTCACCGCCTCCGACAAGGGCGCGGACGTCGTCGTCCTCGACGCCGCCTACGCCAAGAGCGCGAGCAAGGCGGTCGGCGACACGGTGACCATCGGCGGCACCGGCTTCCGGGTCATCGGCATCGTCTCGGCGACCGGCGCCGACTCCACGACGGCCTCCAACGCGTACATCCCCCTCGCCGTCGCGCAGACCCTGTCCGGCCAGGCCTCCAAGATCTCGTCGGTCTACATCACGGCCGCGTCGTCCAGCGACATCGACCAGATCAAGACCGACCTGAGCACGGCGCTGCCCAACGCGACCGTCAGCACGCAGGCCGACTTGGCCTCCAGCGTCTCGGGCTCGCTCGGGAGCGCCGGTCAGCTCATCTCGAACCTCGGCACCTGGCTGTCGGTGATCGTCCTCGCGGCGGCATTCCTCATCGCGATCCTGTTCACCATCTCCGGCGTCACCCGCCGCACCCGCGAGTTCGGCACCTTGAAGGCGATCGGCTGGTCGAACCGCCGCATCACCGGCCAGGTCGCAGGCGAGTCGCTCGTGCAGGGACTCATCGGCGGCGTCATCGGCGTCGCGGTGGGACTCATCGGCGTGTTCGTCGTCAACGTCATCTCCCCGACTCTGACCGGCAGCATCGGCTCCGGCTTCGCCAATGCTGCCGGTCGGACCGGCGCGGCCGGGGGCGTGGGCTCCGGAGGCGCCAGGACCGGAGGAGCCGAAGGCGCAGGTGGCTTCGCCGGCGGCGGCGGCTTCGGTGGAGGCAACGGCGCGTTCGCCGGCGCCCGCCGCGCCTCCGCGACCACGGCCGACATCGCGCTGCACGCGCCGGTGACCGTGTGGATCATCGTCGGCGCCGTCGCCCTCGCCATCCTCGGCGGCCTGATCGCCGGTGCGATCGGCGGCTGGCGCGCCTCCCGCCTCCGTCCCGCCGCCGCCCTGCGCTCGGTCGCCTGACCTGCCGCCCGACCAGAAGGAGCCATCGTGTACACCCTCACGAACGTCACCAAGAAGTACACCCAGTCCAAGCGCGAGGTCATCGCGCTCGACGACGTCACCCTGGAGATCCCCGACGGCCAGCTCGTCGCCATCCAGGGCCCGACCGGCGGCGGCAAGTCGACGCTGCTGCAGATGCTCGGCGCCCTCGACCGCCCCACCTCGGGGTCGGTGGAGCTGGGACCAGCGAGCCTGTCGAAACTCGGCGACCACAAGCTCACCGACATCCGAGCCAACGAGATCGGGTTCGTCTTCCAGGGCTTCAACCTGATCCCGACGCTGACGGCGCAGGAGAACGTGGAGACCGCGCTCGCCCCGCTCAGGGTCAGCCCGGAGGAGCGCAGGCGTCGGGCCGCGGAGGCGCTGGCCTCAGTCGGTCTCGCCGACCGCGGCAGCCACCTCCCTTCGGAGCTCTCAGGAGGTCAGCAGCAGCGCGTGGCCATCGCCCGCGCCCTGGTGAAGAACCCGGACGTGCTGCTCGCCGACGAGCCGACAGGCAACCTCGACGAGGAGACCCGCGACGAGATCATGGACCTCCTCGAGGGCCTCTGGCGCGACCGCGGTCTCACCGTCATCGTCGTCACGCACGACACGGCCGTGGCCAGGCGCGCGCAGCGTCGCCTCCACATCAAGCACGGCCAGGTGAAAGAGGTCGCGTAGCGCGTCACATTCGCGCCGAATGTCGTCCCTGGCGTCGCCAGAGGTCACATTCACGCCGAACGTCGGCGGCGCCCGCCCTCGCGACACCGGGGACGGGCGCCGCCGCGTTGCGTCAGGAGGGGGTGCGGACGACGGTGAGGCCGGCGGCTTCGGCGAGGAGGACGGCCTGGCGCTCGTCGATGGTGGCGCCACGGAGGGTGGCCTCGGCGGGGTCGACGCCGGTCAGGTCGCTGCCGACCAGGTTCGCGGCGGAGAAGTCGGCGCCCGCGAGCACGGCGGCGGACAGGTCGCAGCCGGCGAAGACGGCTTCGACGCAGCGTGCGCTACTCAGGTCCGCCTCCCGAAGCCGCACGCCCGTGAAGTCCACGCCGCGCAGCTCCGCGCGGCCGAGGTCGACGAACGACCAGTTGCCGCCCTCCACCTTCAGCAGCGCGAAATCGCAGCCGCTGAAGCTGCTGCCGGTGAACTTGCAGCGCCGGAACGTCGCGTCGAAGAAGTTGCACCCGATGAACGTGCAGTTCACGAACGCGCTGTCGACGTGCTCTCCGACGTTGAGTCGCACGCTGCGAAACGTGCAGCCCGTGAATGTCGCGCCGGTCGACCGCAGTTCCGTCATGTCGACGTCCACGAACTCGACGCCGTCGAATTCGACGGCGTCGAGTTCACGTCCGTACCAGTCCTCGCCCCGGATGGTCTCCACGGCGCGAGCCTATCGGCTGAAATGCGCGGGCGCGGCGTTGTTGGTCAGCTGGCTCAGTCCTGGTTGCTGAAGGCCGCGTCGAACGAGGCGGTCGGGAGCTTCCAGAGCAGCGAGCGGATGTAGCCCACGGCCTCTGCGGCGCCGTGCAGGCGGTCCATGCCGGCGTCCTCCCATTCGATGGAGATCGGGCCGGTGTAGCCGATCGACTCCAGCGCCCGGAAGGAGTCCTCCCATGGCACGTCGCCGTGCCCGGTGGAGACGAAGTCCCAGCCGCGGCGCGGGTCGCCCCACGGCAGGTGCGAGCCGAGCACGCCGGCGCGGCCGTTCTTCGGGCGCAGCCGGGTGTCCTTGCAGTCCACGTGGTAGATGCGGTCCTTGAAGTCCACGATGAAGCCGACCGGGTCGATGTCCTGCCACATCATGTGGGAGGGGTCCCAGTTGAAGCCGAACGCCTCGCGGTGGTCGATGACGTCGAGTGAGCGCACGGACGACCAGTAGTCGTACGCGATCTCGGAGGGGTGCACCTCGTGTGCGAACCGCACGCCCTCCCCGTCGAATACGTCGAGGATCGGGTTCCAGCGGTCGGCGAAGTCCTGGTAGCCGGCGTCGATGACGGAGGCCGGCACCGGCGGGAACTGCGCGACGTACGGCCAGATCTTCGACCCGGTGAAGCCGACGACGGTGTCCACGCCGAGCTTGCGGGCGACCTTCGCGGTGAGCTTCAGCTCCTCCGCCGCACGCTGGCGCACGCCCTCCGGGTCGCCGTCGCCCCACACCTTCGAGCCGACGATCGCCTGGTGACGGAAGTCGATCGGGTCATCGCAGACCGCCTGGCCCTTGAGGTGGTTCGAGATCGCCCAGACCTTCAGCCCGTACGTGTCGAGGATGTCGAGGCGGCCCTGGAGGTACGCGTCGTCCTCTGCGGCGCGCCACACGTCGAGGTGCTCGCCCGAGCAGGCGATCTCCAGGCCGTCGTAGCCCCACTCGGAGGCGTGCTTCGCGACCTCCTCGAGCGTGAGGTCGGCCCACTGGCCGGTGAACAGGGTGACCGGGTGCGTGCGGCCCACAGTGTTGTCGGCGGCGGGGGCGTCAGTCATCAGTTGGTTCCCATCTCGATCCAGGTGCCCGACTCGGCGGAGTCGATCACGGCGTCGGTGATCCGGACGGCGCGCAGGCCGTCCTCGAAGCGCGGCAGTCCGTCGGGGCTCTGCCCGGCGACCGCCGCATAGCTGTCGGCGACGAACGCGTTGAACGCGTCCTGATACCCCTGCGGGTGCCCGGACGGCACCACGCACAGGCGCGCGGCGTCCGCGCTCAGCTGGTCGGCGTCGCGGGGCGCCAGGAGGCTCCCCGAGCGTCGGCCGACCCAGAGCGTCTCCGGCTGCTCCTGGTCGAAGGCCACGCTCTCGGCGCTGCCTGCGATCTCCAGCCACAGCCGGTTCTTGCGGCCGGGCGCCACCTGCGACACGAGCAGTGTGCCGATGGCGCCGGACTCCGTCTCGATGACAACGGCCGCGGCGTCCTCGGTCGTGATGCCCGTGTGCGCGGCGCGCTCGGCGAACACGGTGCGCTTCTTCCCAGAGAGGCGCGCGACCCGGTCGCCGCTCACGAACTCCACGAGGTCGACCAGATGCGACCCGATGTCCGCGAAGGCTCGCGAGCGGCCGCCCTGCTCGGAGTCGACGCGCCAGTTGTCGTCGCCGGCGGCGAGAAGCCAGTCTTGCAGGTACGAGGCGTTGACAGTGAGCACCTGCCCGGCGGCGCCGGAGGCGAATCGCGCCCGGGCCTCCCGCACCATCGGGTGGAACCGGTACACGAACGGCACGGTCGCGGTGCGTCCGGCCGCTGCGGCGACCAGCGCCTCCGCGTCGGCGACCGTGGTCGCCAGCGGCTTCTCACAGACGACATCCTTGCCGGACGCTAGCACAGCGGCGGCCTGCGACGCGTGCAGCGCGTTCGGCGTCGTCACGTGCACGACGTCGATCGAGTCGTCGCCGAGCACCTCCTCCAGCGAGACAAAGGCCCGGCCGATGCCGAGGCGTTCGGCCGCCGCGGCCGAGCGCTCCGGCGTCGACGAGACGATGCCCGCCAGCTCGGCGCGCGCCGCGCGGGCGGCGCGCGAGTGCACCTCCGCCATGAAACCGCCGCCGACGATCGCGACGCGCAGCCGCGACCCCGCCGCGCCCTCGTCCCGTCGACTCAGGCCGCCCGACTCGCTGGTGCTCACACTTCTCCGTTCGTGGTGTTTCTTCGCCAGTGGCGTCATCGTTCGGTGGCGCCGGCCTCCCGACGCCACCGAGTCTCAGGCCAGGGTGGACGCGCGCGGATCCCACTCCTCGGGGAGGGCTGGCGCGACGTGCACGGTGCTCTCCACCACGACCGGGGCGCCGGACTCGCCGGCCTCGATCGTCGCCACCATCACGTCGAGCACGTGGAAGGCCTGCTCCCCCGATGCGCGCTCCGGCACTCCGGCGCGGATGGCGCGGGCGAGCTCCACGACGCCGGTTCCACGCGTGCTGGTCGACCCGGTCGACGGCAGGGTCTCCACGTCGTCGTCCGCCCCGTGCACGAGGAGGTCGCCCTCGAAAGTGTTCGGGTCGGGTACGACCAGCGTTCCCTCCAGGCCCGCGACCTCGAACTGGGTGCGGCGGAGCTTGGAGTCGAAGCTGAAGACCGACTGCGCCGTCTGGCCGCTCTCGAACTCGTACAGGGCGCTGACGTGCGTCGGAACGGTGACCTCGAACGACTCGCCTGCGCGGGGGCCCGAGCCGATCACGCGGGACGCCTTGGCCTGGGAGGCGACAGCGCTGACGCGCTTGACCGGACCGAACAGCTGCACCAGGGCGGTGAGGTAGTACGGACCGACGTCGAACAGCGGGCCGGCGCCCTCCTGGAACAAGAAGTCCGGGTTCGGGTGCCACGACTCGGGGCCGGGGCTCTGCATGAGCGTCAGCGCGGTGAGGGGTGCGCCGATGGCTCCGCCCTCGAGCAGGCGACGGGCTGACTGGATGCCGGCGCCGAGGAAGGTGTCGGGCGCCGTGGCGACGCGCAGACCCTTCGCGTGGGCGGCCTCCAGCAGCTGCACACCGCTGGCGCGGTCGAGCGCGAACGGCTTCTCGCTCCACACGTGCTTTCCGGCTGCGAGAGCCTGCAGGGCGACCTCGACGTGCACCTTCGGGATGGTGAGGTTGACGACGATCTCGATCGCGTCGTCGGCGAGGAGCTCCTCCACGGTGCCGGAGGCCGGCACGCCGTACTTTTCGGCCTGCGCCTTGGCCCGCTCCAGGTCGATGTCGGCGATGAAGCGCACATCGAGGTCGGGGAACGACGTGAGGTTGCCGAGGTACTCGTTGCTGATGACGCCGGCTCCGACGAGGCCGACGCCCACCTTTCCACCGGTCATGCGAACGCCTCCGAGGTGAGGAACGCGTAGCTGTCGACGACGGCCTGGAAGCGGTCGCCACGGGAGTCGTCGAGCTCGATCACGCGGAGGGCGTTCGGCGCGGCGGCGATGATCTCCGCGATCGGCAGCGAGCCCTGGCCGACGGCCACCTGGTCTTTGTTATCGGTCGTGCCGGCGCCGTCCTTGACGTGGAGGGCGACGACGCGGTCTCCGAGCTTCGGAAGCAGGTCGACGGGGTTCTTGCCGCCGACGACCACCCAGTAGGTGTCGACCTCCAGCACGACCTCGGGGTCGAGCTTGCCGGCGAAGTACTCGAGCGCGGTGACGCCCTCGATGGTGCTCTCGAGCTCATGAGCGTGGTTGTGGTACCCGACGCGCACCCCGTGCTTCGCGGCGACCTTGGCTGCGGCGTTGAGCTGTGCAGCGGTCTCCTCGACGTCGGCAGCGGTCTGCCAGCGCTCGGCCGGCACGTGCGGGTCGATGACGGTCTGGATACCGAGCTCGGCCGCGGTGGCGAACACGGTGTCGAGGTCGTCGCGGCCGATGAACCCCTGGTGGGTGGTCGGCGCGGTCAGGCCGGTCTCGGCGAGGCCCTGGCGCAGGCCCTCGGCGAAGTCGAGGAGGCCGAACGGCTCGACCTGGGTGAATCCGATCTCGGCGATCCGGCGGAGGGTTCCGACCGTGTCCTCGGTCAGGAGCTCACGAACCGTATAGAGCTGCACGGAGAGGTTTGAGTTCGACACTGTTCTCCTCGGTCGAAAGATGGGGATGGCGACGCAGATGCGGCGTCCGTGATCATTCAATCCTCACTTCTGCCGAATGTCAATCAAAAGTCGACGCCTTACCGTCGATCTTTGGAGTGCCGAAGAGCAGTGTGGTTCAATACGTGCATGACCGACAGCGTCCGGGAGCCCGGCATCGTCGCTGCGGACGCCTCGGGCCTCCTGGCGATCCTGCGCGACGGCGTGCCGCGAACGCGCGCGCAGCTGGCTGAGCTCACGGGGCTGGCCCGTTCGACCATCGCAGTGCGCATCGACACGCTGACCGCCGCAGGCCTGGTCGCGCCCGCGGGAGACGACGTCTCGACGGGAGGCCGGCCTCCCGCGCGCATCCGGTTCAACCCCGACTCGCGCGTAGTGGTCGCGATCGACCTCGGCGCCACGCACGGCGTGGTCGCCCTGGCCGACCTGGCGGGCACGATCACGACCAGCGAATCGCGGCGCCTGCTCATCGCCGACGGGCCGGAGCCTGTGCTCGATTGGGCCCTGGAGGCCGCCCGGCGCCTGTTCGCCGCGACGGGTCGCCCCCTCACCGACCTCGTCGGGGTCGGCATCGGCGTGCCCGGACCGGTCGAGCACTCGACCGGCCGGCCGGCCAACCCGCCGATCATGCCGGGCTGGGACCGCTTCGACATCCCGGCCTACGTTCGTCGCGTCTTCGAGGTGCCGGTGCTGGTCGACAACGACGTGAACCTCCTCGCCCTCGGCGAGCACGCTCTCGCCTGGCCCGACCGGTCCGACCTCCTCTTCGTCAAAGTGGCCACCGGCATCGGCGCCGGCATCATCAGCGGCGGCCGGTTGCAGCGCGGAGCGCAGGGCTCCGCGGGCGACCTGGGCCACGTGCGCGTGCCGTTCTCGAACGAGACGCCGAGCCACGGCGCCCGCGACGCCGACCTGGAGGCGCTCGCCAGCGGGCCGGCCATCGCCCGCGCCCTCACGGCCGCCGGCATCCCCGCCGACACCAGCGACGACGTCGTCGCCCTCGCCCGCACCGGCAACCCGGAGGTCCTCCAGGCGATCCGTCAGGCCGGCCGCGATCTCGGCGAGGTGGTCGCCACCTGCGTCAACCTGCTCAACCCGTCGCTCGTCGTGGTGGGCGGTAGCCTGTCTCGCGTCGGCGAGCAGTTGCTCGCCGGGGTGAGGGAGGTCGTCTATCAGCGCTCGACACCGCTCGCCACCCAGCATCTGACCATCACCGAGTCGCGCTCCGGCGAGACCGGCGGTGCGATCGGGGCGGCCATCATGGTCATCCAGCACACACTCGGCCCCGGCGTCTCCTCCCGCCCGCTCCCCGTCTGACCGGCTTGCGCGACCTCCTCGGCCGCCTCAGATCGAATCGATTCGACCCATCTTCGACTTTCCGCAACCGCCCCGCACCACCTCGAAAGGACCCCAGTGACCACCGAATCCACCCCGCAGAACGCCTCGAAGAGCCCGGGCGCAGCGAAGAACCTCCGCGCCGGCGTCATCGGCCTCGGCTGGGCCGGCCAGCAGCACATGGACGCCTACGCGAAACTCCCCGGCGTCGAACTCGTCGCGATCGCCGGGATGGAGGACGGCCCGCGCGCCGAGCTCGGCGAGAAGTACGGCGTCCAGCGGCGCTACAGCGACTGGCGCGACCTGGTCGCCGACGGCGGCCTCGATGTCGTCAGCGTCGCCGTCCCCACCTTCCTGCACGCCCCGATCGCCGTCGGCGCTCTCGAGGCCGGCATCCACGTGCTGAGCGAGAAGCCGATCGCCCGCACCGCGACCGAGGCGCAGACCATGGTCGACGCCGCGCACCGCTCCGGCCGTGTGCTGGAGGTCGCCTTCAACCACCGCCGTCGCGGCGACATCGAGGCCCTCAAGGCGGCCATCGACGCCGGTCAGATCGGGCGTCCCTACCACGCCCGGGCGATCTGGCTGCGCCGCGCGGGCATCCCGGCCCTCGGCAGCTGGTTCACCAACCGCGAGATGGCGGGAGGCGGCCCCCTGATCGACATCGGCGTGCACGTGCTCGACTACGCCCTGCACCTGTTCGGCGAGCCGAGCGTCACTGCCGTCTCGGCCGTCACCCACGCCGAGCTCGGTGTCCGCGGACGCGGCGGCGCGAAGAGCGACAAGCAGCACGTCGGCTCCGCCTACGAGGTGGAGGACCTGGCCAGCATGCTCCTGCGGCTCGAAGGCGGCGGCTCGATCGTCCTCGAGACGAGTTGGGCGGCGTACCGTCCCGCCGGCGACGAGTTCGGGATCACGCTTTACGGCACCGAGGGCGGCGCCGACCTCCGGGTCGTCGACTACGCGCCCACCGGCGAGCTGACCATCTTCACCGGCGAAGGCGAAGAAGTGGAGGACATCGCGGTGACCGCGGATGCCGGCCGCGGCCACGTCGCGGTCGTCGAGACCTTCCTGGAGCACGTCGCCGACGAGGAGAACTGGTCGCACTGGGACGGCTCGCTCGCGCTCGACCGCGCACGCGTCATCGACGCGGCATACGAGTCGGCCCGGCTCGGCGCCGAGGTGCGACTGCGCCCGGCCACCAGCGGCCTCGACGACGCCGAATCCGACACCGCCAGCACCAACGCCAACACCGGCATCACCAGCACCACGGAGGCATGACCATGAGCGCACTGCGCGTGACCGTGTGGAACGAAGGCGTCCACGAGACCACCCAGCCGGAGATCGCCGCGATCTACCCCGACGGCATCCACGGGGCGATCGCCGCCGGCCTGTCCGAGCTGCTCGGCGACGAGGTCGCCGTACGCACGGCGACCCTCGCCGACCCCGAGCACGGGCTCACCGAGGAGACGCTCTCCGAGACGGACGTCCTGCTCTGGTGGGGCCACATCGCCCACGACCAGGTCTCCGACGACGTCGTCGAGCGCGTGCGACGCCACGTCCTCGGCGGGATGGGCCTGATCGTGCTGCACTCGGGCCACTTCTCGAAGATCTTCATCCGGATGCTCGGCACCACGTGCTCGCTGGCCTGGCGCAACCCGGAGGGCGGCGAGCGCGAGCTGGTCTGGAACGTGAACCCGACCCATCCCATCGCGCAGGGGGTCGAGCAGCCAATCGTGATCGACGGGCAGGAGATGTACGGGGAGTTCTTCGACATCCCGACCCCCGACGACCTGGTCTTCATCAGCTCGTTCACCGGGGGCGAGGTGTTCCGCTCCGGCGTGACGTTCACTCGGGGCCGCGGCAAGATCTTCTACTTCTCGCCCGGCGATCAGGAGTACCCGGTCTACTTCCACCCGCAGGTGCGCCGCGTGCTCGCCAACGGCGTGCGCTGGGCGGCTCCCGTCGCCGGAGTGCGCGCCGCTCCCGAGGTCTCGAACCCGCAGCCGGTCTAGCAGCCCGATCGAGTTGGCAGGACACGCCGCGTCGGCACGACGCCAGGCGGCGTGTCCTGCCAACTGGTCGGCGCACACCACGGTCGGGCGGCAGGGCAGACTGGGGGCATGATCGACGAGCTCGTACTGCCCTCGCCCCGCTTTCCCGACCCGGCCGACGCGCCCGCGCTGCGCTGGGGCGTGATCGGCCCGGGCGGCATCGCCGCCGACTTCACCGACGCGCTGCACGCGCACACGTCGCAGCGGATGGTCGCCTGCGGCTCCCGCTCCCCCGAGCGGGCCGCCGCCTTCGCCGCCGCACACGGAATCGAGCGCGCGCACGGTTCGTACGAGGCGCTGGTCGCCGACCCCGACGTCGACGTCGTCTATGTCGCCACCCCGCACAGCGAGCACCTCGAGCACGCGCTCCTGGCCATCCGGGCGGGCAAGCACGTGCTGATCGAGAAGCCGATCGCCGCCACCGCCGAGCAGGCGCGCGTCATCGCGGCGGCTGCCCGCGCGGCCGGGGTCTTCGCCATGGAGGCCATGTGGACGCGCTACCTGCCGCAGACGGACATCGTGCGCCAGCTCCTCGCCGACGGCGTTCTCGGCGAGGTGCGGGTCGTCACGGCAGACTTCGGAGGCCGCGCCCCGTTCGACCCGACCGGCCGGCTTTGGAACCCCGCTCTCGCCGGAGGCGCCCTCCTCGACCTCGGCGTCTATGTGGTGTCCTGGGCCTCGTTCGCGCTCGGCGCGCCCGCCGGCATCATCGCGACGGGAACGCTGGCCTCGACCGGCGTCGACGAGCAGGTCGCCCTCGTGCTGACGTCGGCACGCGGCGGTCAGGCCCTGCTCAGCACCGGCCTCCGCGCCGGCACGCCGTCACTGGCCGCGATCGCCGGAACCGACGCCCGCATCGAGCTGGACAGCCCGTTCTGGGGTGCGAGCGGGCTGCGCGTGTTCCGCGCGGACGGCCGGCTCGCCGCGCAGTGGACCGACCCGTACGGCCGTCCGCACCGCCAGGGGATGTCGTACGAGGCGGCTGCGCTCGCCCGCTTCGTCGCGGAGGGCCGCACCGAGTCGCCGCTTCACTCGCTCGACGAGGCGGTCTCCGCGCTGACGACCATCGACGAAGCGCGCCGTCAGCTCGGCGCCGCAGGCGTGGGCTGACGGCGCGCTTCGGCCGCGCGAGGCAGAATGGAGGGGTGTTCGACCGCTCCGCCGCCTCCACCGCCGACCTCGACCGGCGCGATCTCGACCGACGCGATCTCTACCGGCCCGGAGTGCTGGCGGACCTCGGGCCCAGCACCTCCGCACCGGCGCCACGCCCGGTCGTCCCCGCCGTGCCCGGGGCCGAGGGCCACCTGGCCCGCGTCGTGGCGTCATCGAGCGATCGGGTCGGCTGGCTTCGCGCCCGCAGCCGCGGGATCACCGCGACCGACGTCGCCAAGCTGTCGACCCAGCAGTCGCTGCACGCTGCGGTCACCGACAAGCTGAACGGGTCGGGATTCTCCGGGAACAGCTTCACACAGCACGGGCGCGTCCGTGAGCCGGAGATCGCGGCCTGGGTCGCGGCGACGCACGGCATCCGCCCCTCCGACCTGCTGTTCCACGCCGAACGCGACCGCCGCCATCTGGCGACGCCCGACGGGCTGACGGTCCGCGAGGGAGGCCGCATCGAGCTCGCAGAGATCAAGACGACCAACAAGCCGTTCAACAGCATCCCGCGGCAGTACCTGCGCCAGATCTGGTGGCAGCAGTACGTCCTCGGCGCTGAGCGGACGCTCTTCGTGTGGGAGCAACACGACCGGTTCGTGCCCGTGCATGAGGAGCCGCAGTGCCAGTGGGTCGACCGCGACGATCGCGAGATCGCCCGCCTGGTGGCCCTCGCCGGCGACCTGATCGAGCTTCTGCGTCAGGCGACGACGCCCCGGGTCTCCGCGGCCGCCGTTCCGACGGCCTCCGCGTCGTAGCACCCGCGCTTCAGTCCGCCGCCGTTCAGTCGGCGGCCAGTCAGTCCGCGGCGACCGGCACCCTCGCCAGCGCCAGTGAGTAGACCGCGATCCACGCGACCGCCACGGTCGTCCCGATCAACTCCAGCCACGAGCCGACATCCGTGGCCACGTGGACGATGGCGAGTATGCCGCCCACGATCGTGATGGCCGCCACCGCGATGCAGCTGGTGAGCGAGAAACGCGCGACCCGCGGCAGCCGCGAGGCGAACGACACCTGAAGCATCGCGAAGCACGCCGCCCCGAAGCCGAGCACGGCGGAGACCGTGTGCACGAGATCCTGGGCCGTCGACCTCGGATCGACCAACGGCACCGGGCAACGGGAGGTGCAGGTCACCTGCGACGCCAGCACGAAGCAGATGGCGGCGAACCCGAGGCTCCCCGCGGGGGCCCAGCGATCGAGCAACCGGTGCGACGAGCGCACATGCCCGCTGGCGAGCGCGACGGCGAAACCACCCCCGGCGATGAGAACGAGGGCGACGGCGAACGGTCCTGCGGTCGGGGCGCCGACGGCGCCGAGCTCGCTCACGTAGACCGGGTAGGGAACGGTCAGGCGTGCGGCCCAGATGATCGTCAGACCGCTCAGGACGCACACGGCCCCGACCGCGAGCATCAGCGGTACGGCGCGCTGCCAGCCGGCGGCCAGCAGAGGCTGGGCGAACGGCTGGCGAACGATACGCAGCAGTCGTCGCACGGTCGCTCCTCGGATGGGTCGGGTCGAGGGATTCTACCCGGACTCACCCTGCGAACGACCTGGGATACGGCTCCCCGTCGGTGATCGGACCCGCAGACGGATGGCTCGGTCAGCCGAGCACCCGCTCCATCACCCAGTCATGCTCCAGGCGCTCGCCGACCCGAAAGCGCTTGGAACCGACCCGTTCGAAGCTGTGCTTGCCGTAGAACCGTTGGGCGCGCGCATTCTCTTGGTTCACACCGAGCCAGACCCCCGCCGCGCCGGCGTCGGCGGCCGCGGCCAGGCTGGCCTCCATGAGCCGACCGGCAACGCCTTCGCCGTGGTGACCGGGCATCACGTAGCACTTGCTGAGCTCGGCCGTCGGGCGAACGGTGACCGCCACGCGCACATCGTCGTCGGCCGGCTCCCCGAGGTTGAGGAGCGTGTAGCCGACGATCGTCCCGGTGTCGTCCACCGCCACGAACAGGCGCCGCTGGAGGTCTGCCGCGTACTCGGCGAACCGCTCAGACGAGAGCACAGCCGCGATGAAGGAGGCCTTCGCCTCCTCTGTCGTGTGCGGCGGGCACGCCAGCGGGAACGTCACTGCCGCGACCTCGGCGAGGGCCGCGGCATCGGCGTCGGTCGCGAAGCGGATCGCGATGGTCATCCCGTCAGCGTAGCCGCGCCGACTCGTGCCTTCCACTTTCCCGACCGCCGCCGCCGCCGCCGAGGGGCACGTTAACGCCCCTAAAACCGAATTTTAGGGGCGTTAGCGTGCCCCTCGATGAAACGAAAACGGGCCGGACACCGCGTGAGCGGTGGCCGGCCCGTCGTGACGCGGAGCGCGATCAGATGGCGTTGACGTCCAGCGGGATACCCGGGCCGAACGTGGTCGACACGGCGCCCTTCTGGATGTAACGGCCCTTCGAAGCGGACGGCTTGAGGCGGACGACCTCGTCGAGCGCCACCTTGATGTTCTCGTCGAGCTGCTCGGCGGTGAAGCCCGCCTTGCCGACGACGAAGTGCACGTTCGAGTGCTTGTCGACACGGAACTCGATCTTTCCGCCCTTGATGTCGGAGACGGCCTTCGCGACGTCCGGGGTGACCGTGCCGGTCTTCGGGTTGGGCATCAGGCCGCGCGGGCCGAGTACCTTGCCGAGACGGCCGACCTGGCCCATGAGCTCCGGGGTGGAGACGGCCGAGTCGAAGTCGGTGTAGCCTCCGGCCACCTTCTCGATCAGGTCGGTGCCGCCGACCTCGTCGGCGCCCGCGGCGATCGCGGCCTCAGCAGCCGGGCCGGTCGCGAACACGATGACGCGCGCGGTCTTGCCGGTACCGTGAGGAAGGATGACGGTACCGCGCACCATCTGGTCCGCCTTGCGCGGGTCCACGCCGAGCTTCAGCGCGACCTCGACGGTCGAGTTGAACTTGGCGGAACCGGTCTCCTTCGCGAGGGTGACGGCCTCGGTCGGGGTGTAGAACTTGCCGGCCTCGATCTTGTCGGCCGCGGCCCGGTAGGCCTTGGACTTCTGTGCCATGAGATTTCTCCTAACGAGAATGTGGTGCGAGCCTGGCCGGCTCTGCCACGGTGATGTCTGGATGACGAGGGGGTCGGGCTTATGCCTCGACCGTGATGCCCATCGAACGGGCGGTGCCTGCGATGATCTTCGACGCCGCGTCGATGTCGTTGGCGTTGAGGTCGACCATCTTCTGCTCGGCGATGGCGCGCACCTGCTCCTGGGTCAACTTGCCGACCTTGGTGGTGTGCGGAACGCCGGATCCCTTGGCGACGCCGGCCGCCTTCTTGATGAGCTCGGCCGCGGGCGGGGTCTTCAGGACGAACGTGAACGAGCGGTCTTCGTACACGGTGATCTCGACCGGGATGACGTTGCCGCGCTGCGACTCGGTCGCCGCGTTGTACGCCTTGCAGAACTCCATGATGTTCACGCCGTGCTGACCCAGGGCCGGGCCGATCGGCGGGGCCGGGTTGGCAGCGCCGGCGTTGATCTGAAGCTTGATCAGACCGGTGACCTTCTTCTTCGGTGCCATGTCTCTTCCTTCTTTGTGTATTCGAGCTCGTGGGCGTCACGCCCCGCGTCGCTCTCCCGGCTTCTCGGCCCTTCCGAGACCCGGTGGTTCGTAAACAGTGGGGAGGCTCTCGAGGATTCCCGTCAGAGCTTCGTGACCTGGTCGAAGCTGAGCTCGACCGGCGTCTCGCGCTCGAAGAGGGACACCAGCACGGTGAGCTTGCCGCTCTCCGGCTTGATCTCGCTGATCGAGCCAGGCAGGCCCGCGAACGAGCCCTCCTTGATGGTGATGGTCTCGCCGATCTCGAAGTCGACCTCGGCGGGGATGACCCGCGCAGTGGCCTTCTGGCCCTTGGCGGCGCCCTTGGCCGGAGTCTGGTCGACCTGGACGAGGCTCTTCAGCATCGAGAAGGCCTCCTCGAACCGGAGCGGCGTGGGGTTGTGCGCGTTGCCGACGAAGCCGGTGACACCCGGGGTGTGGCGGACGACCGACCAGCTGTCCTCGTTGAGGTCCATGCGTACCAGCACGTAGCCGGGGATGCGCACGCGGTTGACCATCTTGCGCTGGCCGTTCTTGATCTCGACCACGTCTTCCATGGGGACCTGGACCTCGAAGATGAAGTCCTCCATGTTCATGGAGACCATGCGGTTCTCGATGTTCGACTTCACGCGGCGCTCGAAGCCGGCGTACGAGTGGATGACGTACCACTTGCCGAACTTGGCGCGAAGCTCGGAGCGGAACTCCTCGTAGGGGTCGGCTGCGACCTCGTCTTCGTCTTCGACGGCCTCCTGAGCGGCCTCGGCCTCTTCGGCCGAGTCGACCTCGAGGGCCTCGTCGACGGCGCGGTCGGCCTCGGGGTCGACGGCCTCGGCCATCGCGTCGAGCACGGCGTCGAGGTCGATCTCGGTGCCGTCTTCGGCGACGATGTGCAGCGCCTCGTGCTCCGCGGGGTCGGACGACTCCTCGTCGCGCTCCAGGACGTTGCCCGTCTGCGCCTCGTCGTCTTCGGACGACTGCTCGGCAGCAGTCGCCCAGTCCACGTCGTCGCGGTTCGTCTCAGACACTGAATTCATTCCATTTCTGTCGGTATGGCTGTGCGGCCGGTCGGCTGCTGGGTCTACTTCGGGTTACCGAAGACCCATACCACGCCGAGACCGAACACCCAGTCGAGCAGGGACACGATCGCCATCATGATCACCACGAAGACGAGCACCACGCCGGTGTAGCTCAGAAGCTCCTTGCGCGTCGGCGTGACGACCTTCTTGAGCTCGCCGACGACCTGCCGGATGAACAGGGCGATGCGCGCGAAAGGGTTGCGCTTGGCAGCGCGCTCCTTCTTGGCGTTGGCGACGATCTCCTCGCTCGGCTCGTCGATTACCTTTCGGGCCACCTCGTTACACCTTTCGTGGACCGGCATCGGAATGCCGGTTTGCAGGGCGGACAGGAATCGAACCTGCAACCTGCGGTTTTGGAGACCGCTGCTCTGCCAATTGAGCTACCGCCCTAGGGATTGTGAACCACAAACCCTCCTGGCATCGCGAAAATAGGCGCAGAAAAGCTTGGCAGATTCAACCACCGCACCCCAGTGTACGGGACACCGCACCCCCTCGCAAAAACGCGCCGGGCGCGGTCCGAACTAGAGCAGTTTGCGCTCGAGCGCCCAGGCGGTGAGTTCGTGGCGAGACGAGAGCTGCAGCTTGCGGAGCACCGCGGACACGTGCGTCTCGACGGTCTTGACGGAGATGAACAGCTCCGCGGCGACCTCCTTGTAGGCGTAGCCGCGCGCGATCAGGCGCATCACCTCCCGCTCGCGAGCGGAGAGGCGGTCGAGTTCGTCGGTGCTCTCTGCCTGCTCCCCAGCCGTCGCCCCGAACGCGTCGAGAACGAAGCCGGCGAGCTTGGGCGAGAAGACCGCGTCGCCGCCCGCCACGGCGACGACCGCGTCGCTCACCTGGCGCCCGGAGCTGCCCTTGGTGAGGTAGCCGCGGGCCCCTGCACGGATGACGCCCACGACGTCCTCGGCCGCGTCCGAGACGCTCAGCGCGAGGAATCGCGTTCCCGCGCTCTCGGCGACCGTGCGGCGGAGGACCTCCGCCCCGCCTCCCCCGGCGCCGCCCGGGAGGTGGACGTCGAGCAGCACGACCTCCGGGCGGGTGCGGAGGATCGCCGCCACGGCCCCGTCGACGTCCTGCGCCTCGGCGACCACGTGGAGGCGGTCGTCGAGATCGGCACGCAGGCCCGAACGGAAGATGGAATGGTCGTCGACGATCACCACGGTGATCGGACGCGGTGTCTGGTCGGTCATGTGCTCATTCTCGCTCCCCGGGCAGGTCGACCGTCAGGTGGACCTCCGTACCGGTGTCGCGCGACGTGACCGTCGCACGGCCGCCTGCTCGCCGCATCCTGCCGATGATCGACTCGCGCACCCCCAGGCGCCCGTCCGGCAGCGCGTCGATGTCGAAGCCGGGACCGCGGTCGCGGACATAGACGTCGACGGATCCCCCTCCGGACTCGACGTACACCGAGACTTCGCCTCCCGCGTGCCTGGCGGCGTTGAGCATCGCCTCGCGGGCGGCCGCTGCCAGCTCTGCTGGCGCCCGGCGCACGGGCTCGCCCGCGCTCACGACGTCGAAGTGGGCGGCGTGGTCGACCTCCAGCGCCGCTGCCACGGAGCGCAGCTCTGTCGCGAGGTCCTCGGCCTCCCGCACGGCGCCCTCCGCGGCCTCGGCGTACAGCCAGTCGCGCAACTCGCGTTCCTGCGCGCGGGCGATCCTTCCGACCTCGCTCGACGCCCCCGCACGGTTCTGGATGAGCGCGAACGTCTGCAGGACAGAGTCGTGCAAGTGCGCCGCCATCTCCGCCCGCTGCTCCTCGCGAACGCGCGCGGTCCGCTCGGCGATGAGCTCCGTCCAGAGCCGCAGAGCCCACGGCCCGACCATCACCGCCGCCCCCGCGAACGTGGCCCCGATGATCGCGAGCCACAGGAGGCCGGACGAGCGGCCCGCCTGCATTCCGCTGAGCACGAGCGCCAGGGCGACGAGGAATCCGCCGGAGGCGAGACGGAACCCGGTCGGCGTGAGGTTCGAGGGTGCCGCGCTCTCGTCGTCGACGAGCTGGTCCCACAGCACAGCGGCCACCATCAGCGCGATCGATGCGACGACGGCGATGAAGGCCGCGTCGGTGACCCCAGCGGCGACCAGGACGATCGCAGCCACCCCGGAGGCGCCCCCGCCGACGGCGAGCACCCACGGCACATTCACCCGCCGTCTGACGCGCTCGTCCGAGCTCCCGGGAGCGGGATCGCGAAGCGGGGTGAGCGCCCACAGCCACAGGTAGAAGAGCACGCCCGCGCCTCCGAGGAGGGCGGTACCGACCAGTATCCAGCGCACGGCGGTCACGGGCCAGCCGAGGTGGTCGGCGAGCGCGACGCTCACCCCGCCGATCACGCAGTCGCGCGGTCGCGCCAGCGGCGTGCGCGTCGCCCGCTCGCCGGACAGTGGTGCAGAGGCCATAACTGGAATCCAAGCAGACAGGGCCGCCGCCCGACAGCCGAGCGAGGAGGAATCAGGGTGGGCTCAGGGTGAGCCCGGATAGCGGGAGCGGCCCGCCGCGCGCCACGATCGAGTCATGGTGAACGACGACACGACTCCTCCCCCTCCCGGACCGACGACCTCCGGCTCGGCGCAGACGCCTCCCGGGCCGTACGGCGGCCCGCGGACCGGCTTCTCCGGTCGAGGCACCCGCTTCTTCGACTGGATGCGCAGCCTCGGCGTCACCCGCACCGACGGCTGGATCGGCGGCGTCTGCGCGGGCATCGCATATCGGATCGGCATCGACCCGCTGATCGTCCGCGGAATCGTGGTCGTCGCCGCCCTGCTCGGCGCTCCGGTGGTCGTGCTCTACGCGATCGCCTGGGCGCTGCTCCCCGACCGCGACGGCCGGATCCACCTGCAGCGGCTGTTCGAGGGCGAGTTCGAAGCTCCGATCGTGGCGATCGGCGTGCTGATCGTGCTCTCGCTGCTGCCGTGGACCAACGGGGTGTGGTGGTTCGGCGGCCCATTCGGCCACGATTCGGGTTGGTTCGAGGTCGTCAGCCGCATCTCCTGGACCCTCATCGTGCTCGGCGCTGCTGCTGCGCTCATCGTCGTCGCCGTCCGCAACGCGGACAAGCGCTCGGGCGGGGGCGGCACCGTGCCGACGCCATCCGCGGGCGCCGCGCCGGAACCGACGACGGCTGCGTACACGGCCACTGCGACCAGCGCCACCGCGGCCACTGCGACCACCGCCACCGCGGCGACAGCGGCCTCCGCTTCGGTGCTGCCAGCGCCGGCGGTCGCCAGCGGCTCCGAGCCGCCGGCGCCACCGGCGCCCAGCGCAGGGGCGACGGAGCAGGAGATCGCCGACTGGCGCCAACGTCAGGCGCGGTGGAGGGCCGAGCACGATCAGTGGAAGCAGCGCCTGGCGGAGGACATGCGCGTCGTGAAGGCGCAGCGTTCGGCCGAGTTGCGGGCGCAGGCGTCTGCGGCGAACGCGGAGGCCGAAGCTCGCCGGGCGGCGTATCGCGCTGCCAACCCGCGGGTCGGGGCGGCGATCGGCTGGCTGGCCGCCGGGCTGGCGCTGGTCGCCGGCTCCCTCACCGGGGCGTTCTGGGAAACGCTGGCCGGCCCACCCGGTTACGCGCTCACGGCCTCCCTCGCCGCCGCGACACTCGTCTTCGGTGTGACCGTGCTCATCGCGGGAATCGCACGCCGCCGGAGCGGATTCCTGATCTTCCTCGGCATCCTGCTGGCCGCGCTCACCGCGCTTGCGGCACTGCTCCCGACCTCGCCCGGCGTGCGGCTGGACGCGAGTGTCCGCACCGGATCCCACCTGTCGGTCACGCCCTCCGGGAGTGCCGACTACCTGCAAACCGTGGGCGACACCACGATCGACCCCGCGAAAGCTGTGACGGCCGCGGGCTCGCCGGTCGTGAACGTCGCCAAGGGCGCGGGTGAGACGACTTTGATCGTTCCCGAGGACGCCACTGTGCGTGTCGAGGCGGCCACTGTGTCGGCGATCACCGTCACCGATCCGTCCGGTGGGGAGCACGTGCGTCGATGTGCTCCCGGGTTCTTCGGGGGATGCGCCACCGACATCGTCGTCGGGCAGGGCGGTACCCCGGACGTCGCCGTGCGGATCGCCCAGGCGGACGGCGTCGTCGTCGAACGAGTCGAGAAGTGAAAGAGAGCGAGAGCCACATGGCCACGAACGCCGAAGAGCCGACCGACGAGCCGAACGAGACGACGCCGCTTCCGGTGCCCGAACAGACGACGGAGATGGCAGAGCCGGCAACGCCGCCGCTGGCGCCGACTGGTCCGACCCCGCCCGCGGAGACCACGCTGCCTGTTGACACTTCGATCAGGCAGCATGCTCAGCCCGCTGGTCCATGGTCGCCCGCGAGCGCTGCCGTAACCGCTCAACGGCTCCGGTCCTCCGGCCCCCCGCCCGTGCGCTGGGGTGGGATTATCTGGGGTGCGCTGCTGATCGTCTTCGCCGTCGTCACCCTGACGATCGTCTCGTCGCCGGCCAGGCTGGCGGACGTCACCGTGTGGATCGCGACGCTCACTCCCGGAGCAGCGCTCGCGGTCTGGATCGCCGTTCTCGGACTCCTCATCGTGGTCTCGGCGCTCGTCGCCGCGATTAGCGCCGCTCAGCGCAATCGCTCGCGACGCCTCCGCTGACCCGCGACTTCTGAGGGGCGATACGGATGATCGCGGTCCTCACGGCACAAGCAGCGCACCTGAATCGTCCGGCCCGTTTCGGCCATGACATGCACCTCGGTGTGGCCCCGCTCGATCGCCGCCCAGTCGCTCATCCGTGACGCTCCTTATGTGATTGCGTTGGACCCATCGTGGGGAGGTGCTCGGTCGGCGCGAGCCCGCGTAGCGAGGATCCGTGCGAGCGTAACAGCCGATTCGCCGCCCAGTTCACCCGCAGGAGCGGTCGACCTGCGTTGGACATACCGGGCCGGCCGACCGTCGCGTCATGCGAATATGTGTGGGTGGAGGCCGAAGGCCCCCATGCAGACCCGCGCGGCGGGGGCCCCAAAGCCCTGGACGCGTGAGCAATGACGACGCCTGGTCTGCAGACGGCACACCGACGAGCGTGACGGAGGTGATACGAATGATGAACTCGATGGTGGATGCCAGGACGGCCGGCCAGCTAGAGCCAGCCATCCTGCTGACCGCGGCGGTAGCGCTCGTCGCTCGACGAACCGACACGCGAATGCTCGCGTTCAAAGGCGTCGCGGCCGTTCAGTACGGGCTTCGCCCTCCACGTCCCAGCGCGGACGTCGATGTGTTCGTCGATCCCGATCGGCATCAGAACTTCGTCCACGCCCTTGAGGGCCGGGGGTGGCTTCAGCGTCCCAGCGACCCCGATACCGCCACCTTCCCCCGTCATAGTGTCAGCCTGTTCCATCCCGCCTGGAACATGGACATCGACGTCCATTTCCGATACCCGGGAATCGAGCTGCCGCCGGACGAGTCGTTCGAACGGCTCTGGCTGCAGCGGACGACGCTCTGGTGCGGTAACCAGCCCGTGCAGATCCCCGGCTTCGCCGACGCTATCCTCATCACCGCTCTGCACTCCCTCCGCGGTCTCTGGATCGAACGACACAAGAGAGAACTCGACGAGCTGGTCTCGCGCTGTCGCACCGTGGATCCCGACCAACTGGCGGCTCGCGCGAAAGCACTGAACGCGCTGGCGACCGCTCGGCCTTTCCTCGAGCAACTCGTCCCCCCTCGGCCTGGCTACCAATGGGGCGAGCCGTCAGCCGAATGGCAGCTGCGCACGCGGATCTCCGAGCCGATGCACCGGCGCGCGGTCCATTGGAGGCGCGCCAGCTGGCCTGAGCGCGTGAGTCAGGTGCGTATCGCGCTGTTTCCGCCGGTCGAGACCCTGATCAAAGACAGCACTCAGACCCGCCTTGGCCCGCTCGCGGCGGCACGGGCCTATGTCCGTCGGTGGGGCCGGGGCCTTGCGTCATTGCCCGAGGTCCTTCCCATCCTCCTCGGGCGAAAGTCCGGACGCTCCGAAGCGGATGCCGCGCTCACGGACGAACAGCAGCAGCGAGCACAACGCTGAGACGCTGCGTGTATTCGGCGGTGAGGTGCCCGCGGTCGACGCGGATCGGAGTTCCCGCCGCGAAGATCGGGCAGACGCCCGACGGTGTGCAGAACCATGCGCGGGTCGAGATGAACTCGACACCGGCGCCTTCAGCAGCCGCGGCGCGCACGCCATCGGCCTCCGCGGTCGATTTCGCCTCCCAGTCCGCAGAAGGCGTCATTTCGCAGGTCACGGGAGAGAGGATGCGTAGCGCACAGTCGGCCGGGGACGGCCCCTCGGGCGGAGACTCGACGACCAGCGTGCGGGGGACGTCGGCGAGTGCACGAATCGCTTCGACTGTTCCTGTGCGCCACGCGTCGCCCGGGTCGGCGGATCCGACCTGTCGTTCGAAGCTTCCCAGTGCCGACGAGAGCAGGACCAGATCAGGGTGGAGGGCAATCGCGCGGCTCACCGCCGCGTCGCGCGCCGCATCGCACTCGGAACGGAATGCGCGCCGCCCTGAAGCCTCGTCGACGGTCACATCGACCGCCGGGCAGCTCTGGAACGTCATAGCGACGATCCGCCATCCCGGGAGCGCTGACTCGAGAGCGGGAAGCCAACTGGCCGCGATGGAATCGCCGAGAACGACAGCGGTTCGGCTGCTCGTCGCATCTCCCAGTACGCAGTGCTCCGACATCCGTTGAACGGTCGCGACGACATCGCCTCCCGTGCCGGAGATGCAACCGTTCTGCGATGCGAGTTCGAGCGAGCTGTCCGCCCGCGTCAGAGAGCCGATCGGCGGTGAGAGATCCGGCCAGCTCGCGCTCCTCGTCGCCGCAGTGAGCGCTGAGGCGAGTTGTTCGGAGGTGCGGAAGGGTGGTGCGGCGGACGCCGGATCGGATGGCGGTGAGACGATGGTCGGCCGAGGCGCCCATGGAAGTACGCATGCCACGACGAGGATGAGCGCGAGGCCCGCACCGAGCCCGCGATCCCACCTGAGGGGACGCCTCATCCGCTTCGGCCTCTTCGCCGACGCGAACACTCGGTCGGCCGAGGCTGATCCGAGGCGCCAGTGCCGGAACGGCGTCTCGACGAAGTGGTACGAGATCGCAGAAAGGGCCACCATCAAAGCGAACGAGAGCGCGAGCTGCCACGTCGCCGGGCTGGGGCTGAGAATGATGAGAAAGACGATGACCGGCCAATGCCAGAGATACAGCGAGTATGAGATCTTCCCGAAGTATCTAGCCACCGGGTTCGTCACGGCGATCTGCCATCGACCGGGGCGATCGGAGAACAGGATCGCGGCCGTACCTGCCACGGGGAACGCAGCCCACGGCCCGGGGAACGCCGCCGACTCGGTGATGACGAAGGCGGAGACGACGATCAGTCCGAGTCCCGTGAGCCAGACGACCGCGTGCGCACGGTCGCCGAGCCTCGCAGAGATCGTCTTCGGGAGGAGCGCGACGAGCGCTCCGATTCCCAGTTCCCACGCCCGGGTCGCAGTCGAGAAGTATGCAATCGAGGGGCGGAGTTCGGATTCGATGCACGCGAGGACGAACGAGACCGCCACGCCGGCCACGAGGCCGACGACCAGCGCCCGCCGACGAGCGTGGCGGGTCCGGAACAGCGCGGCGGCGAGAATCAGGAGCCACGGCCACAGGAGGTAGAACTGCTCTTCGACGGAGAGCGACCAATAATGCTGGAATGGCGAGGGGACCGAGGTCGACGCGAAGTACTGGGTCCCCCGACTGACGAGGTTCCAGTTCTCGACGAAGACGGCCGCGAACACCGCGTCCCACGTGGTCGCCAGAGCACGCACCGGGAAGAAGACGAGCCACGTGACGGCGGTGGTCAGGATCAGCACCACGAGCGCCGCGGGGACGATCCGCAGGAACCGCCTTCGGTAGAAGTCCACGAACGAGATCGTTCCCTTGACCTCGAGCTGGCGAATCAGGATCCCGGTGATGAGATAGCCGGAGATGACGAAGAACACATCGACTCCGACGAAGCCGCCCTCTGGCCAGACGATCAAGTGACTGCCGACGACCAGAAGCACAGCCACACTGCGCAGGCCCTCAATGTCAGCTCGGAAATGCCCCCTCGTCGAGGTGGGGGTGCTGACACTCACCGTCGCGGTCATCGAGGCGCACCAACCTTGGATCGCATCAATAGGCGCCGTTCGGACGGATCATCACGGCGACGGTCTGGAACATGATGTGGAGGTCGCCCCCGATCGACCAGTTCTCGACGTAGAAGAGGTCGAGTCGTACGCCTTGCTCCCAGGTCAGGTCGGATCTGCCGTTGACCTGCCAGAGACCTGTCATCCCCGGCTTGACGATCAGCCTCCGGAGGCTCGCGCGGTCGTACTCGGCAACCTCCGACGGCAGAGGCGGCCTCGGACCAACGAGGCTCATCTCGCCTCGAAGGACGTTCCACAGCTGCGGGAACTCGTCGATCGACGTCTTGCGGAGAAAGCGTCCGACGCGAGTGACCCTCGGATCGTCCTTGATCTTGAACAGCGGTCCTGAGCCCTCGTTCTGGTCCTGAAGGTCGGCGATCTCGTGCTCGGCCCCCATCCGCATCGTTCGCATCTTGTGGATCTCGAATTCGTTACCGTCCCGGCCGATACGCGTCTGCTGAAAGAACACCGGCCCTCGGCTGTCGAGCTTGATGAGGATCGCGCACACGGCGATGAGCGGAAGCGCGACGACGAGCCCGATGAAGCTGAACACGAGATCGAATGCGCGCTTGCCACGCCGTTTGGTGATCGAACGATCGGCGGGCTCGACCTCGATGATGGGCAACCGCTCGATCGGATGGAACTCCGCTCGCGGAGCAGCCAGCTCCGGCACGTCGACGGAGAGCCACACCACCGCGCCGGAGCCTTCGACGTCCCAGATCAATTGCCGGACGTTCGTCTGCGCCCGTTCCTCCGTCAGAACGATCACATCGACGTCGTTGTCGGCGATGAGCTGGAGAAGGTGATCCGTGCGTCCCACCGTCTCGACAGGAGCCGTCGCCACGACGCTCACGCCGACCGGCGAGATCGATTCGTCGAAGACCTTGGCCAGATCGCTCGCACGCTCCGGCGTGCCGATCACGAGCGCGCGACGCAGGTACCTCCCACGCGTACGGTGCGCTCCGATCCACAGACGACAGACGATTCGCACGATCAGCAGACTCGCGAGTCCGATCGGAAGGGCACCCGCCAAGTACGCGCGAGAGACGTCGACTTCGAACAACAGAGCGACGATGGCGAGAAGGGCGATCACGAGAACCGTCGCCTTGACCGGCTGCAGCAAGGATGGCCCGTTGAGGCGTTTCGGCCAGGTGACCCATCCGCCGAAGCCGGCGACGGCGATGAGCCAGGTCAGGGCGAGCACCATCGAGACGACCCAGTAGGTCGTCTGGAACCCTCCGAAGCTCACCCTCCCCTCCCAATGACCGAAACGGAGCACATGGGCTGCTGTGACAGACAGCGCGATGACCGCGGCGTCCGCCACTGCAAGGGCGATCGTCGACCGCTCACGCTTGTTCAACGAACGGTCCTGCGTCGTGGACTGCAGAGAAGCGACCATCAGCGTGCCCCCGATCCGAGCTCGCCGCTGGTGAATCGCTTGATGAGATCGTCGTCGACAAGTGCCTTGCGGATGATCGCGAGTCGCGACTCGTCGACCTTGACGATCGATTGCCCGTCGGGCGAGGTGCCTGTGCCGGCGGTCGGCAGCGTCAAGGTGTGGATGGCGTCGTTGTTCAGCCCGCGCGACCTGAGCGCAAGGTCGGCGACCGCCCCGGCAGTGAGCCCACCGTCCGCCGCGATGTAGTGCGCGAGCGTTCCGACAGCCGACTGCAGCTTCAGCGGATTTGTGAGTGTGCCCGTGTTGACGAATCCGAGGACCAGCGCGCGGATGAACGCCTGCTGATTGCGGACACGCTGGTAATCCGCTTCAGCGAAGGAATAGCGTTCTCGGACGAACGCCAGCGCCGCGGACCCCTCCACGAGGTTGTATCCCTTCTTGTAGCTGTAGCCGGGCATGTTCTTGGACTGGAACGCCGTGTCCGACCAGACATCGACTCCGCCCAGCGCGGTGGCGATCGAGCCGAACCCTCCGAAATCGACGACCATCACGTGATCGATGCGCGTGCCGAGCAGGGCCTCGACCGTCTGCACGGTGAGCGGCACGCCTCCCCAGCTGAAGGCAGCGTTCAGCTTCGCCGAGCCGTGGCCCGGCACGGGTACCCACAGATCGCGCATCAGTGACATGACCGTGATGCCGGAGCCGTCTTCCGGCACATTGACGAGCATCATCGTGTCCGATCGTTCACCCGTCGCTTTTCCAGACAGGACATCGCTGAGTCCGGTCCGGGAATCGGAACCGATCAGCAGGATGTTGGTGGCGCCGTTGACCGGGCGCGGGCGAGTGTCCTCTTTGGGGAACGGATCCGCGATCCGGATGACCCCGTTGTCGAATGTGCCACCGAGCCAGATCAGATACCCGCCGATGAGAGCCACCGGGAGCACCAGGACCAAGATCACCGCTGTCAGCCAGATCCAGAGGACGCGACGTCGACGACGTTTGCCCTTCTGACGGTCGTCTCGCGCTGATCGACGTTCCTGGGCGGAATCGAAGATCGCCTCCAGATCCTCGAGCTCGCTCACTGTCTCACTCCGGACCCGGCCAGCAGATCGATCACCGGCACCACGCGCGAGGCCATCTCGGTGAACGCCGAGTCCGACTTGCCGTAGGGGTCGGCGACGTCGTCGTCGGTCGCTGGTCTCAGCCGCCCCGCCCTGCGGAGCTCGACGGCCGACGCGAGGAGTCCTCTCCACCGGTCCGCGTCGTTCGGCTGCCCTGGCAACGCCGTCTCGGCGGCGGCGCGGCCGAACTCCATCAGGGGGAAGATCCGCGCGAACGCCGACGGTTCGAGCGACGCAGCGCGCTCGCAGTGCTCCGCTGTCATCCCGAGGATCAGATCGGCTTCGCGGAGCATGGGCTCATCGAGCTGTCTGGCGATGAACCCGTCCGGATCACCCCCGTTCGCCCGCACGAGGGGGCGAGTTTGTGATGACATGCCGCGCCCCACGACCGCGCGTGTCCCGGCGCTGCGCACCAAGACACCTCCGCCTGCAGCGGCGACGCGACTCGCAAGGACGCGCTCGGCCATCGCGGACCGGCAGATGTTGCCAGTACAGACGAAGAGCACGAAAAACGGCCGGGCGGACACAGGGACCTTCCTCGGGAAATCGGCGCGGGGGCGGTCCGCGGATTGGGCAGGGCAAAACGGAAGTCTCGCGCAGCACTTTGCGGTTCACCGGAGGTTCCGGCCGCCATGTCCGGGCCAGGGGGGACAGTTTCACCTTCGATATCCACCGCTCGTGATCGACGGACGTTGCGGGGTCACCTCGCATCGCCTCCCGGGAGTTCTGCGCCTCGCGAATCACGATCGCGCGTGCACCGACGCGGACGTACGGATACTGATCTGACTCATTTCAGAGGGGACCTGGAGCATGCCTGTCGATCAGCCCGACCTCGCGGAACCGCGCACCATGGTGGTGCGCGCGCTCGGTCGTCGCGTTCGCGTCCGCGCGCAAGGCCCGGGCGCCGTGGCGTTCTGCTCCGTTTTCGAGACGGCATGGGGACAGCTCCTCGACGATGACGGCTCGCCCGCCGACGGCGAGATCTCGGTCGTCGTACTGGACGCGACCGAGCGAACGATCGCGGGACACATGGCTTCGGTCGAATCGCAAATAACGCTGACGGCCATCCGCGGGAACCTCGGGGCAGGACTGCTGCTCCACGCCGCCGCCATGACAGACGAGTCGGGGGCGGCGATCCTCCTCGTAGGCCCCTCAGGCGCAGGCAAGACGACAGCTGTGCTTCATTTCGGGCGTTACCACGGGTACGTCACCGACGAGATCGCCTTGATTCGAAGGTGCGGGGTGGTGACCCCGTACCCGAAGCCGTTGTCCCTGGCCCGACCTTCCACAGCCGCGAAGGCGCAGCTTTCCCCTCGTGAGCTCCACCTGACGCCGACGCCGGCGGGCGAACCGGAGGTGGCGCGGATTGTCCTGCTGGACCGCCGACCTGATGCGGGCGAACGAGCGCTCGCCAGCCGGCTCGACCTGGCCAATGGCATCTTCGCCCTCGTTCCCCATATCTCCTCGCTCACGGCGACCGCCCGGCCGCTCGTCGCGCTCGCTCGACTGATCGCCCGCGTCGGCGGCGTGGAGCGGCTGGCCTATCGCTCAATCGACGACCTGGATCCTCGATCCACCCCCCCGACCTGTTCACCGCTCGATGCCGACGGACTGGTCTTCACCACCCCGCTGGAATCTCCGACGGCGGCGCCGACGCTGAGAGAGCACCACCCCGGTCTCGTGCGCAACGTTCCTCATGACGCCATCGAGACATCGGACCTGTTGATCCTTGCGCGCGATGACATCGTGACCGCGCTAGCTGCGGTCTCACGAACGATCTGGCACGCGACAGCGAGTCCACGTTCGATGACAGAAGTGCTGGCCGCCGTGCGAACGGAGCATGGACCCTTCGACCGCGACCAGGAGATCACCACGTCGAACGTGGAGCAGTTGGTCGCTAACGGGATCCTCCGGTGGTTGCCGTGACAGCGAGCGAACGATCCTTCTCAGCACCATCCGAAGGTGACTCGGCGGATGAAAACGCTTCCGATGTCTCCCCGCCTCGATGGCACGCAAAGAACCCGGATGTCGTCTGGGTGGAAGCCGTCCGAGGGCGGTGCGCTGTGACCGACATCGCGGACTTCAGACAGTTCCAGCTCGTGGGACCGTCTGCTGAAGTGTGGAGCCGCATTGACGGATTCGCGTCCGACGACGAAGTGGTGCGGGCTGTGCTTGCTTTCTACCCGGAACATCCCGACACCGCTTACGCCGAATGCGTCTCGTTGATCGAGACGATGACGGACATCAAACTGCTCGTCCACCAGCCCGGCACCGGCCGCGGCGAACCCGACGACGTCGACCATCCCGATCGTGGGGGTCGCGTTGCGCAGCCAGCTCAGAAGGGAACCGTTTTATGAGCACCCAGGTGGAGGCCACTGAAGGGCGATCAAGAGCTCGCGAACTCCGCGACTTCATCTCGATGCTTCGGAGACACTTGGTCGGTGAGGTGCTGATCCTCCTCGCGACGATCGCCGTCGTAGCGGTGTTCACCGCCCTCCAGCCGCGGGTGTACACCGCGACGGCGTCGGGTCTGGCGCAGGCCGCCTCCGGGGAGAGCCTGTCGATGGCGCTCGCGGGCGACAGCCTCGCGAAGTCGCGAGCCGAGACCTACGTGCGCGTCGCCACCTCGGATGCAGTCGCGAAGCGCGCCGCGGAGATCCTCGGGAACAAGCGGAGCATCGGCGAGCTGCTGGGGAACATACGCGCGACCCTGCCCTCCGACACTGCGGTAATCGAGATCAGTGCCAGCGCCAGCACCCCCGAGGGAGCCGCCGAACTTGCGAATGCATGGGTGCAGGCCCTGGCAGATCAGGTCAAGCAGATCGAGACGCCCGAAGACGGGATCAATGAAGCCGCGCTCTCGTACGTTCCTCTTGCAGCGGCACGCCCCCCCTACCTGCCGTCGTCTCCGAATCTTCAGTTCGCCCTAATACTGGCGCTGCTTGCGGGCTCCTCGCTCGCTTTCGTCTACGGGCTTCTCCGCACGCATTTCGACAGGAAGGTCCGCAGCGTCGCCCAGATCGAAGCTCTCATCGATGCGCCGGTCATCGGAACGATCCCCATCAGCGACTTCTTCGGGGATCGCCAGAGGATCATCGATCAGTCCGACGACGAGACACATCAGCTTTTCGCGATCTCAGAGTCTCTCCGCGAGCTGCGGACGAACCTCAGCTACGTGGACGTCGACAGGCCGCCGCGTGTGATCGTCATCACGAGCTCCATTCCCGGAGAAGGCAAATCGACGCTCGCCGCCAACCTCGCCGACGCCATCGCGGCATCCAATTTGAATGTCGTCATCATCGACTGCGACCTCAGACGACCGACGCAGTCCGAAATCTACGGTCTGCGCGGGGGAGCAGGACTGACCGATGTGCTCAGCGGCCGGCTCTCGATCAACGACGCAATGCAAGCGCCGACGAGTGACCCCCATCTGCGTGTTCTCGCGTCCGGACGCATCCCACCGAACCCCAGTGAGCTGCTCGGGTCGCGCACCATGAAAGAGCTCGTCGACGCTCTCTCAGAGGTGGCCACGGTGATTCTCGATGCCCCACCTGTCCTGTCCGTCACCGATGCCGCCGTTCTCGGGACGATTGCCGACGGTGTCGTCCTTACCGTCGCGGCGAAGCAGATCACCTCGGAACAGCTCGAGAAGTCGTATCGCGCGATTCTGCGGGTCCACGGACGTGTGCTCGGCGCTGTGCTCAACAAAGTCCCGCCGACCGGGATCGACGCGTACGACTACGGCTACTATCGAAGCGACTACTACTACTCGAATCGCGAGAAGGGCGAAGACGCGGCCTCGGCGGAATCGGCGACCGAACAGACCCGGGAGGCCCCGGAAAGCGTTGCTGACGCTCCTGAAGGCGGACGCCGCGAGCGCAGTGTTGCTCTGAAGCGACGCGCTCGCTGACAGCGGACCTCGGGCACATAATTGAGAGGGTGTGAAGCGATCCAGCTTCACCCCCTTTCTCGCTACGTCGCGCTCGCGTTCATTGAGCAATCCCCTGAGCGGTAAGGGTCTATCCTGTAAGTCGTTTTCGGTGTGGTGGCTTTGGTACCTGGTCGGTTCGTGTCAATCAGGTGGTTGGCGTAAGTCGCGGTGAGTTGACGGATAAAAAGGCGTGGGCGGTCATCGGGCCGCTGCTGCCGCGCAACGGTCGCCGTGATCCGGGCCCACCACCATGCTGCCGGGGCCCGGAAAAAGGGGATCCACACGAAGTGAGATCGAGGCCCTCCAGGTGGACGGCGAATACATCGGGCGCCCCCGAGGAGGACTGAGCACCAAACTGCACCTCGCTGTAGACGGGCGCGGCCTGCCGGTCAGCGCCGACCAGATCGCCCATCGCAAAGCCAAGGGCGCACATGGCGGTCGACCACCAGAGGTCGACCCGGCCGAGTACAAGAGACGCAACGTCGTCGAGAGGTGCTTCAACCGACTCAAACAGTTCCGCGACTTCGCCACCCGCTTGGCCAAACGCGCCGCCTACATCAAAGCCGAATCACTCTCGCCGCGGGACTGTGGATTTAGCGGTGTTTCCGGCGTGACGCGCTGCGTGTGATGTGTGGCGGGGAAGGTGCTGTGATGACGACGACACTGGATGTTGTGAGTCTGAAGAAACACCATGATGATGACCGTTCCGCGGAGGCCGCTGCGGCGGCCGAGCTGGTGCGGCTGGCCAAAGAGCAGGGTCTGGCTCTGACGGGCCCGGACGGGTTGCTGAAGCTGTTCACGAAGAACGTGCTCGAGACCGCGCTGAACGAGGAGCTGACCGAGCACCTCGGCTCTCACGTGCCGCGGGATCGCGATGGGTCGTTCGAGCCGAAGATCGTGAAGAAGCGCCAACGTCGGTTGAACGGGGTCGAGGAAATCGTCCTGTCGTTGTATGCGAACGGGCTCACCACTGGTGAGATCTCGGCGCACTTCGCTCAGATCTATGGTGCCTCGGTCTCGAAGGAGACGATCTCCCGGATCACGGACAAGGTGATCGACGAGATGAACGAATGGTCCGCCAGGCCGCTCGAGGAGGTCTATGCGGCGATCTTCATCGATGCGATCGTGGTGAAGATCCGCGACGGGCAGGTCGCGAACCGGCCGATCTATGCCGCGATCGGAGTCACCCTCGCTGGCGAGAAGGACGTCCTCGGACTCTGGGCTGGGACCGGCGGTGAGGGTGCGAAGTTCTGGATGAGTGTCCTCACCGACATCAAGAATCGTGGGGTGCGTGACACGTTCTTCCTCGTCTGCGATGGTCTGAAGGGTTTGCCCGAGGTTGTCGGCAACGTCTGGCCACTCACGACGGTGCAGACGTGCATCATTCACCTGATCCGGAACACGTTCCGGTTGGCGTCGAAGAAGGACTGGGATGCGCTCAAACGCGATGTGAAGCCGATCTATACCGCTCCGAGCCCGAACGCCGCTCGGGCCGCGTTGGAAGAGCTCGACCAGAAGTGGGGCAAGAAATACGCGGCGATTATCCGGCTCTGGGAGTCCGCGTGGGAGGAGTTCATCCCCTTCCTGGACTACGACATCGAGATTCGCCGGGTGATCTGCTCGACGAACGCGATTGAGTCCCTCAACGCCCGATACCGGCGTGCGGTGCGCGCCAGAGGACACTTCCCGACAGAGCAGGCGGCGCTCAAGTGCCTGTATCTTGTCACCAGATCACTCGACCCGACCGGTGCGGGACGAGTCCGATGGACGATGCGATGGAAACCTGCTCTCAACGCGTTCGCCATCACCTTCGCAGACCGCTGGCCGGCCGCGGAGACCTACTAAATGAAAACCGCCGGAAACACCGTTACTGAGATAGTCCCACGACTGGCCGCCGACCCAAAAGCAGCAGGGGCAGCCTGAGCTTCTACGAGATCCTCCGCGAACTCCAAACCGCGGTCATCCGACTCCTCAGCCACTGCCCCTACTGCAAACGCGCCGGACCAACATAACCAAGTACTACTAGGCCGACGACAGCGTCGCCAACGCCTTCTCCGGCGCCTTCAGACCGGCGACGGGTGGGTCGGACTTCGGAAGAGTCACAATGATGCTGAACATGATGCCTGTGTACATCCAGACAAATAAGTCGAATGAGAAGAACATGCCGACCATCAGCACCAGAAGGGCCTTGCCCGTCCGTCCGGAGAGGACGAAAGCGGTGATGCACATCGCCACGAGCGCCACCAGGCCTGCGATACCCATGGTTCCGAGCGCGTATACGAACATATCGTCGACGACACGCAGGTAGGTCTGCTGCATGTAGCCCCGGTCGTAGAGCAACAGCTCGCTGCCGAATCCAGTGCCGAACCACGCCTCGAGCGGAGGACGCGCCAGAAGGTTGGGTACGGAATCAAAAGCACCCAACCGGTGCGACCACGAACCCGAAACGAGCAGCTCCTCGATGATCCGCACGATGCCGACATCGATGTTCACGAGCAGCACACCGCCGGCGAGGAGTACGAACAGGAGGCGCGCCCATGAGGCGAGCTTGCCGTTCGTCGCCACGTGAACGAGCACCGCCCCGGCCACGGCCAGGATGATGCTCCGGGTGCCACCGATGATCAGGCCGACCGTCACGGACGTCAATGCGATGAGCCGCCACCACTGTCTCCAGCGCGCAGGGTTGGACCATGCCACGACGAACGCCACACCTTGGAGCAGCGAGTACGGGATCGGGTGCCCGAGGGTTCCCTGCACTCGGTTGTTATCCGTCAGAAACGGATTCTCACGGGCGCCTCCGCGAAAGCCCCAGACGGGTTCCGCGAACACGGTCAACTCCAACAGACCCACCACGACCTGAAACACGGCAGTGAGGACGATCGCGGTGTACAACATTCGTACTTCCACGTCGTCCAGCGACGACGCGACATACGCTGCGAGCGTCGCTAGGCCGAAGTACAGGATCATCGTGAGGACGGAATAGCTGCCGCCCAGAAGGGCGCCGAGCCCGACATAGCCCCACCAGGCCGCGATGAGCGCGAACCGCTTCCCTCCCGCGACGGGAGCCCGACTGCGCATGAGGGCCAGCCCCAGCAACGCGATCGACGCGACGAGGCACCCCTGCCAGACCGGTCCGGGGGCGGTGATGTTTCCCCCGAACGTCAGCAGGAAGAAAGCGAAGGAGAGCGCGACGCCCCGGACGAGGCGCACGGGAAGGATCAGCAGGAACACCACGGCGATGAGCAGCACACCGACGCCGCCGGAGATGAAGAGTATGAGGTTCATCGTGCCTCGGATCTTCCAAGAAGGGAGCGATAGCGGTCGAGTACGGGACCGAAGACCCGCTCTGGAGACGCCTCAGAGTCGACCCAGGTCTTGGCTTCCGCGATCGCCGCTTTACGAGCTCGATCGTCCGTCACGACGTGAGCGATCGTCCTGGCGAATTGCAGGTCGTCTGCATCGTCAGCCACTTCGAAACCTCGTCCGGATGCCAGCAGTCCGTTCGCCGCAGAGGCCGTTGCGACGACGGGACGCCGACGCTCGAACGCCTCCAGCACGACGAGGGGGGTGCCCTCCCACCGCGACGTCATCACGAGGACATGTGCTCTGTCGAGGCGGTCGGGCACGTCCTCGACGTGCCCGACGAATTCGACGGGTGCGGCCAATTCCGCGGCGAGCCCTGCCGCTTCTGCACGGAGTTCGCCATCGCCCGCCCACGTCGCCGTCACTGGCATGATCTGCGCGAAGCGTGCGACGACGCGTACGAACCGAAGCGGATCCTTCTGCTCCGCGAGCCGCCCGACAGCGAGGATCCGCACCGGTGTCGCCGGGCGAAGCTCGGGCCAATCGCTCGGCGCGGAAGCCGGCCTCTGAGCCGGGGCGTTTCCGACGACCACGACCCGAGCCCGCGGTCGACGCGCCTCGTCGACCACCATGTCGGCGACCTTGTCACCGACGGCGAAGACAGCTCGGCTTCGGAACGAGAGCATCCGTGGGCTCACACTCGGAAGTCGTGTGTGCGCGTGCTCTACGACGGGAATCCTCAGGAGCCGGCCGACGATGAGGGATTGAAGAGCCTCGCGGCGCTGGTGCGCGTGGAGGATGTCCGGCCTCTCCGCGCGCGCTGCACCCAATAGTGCCCATGTCTGCGCGAGAAAACCGGATTGCTGCTGAGGGATGAACCGGACCGATGGGACCAGCCGGGATCGTGAGGATCCCGATTCCCCGATGACGGACACGATCACGCCGTGTTGGAGCGCGAGCCAGTTGGAGAGATCGACGACGACCTGCTGGGCGCCCCCTTGCCCTATGTTGTCGATAACCTGCATGACTCGGAGTGCTCGGCCTCCGATGGTGGCTGTCATCGGACGGGAGCCGGTCAGCTCGGTTCGATGACCTGGACGTCGCCGAGAGCGTTGCGCGCCTTGTCGAGCGCCTCACCGATGTTGCGCGCGTCCATGACGACGACGGCGGCGGTTCCGTTCGGGAGACGGAGTCGGAGCTCGAAGGGACGGAGCGGGGCCTGTGTGCGGGTGCGGGTTGTAGTGGACACGGTGGTACTTTAGGGGCGGGAATCTGCGTGACTTCGGCGGCTTCGCGCCAATCAGCGGTTCCCCGCGGCCATTTCATCCCACCCCTCACCCATCGCGGCTCTCCCTCACAACTCCTCTCGCGCGCGAGTACTCCACAGATCGTCGCCGACCGGGTTGCCCGTCGGTCGCTTCTGGAACGATGGCTGCATGAGCACCACCGACATCACATCCGAGACCACCGGCGATCGAGCCCTCTCCCGCCTCCGTGCCCTGGTCGGCCGCCCGGACGCTGAGTTCCACGACGGGCAGTTCGAGGCCATCGAGGCCCTCGTCGACGACCGCAGCACGGCGCTGGTGGTGCAGCGCACCGGGTGGGGCAAGTCCGCCGTGTACTTCGTCGCCACGATGCTCCTGCGCGAACGCGGCGCCGGACCGACCATCCTCGTCTCGCCGCTCCTGGCTCTGATGCGGGACCAGGTGGAGGCCGCGGCGCGCGCCGGCGTCCGGGCGCTGTCGATCAACTCCGCCAATCGGCATGAGTGGGATGAGGTCGTCGCCCGGTTGAAGGACGACACGGTCGATGTGCTCCTGGTCTCGCCCGAGCGGCTCAACAATCCCGAGTTCCGCGACCAGCACCTGCCCGCGCTCGTCGAACGGTGCGGGCTTCTGGTCATCGACGAGGCGCACTGCATCTCCGACTGGGGACACGACTTCCGGCCCGACTACCGCCGGCTGCGCGAGCTCGTGCGCGCGCTGCCCGACAGCGTGCCCGTGCTCGCCACGACAGCCACCGCCAATCAGCGAGTGGTCGCCGACGTCGAGGAGCAGCTGGGCGGCGCGTCCGGAGCGGGCTCCGTGCGTACGATCCGGGGGCCGCTGGCCCGCCGGTCGCTGCGGCTCGGCGTCCTCACGCTCGACGACGCCACCACCCGCCTGGCCTGGCTCGCCGGCCACCTCGCCGACCTGCAGGGCAGCGGCATCATCTACACGTTGACGGTGTCGGCTGCCGACGACACGGCTCGCGTTCTCCGTCGGGCCGGGCACGATGTCGCCGCATACACGGGCCAGACCGATCCCGCCGAGCGTGAAGAACTCGAGATGCGGCTCAAGCGCAACGAGGTCAAGGCGCTCGTGGCCACGAGCGCCCTCGGAATGGGGTTCGACAAGCCCGATCTGGGATTCGTCGTGCATCTGGGAGCGCCCTCGTCGCCCGTCGCCTATTACCAGCAGGTCGGACGCGCGGGGCGCGCCACTGAGTCGGCCGATGTGCTCCTACTGCCCGGTGCGGAAGACCGCGCGATCTGGCAGTACTTCGCCACGGCTGCGATGCCGACGCAGGAGAAAGCGTTGGCGCTGCTCGGCGCGCTGGGTGAGCAGGCACAGTCAACGCGCGTTCTCGAGAGCCGGGTCGACCTGCGGTCGTCCGCCCTCGAGCTCCTGCTCAAGGTGCTCGACGTCGACGGCGCCGTGCGGCGGGTGCCAGGCGGGTGGATCGCGACCGGTCGGTCGTGGACGTACGATCGCGAACGCTACGAACGCATCGCGGCGGCCAGGGAGGCGGAACAGCACGCGATGATCGAGTACGAGCGCACGTCCGGGTGCCGGATGGAGTTCCTGCAGCGCCAGCTCGACGATCCCGACGCCGGACCCTGCGGACGATGCGACCGGTGCGCCGAGGCGTGGTACCCGAGCGAGGTGGCGGCCGACGCGGCGCGCGCCATCGCCTCGGAGCTCGATCGTGCAGGCGTCCCGGTCGAACCTCGAAAGCTGTGGCCGACCGGCGCGGACGCCGTTGGCATTCTGGTCCGCGGCAAGATCCGCGCGGACGAGCAGCTGGAGACCGGCCGGGTGCTCGCCCGGATGACCGACCTCGGCTGGGGAGGGCGTCTCCGCGGTCTTCTGGCACCCGAGGCACCGGACGCGGAGTGCCCGCCAGAGATCCTGCATGCGTGCGTTCAGGTGCTCGCGCAGTGGGACTGGACGCAGCGACCGGGTGCGGTGATCGCAGTTCCGTCCCGCTCGCGGCCGCGGTTCACCGAAAGCCTGGCCCGAGGCCTGGCGGAGATCGGGCGCCTCCCCTACCTCGGCACGCTCGCCCTTCGGGGAGGCGGGCCATCGGGGAGCGCGGGCGGCAACAGCACGTATCGGCTGGCGGGGGTCTGGGATCGCTTCGACGCCACCGCGCTCGACGTTCCGCCCGGAGCGCCGGTGCTGCTCGTCGACGACGTCATCGACAGCCGGTGGACCGTCACGGTCGCCGGGCGAGAGCTGCGGCGTGTCGGCGCCGGCGCCGTGCTGCCGTTCGCCGCAGCCCTGCGGGCATGACCGGCCGGAGGGTCAGATGAAGCCGCCGAAATCGCCGCCACCGCCGAAATCGCCTCCGCGGAAATCGCCTCCGCTGAAGTCGCCGCCACCGCCGAAATCGCCGAATCCGCCAGAACCGGCATCGCTCAAGGCGGCGTCGCCCGAGGCGGCGTCAGGCGACCCTCCATCTCCGGCTGCCTGGTCCAGGCCGGGTGCGGGCAGGAACACGCTGACGAGGGCGGAGGCGATGACGTAGCCGGCCACGCTGCCGAGCAGCGAGCTCGCGAACATCCCGCCGAAACCCATCCCGCCGGCAGGGCGAGCGCCGAGTGAGCGCTCCAGGGTTCCGGGCTGGCGCAACTCGGAGCGAGTGGCGGCCCGAGCGAGCGAGCGCGCGTCGTCTGCGCGCGGCTGCTCACCGGACGGCGCGTGGGCGCTGAGCTGTTCGAACACGAGCCGTCGCTGGTTCGGGGTCAGCTTTGCGAAAGCCTCCTCGTGCACCTGCTCGATGGTCTCGGGCGGTGCGGTGCGCAGAAGGTAGCGGTAGCGCTCCACGGCGATTTCGTCGTCCGTACGTTGTGTGGACGACGCCGCAGTCGGCGCCTGAGCTGACGGGTGCACCTGAGGGGACGGGTACTGCTGAGTGCGTTCTCCCTGCGGCTCTTCGCGACCAGGAGACGATCGAGGAATCCCATGGGCCATAGCGTAGAAACGGAGTGTGAGAGTCCTCTCAGAGAACGCCGCCAGATCTCCTACAGCGACAGCCCCACCAGCACCGGCTCCGGCCGGAGCAGCACACCGAAGTCCGCCTGCACGCGTGCCTGGACGAACGACGCCAGCTGGGCGACGTCTGCGGCGGTGGCGTGGCCGCGGTTGACGATCGCGAGGGTGTGCTTCGACGAGATGGCGGCGCCGGAGCCCGGGAGCGCGAAGCCTCGGCGGATCCCGGCGTTCTCGATCAGCCACGCGGCGGAGAGCTTCACGTCGTACGGGCCGCCCGCGAGCGGCGGGATGTCGAGCGGGTGCACGCCGCCCGCGGGGATGCCGATCACCAGATCCGGCTCGGGCGGTGTCACCGGCCAGCGCGGCGCGTTCGTCGGGAGGCTGCGCGCGAACGATTCGGAGAGGATCGGGTTGGTGAAGAAGCTTCCCGAGCTTACCGAGTCCGGGTCGTCGGGGTCGAGCACCATCCCTTTGGAGGCGCGCAGAGCGAGAACTGCACGACGCAGTTCCGCGACCGGAACCCGGGAGCCGACGGGCACGCTGAGCGAGTCGGCCAGCTGCGCGTACGCGACCGGGGCGCTGAGGGGCGCCCCGACACCGCCGGGCACGGTGTCGTCCGACAGCTCCAACTCCACCGCGAGCACCACGCCGAGCCTCCCGCGCTTCAGCACGGACGTGCGGTAGCCGAGCTCCAGCTCGGACCGTGACAGGCGCATGATGTCGCCCGTCGACGCGTCGAGGAAGTCGACGCCGACCAGCGAGGACTCCAGCTCCTGCCCGTAGGCGCCGATATTCTGCGTCGGCGCTGCCCCCGTCGAACCCGGGATGCCCGAGAGCGCCTCGATCCCCGACCACCCGTTCCGCACGGTCAGGGCGACGACCTCGTCCCAGGGCTCGCCCGCCTGCACCCGCAGCCGCACGCGACCGCTCGGAGCGTCGACCCGGTCGATGCCTCGCGTCACCACGTGGATGACCGTGCCCTCGAAACCGTCGTCGCTCGCGACCGTGTTGGAGCCGCCGCCGAGGAGGAGCCACGGCTCCCCCGAGGCCCAGACCTCGCGAGCGGCCGCGACGAGTGCGGCGGGATCCTCCGGCGCGATCAGGTTCTTCGGCACGCCCCCGACCCGCATGGTCGTGAGCTCGGCGAACGCGGGAGCTTCGGTCATCGCGTCGTTCACGCGAGCGAGACGCGTACCTGCGCCTTGCCGAGAACGGTCTCGGCGTTGAACGTCGTCGTGAGGTCGATGCGCGCCACCCGCGCCTCCGCGTCGAGCTGACCGACCTGAGCCGTCACCCGCACGCTCGCGCCGCTCGCCGGGTCGACGACGACGGGGCGCGTGAACCGCACCTGGTAGTCGACGACGCGCGCAGGGTCGCCCGCCCAGTCCACGACCGGCTGCACCGACAGGCCCATGGTGAGCATGCCGTGGGCGATCACCCCGGGGAGGCCGACCGAGGTCGCGACGTCGTCGCGGTAGTGGATCGGGTTGAAGTCGCCGGAGGCGCCCGCGTAGCGCACCAGCGTGTCCCTGCTGAGGTCGAAGGTGCGCTCGGCGACCACGTCGCCGACGGCGAGGGACTCGAACTCGGGTGCGGACATCACTCGTCTCCTCGAACGACCAGGGTGGACACGGTGGTGACGACGTGCTCGCCGGAGTCGTCCACGATGACGGTCTCGGCGGTGACCATCGAGTGGGCGCCGAGGGACTTGACGGAGGTCACCGTGAGCGTCGCGATGAGCTCGTCGCCCGCGACGACCGGACGGGAGAACGTGAACCGCTGGTCGCCGTGGACGACGCGACTGAAGTCGATTCCGGCCTCCGGGTCGGCGAGCAGCTGGTCGAGAGTGAGCTGCTGCACCACCACCGCGAACGTCGGCGGCGCGACGAGGTCGGCGTGGCCGGCGGCCTGAGCGGCGGCCAGGTCGAAGTTGATGGGGTCGGTGGCGAGAACGGCCGCGGCGAACTCGCGCACCTTCTCACGCCCGACGAGGTAGGGCGGGGTCGGCGGGAAGCTGCGCCCGACGAGCTCTGGATTCACTGGCACCCGACGATTCTACGAACAGAAGAGCCCCGGCGCAGAAGCGCCGGGGCTCTCGAAGCTGTATCAGCGGACTACTGGCAGCTGTCGCACTGCAGCAGATCCATCGGGTCGACGGGAACTGCGTAGCCGCCAACGCTGTCGTTTTCGTAGTCCATGATGGCCTCCCCTTGAAGTCTGTTTCACCGTGTGTCTCGCGGTGTTTACCCACTATATAACCCGAATGACACGATTGTCATTCCACTACATGTAGTGTTTTCGGGTTTTTCAGGCCCCCTGCTTCGCACTACCGAGATTACGCGGAACCACCGACATCGACTGTCCGAAATGGGGAATCCGCACGGCGTGTCGCGTTCGTGAACCCGTGTGCCGCGGCGACTCGGCATCGCTCCCGCAACCATTACTCTCTCTTTATGAGACTCGGAGTCCTCGACGTAGGATCCAACACCGTCCACCTGCTCGTCGTCGACGCGCACCCCGGCGCTCGCCCGCTTCCCGCGGCGACGCACAAGTCGGTGCTGCGCCTCATGCGCTACATCACCGAGGACGGGTCGATCAGCGCTGAGGGCGAGTCCGCCATCCTGGAGGCCATCCGCTCCTCCGTCGAGGTCGGCAAGGCAGAGGGAATCGAGGAGCTGCTGCCGTTCGCGACGTCCGCGATCCGGGAGGCCGCCAACGGTCCGGCGATCCTCGACCGCATCCGCGAGGAGACCGGCGTCGAGCTGCAGGTGCTCTCCGGCGAGGACGAGGCGCGATTGACGTTCCTTGCCGTCCGGCGCTGGTCGGGATGGTCGTCCGGCTCTCTCCTGCTGCTCGACATCGGCGGCGGCTCACTGGAGATCGCGGCAGGGGTGGACGAGTACCCCGACGCAGCGGTGTCCCTTCCGCTCGGAGCGGGACGCAGCACGATCGGGTTCCTGCACGACGACCCGCCGACCGACGAGCAGCTCACGGCACTGCGCGACCACGCCAGGGTGACCCTCGCGGAGGCCGTCGGCCAGTTCTCCGGCCGCGGACGTGAGCACGTCATCGGCACCTCCAAGACCATCCGTTCGCTCGCGCGGTTGGCCGGCTCGACGGCGAGCGGTCCCGGCGGCACCGAGCGCAGCCTCCTTCGCCGCTCCGAGTTGGCGGACTGGGTGCCGCGACTGGCGCAGCTGCCCGCCGAGGCGCGCACCGCGCTGCCGGGCATCACCGCCGACCGCACCTTCCAGATCGTCGCCGGCGGCGTGGTGCTGCGGGAGGCCATGCGCGCCCTCGATGTCGCGGAGCTCGAAATGTGCCCGTGGGCGCTGCGCGAGGGCATCATCTTGCGCTACCTCGACCACCTCGACTGAAGCGGCGCCGAGGGGCACGCAAATGCCCCTAAAACGCACGGATAAGGGCGTTTGCGTGCCCTTCGACAGAGCGCGATGGTTCGCGGGAGTCGCGGACGTCGCGGGTCAGGGGGTGGGGAGGAGGTCGGACTGCAGGTGGGCGCCGCCGCGGTAGCGGGCGGCTGCGTGCCGCTCCGGGAGGCGGTTGTTGCCGTCGCCGAAGAGACGCTCGCGCAGCGTCGCCGAGCGTTCGCCCTCCTGCGGCAGCCGGCCCCGGCGGCGCAACTCGGGGATGACCAGGTCGGCGAAGTCGCGCGCGGTCTCGAACGAGTGGTACTGGCGCAGGTTGATGCCGTCCAGGCCGTCCTCGTCGAGCCAGCGCTCGATCTCGTCGGCCACGGTCTTCGGGTCGCCGACCACCAGGAAGCGGTCGTCGCGGCCGTTCTTCACGAAGTCGAGCGCCTGGCCCACCGTCTTGTCCAGCGGGAGGAACGGCACCCGCTCCGCCGGGAACTCCGCCCGCGCGAGCGCCTCCCGCACGGTGATCTCGCGCGGGAAGGCTGTCAGGTCGACCGGGAGGCTGCTGTGGGCGAGGATGCCGTCGAGGCTGGAGTGCTGCTGGTACAGCCTCCACTTGTCCTCGGCCTCTTCGGTCGTGCGACCGACGATCACGCCCGCCATCGCGATGAACTTCACATCGTCGCGCTGCCGGTCGTGCCGCTGCGCTGCGTCGCGCATTCCGTCGGCGTTGCGGCGGAACTCCTCGCTCGTGCGTCCTCCGGTGAAGACGACCTCCGCGTGGCGACCGGCGAACTCGATGCCCGCCGGCGACCCGGTCGCCTGGAACAGCACGGGCGTGCGCTGCGGCGACGGGTGCACGATGTGCGGTCCGGCGACACGGTGCCGCTCGCCGACGTGGTTGATGTACCGCACCTTGTCCGGGTCGGTGAAGACGCGCGCCTCGCGGTCGGCGATGACGGCGTCGTCGTCCCAGGAGCCTTCCCAGAGCTTGTAGAGGACGTCGAGGTACTCCTCCGCGCGGCGGTAGCGCTCGTCGTGCGGCACCTCGTCGTCCAGCCCGAAGTTGCGGGCGGCATTGGGGAGGTAGGAGGTCACGATGTTCCACCCGATCCGGCCCTTGGTGAGGTGGTCGAGGGTCGACATGCGGCGCGCGAACGCGAACGGCGGCTCGTAGGTGGTCGAGAACGTGACGCCGAAGCCCAGGCGGTCGGTGACCGCGGCCATCGCAGGCACGAGCAGCAGCGGGTCGAGATTCGGGCTCTGGAGGCCCTCCCGCAGCGCCGTCTCCGGTCCTCCCCGGAACACGTCGTACGCCCCGATGACGTCGGCGAGGAAGATCCCGTCGAAGCCGCCGTGCTCCAGGAGCTGCGCGAGCTCGAGCCAATAGTCGAGGTCGGCGAAGCGCTCGCGGTTGTTGCCCGGCAGCGGCCACAGGCCGTGCGCGATGTGGCTCACGCACGCCATCTCGAACAGATTGACGAAGAGCTGCTTGGGTTCGGTGGTCATGCGTTGCCTTCCGGGATGGCGCTAAGGGGAGTCTCGCTGAGCGGGGTGGTGCTGTCCGCGCCCGGTGCGAACTCCGGGATCGCGGCGATCAGTTCACGAGTGTACGGCTGCTGCGGGCGCTCGAAGACGTCCTCGGCGGTGCCCTCCTCGACCACGCGGCCGTCCTTCATGACCAGCACACGGTCGCTGAGGTGGCTGATGACGCCGAGGTCGTGCGAGATGAAGAGGTACGCGACGCCCGACTCCCGCTGCAGTGCGACGAGGAGGTCGAGGATCTGCGCCTGGATGGTCACGTCGAGCGCAGAGACGGCCTCGTCGAGCACGATCACGTCGGGCCGGGGCGCCAGTGCCCGGGCGATCGCGACGCGCTGCCGCTGACCTCCCGAGAGCCGCAGCGGGAACCGCGGCAGCGCATCCTCGCCGAGGCCCACGTGCGCCAGCAGCTCGCGCACGCGGGCATCGCGCTCCGCCGCGGTCGCGAACGACTCCGCGCGGAGGGCGTCGAGGAGGATGCGCTCCACGGTCCACCGCGGGTCGAACGAGCTCAGCGGATCCTGGTAGACGACCGAGATGCGACGGCGCAGCACCCGACGGCGGGACTCGGGTAGCGACGACCACTCCCGGCCGAGCAGCCGCACGTCGCCGGCGTCGAGTCGCTCGAGCCCGAGGGCGAGTTTGGCGGTCGTGCTCTTGCCCGAGCCCGACTCGCCGACGATGCCGAGCGTCTCCCCAGCGTGCAGGATGAACGAGACGCCGTCGACCGCGCGCGTCACCGTTCCATCGGAAGTGTGGAAGCGCTTCACGAGGTCGCGCGCCTCCAGCACCGGCTCGCCGATCGGCAGCCGGGGCGCCTGGGCGGGCGCGCCGGGGGTGAGCGCACGTCCCCGCGTCGCCTCGCCGGGGACCGCCGCGATGAGCGCGCGGGTGTACTCGTTCTCGGGCGCGGCGAGCACCCGCTCGGCCGAGCCCTGCTCCAGCACCTCGCCCCCGCGCATCACCAGGATGTGATCGGCCAGCCGCGCGACGACGGACAGGTCGTGGCTGATCAGGATGATGGAGGCGCCGCGTTCCTTCATAGCCTCCAGCTGCGCGAGCACCTGCGCCTGCACGGTCACGTCGAGCGCGGTGGTGGGCTCGTCCGCGATCACGATGTCGGGGTCGAGTGCGATGGCCGAGGCGATCAGCGCCCGCTGCCGGAGGCCTCCGGACAGCTGGTCGGGGCGCTGCCGTGCGCGGATCGCCGGCGCGGGCACCCCCACCCGCTCCAGCAGCTCCAGCACGCGCGCTTTCCGCGCCGCGCGGTCGCCCCAGCGGTGCAGGCGCAGCGCCTCGGCGATCTCCGCGCCGACCGGACGGAGCGGATCGAGCGAGACGAGCGCGTCCTGCAGCACGAAGCCGATGTCGCGACCGCGCACGCGCCGCCATTGCCGCTCGGTGAAGCTCCGCGCGTCCTCGTGGTGCACCTCCAGCGCGTCGGCCTCCACTGTGGCGCCCGGCCCGGCCAGCCCGACCAGGCTGCGTGCCGTGACCGACTTGCCCGAACCGGACTCGCCGACGATCGCGACGCACTGGCCGGGCAGGAGGTCGAAGCTCACGCCCGACACGATGGGCCGGTGCGCTCCGTTCACGATGAAGCCGGTACGCAGGCCCCGCACCCGCAGGCGCACAGCGGGCCAATCGAGTCTGCCCAATTCCCCGCCGGCGACGAACTCTTCGGTGCTCCGTTCGGCGATGCTCACGATCGCTCCCCCTTCTCCAGGCGGGCCTGGACGTGCCGGCCGATGGTGGTCGCGGCGAGCGCGACGGCGACGATGACGAGACCCGGGATGACGACGAGCCACCAGGCCGTTGTGAGGTAGGCGCGTCCCGCGTCGAGCAGCGCCCCCCACTCGGAGGCGGGCGGCGCGACGCCCAGCCCGAGGAATGACAGGCTCGACGCCCAGACGATCGACTGGCCGATCGACAGTGCGAACACGGCGACCAGCGGCCGCAGCGCGTTCGGGAGGATGTGCGCTCGCACGATCAGCCAGCGCGCATGTCCGAGTGCGGTGGCGGCCTCCACGTAGCCGGAGTTGCGGGCGCCGAGGATCTGCCCGCGGATCATCCGCGCATATCCGGGCGCCGTGCCGACGCCGACCGCGAGGACCTGTGTCGCCGCGCTCGGTCCGGCGACGGCGATGAGCAGCAGCGCGAGCAGGAGGGCAGGGAACGTGAAGAGGATCTCGACGAACCGGTCGACCACCACCGCGACGGGCTTCACGCCCAGCGCAGCGAGCGTGCCGAGGATCAGTGCGAGGCCGATGCTGACGGCCGCGGCCCCCACGCCGATGGTGAGCGAGTCGCGCGCGCCCCAGACGATGCGGGTGTAGAGGTCGCGGCCGGACTCGTCGGTGCCGAACGGGTGCGCCCAGCTCGGCGGCTGCAGGGCGGCGCCGTAGTCCACGGCGGTGGGCAGGTGGGTCGTGAGCACCTGCGGTGCGATCACCGCGACCACCAGCAGGGCGGCGAAGGCGACAGCCAGATACAGACCCCAGGGTGCGCGCGCGAGGCGGGCGGCGGTGGAGGGACGGGTATCGGGGGCTCCGGCCGGTCGGCGCGACGACGGCGACGGCTTCGACTGCGCGGTGGTGAGGGAGGTCATGACAGCTCCAACCGGGGATCGATCACGGTGTAGACGACGTCCACGATGAGGTTCGCGGCCACGTAGACCACGGCGACCAGGGTCACGATGCCGGTGACGACCGGCAGGTCCTGGGAGTCGACGGCCGTCACCAGCACCGAGCCGATGCCGGGCCGTGAGAAGATCGACTCCACGATCACGGCGCCGGACAGCGTGGCGCCGAGGGCCCACCCGGAGAGCGTCACGGCAGGGATGACCGCGTGCCGCAGCACGTGCCGGAGACGGATGCCCCATTCCCCCATGCCGCGCATCCGGGCGGAGAGCACGAACGGCTGGTCGAGCGACCGCTCGAACTCGGTGCGCACGCTCTGCGCCATGAACCCGGCCAACGGGATGGCGAGCGTCAGGGCGGGCAGCACGATGCCGTTCGGTGAGGAGCCGCTGATGATCGGGAACCAGCGCAGCCCCAGCCCGAACACCAGCAGCAGGATGATGCCGAGCCAGTAGGCGGGCAGGCCGGCGGTGACGACGTCCACGGTCGAGCCGAGTGCGCCGACGCGCCGGCCGCGGCCGGCGGTCAGCGTGACCCAGACGACCATGATCGCCCACGCGAGCGCGATCGCCGTGAGCGACAGCGTGAGGGTGTTGCCGAGCTGCTCGCCGATGATCGCGGTGACCGGTCGGTACTGCTGGTACGAGTCGCCGAAGTCGCCGCTGATCAGACCACGCAGATAGTCGACGTACTGCACGACGACCGGTCGGGTCAGACCGTACTGCGCGCGGATCTGCTCGAGTTCGGCCGGCGTGCGCAGCTGCGCCTGGCCGGCCCGGATGTTGAGGATTGTCGTCGCCCGGTCGCCCGGGAGCGCGAGCTGGGCGAAGAACGCCACGCTCGCCGCGCCCCAGAGCACCACGGCGGCTGCCGCCGCCTTCTTCAGGATGGTGAGGGCGACCGCCCGGCCGCGCCGGGGCCGGACGGCGGTGACGACCGCCTCGGCCCCGGCTGCGGCCTCGGCCTCACTTGGTGAGATAAGCGTCATAGAACGTCGGCCCTCCCTGTGCGTGCTCCTGCCAGACGTCGTGCAGCCTCGGCGAGACGGCGAGCGTGCTCAGCCGGTCGTAGACGCCGATCGACAGCGCGTGCTGCGCGATGTAGTCCTGCGCCTTCTGGTAGTCCGCGTTCTGCTGCTCCACCGTCGCGGCGGAGTTGCCGTCGAGGATGTACTGCGCCAGCACCGGGTCGTCGTAGAACGCGCTGTTGCTGTAGTTGGGGTCGTCGGCGGTGGACGGCCTCCAGTTGATGTAGAGGATGCCGGCCGTGACGGACGTCCAGTAGCCGGCTTGGAGGTCGTAGGCGTCCGGTCCGGAGAACTTGCCCGAGAAGAACTCGCTCTGCGGCACCGGGATGAGCTTCACGTCGAAGCCGACCGTGCTCGCCTGCTCCTTGACGCCCTGCAGGATGGCGGCGCCGTCGGCGTCGATGATCGAGCCGGCGCCGTACGGCAGCCTCACGGTCAGCGCCTGGCCGTCCTTCTCGCGGACGCCGTCGCTGTTCTTCTGGGTCCAGCCCGCCGCGTCGAGGAGGGCGTTCGCCTCCTTCGCGTCCTGCGTGTACCAGTCGGCGGCTTTCCGGCTGTAGCCGGGGGTCGCCTGGCTGACGCCGCCGTTGCCCTCCGACGGGATGACGCCGCGGCCGATCGTGTTCACGATCTCGGGTCGGTCCAGGCTGTACGCGAACGCCTGGCGCACTTTCTCGTCGGTGAAGGGACCCTTCGCCGTGTTGAACGAGATCTGCTGCGGACGACCCGGGGTCACGAACTTCTCGAGCTGGTAGCCGCCGCTCTTCAGCACGCTCCACTGCACGGAGGGCACGTCGTAGATCGCGTCGACCTGGCCGCCCTGCAGCGCGGCGACGCGCGTGGTCGGGTCGGCGACGAACCTCCAGTCGATGGTGTCGACGTAAGCCGGACCGGTGTGCTTGGCGTTTGCCGGCGGCGAGGTGTACGCCTTGTTCTTCTTCAGGATGATGTCCTGGCCGCGGTTCCACTTGTCCACGACGAATGCGCCGGAGCCGATCGGGGCCTCGCAGTTCTGCTCCTTCGTACGCGTCTGCAGCGCGTGCTGCGACTGGATGCCGAAGTAGCCCTGCGTGAGGTTGTCGGCCAGCCGCGGGTAGGGGTGGCTGAGGTGGATCTGCAGGGTCTGGTCGTCGATCGCCTTGGCCGACGTGTAGTAGCCGTCGAGCCAGATGTTGGCGGTGCTGTTGCCACCGTTCACCCAATAGTCGAAGTTGTAGGCGACGGCCGCGGCGGTGAGCGGCGTGCCGTCGGTGAACCTCACGCCCTTCTTGAGCATGAAGGTCCAGGTCAGCCCGTCGTCGGACTGCTTCCACGCGGTCGCGAGCCACGGGACGACTTTGTGGTTCTCATCGAGCGAGGTCAGGTTGTCGAGAACCTGGTACGACAGGTACGCCTGCTCGATCCAGCCGCCGAACACGCAGGCGGGCTCCTGCTGGTGGGCGTAGACGATGGTACCGCCGTCGACCTTCTGGCCGCCGCCGGTCGCGGCGTCCGAACCGCCGGCGCAAGCGGCGAGGGCGAGCACGCTGCCCAGCGCGACGGCGGCGCCGAGCAGGATGCGGAGGGAACGGGTACGCATGGGAACTCCTGGAAAGCGGGTCGGGAACGCAGCGGATGCGGGACGGGATGCAGCCCAGGATGCTGCCGTGCGCAAGCGCGGTCCAGCCAGCGTGACCGTCTGTTTCACCCGCGAAACACGGCGTCACGGAAGCTCGCGCGAAACCGCGATACCTGCCATGAGCAGGGGGTGGTGCGACGGCGGTCGACCCTTCTATGCTCCGGGCGGGGGTCACGTCGGGGGGAATGCTCATGAAAGTCACCGGCAGCAACGGCCCGCTGTCCGCGCAGGCCATCGCCGGCAACGGCGTCGTGCTCATCGGGATCGACCACGACCGGGCGACCATGCCGGGCATCCACGGCTTCGGCATCGAACGGCTCGACCACACCGAGGGCGAGAATCGCTGGTTGCCCAATCGGCTCCGGTTCACCGCCGCGCCTGCCGGCACGTGGACGACCGACGTGAACCCCCTGCAGACGTTCCTCTGGGGCGACTACACCGCCAAGGAGGGCCACGACTATACCTACATCGTCCACAGCTTGGAGGGGGCGCCCGGTCAGGTGCTCACCTCCCGGGAGACCGTGACCCTGCCGATCTCGACAGGGCAGCCCGACCGGCAGGGCGTGTGGTTCAACCGCGGGGTCATCTCGTCGCAGGCGTATGCGGAGCGCTTCCACAACGCCGAACCGCAGGACGTCCCCAACGACGCTGCGTGGATCTGGCTCTCCCGCGGGCTCGAGGAGGCCCTCCTGGCGTTCATCGGCCGGGCGCAGGACGCGAGCTGGGAGCTGCACGGCTCCTTCTACGAGTTCCAGCTGCCGGCGGTTCTCGATGCGTTCGGCGTCGCCGCGCGCGCCGGCGCCTCCGTGAAGCTCATCGTCGACGACGGGAACCCGAAGAACCACGACGCGGTGACCTCCGCGAGGATCGACGACTTGGTCGCGCTCTGGCGGGCGCACGCGAAGATCCCGCACAACAAGTTCATCGTCGCCTCCCACGCCGGCACACCCGTGGCGGTGTGGACCGGGTCGACGAACCTCACCCCCAACGGCGTCTTCGGCCAGTCGAACGTGGGCCACTCGATCGACGACCCGACGATCGCCGCCGCCTACCTCGCCTACTGGGAGCAGCTGCTCGGCGACCCTCCTTCCAGCACGCTGAACGACTGGGTGGACGCGAACGACGCACTGCCCGACGAGTGGCCCAGCGGCGTCTCGGTGGTGTTCAGTCCGCACACGCACAGCGTCGCCCTCGACCGGTACGCGGCGCTCTTCGGAGGCGCGGAGACGATCGCCTGCGGAACGTTCCCCTTCACCCTCGACTCGCGGTTCGGCGACGAGCTGCCCGGGACGCACGACGCCCTCCGCTACCTGCTGTTCGAGGACGCGAAAGCTGCGGCCAAGGCCTCCACCACTGTCACCGACCCGAAGACGACCATCGTGGCCGGCGCCTTCCTGCCCGCGGGCGCCCTGGCCGGTTTCGTGGAGGAGATGCGAAACCCGCTCTCGACCAACGTCGAGTACGTGCACAGCAAGTACCTGCTCATCGACCCGCTCGGGGACGATCCCGTCGTCGTGACCGGCTCGGCGAACTTCAGCGTGGCCTCCACCACCGGCAACGACGAGAACATGCTGATCATCCGCGGAGACAGTGCGGTGGCCGAGGCGTACCTCACCGAGTTCATGCGACTGTTCGACCATTACCGGTTCCGGTACACACTGTCGCTGAAGCCGCACGAGCCGACGCCGGGACCGCAGAGCGGAGTGGTGGCGGCGGTCGGGCTCGACCCGACGGACGCGTGGTGGGCGAAGTACTACGACGAGCCGGGGCGTGCGCGGCAACGAGAGGTGCTGGCCGGGACGGCGCACTGAGCGTTCGCCCGGTGTCGGAGGCGGGCGGTACGTTCGCGGCGTGACCGCCTCGTGTTCTCTGTGCAGCGCCCCAGCGCATCCCGGGGCGCCGGTCGCCTTGTGCCTGACGCACCTGCTCGAGGCGCACGAGTGGGTGGAGGCCGAATACGGTCAGACCGATCTGCTGCAGTCTCCGTGCGCGTTCTGCGGGTCGAGGCTCGGGGTGCGCTACCCGTCGGGGTGGCTGTGCGCGGTGTGCGAGTGGAGGGTGGGCGAGCTCCCGCCCGACGGGGCGTCGGCCTCCCGGGTGGACGTCGTCTACTACCTGCGGTTTCGCGACCGCATCAAGATCGGCACCTCGGCCAACCCCGCGCAGCGGTTCACGAGCCTCCCCCACGACGAGGTGCTCGCGTTCGAGCGCGGCGACCGCACGGTCGAGCAACGGAGGCACGCGCAGTTCGCCGCGCTGCGCATCCCGGGCACGGAGTGGTTCGAGACCGACGACATGCTGCTCGCCCACGTCGAGTCGCTGCGGGTGCCCGACCCGTGGCAGTTGCTCGCGCGCTGGCGGAGCGAGGCGGCCGCCCGCGCCTGACGGCGGTCGGCAACTCCGGAGGTCGTGCGTGACACGCTGCGTGGGTGTCGGTTCTTCCGGACATCCGGGCCAGTCTCGGCCCGATCTCCGGAGTTCCGGGCGGACGCCGGGGGCGCGCAGCAACTGGGGGAGGTTCCCGTCGGCCTGCTCGCCCGGTGAAGCGCCCACCTCCACCACGTCGACTGCGAAAACGCAAGCTTTTCCAAAATGTTTGACCCGCGCGTGCGGGTGTAATTAGCTGTCTCGCGCAACATATTCGGACAGTCGCGACGCCGCGGGCTCCCCGTCGGCGCGCGGTCGCATACAAAGGAGTATCAGCGTGTCAGCTCGCCTTCGAGCCGGCCTCATCACCACTGCGGTGATCGGCGCCGGAGCAGTCATCCTCGCGCAGGGCGCGGCCTTCGCCGCCGTGCCCGCGACACCTCCCGCAGCGCCCGGTCATCAGACCTCCGCCTCATCCGACTCGTTGCGCAGCCTCGCCTCGCGCGTGGGGCTTCGGGTCGGCACCGCTGTCAACACGGACGCCCTGGCCTCCAACAGCGATTACCGGTCGATCGCCGCGACGCAGTTCTCGAGCGTCACCCCCGAGAACGTCATGAAGTGGGAGTCCGTCGAGCCGACCCAGGGCACGTACGACTGGACGGCCGCCGATGAGCTCGTCGCCTTCGCCCAGCAGAACGGCCAGCTCGTGCGCGGTCACACCCTCGTCTGGCACAACCAGCTGCCCGCTTGGCTGACCGCCGCCGCACCGTCGATGACACCGGACCAGCTCCGGGCCATCCTCAAGAAGCACATCACGGACGAAGTCACCCACTTCAGAGGGAAGATCTGGCAGTGGGACGTCGTCAACGAGGCTTTCAACGACGACGGGACGCTGCGCAACACCATCTGGCTGCAGAAGCTCGGCCCGGGCTACATCGCGGACGCGTTCCGCTGGGCGCACGCCGCGGACCCGAAGGCGCTGCTGTTCTACAACGACTACAACATCGAGTACACCGGCCCGAAGAGCAACGCGGTCTACAGCCTGGTTCAGCAACTCAAGGCGCAGGGCGTGCCGATCGACGGCGTCGGATTCCAGACCCACCTCGACACCCAGTACGGGCTGCCGGACCTGCAGAACAACCTGCAGCGCTTCGCGGGGCTCGGGCTGAAGGTAGCCGAGACCGAGGTGGATGTGCGCACCACCCTCCCCGTCACTGCGGTGGAGCAGAACGCCCAGGTCGCCGCCTACACCTCCACCATGCAGGCCTGCCTCGCCGTCCGCGCCTGCATCTCGTACACGGTCTGGGGCTTCGGCGACGGCTACTCGTGGGTGCCCGCCGTCTTCCCGGGTGAAGGAGCGGCGGATATCTACGACGAGAACCTGCAGCCGAAGCCGGAGTACACCGCACTGCAGCAGACACTCGCCCTGGCCTCCGGGGCGCCGCAGCGGGCAGGCGACGGGCGGCGCTGAGCGCCCGCAGACGCTCGGCAAGAACCGAGGAGCCGCGCGGCATCCGGTCGCGCGGCTCCTCGGCACGAGTGCGACGTGGCGCACGATCCCTGAGAGTTTCCATAGGCTTGAGTCATGGAGCTCGGTGTCTATGCTGTGATCGCCGTCGCGGTGATCGTCGGCGTCGCGGCCTTCGCCCGCAAGCTCGGCGTCGCCGCGCCCATCATCCTCGTGATCGTCGGTGTCACGCTCTCCGGCCTGCCCGGCATGCCGGAGATCAGCGTCCCGCCGGAGATCATCCTGGACGGGCTGCTGCCGCCGATTCTCTATGCTGCGGCGATCAGCGTTCCGCTCACCGACTTCCGCAGGAACCTCGCGCCGATCGCCGGCCTCTCGGTCTTCCTGGTCGTCGTCACGGCGTTCGCCTCCGGCTTCGTGCTGTACACGATGCTGCCCGACCTCAACCTGGCCGCGGCGATCGCGCTCGGCGCGATCATCAGCCCGCCCGACGCGGTCGCGGCGACCTCCATCGGCCGCAAGCTCGGCCTCCCGCCGCGTCTGCTGACCGTGCTCGAGGGCGAGGGGCTCGTCAACGACGCCACCGCGCTCGTGCTGCTGCGCACGGCACTCGCGGCGGCAGTCGGCACCCTCGCGACGCCGATCGACGGCGTGCTCGACTTCTTCTCCGCGGTCATCATCGCGCTCGTGATCGGCCTGGTCGTCGGTTTCGTGTCGGTGTGGGTTCGGTCCAAACTGAACGACCCGGTGCTCGACACTGCGTTGTCGGTCGTCGTCCCGTTCGCAGCCTTCGCGCCAACCGAGGCGCTGCACGGGTCGGGCGTTCTCGCGGTCGTCATCGCCGGCCTCTACACCGGGCATGCCGCGCCCCGGCAGTTCAGCGCCCAGGCTCGCATCAGCGACCAGATCAACTGGCGCACGATCCAGTTCCTGCTCGAGAACGGCGTCTTCCTGCTCATCGGCCTCGAGCTGCGCACTCTCATCGCCGATGTCGAGCACCCCGAGACCCTGAGCGTGTGGGACGCCGTGGGCATCGGCCTGATCGCCATGGCCGCCCTCGTGGTCATCCGGTTCGTGCTGATGGGGCCGCTCATCTTCTTCCTCCGAAAACGCGGCGAGCACGCGGAGAAGCTGGTGCTGCGGGAATGGCTGTTGATCAGCTACTTCCGCGACCATCCGGTGCGCTATCGATGGCAGGCTCAACGCAAGCAGCGAGCCGAGCAGCGCTACACCCGGCATCGGAGCGACCTGGAGGAGTTCCGGCAGGAGGCGATCGGCTGGCGCGGTGGGGTCGTGCTCGGCTGGTCCGGCATGCGCGGCGTCGTCACGCTCGCTGCAGCGCAGTCGCTGCCCGACAACGTCCCCTACCGGCCTCAGCTCATCCTCATCGCGTTCACCGTCGCTTTCGTCAGCCTGATCGTCCAGGGCGGAACCCTGCCGTGGCTGATCAAGCTGCTGGGAGTGCAGGGCGTCGACGTGAAAGACGACCGGAGGCTCCTCGCCGAGCTGCTCGACGACCTGAGCGAAGCGGGACTCGCGGTTCTCGACGACCCGGAGGCCGCAGCGGGCACACCGGCGCCCGTCGACCCCGAGGTGGTCGAGCGGGTGCGCCAGACCACGTACCTCCGCGCAGAGGCGGCGTGGGAGCGCATCGTGCTCTATGACGCCCCTCCGGAGAGTCGCCCGCACCACGTCTACCGCACGCTCCGGCTCGCGGTGGTCGACGCCGAGCGCGACCGCCTGCATGTGGAACGCGCACGCGGCGCCTACCCGTCGCGCATCCTCAGCGAGGCGCAGTCGATGCTCGACATCGAAGAGACGCGCCTGCGGTCACGCTCGCGGTAGCGACTAACCCCGTCGCAGGCTCATCTCGTCGCGACGGGCGTTGTCACGCAGGCTTTCGTCCGGATTCACCACTCGCACGAGCCCGGCGGCAGTCAGGTCGTCGAGCATATGGACGGTGATGCGGGCGGCGTCGTCCGGCGCCGGACCGAAGGCCGCCTCGGCGCGGGCGACGAGCTCTTCGACGGGCAGCGGCGTTCGAAGCGCCATCCAGAGCAATGAGCCGAGCTGGGACAACCGCGAGATCCGCCCGTCGGACAGCACCAAGACCTCGCCGCCGACCTCGATCCAGTCGTCGATCTCAGCGCGCCCGTACGATCCGGGAAGGAGAGTGCCGGAGTCGGCCGCCGACCCGCTCACGTCCGCCACCTCCACGGGTGACAGGTGCACGGCCGGCCGTCTCAGCAACTCGGACACCGGCTCGACCAGGTCGGCCGCGTGGTGGTACCGGATCACGTGCACACCGCCAGAGACCCGGACGAGGGCATCCAAGCGCTGCAGCGCTCGGGGAAGCGACGCGAAATAGCTGGTCTGCTCGATGAGCAAATCCGCGACCTCCTCCAGGCCCCGTGTCGTGACCGTCGGGGCCACCCGCTCCTCGCGACGGTCGAGGAGGGCGAGGCGGGTGAGCCGCAGCGGCGTGTGCACCTCCATCAGGCCGAGCGCGTCGGGGCCGGCGATCCGCTTGCGCAGGGTGTGGCGCTGCTTGATAGCAAGGGGCTTCGGGAACGGGTGCACCCTGCCTGCAGCGTCGACGGCGACCGTTTCATCCGATACATAGCCCAGGACCGTGCCGAGAGTCGATGCCACTGTCGTCTTGCCGGCGCCCGACGGACCGATCAGGGCGATGACGTCGCCGGTCTCCGGATCGGCCAGACCCGCGGCGTGGAGCATCAGGAGCTCCTTCCGCCGACTCTCGATCGCCCGGCGGTTGATCGTCTGCCGCAACGCGACGCTGATCTCGTCGAAGTCCAGACCGGAGATGTTCGCACCGGCAACTCGTTCCCCGAGGACGGCGGAGATCGTCGCCGAGGGCGTCCCATGACCTGCCACCCGTCTCCACTGAGCGCACAGCCGGCGGAAGTCGGTACGGGACATCCCGGCGACCTCGACACGCAGCCCGACGTCCAGCGCCTCGACCTGGAACTCGTGCGTCATGGGACCATCTTCCATCTCATCGATATGTCTCATGAAAGACTACGGGACAGAGCTGCGGTACCCCAATCCGAGGCCTCACGCGAGCTACTCTGGAGGTCATGCACAAGGTCTTCGCTTCGAGCTTCGCGAGCATTTATCCGCTCTACGTCGCCAAGGTCGAGCGCAAGGGCCGCAGCGGCACGGACGTCGACACAGTCGTGCGCTGGCTGACCGGGTACGACGAGAAGGGGCTGATGTCGGCGATCGACCGCGGCGTCGACCTGCAGACGTTCTTCGAGGAGGCTCCCGAACTGAATCCGCGCGCCTCCCTCATCACCGGGGTCGTCTGCGGCGTTCGGGTCGAGGAGATCGACGACCCGATGATGCGGAAGCTGCGGTATATGGACAAGCTCGTCGACGAGGTGGCCCGGGGCAAGAAGATGGAGTCGATCCTGCGCTGAGCCCCTTCCCCAGCCGGTCGCGCCACGCCCGGGATGCCCAGCTGTTTTGAATAAGTCAAAACTGCGCCGATAGCGTGGAGGCATGGACACGGCACGGCACGAGGACGCGCTCCGCGCGTCCGGGCTCCGTGTGACGCAAGGGCGGCTCGCCGTCCTCCGCGTGCTCGGTGCGCACCCCCACGTGGATGCGGAATCGGTGTACCGCGCAGTGTTGACCGCACTGCCCGGCACCTCGATCCAGAACATCCACAATGTGCTCGGCGACCTCACGGTCGCCGGCCTCCTCCGCCGGATCGAGCCGGCGCACTCGCCTGCCCTCTACGAGCGCCGCGTCGGCGACAACCACCACCACGTCGTCTGCACGACGTGCGGGGCGGTCGCCGACGTCGACTGCGTCGTCGGTCACGCGCCCTGCCTGCATCCGTCGGATGCCGGCGGGTTCCTGGTCGACACGGCAGAGGTGACCTTCTGGGGACTGTGCCCGTCCTGTCAGGAGCGTGCGGCGACAGCCCCGTCGCACGCCGGATGAGGTTAGGAGAACCATGACGCAGTACCACACGACCACCCAGACCGGCACCCCGGTCGGCAGCGACGCGCACTCGCTGACGGCAGGGCAGGACGGAGCCACCGCCCTCCACGACCGGTACCTCGTGGAGAAGCTCGCGCAGTTCAACCGCGAGCGGATCCCGGAGCGGATCGTGCACGCCAAGGGCGGCGGCGCGTTCGGCGAGTTCGTCGTCACCGGCGATGTGACCGCCTACACGAAGGCCGCTGTGTTCCAGCCGGGCGCCACGACGCGCACGGTGCAGCGGTTCTCATCGGTCGCTGGCGAGCAGGGCTCCCCGGACACCTGGCGGGACGTGCGCGGCTTCTCGGTGAAGTTCTACACGACCGAGGGCAACTACGACATCGTCGGCAACAACACACCGGTCTTCTTCATCCGCGACGGCATCAAGTTCCCCGACTTCATCCACTCGCAGAAGCGCCTCCCCGGCTCCGGGCTGCGCGACGCCGACATGCAGTGGGACTTCTGGACCCTGTCGCCGGAGTCGGCGCACCAGGTCACGTACCTCATGGGCGACCGGGGCCTCCCGCGCTCGTGGCGGACCATGCCCGGCTACGGCTCGCACACCTACCAGTGGATCAACGCCGCCGGTGAGCGCTTCTGGGTGAAGTACCACTTCCACGCGCTGCAGGGCAACGAGGAGATGCACGGCGCCGAGGCCGAACGCATCGCGGGCGAGGACGCGGACTACTACCGTCGCGACCTCTACGAGGCCATCGAGCGCGGCGACTTCCCGGCGTGGAGGGTGAGTGTGCAGGTGATGCCGTACGAGGACGCGAAGACCTACCGCTTCAACCCGTTCGATCTCACCAAGGTGTGGCCGCACAGCGACTACCCGCTCATCGAGGTGGGCGTGCACACGCTCAACGAGAACCCGGAGAACTTCTTCGCGCAGATCGAGCAGGCGGCGTTCTCGCCGGCCAACACCGTTCCCGGCATCGACATCAGCCCCGACAAGATGCTGATGGCGCGCGTCTTCTCGTACCCGGACGCCCAGCGCTACCGCGTCGGCACCAACTACAACGAGCTGCCGGTCAACGCCCCGGTCGCTTCGGTGCACAACTACTCGCAGGACGGCGCCGCGCGGCATGGCTTCAAGCCTGCGTCGGCTCCGGTGTACGCGCCGAACTCGTTCGGCGGGCCGTCGGCCTCCGCTGCGGCGGCGGGCGAAGGCTCGTGGGAGTCGGACGGCGCGCTCGTGCGTGCTGCAGCCACCCTGCACGCCGAGGACGACGACTTCGGCCAGGCGGGCACGCTCTACCGCGATGTCTTCTTTGAGGCAGCGCGGGAGCGCTTCCTCGACACGATCGCGGGAGCGGTCGGCGGTGTGACGCGGGAGGACATCCGCGAGCGGGCGATCCAGTACTGGACGAACGTCGACGCCGGGCTGGGCGTCGCGCTGCGCGCGCGGCTGGAGGCCGGGGTCGCCGACCCCGACGAAGCCGCCGAGTACGTGGGCGTTGCCGAGTAGACGCTGACGCGAACGGAGGGGACGCGGGGCGGGAACGCCTCGGGTCTCCTCCGTTCGCTGCCTTTCGGGGCGGTCGGGAGAGGGACGTCCTCCGTTGGCCGCGAGCCGCCGGCCGCGATCAGGCCCGGACGCGGGCGAGCTCGCCCGACACGAGGGCCGCCCAGACCGCGCCGTCCGGCGCGACGGCGAGGCCGCGCGGACCCGCGCCGTCGGGGAGGTCGACACGCTCGAGGTCGCCGGAGGACGTGACATGCACCAGGGCGTCCGCCCCCCAGAGCGATGCCCAGACTCCTCCCGCGTCGTCGGCGACCACCGCGAACGGATCCGCGCCCTCCTCCAACGGGAGGACGGTCACCGTGCGGTCCCGGGCGACGCGCGCCAGAGCGTCCGCCGCGTGCAGCGCCGTCCAGACCGAGCCGTCGTCGGCCACCGCGACGCCCAGGGGGCCGGAGCCCAGCGGAAGCGCCACGAGTTCGATCGCGGCGTCGCCGCCGCGGACGTGACCGAGCGCCGGCCGGTGCCCCTGCAGAGCGAACCACACGCTCTCCCCTGACGCGGTGATGCCGGAGGGGCCGCCCTCCGACCCCACCGGGAACTCCTCGACGCACCCCAGAATGTCGATGCGTCCGACCGCGTCGCCGAACGCCTCCGTGAACCAGGTGGTCCCGTCCGGGAGGGTCACCGAGGCAAGTGGCAGAGCGTCGGCCGATGGGACGGCCGTCTCCCCGATCACGCGGATGCCCGGACCGACGTGTACCAGGCGACCGCCGGTGCGGTCCACGACCCAGACGGTGTCCTCCGTCGCCGTGCTGATGCCGACCGGCTGGGAGGCCGCGCCGAGCTCAAGGTACGCCAGCGTTCCGTCCGCGTCGCGGCGGCCCACCCGTCCGCTGTCGCTGAGGGCGAACCACACCGCGCCGTCGCCGGTCGCCGCGACGCCGATCAGGCCGTCGCCCCGAACGCCGTCGCCGCCCGCGCCGTCGCCCGGCGCGCCGACCGGGAAGAGCTCGACGCTCACAGGGTGGCGTCGATGGTGCGGTCGTACACCACGGTCCCGCCGACCCGGATGCGGCCGTCGCCGAGCGGCTCGGTGACGAGCTCGGAGCCATCGCCCTGGGTGATGCGGAGGGCGCGGCCGAGCTTCGCGGTGAGGGCGACGGCGGCGGCGCCGGTCGCCTCGTCCTCCACGATGCCCATCGCGGGGGCGAACATCCGCGCGCGCACGGTCCCGGCCTCCTCGTCGATCCACGCGTAGGCGTAGTGCTGCCCGTCTGTGAAGGTGAGCGCGTCGAGCGCCTCGACCTCGGCCGGAGTGGCGAGCGGCAGCCAGGTGAACGCGGGCGCCCACTCGGCGCGGGCCTCGATGGAGGCCGCGTCGGCATCGAGGTCGACGGAGACCGCGACGTCTCCCGCCTTCTCGGCCAGGGCTCCGACCGGTGTGTGCTCGTGCGCCAGCCACCACGCCGTCCCGACGCTCGGGTGGCCGGCGAACGGGAGCTCGGCGGCCGGCGTGAAGATGCGGATCGTCGCGATGCCGCCCGCCTCGTCCAGCTCGTCGACGAACACGGTCTCGCTGAACCCGAGCGCCGCCGCGATGTCCTGCTCGCGCTGCGCCGTCGCGGGCGAGCTGGTCACGATGCCCAGCTCGTTCCCGTTGGCGCCCCGCTCGTCGGTGAACACGCGGACGACCGCTACCTCGATCTCATCCATAGCCTCCACCCTGTCACGCGCGCCATAATCCCGCTATGAGTGACGAAGCAGCCCCCACCTCGTTGCCACAGCTGGACGATGACATCACGCTCGTCGCACCGCCCGGCGAGACGGCCGACCACGAGGCCGCCATCGATCACGCCGTCGATCGGCTGGCGGCGCGTTTCCCGATGGTCCCCAGGGACCGCATCGTCGACCTCGTGCACGAGCGCCACGGGGACTACACGGGCGCTCCGATCCGCGACTTCATCCCGGTGCTCATCGAGCACGACGTCAGGCGCGAGCTCGCCGCGGAGGTCGAGCCGCTGGCGTGAGACACGACGCGGTCGAGGCTCAGTATTCGCCCTTGATGACGAAGTAGGAGCCGCGGATCGTGCCGGCGAGCCGCGACTTCTGCCGCGCGAACTTGAACGCCGACAGTTCCTCTGGCACCTCCATGCCCTCCGACAGCTTGAAGCCGACCGCGCGCTTGCCCGCGTCGTCGATCGTGTACATCACGTTGATCGACAGGCCCGACTCGTAGAACACGTACGCCATGCGGATGCCGTCCACCTCGAACGACGTGACCTCCAGAGCGGGCGAGGCGATCACGATGTCGCGCTCGTCCTTGAGGATGCGGCTGACCCAATCGAGCGCCTCGTGCTCCTGCGCGGCGGGGGCCGTCGCGAAGTCGATGTCGTACTTGTTCTTGAAGTAGCGCGACTCGTTCGCGCGCAGGCCGGCGAGGGCGGGCGCGACGGGGCTCGAGTCGAGGCCCTCCGTCGAGACGTTCGTGAAATCGACGACCTGGCGCATGCGTGCCCTCCCTTTCGGCTGCGGGACAACCCTACCGAATCACCGCCGAGCGGCAGAGGGAATCGCGGATCAGGCCCCGGCAGCGGTGATAATCGCGTCGGTGGCGAATCCGGCGACGATACCCGCGAAGACGCACCACGCGACCAGCGTCTTCATCCCGGTGCGGCGGGCGACGGCGAGCAGTTCGATGATCACGTAGACGATGGAGCCGGCGGCCAGGCCGAGGAACGCGATCGAGACGATATCGCTGCTGAACGCCTGCCCTATGATCGTGCCGAGGAACGTCGGGCCGCCTCCGATGAGGCCGAGCAGGGCCAGATAGCCCCAGGACGGCCGGGTGCCGCTCAGCGGCGCGACGATCCCGAACCCCTCCGTGGCGTTGTGCAGCCCGAACCCGATGATCAGGAGCACAGCGAAGGCCAGCTCGCCCTGCGCCGCCGCGGTGCCAATCGCGAGGCCCTCCGCGAAGTTGTGGAGGCCGATGCCGATCGCGATCGTGAGCGCGAGGCGGCGAGCGCCGGCCCGCGACTCCGCCTCGGTGGCCGCCACGATCGCGACACCGGTGGTGGTGGCGGTGCCGCCGGGGCCGGGACTGCCCGGGCCGGAATGCGAACTGTGCCCGTGTCGTGCGGGCTCCGAGCCCGACGGCGGCCGGATGGGCGATGCCAGCGCCAGCGCGCGTCGCTTCATGTAGCGGTCGACGTAGGTCAGGCTCAGGAGGCCCACGCCGATGCAGGCGGCCATCAGCAGCCCCTGCCCGAGCGCAGGGCCGAGCTGGTGCGACGAGAGCGACTTGTCGACGGGCTCCCACGCCTGCGAGAGCACGTCCCAGAGCAGGAAGATCAGAATCCCGGTCGCGAGAGCGTTCAGCGCGGCCTTGAGACCGACGGCGTTCGAGCGGATCCGGCCGACCGGGAGGCCCAGGAAGATCGTGAGACCGGCGACGGCTCCGAGTGCGGCGACACCCAAGGGGGACATGCAGATTCCTTCGTGGAGGCGATCGTTCCGCACCGGCGGGGCGCCGGGCTCTTTTGTAAGGTAAGCCTGCCCTTACGAAGAATCAACTAAAAATCGTCGCAGAAACGACTTCCGCACGCCGCCCGAACGTCACTGCGTGCGCGCTACCACGATCGTCGGCACCGGCACCGGCACCGGCACCGGCACCGGCAGCTCGCGTCGCATCGCGGCCGCCGTCCAGCCGACCCCGGTGGCCGTGCTGGCCTCCTGCAGCACAGTTGTTCGCGGATGGATCAGGCGGGGATGAGCGTGTACTTCGCGCTCAGGTACTCGTGAATGCCCTCGAGCCCGCCCTCCCGGCCGAGGCCCGACTGCTTCACGCCGCCGAACGGGGCGGCCGCGTTGGAGACGAGGCCGGTGTTGAGGCCCATCATTCCGGTGTCGACCCGGTCGATCATGCGCTGGCCGCGTGCGAGGTCCTGCGTGAACACGTAGCCGACCAGACCGTACTCGGTCTCGTTGGCGCGCGCCACGGCCTCCTTTTCGGTGGAGAACGTCGTGATCGCCAGCACCGGGCCGAAGATCTCCTCGCGGAGGATCTCGCTGCCGGGCTGCACGTCCACGATCACCGTCGGCTCGTAGAAGAAGCCGTCGCCCTCCGGCGCCTTTCCTCCGGTGAGGACGCGGGCGCCGCGCTCGACGGCGTCGCCGACCAGCGCCTCCATGGTGGCGACTGCGCGGTCGTCGATGAGCGGGCCGATGGCGACGCCCTCCTCCGTGCCACGACCGATCTTCATCGCGTCGACCTTGGCGGTGACGCGACGCGCGAACTCGTCGGCGACCGACTCGTGCACGATGAAGCGGTTGGCAGCGGTGCACGCCTGGCCGATGTTGCGGAACTTCGCGAGCATCGCACCCTCGACCGCTTTGTCCAGGTCGGCGTCGTCGAACACGACGAACGGCGCGTTGCCGCCGAGCTCCATGGAGGTGCGCAGCACGTTCTGGCCGGCCTGCGCGAGCAGCGCGCGACCCACCGGGGTGGAGCCGGTGAACGACAGCTTGCGCAGGCGCGGGTCGGCGATGATCGGGGCGGAGACCGCGCCGGAGGTGTTCGTCTGCACGACGTTCACGACACCGGCGGGCACGCCGGCGTCGGCGAGCAGTTGCGCGAAGAACAGCGTGGTCAGCGGGGTCAGCTCGGCAGGCTTCACGACGACCGTGCAGCCGGCGGCGAGCGCCGGCGCGATCTTGCGCGTCGCCATCGCCAGCGGGAAGTTCCAGGGCGTGATGAAGAAGCACGGACCCACCGGTCGCTGCGATACGACCATCGTGCCGGTGCCCTCCGGGTTCTGCCCGAAGCGGCCGGCGATGCGCACGGCCTCCTCGGAGAACCAGCGCAGAAACTCGCCGCCGTAGGTGACCTCGCCGTTGGCCTCCGCCAGCGGCTTGCCCATCTCCAGCGTCATCAGCAGCGCGAAGTCGTCGCGGCGCTCTTGCAGGAGGTCGAACGCTCGGCGCAGGATTTCGGCACGGGTGCGCGGCGGGGTCGCCGCCCAGGCCTCCTGAGCGGCCACGGCGGCGTCGAGGGCGCGGATGCCGTCCTCGGGCGTCGCGTTGGCGATGCGCTTGATGACGCGGCCGGTCGCCGGGTCCTGCACCTGGATCTGCTCGCGGGTCCCGGCCTCCCAGGCGCCGGCGATGAACAGCCCATCGGGGACCCGGGAGAGGAGGTTGACTTCGCGGGCGGTCAGCTCGGTGGTCGTGGTCGCGATGTCGACGGCGCTCATGCGTTGGCCACCGCCTCCGCCACGACGTCCAGCCCCTCGATGAGGAGGTGGTCGGGGATGCTGAGCGGCGGCAGGAACCGGATGACGTTGCCGTAGGTGCCGCAGGTGAGCAGCACGATGCCGGCCGCGTGCGCGGCGGCGGCGACCTTCGAGGTGAGCGCGGCGTCCGGCTCCCCCGGCCCCGCCCCTCCGGGCTTCGGGGGATCGACGAGCTCGATGGCGACCATCGCGCCCTTGCCGCGCACCTCGGCGACACGCGGATCGGCGTCGCGGAGGGCGCCCAGCTTCTCGAAGAGGATCTCGCCGATGGCGCGGGCGCGCGCAGACAGGTCCTCCTGCTCGTAGGTCTCGATCGCGGCGAGCGCTGCGACGCAGGCGAGCGGGTTGCCGCCGTAGGTGCCGCCGAGGCCGCCGACCTGCGGGGCGTCCATGATCTCGGCACGCCCGGTGACGGCCGACAGCGGGAGGCCGCCGGCGATGCCCTTCGCGGTGACGATCAGGTCGGGCACGATGCCGAATTGCTCGGAGGCGAACATGGTGCCGGTGCGGGCGAAGCCCGTCTGAACCTCGTCGGCGATGAACACGACACCGTTCTCGTTGGCCCACTCCTGCAGAGCGGGGAGGAAGCCGTCGGCCGGGACGATGAAGCCGCCCTCGCCCTGGATGGGCTCGATGATGACGGCGGCCAGGTTGGCGGCGCCGATCTGCTTCTCGATCATCGTGATCGCCCGCTTGGCCGCCTCGGCGCCGGAGAGGCCGCCGTCGCGCAGCGGGTAGCTGAGCGGCGCACGATAGATCTCGGGCGCGAACGGACCGAAGCCGTTCTTGTACGGCTGGTTCTTGGCGGTGAGGCCCATCGTGAGGTTGGTGCGGCCGTGGTAGGCGTGGTCGAACGCGACGACGGCCTGCTTGCCGGTGTAGTGACGGGCGATCTTGACCGCGTTCTCGACGGCCTCCGCGCCCGAATTGAAGAGGGCACTGCGCTTGACGAAGTCGCCGGGCGTGAGGCGGTTGAGCGCCTCGGCGACGTCGACGTACGAGTCGTAAGGCGCGACGGTGAAGCAGGTGTGCGTGAAGGCGGCGACCTGCTGCGTGACGGCCTCGACGACGCGCGGAGCGGCATTGCCGACACCGGTCACGGCGATGCCGGAGCCGAAGTCGATGAGCGAGTTGCCGTCGACGTCGACGAGCACACCCCCGCCCGCTGCGACGGTGTAGACCGGGATGGTCGCGCCGACGCCGGCGGCGACGGCCTGGGCCTTGCGCTCGGCGCGCTTCCGCGACTCCGGTCCGGGGATGGGTGTGAGGAGTCGGCGCTCCTGCGGGAGCGAGGGTCCGCCGACGAGGGTTGCGGAGGCGGGGAAAACGATGGTCATGGCGGCATCGTAAAGAGCGGAGCGTGACCCGCGCCTGGACGAGTCGTACAATTTCAGAATCCGAATTCGACACCCTGGCGGATGGAGTGCCCGATGCCCGCGACCCTCGCCCAGCTCCTCGCGCGACCCGAGCTCGGCCTCCGGCTGCTCACCCAGGCCGACGTGGGCGACCTCGACGTCCCACTTTCGTGGGCGCACAGCTCCGACCTCCCCGACCCGACGCCCTTCCTCTCTCCCGGCCAGGTGCTGCTGGTCACCGGCACGCCGGACGATGTCGACCCATACGTGTCGCGGCTGGTGTCGCACGGGATCGCCGGGCTGGGATTCGGGACGGAAGTCGTTCGGGACACCCCCGAACCGCTGGTGGAGGCGTGCACCCGACACGGCCTCCCGCTGTTCGAAGTGCCCTACCGCACGCCGTTCATCGCCGTCGCCCGGTTCGTCGCCGACCGCGTCGCGGCGGACGCCTACGCGCGCAACACCTGGGCGCTGCGCGCCTCCCGGGCGATCTCGCTCGCCGCGCTGCGGCCCGATGCGCTCGGCGCCGTGCTCGGTGAGCTCGCGCGCCAGATCGACCGACCGGTCGCGCTGTTCGGCGCCGATGGGACGCTGGACCGCATCGCGCCCTCCGGCGCGCTGGACGCCGTCTCACGGTCGGCGCTGACGGCCGCCGCCGAGCCCCTGCTGCGCAGCCGCCGCCGAGCCGCGGGGGCCGCGAGCACCCACGCGGGTCCGTTCGCCCTCCAGACGCTCGGCGCCGCCGGGCATCTGCGGGGCGTGCTCGCCGTCGGATCGGAGGGCCTCGACCAGGCCGCGCAGCAGGTCGTGACGGGCGTCGTGGCGCTAGCCGGCCTGGCGCTCGAGCAGGGCCGCGCCACCGACGCGGCGCGCGCCCGGGTCCGCACGGCGGTCTGGCGCACCCTCCTCGCCGGCGAACGCGCGCTCGCGGAGACGATTGCGGAGCCCGTGCTCGGCGCACTGCCCGAGGAGCCGGTTCGCGTGACCGTGCTGCACGGCGCAGCAGGCGCCTCCGCCGTGGACTGGCTGGAGGCCGACGGCGGCGGCTTCTTCGCGCGCGACGGCCAAGACCTCGTGGTCATCGGCGCCGCGCAGGAGACTATCGCTGAGCTTGCCGCGCGGTTCGAGCTGCGCGGCGGGTCGTCGGCTCCCGTCGCACTCGACGCCCTGGCCTCCGGAGTGACGCAGGCAGGCGTGGCGGCGCGACGCTCGACTCCCGACGAGCCCGTGCCGTCGTTCGACGACGTGGCGGCGGCGGGCATGCTCGCCTTGCTGCAGACCCCGGACGCACGGGCGGTCGCCGCGACCGCCCTGGCACCGCTGGCGAAGGCCGACCCGGCGCTGCCCGGCATCCTGCGCACCTGGCTGGACGCGGACGGCGTGTACGACGTGGCCGCGCGCCGGCTCGGCATGCACCGGCACACGCTGCGCGCGCGCGTCGCCGACGCCGAGCGCCTGCTCGGACGCGACCTCGGTGGCTTCGCCGCCCGCGCCGACCTCTACGCCGCGCTGCGCGCCGCCGGGTAGCGGAGGGTGCGAGCGGCACATTTGGCGGGAATGTCGCCTCTCACCACGTTGAGCGGCGCATTCGGCGCGAATGTGGCAGCACTGAACGCGCGCCGCGTCTGGAACCGGCGGTCAGACTTCGACGGGAGCGGGAGCCGAAGCGTGAACGGGAGCCGAAGCGTGAACGGGAGCCGAAGCGTGAACGGGAGCCGAAGCGTGAACGGGAGCCGAAGCGTGAACGGGAGCCGAAGCGTGAACGGGAGCGGTGGGCGGCGCGGGGGGTGCGGTGTCGTGCGTGGACGCACGGAGGCGCGTAACGACGAGGGCGCCGGCCATTGCCGCTGCGGTGATGAAGAACAGCGCGGCGATGGCGAGGTCCACCCACTGGCGGCGGGTGAACCCGACGTGGTGCTCGACGGCGACGGTGGCCAGGCCGTGGTCGACGGCCGGAGTGGTGAGCGCGCCCAGCGCTACAGCGCCGACGACCAACGCAAACCCGAACAACGACCAGCCGACACTACGCATGACCCCATTCAAACCGACGCTACTCCGGGAGCAACCCCGACGAGCCGATCGTTACCGGTCGTTCAGCTAGCAAGCGCCTCCGCTAGGTTTCGCGCGCATCACAAGCCGCCGAGTACGCGGACAGTCCGCGTACTCGGCGGTTTTCGCCCGAATTGGTACGTACTCGGCGGTTCTCGACCGGAATTCTTGCGTACTCGGCAGTTGCGGACAGAATGGGCGGATGAGCATCCCCATCTCCGGCACCCACTTCGGCCTGACCGCCGGCGACTACCACGCGACGATCGCGTCGGTCGGCGCCTCGCTGCGCACCCTGGAGCACCGCGGCCGCCCCCTCGTCGTCCCGTTCGACGCCGACGAAGTGCGTCCGGCCTTCCGCGGCGCCACGCTCGCGCCCTGGCCCAACCGGGTCGTCGACGGACGGTACTCCTTCGACGGCGAGGAGCAGCAGCTCGCACTGACCGAGCCCGCTCGCGGCCACGCCCTGCATGGCCTTGCCTGCTGGCTCGACTTCACCGCCGTTGACCGCTCCGCGAGCAGCGTCACCCTCGCCGCGACCATCGAGGCACAGGCTGGTTTCCCGCACCGCGTGGAGGTCGCCGTCGCCTTCGAGCTCGACGAGGACGGCCTCCACACGACCGTCACCGGGACCAACTCCGGTCCGTCCTCCGCGCCGTGGGGCACCGGCCCGCACCCGTACCTCATCGCCGGCAGCGGCCGCGTCGACGACTGGACGCTCCAGCTTCCCGCCGAGCAGGTGCTGACCGTGACGGAGGACCGGCTCATCCCGATCGGGCTCGCCGACGTCGCCGTCGAGGGAGCGGGCGTCTTCGACTTCCGCACTCCGCGGGCGATTGCCGAGACCTTCATCGACCACGCGTTCACCGGCCTGGCGCGCGGCGACGACGGGAGCACGACCGTGACAGTGCGCTCGGCCGAGGGGACCGGTGTCGCGATGACGTGGGACGAGGCCTGCCCGTGGGTGCAGGTCCACACCGCCGACAGCGACGTCCCGGAGCTGAACCGGCTGGGCCTCGCGGTCGAGCCGATGACCTGCCCGCCCGACGCGTACAACTCGGGCACCGATCTGATCGCGCTCGCCCCCGGGGAGTCCGCGACGGCATCCTGGACGATCGCCGCGGTCTGAGCGGGCGCTACGGCGGCGCGGCGCGCGCCGTCGTCGCCGCGCGACATCGGGCGCACGTACGCCGCGGCCACCGCCACATCCGGCGCGAATGCGCACTCTCGCCACCGCCACCGCCACAACCGGCGCGAATGCGCACCCTCGCCACCGCCACCGCCACAACCGGCGCGAATGCGCGCCCGCGCCGCTCCAACGCAAAGTCTGGCGCGAACGCGCGCCGGCAACGCACGCACCCTCCATGCGCATTCGCCGCCGCGACCTCGACGTTTGGCGCGAATGCGCAGTTCGGGCTCCGGAAACGCGACATCCGGCGCGAATGTGCGCGCACGGAAACGGGTGATGCCCCCAGCGGAACCCGACCGGCTGGGGGCATCGAAGCGCTGCACTAGGAGCAGCATGGTGATCGACAGGAGGTGCGTACCCGTTCACGCCTCCGCCTACCAATGAGCTGACGGATGAATCAACGCCAGCTCGTAGGTATGACCATACATGACCCATGCGACATTCCGCATCTCACCCGGATGCTACACAAGCATTAGGAGGTGTGCGTGCCTGAGGTGTCGCGCTCCGACGGGGTGCCGCCGACCACCGTGAGCAGTACCGCGGACTCCGCGAAGGTGTCAGGGTCAGTCGTGAGCGGACTCAGCGCCCACACGGTGAAGTCCGCCGGCAGCCCCGGCTCGATGCGACCTCCCGGCTCACCGACGCTGCGCCAGTACTCGCTCGTATAGCCCTCCAGCGCGGCACGCGCGCTCAGAGACTGGTCCGGACCCACCGGCTCGACCTGCTCGCGTCCGGCCGGACGGCGCAGCTGTGCGGCCGCCACGATCCCCCGCGGGTCGTACGGCGCGATCGGCCAGTCCGAGCCGAGCGCGAGGATCGCGCCCCGGTCGCGCAGGTCGCGCGTGCGCCACGCGCGGTCGGCGCGCTCGTCGCCGAGCCGCTGCGACCAGTTGTCGGTGTGGTCGGCGCGCGTGTACAGCGTGCAGTGGGTGGGCTGCATGCTCGCCGCGGCGCCGGACGCGATGATCTCGTCGAGGACGTCGTAGGGCAGCGTCTCGATGTGCTCGATGCGGTGCTGCACGTCGCTTGGGGGCAGCGACCGCAGCGTCTCGGCCACGAAGGCGATGCCCTTGTCGCCGATCGCGTGCGTCGCGGTCGGAATGCCGTGCTCATGAAAGAAGCGCACGGCCTCCCGATACTCGGCCGGATCGAGCCAGATGGACTGCCGGGACTCGCCCTTCGTGTCCGGCTCGAAGAGCCACCCGGTGCCGTTGTCGATGGTGCCGTCGATCATGAGTTTGACGCCGCGCACGTACCAGCGGCGTCCGGCGAGCTCCTGGTAGCGCAGGTGGCGTTCCAGGTCGTCGCGCGTGAAGCCAGGGAACACCGACGGCGAGATGCGCAAGCGGATCGGGAGGTCCTGCCGGCGCTCCAGCTCCTCCAGCAGCTCGAACGAGTCTTCGGCCATCAGGTCGAGCATCTGCCCGGCGACGATTCCGGTCGCGGCCATCCCGGCGAGCAGGTCGGCGAGCTGTTGCACGCGGTCGTCGAAGATCTGATCGGGGATATGCTCGAGCACCAGTTGCTGCGCCGAGAACTCGTAGAGCATCCCGTTCGGCCGGCCGTCGGCGTCGAGCCCGAGTGCGGACGCGTCGGAGAAGACCGCGTCTCCGCGCACGCCCGCCGCATCGATCGCGGCGGCCGAGGCGAGCGCCGAGTGGCCGTCGAACAGCGTGATGAACAGCTTGCGGCCGCCGTCGACACCGGCGAGCAGGTCGTTGCCGAACTCGCCGCCGCCGAACACAGCGGGGTCGAGGCCCCAGGCCAGGATCCAGTCCTCGTCGGCCGGACGGCCGGCGACGTAGGCGGCGATGGCGGCACGCACGGCCTCCCGCTCGGTGATGCCGGAGAGGTCGAGGCCGCGCGTGAGCCGCAGGCCCATGACGGGGTGGATGTGGGCGTCGACGAAGCCGGCGCTCACGGTGGCGTCGCCGAGGTCGAGCACCTCGGCCGCGGCTGCCGGCCAGCCGGCGACGAGCGCGTCGGACTCGGGGGCGACGCCGACGATGATCCCATCGCGGACCGCCACGGCGGTGCGGCCGGAGCGGCCTCCCGCCTCGATCGCCGCCGGGGTGAGGACGGTGCCTGCGATCAGCAGCAGGTCGATGGTGCTCATGGGCTCCGTGCTCATTCGGCGCCTCCGATCCGGGCGTACGCCTTCGGCCTGGTGCGCTTCCAGACGACCGCGAGCACGATGCCGACGGCGAACACCATCGGCACACAGAGCAGGATGATCGTGTCGACGACCGGGCCGGCCGCGGTGAGCAGGTCGACGTTGAGGCACAGCACGTAGAGGACTGCCAGCATGATCAGCCCGGCGACCACCGCGCTTGGGATGACGTACCACCTGTGCGGGAGCGTGCGGTTGCGCACGAAGAAGACGACGACCGCCACACACGTGATGACCTGGAGGGCGATGATCCCGAAGACGCCGGGACTGTTCACCCAGAGCAGCAGCTGGAGGTACGTGTCGCCCCCGGCCACGGCGAAGATCGCGACCACGACGAGCGCGACCACAGTCTGCGCCGCGCCGGAGACCGCAGGCGACCCGTATCGGTTGGTGCGGTGCAGTGCCCGGGGTAGGGCACCATCGCGCGCGAGCGAGAACGTGTAGCGGTTGATGGCGTTATGGAAGGCCAGCTGGCTGGCGTACACGCTCGTGATGATCAGGATGTACATGGTCAGCTCCGCCCACGGGCCGAAGTACTTCCCTGCGGTGTCGAAGACGAGACCTGCGGTGTTCTTGGCCGCGGCCTCCTGTACGTGACTCTCGCCGACGGCCACGATGATCGCCCAGATGACGAAGCCGTAGAAGACGGCCATGAAGGCGACCGAGATGTAGGTCGCGCGCGGGATGGTCTTCTCGGGGTTGCGCGCCTCCTCGCGGTAGAGCGCGGTGGACTCGAAGCCCATGAAGGCGGCGAAGCCGAAGCCGGCGACTGCGAACAGGCCGGGGTTGAGCAAGGCCTGCGGGCTGAACGTGCCGAAGGTGACGCCCTCCGCCCCTCCGCGGACGAGCACGACGACCGCGAACAGCACCAGGATGAGCGCCTCGGCCGAGAGCAGGACGCCGAGGACCTTCGCTCCCACGTCGACACCGCGATACGCGACCGCGAAGACGGCCAGCACGCCGACGAGGGCGATGACCCACCAGGGCACGTCGATCCCGAACTCGTTCTTCAGCAGGTCGTGGCCCTGCGCGCCGAGCAGCCCGTAGAGGCCGATCTGGAGGGCGTTGTACGAGAACAGGGCGACGAATGAGGAGGCGAGCCCGACGGCCTTGCCGAGCGCCTCGGTGATGTAGGTGTAGAAGCCGCCGAGGGCCTTCACATAGCGGGTCATCGCCATGAACGCGATGGCGAAGACACCGAGCACGATGCCGGCGACCGTGTAGACGAGCGGAGCGGCGATGCCGCCGATCAGGATGGCGAGCGGGGCGATCCCGGCGACGATGGTGAGCGGGGCGGCGGCCGAGATGACCATGAAAACGATGCCGCCGGTGCCGAGCGCGTTGGTGCGCAGTGCGCCGTCGGCGGGCGGCGTGCTGGCGTCCGGCGCGAGGGCAGGGGCGCCGGGGTCGGGGTGGCTGTGCTGTTCTCTCGTGAGGTCCATTGTGCTCGGCTCCTTCGTCGAGACGCGGGTGATCGGGAGGTCGCCGCCGTGGGCGTAACGACGATCCGTTTCGTTACGGTTAATCGATTAGGCAACGCAATATCAAGGTGTCTAACCGATTTGTCAGCACGGATTCCGAAGGTTCGTCGCGAGCGAGGGGCGCGTGCCCCTTCTGGGCGGATGGAGGACGGCGTCCGCAATTCCGGAGATCGCGGCCATTCCGGCCCCGATGTCCGTTGTTCCGGACTCACGCGCGGCCTGCCGTCCACATCCTCCGGAATCGCCGACCCACCCTCGGCCGATGTCGGGAACTCCGGAGATCGCGGCCATTCCGGCCCCGATGTCCGTTGTTCCGGACTCACGCGCGGCCTGCCGTCCACATCCTCCGGAATCGCCGACCGACCCTCGGCCGATGTCGGCAACTCCGGAGATCGCGACCATTCCGGCCCGGATGTCCGTTGTTCCGGACTCACGCGCGGCCTGCCGTCCACATCCTCCGGAATCGCCGACCGACCCTGTTCGATGTCGAGAACTCCGGAGATCGCGGCCATTCCGGCCCCGATGTCCGTTGTTCCGGACTCACGCGCGGCCTGCCGTCCACATCCTCCGGAATCGCCGACCCACCCTCGGCCGATGTCGGCAACTCCGGAGGTTCGCGGCGACACGTCGGCCGGAGGTCGGGAACAACGGACATCCGGGCCGGATCCGCGCGATTTTCCGGAGTTGTCGACGTCGCGCGCGGCGCTCCTGCTCAGCGGGCGGAGGTGGACTCCCTCACGATGAGGTCGATGGGGACCTCCACACGGCGGCCGGGTTCGGCGCCGTCGAGGGCGCGGATGAGCTCGTCCATGCAGCGGCGCCCCATCTCACGGGGGTGGAGGTCGAGCGTGGTGATGGTCGGCTGCGTGACCGACAGCGCGTCCGACTCCACGTAGCTCGCGACGAGCACATCCCTGCCAGGCACCAGGCCCGCGCCGCGGATGGCCTCCACCGCGACGATCGCGATGCCCTCCGGAGCGCAGATCACCGCGTCGGGATGGTCGGACTGCGCGAACAGCTCGTCCATCTCGCGGCGCACCTCGTCCATCGTGGTGTCGAACCAGCCGAGCATCCTCCGCGTCTCGATGCCCTTCTCCGCACACCAGGCGGCGTACCCGGCCGCCATCTCGCGGCCCCACGCCATCGCGGGGTCGGGCAGCATGACAGCGGGCCGGCGGCTGCCGTGCTCCCAGACGTGGTCGAGCAGCAGCCGCATGCCGGCTTCGTGGTCGCCGAAGACGGTGGCCCACGGCTCCCGGTCGCCGGCCGGCGGGTTCTCCCCGCTGACCACCGGCTTGCGTCCGGCGAGAAGCCGCTGGACCAGCGGGTCGCCGTCCACGGGATCGATCATCAGGAACCCGTCGAGCTGCTCGATGATGCCGGGCCCGGCGAACGCCGGCGGCAGCAAGGTGACGAGCATCCCGGACTCCTGCGCGCGCTCGACCGCGCCGAAGGCGACGTCCATGTAGTAGCGGAAGCTGAGGGTCTGGTCGGGCACGCAGAGACCGACCGCGCCCGACCGGGCGGTGCGCAAGCCCCGCGCGATGAGGTTGACCGAGTAGTCGAGCTCGGCGGCGGCGGCGTGCACCCGCTGGCGGGTGGCGGCGGAGATGCGCCCCTTGCCCGTGAGCGCCTGGGAGGCCGTGGCGCGGGACACGCCGACGCGGTCGGCAACGTCCTGCAGCGTCACCACGCGCACGTCGGCTCCCATCCCGCCAGTCTAGGAGGCTCGGTGCGCGCATGCCCCGCGGACGAGGTGGAGGCGACGCAGGCGAAGCGAGGACGTGGCGCGTGCTCGCGGCGCGCTGCTCGGAGGGCGTGCGCGACTACGTGGCGGAACCGCCTGACGACTCGACCCCACGGGCATGGCCGATCAGGCTCTGGAGGTAGTTGACGCGGTTGAGGACATCCCAGCGCGCGGCGTCCGAGGCCACGGGTATCTGCTGCGCATGGACCTGGCCGTTCGGCCCGAGCACCTGGACGGACACGAACCCGGAGATCCGTCGCTCCCGCGCGAGCAGGAAAAGCAGACTCAGAAGCAAGAACCAGATGAACAGGATGACGAGCACGATCGCCCAGGCTGGGGTGTGCGTCGTCGTAGCCGTCTGGTCCGTGCTGACGACACTCACCTCGGAGGTCTTCCACGTGCCGACGGGTGTCACGATCCAGTGATCGTTGGCGGAGATCGCGCCGATCTGGACGAGCGTCTGGCCAGGCTGTGGTGCCGCAGGCTGCATAGTCATACTTCACACTTTACTGAGCCGGCGCTTCGGACATCGGCAGTGCTCCTACGGCCGAGGCGCGCATCCCACGACGGTGCGCGTCCCCGGCCGGGAGTGGTGCGCGCGGCAATCCACGACGGGCCGCGCGCAGTCTGTGGGGGCGCCTACCGGGAGGCCCGCTGCAGCGTCGCGACGATCGCAGCCGCCGTCTCGCGACCGACGCGGATCGCGCCGTCGACGTGCTGGTACCCTTTGCCCGCCAGGTCGCTGCAGGAGAAGTGGAGGGGGCCGACCGGGGCACGGAGGTCCGAGCCGTAGCGGGCGAGGCCTCCCATGTCGAAGCTGGCGGCGTAGGCTCCGCGCGTCCACTCCTCGCTGCCCCAGTCGCTCTCGTAGTAGACGACGGGGCTGAGCGCCTCGACGCCGTAGTAGTGCGACATCGACTCGAGGATGCGCGCCTTGCGCTCCTCAGGGGAAAGCCGGAAGACCTCGTCCGCCGCCTCGTCCGAGACGAAGCCGACCAGCGTTCCGCGCGGGTCGCCGTGGTAGCTGTTGTCGTACGCCTCGTGCACCAGCTCGTACGGGCTGAAGGCGGTGCCGCTGTAGCCGAGGTCGCGCCAGAACGGCGTCTCGTAGACCGCGTGAACCTTGATGACGAAGCCCATCGAGAGGTGCTGGTGCAGCTGCTGCTGGCGACGCGGCAGCGGCGGCTCGTACGAGATGCGGCTGATCAGCACGGGAGGCATGGCGAGGACCGCGAACCGGGCGCGCACCTCCACGCCGTCGGCGATAGCGGTGACGCCCGACTCGTCCCAGCGGAGGGTGCGCACCGGAGCGTTGAGGCGCACGTCGTCGCCGAGGCGCTCGGCGAGCAGCAGCGGCACCTGCTGGAGGCCGCCCTTCACGCGCTTGTCGAGGATGAAGTCGGCGTCCACCAGGTGGCTGAAGCTTCCCGCGCTGGCCGCCATGAGCAGGGCCTGCAACGCGGAGAACGCGTGTGCGGGCTTGGTGAGCATCGCGCCGGCGATGAACATTCCGATGTTGAGCCGGGCCTCCTCGTCGTCGGTCTGGGTCTCCAGCCAGCGACGGAACGAGATCTCGTCGAGCTCCTTGGCCTGCGGGTGGTCCCACGGCCGGTCCGGGTCGATCTCGGCGACCAGCGCGTCGAGGCGCTCGATCAGACCGACGATCTCGTGCTCTGTGGCCGGGGCGACCGGGAAGATCTCGCCCTCGAAGGTGCGTCGCGCACCGTTCTCTCCGAGGTAGATGTTGATGCCGTCGCGATGCCGGGAGTAGGTCTCCAGCCCCAGCTCGTCGAGGGTCTCGATGAGCGCGTCCTGGTCGGGCGACACCCACTGACCGCCGATCTCCAGCGTCGCGCCGTCGATGTCGTTCGTCCAGAGGCGGCCTCCGACGCGGTCCCTGGCCTCCAGGACGGCCACGCTCAGTCCGGCCTTCTTCAGCTCCGTCGCGGCCGTGAGGCCGGAGGCTCCAGCGCCGACGATGACGACGTCACGTTCGATGCTGTCCATTGCTATCAACTCCTCCATCGGGTCACGAGGATGCTAGGCGGGCGCTCAGAGCCGATTCCTGTACACACTGTCGAAGGAGCGCTCTACTCCTCGACGACGTGTACGTTCTCCGCTTCCGCGGCGGCGGCTCCGCTCACGCGCAGATAGACGATGAGCCAACTGAACACCAGGACGCCGGCGACGAGCTCGGCCGCGGTCAGCACGTAGTAGCCGACCGCGAAGAACACCAGCATGAGCACGATCGAGCCGAAGAACCCGTAGCCGAGCACGAAGAACGAGCGCGGAGCGGTCGGCAGCGCCCCGCGCACCCAGAACACCACGAGTGCGAACACCAGGACCATCCCGACGGCCGACACGTTGTGCAGGGCCACCGAGATGTTCAGCGTGAAGACGCCGACGCCCGCCAGCAGCACACCGATCAGGATGAGGCCGACGCGCACGCGCATGACGGCGGACCTCCGCTTGGGGTCCTCGACACCGCGGGCGTCGGTGGCGTACCGCGCGATCGCGGTGACGATGACGCCGGCGACGATCAGCGTGATGTTGAAGGCGAGCGACGACACGCTCTGGGTCATCCCGAGCGCGCTGAGGTGCAACTGCCACCAGTGCGGGTCGGGGGCGCTCAGCATGGAGGTCAGGATGCCGACCACGGCGAACGCGGCGAGCACCGTCGACAGCCGCATCAGATCCATCTGGGCGGCCGAGAGGAACACGGCATACCCCGTGACGCCGGCCGCGGCGGCGGCGAGCACGGTCGCCGAGAGGTGGTAGACCGTGGCGTCCTGAAAGCCGTTCGCGAGCACGGCCCCGAGCACGAGCCAGCCGAGCAGGGCGAGGATGCCGTGCGCGAGGGCGATGGCGAAGGTGTCGAAGATATCGACACCGCTCGCCTGGGTGCCCCGCGACTCCAGCGCCGAGGGAGCCTGCGACGGAGATTCGTACGTTCGGCTCGATGTCCGGGTCTGGAACGGCGTCAGCCCCTCCCGCCGCCACAGCCTCCCGGCGATGTAGGCGAGGAAGGCGATGACGCCGCCCGCGATGGCGACGAACTGTCCGACCGAGTTCGGCCCGGCGATCGGGAGGGTGTGGCCCCAGAACAGCAGCAGCGCCACCACCCCGACGACGACGAACACCGCCGCCCCGGCGACGATCCCGGCGCCTTCGACGGTCAAGCGCGCCGGCGCGGACAGCCCGCCGAACGTCGGCCGCACCCGATTCGTCGTGCTCACGACGACCACCTCCCGCACATCCTGTGCGGCCCCACCAGCCGCCGTCGCGCACAATCTAACTCTGGGCTCCCGCCTTCGGCTACAGGAGATCCGGGCGCGACGCGCCCGAGATCTCCTGTCCAAGCGCTGATACAGGAGATTCCGGCGCGTGTTTCCTTCCGTGACGAGGGATGCGACTCAGCCGACGGCCCTCGAGCGGCTCGGGAGATCGCCGCCGAGGGTGTTCACCGGGCCGACGATGACGGCCTCCAACCGGCGGACGACATCGAGATAGTCGACCGTCCAGACGATCCGCACCGCCGTCGCCGTCACGTTCCCGTGGTCGTCCCCGAGGTCGCGCTCGACCGCGTCGGCCAGCCGCGAACGGGCGGAGGCGGCCGGGGGTTCGGGAGGCGGCGGCGTCTCGCGCGCGAGCAGCCGGACCGCCAGCCGGGTATACCGGTCGTCAAGCCGGGCGATCGAGTCGTCCAGCGCCCGGTGGGCACCCGCCCGGTCGGCGTTCGCGGCCTCCTGCCCCCGCCAGAGATCGAGGATCGCGTCGCTCGCCAACCGCACGCCGGCGACGCCGTTGACGGAGGCCGAGACCTCTGCGAGCGGCCGCCGCTTGCTGCCGCGCTCCCCCAGGTAGGTGCGGAACGCGTCGTCGAGCCGGCGAGCTGCCGCCGCGGCGCGGAGCGACTGCGCTCGCGGCTCCGGCAGGTCGTGCGCCGCCGCATCGCAGCGGCCCAGCCCGAACGCGACCGACGCGGCCAGGTAGGCCACGCTCTCCGTGTAAGCCTCCGCCAGCGCCTGTCTCAGCGCGGCCGCGGCGCCACGCGGCCAGAACAGCGCTCCTACGAGGAGGCTCACCGCACAGCCGAGGGCGATGTCCTCGATCCGGATGAGCCCGACCGTCCACTCCGACGGTGCGATCAGGTTGAACAGCAGGACGAGCAGGATCGTGAACGCCGCCTGGCCGGCGCCGAACGAGATGGCCGCAGGGGCGATGCCTGCTACGAGGATGGCGATCGGCAGCAGCGCCCAGATGACCACCCTGTTGTCGCCGATCGCGAACATCGCTGCCGCGCCCAGTAGTGCTCCCACGGCCGTTCCGATGACGCCGCGCAGCACGGTCTGGCCGGTGCTCAGGGCGTTCGACCGGAGCACCGACAGCGTGCCGAGCACCACCCAGAACGAGTGCTGCACGCCGGTCAGGTTGGCCAGCAGCACGGCGAGGCCCAGGGCGACGGCGCCGCGGACGCTGTTGCGCAGACCGAGTTCCAGCCGACGAAACCGCTCGCGCGCTCCGCTGCGACGGCCACAGGGCCGGCCAGGTCGCCAGGCTGACGACCCATCACCCGCTACCACCAGGAGCGGCGCTCCGCTCGCGCGGTGAGTGCGATGTTCACCGCGACCGCCGTGGTCGCCTGAGACCGCGCAACGGCTCGCGGGTCGGGGCAGGCCAAAGCACGACGACGGCGACGACGGCGACCACGGCCGCGATCCCCCCAGCCCAGCAGCTGCGGGCCGAGCGATGCGACGGTGCCGGGAAGCGTGACGGGGAGGACGAACGCCAGCAGCAGCGACGTGCTCGCGGACGCCATCGCCGAGCTCACCGACCCGGCGAACAGCACGGCGAAGGCGACGACCGCCATAGCGATGGCGGAGAGCTAGACCGGATTCGACACGAGCGTGCCGACGCAGACCAGGACGGCGCCGGCGACCGCGAGCCCGACCTGGGCCTGCACACGATCGACCAGGGGTCCGCTGACGTCGACCAGCAGCAGCATCGCGAACGAACCGAATGCGGCGAAGGTCGCGGCGTCCGGGCTGCGGATCACCAGGCTGCCGAAGGCGAAGAGCAGCGGCATGACGATCGCCGCGCGCCCGGCACGACGCAGCGCCGCGAAGTCCGGATCGTGACGCTTCAGCCACGCCAAGACGCGCATCCGACCTCCTCACGCCCGCCGCCACCGCACACCCTAGCCGCGTGGAGGAGGCGCGGGCAGCCGGGCTGGTGGCTGACGTCGGCCTCAGGCGCCGCCGGTGGCGCCCTCCACCTCGACCGGCTGGGGGCCGGGGTCATCGGCAGCCGGCACGCCGTGCGCGACCCGGAGCATGGCGGACACCATCGCGTTGGCCACGGCGATCACCGGCACGGCGAACAGCGCGCCCGGCACGCCCGCGATCCCGGTGCCGGCCGCGACGCCGACCACCACCGCGAGCGGGTGCACCTTCACCGCGCCCCCGACCAGCAGCGGCTGCATGACGTGCGCCTCGAGCAGGTGCACGAGCAGCACGCCCGCGAGCATGATCACCGCCTGGATCGGACCGCCGAACACCAGGGCGATGACGACGGCGATGATCCCGGACACGATCGCCCCGATCACCGGGATGAACGACGCCAGCAGCACGATCACACCGATCGGGATGGCGAGCGGCAAACCGAGGAAGTACGCGACGAGGCCGATCCCGACGGCGTTGACGACAGCGACGAGGATCTGCACGCGCACGAAGCTCGTCAGCGTTCGCCAGCCCGCGGTGCCGCCGGCCTGGATGGCCGGGCGGCCTCCGACCGGGAACAGCCGGGAGATCCACCGCCAGATGCCGCCGCCGTCGATCAGCATGAAGATGGTGGCGAAGATCGCGATCAGGCTGCCGGCGAGCAGATGCCCTGTGGTCGTGCCGACCTTGAGCACGCCGCCGACCAATGCCGCGCTGTCCTTCTGCGCGAACGCGTCCGCGCTGCGGATGTACCCGGCGAACTCCGCGTCCGTGACGTTCCACGGCGGCTGGCGCAGCGCGTCCCGCGCCCGGTTGTACGCCGCGACCGACTCGTGCTCGAGTTGCGGGAGGCCGACGCGCACCTGCCAGACGACCAGCGTGACCAGCGCGGCCAGAACCGCCCCGAAGGCGACGAGGCAGACGGTGATGGCCAGCCACTTCGGCCACCGGCGACGGATCAGGGAGGAGACGGTCGGCTGCAGCAGAGCGGAGATGAGCAGCGCGACGAGCAGCGGCACCACGATGTCCTGGAACACCACCACCAGGTAGATGACGACACCGGCGAGAGCGACGACGGTCAGCAGCCTCCACGACCAGTCGGAGGCCGCGCGCACCCCCACGGGGACGGACGACGGCACGGTCGCCGGCCGGCACGGTCGCGGCTGGCTTCTGCGCGAAAGGGCGATCATGTCGGTTCCTCCTCCTGGGTCGAGTCGCCCGACACTACGCCCGAGCTGTCGCCGACGGGCACGTGGACGCCTCCCTCGGAGTTCTGGGCCTGTTACGTGCCCTCGGTGGGTGGGAAGCGAGGGGCGTGCGGCGGTGCGCATAGGATCGGCGCGTGACGGGTTTCGAGGCGGAGCTCGGCGGGCTGCGTCGCCCGCTCACCGCGTTCTGCTACCAGCTGCTCGGGTCGCCGTTCGAAGCGGAGGACGCGGCTCAGGACGCGCTGGAGCGGGCGTGGCGGGCGCGCGACTCGTACGATCCCGCCAGAGGCGCCCTCGCCACTTGGTGCTACCGGATCGCCCGCAACGTCTGCCTCGACCGCCTGCGGGAGGCGCCGCGCCGCCCGCTGCCGCGCGACCTCTGCGAGCCGGGGCTGGAGGTCGGCACACCGCTGGTGCCCGCGTTCGACGTCCCGTGGCTGCTGCCCGCGCCCACCGGCTGGGCGGCCGAGTCGGAGGTGGAACGTGCCGCCGAACGCCGCGAGGAGGTGCGGTTCGCCGTCACCGCGATGCTGCAATCGCTCTCTCCGCTGCAGCGCGGGGCGTTCGTGCTGCGGGAGGTCATGGGCCTGTCGGCGGCCGAGACCGCAGCCGTGCTGGAGGTGTCGGTGGCGTCGGCGAACTCCGCCCTGCAGCGCGCACGCGCGGCCGTGACCGAGGGCGTGCAGCGCCCGCATCCGCTCGCCCCCGCGGCGGTCGAACGGTATGCCCGGGCGATCGAGCGAGCGGACGTGCCGGCGCTGGCCTCCCTCGTCGCCGACGACGTCGTGTTCGAGATGCCGCCGGTGCTGCAGTGGTCGATCGGCGCCGCGCCCTACCTGGCGTTCATGGAGCACCTGTTCGCGTGGCGCGGCACGGAATGGACGACGACCCCGGTCTCCGCGGGAGGCCGGCCCGGGTTCCTGCTCTACCGCGGTGTCGGCGAGGCGCGCGATGATTTCGCGGCCTCCCGTTCGTATCTCCTGATGACGCCGACTCGCGCGTCACTGTGAGGAGGACATCATGGGAAAGCTGATCGTCGTGCAGTTCATCACGCTGGACGGCGTCGTGGAGGATCCCGACGGAAGCGACGGCACACCGTTCGGCGGCTGGGCGATGCGGTTCGGGCCGCAGGGTGTCGCGGGCGACCAGTTCCGTCTGGGCACGATCCTGGAGACGGGCGTCCTGCTGTTCGGCCGCCGCACCTGGGAGCACTTCAGCATGCTGTGGCCGGCCCGCGACGACCCGTTCTCGCAGGCCATGAACCGGGCGTCGAAGGCCGTGGTGAGCAGCAGTCCGGTCGACGTCGCGAGATGGTCGGGCAGCCGGCAGCCGGCAGCCGGCCGACCTCGACGCTTGGCTCGACGAGACCCTGCAGGAACGCGACGTGGTCGTGATCGGCAGCGGGTCGATCCTCACCCGGCTGGAGGCCGCCGGTAGGGTCGAGGAGTACCGCCTCCTGACCTTCCCGACGGCGGTCGGGGCGGGCAGGCGGCTCTTCCCGGACGGACGCCTGCTGACGCTGCTCTCGTCCGAGCAGGTGGGGCCGGCGAGCCTCACCCGCTACGGGACGGCGTCGGCTCCCGCACCGGCGTCCAGGGCGTCCGCGGCGGCCTCCGCGCCGGAGTCCGCCAGCTGAGCGAAGTCGAGGAGCCGTTGCTGCGAGTCGGCGTAGGAGGTCGCCGAGGGGACCTCCTCGCCGTCCCGCACTGCGATCGCGACGCCGACGGCCGCGTCGATCGCCACCCGGTACGGCAGCGACCCGGTGCTGACCCGCCGCACGCCGAGGTCCCTCAGCTGTGCGAGAGTCAGGCTCGGCACGACCAGCACGTTGAGCGGCAGCGGGCACCCCGCGGCCAGCCGCTCCAGCACGGCGGGATCAGCCGCCCCCGGCACGAAGAACCCGTCGGCGCCCGCCTCGACGTAGACCGCCGCCCGGGCGAGGACGGCCTCCACCGTGTCGTCCTCGTGGAACCAGTACGAGTCCACGCGCGCATTGACGAACACGTGCGGCGCGGCCCGTTTGATGGCGGCGATCTTCGCCGCGGGGATGGCCGGGTCGACGAGGCGGCCGCCGGCGGAGTCCTCGAGGTTCACGCCGGCCGCGCCGAGCCCGGCGACGAGTTCGCCGACCGCGCCGGGGTCGTCGCTGAAGCCGTCCTCGATGTCGGCCGTCACGTGCACGGGCAGCGCCCGCAGCCGGTGGATCAGCGCGACCGTCGCCTCCTTGCTCGCGCCGGCGGCGTCGGGCCTCCCTGTCGACGCGTTCACGCCGAAGCTCGTCGTGCCGACCGCCGGGAACCCGGCCGCCGCGAACGCGAGCGCCGAGCCGACGTCCCACGCGTTGGGCAGCAGCAGCGGCTCGTCGCCGTAGTGCAGGTCACGGAACGTCGTCGCCATCGCGGGCCTCCTCGAACTCGCCGCTCATCCTCCTCCGTTCCGCGCGTCACGGCGAGCACCGGGCGGCGGCGCGATTCGGCGCGAATGTCGCGACGCGGCGCCGGTAGCGCCACATTCGGCGCAAACGTCGGAACCCCCTCGTGAGCACGTTCGGCGCGAATATCGCGACCCGGCGCCGGTAGCGCCACATTCAGCGCGAATGTGCGCATGGCCTGCGGCGGGTCAGCGCGGCGGAGACAGCACCCCGTCCGCGCCGATCACGGCTGCCGTCGCCGGGAAGTCGCGCGCGCTGAACTCGCCGACCAGGCGAGCCGCCCGCCCGTCGGGATCGGGCAGCGGTCGGCCGTCCTCGAAGCCGAAGTGCACCGAGTGCATCCGGCCGCGCAGGAACGTGCCGTCCGGCCGCAGGCTCACATCCAGGTAGACGCCGTATCGGGTGGCCTGCTCGGCGCCGAACACCCCGCCGCCTCCGAAGTTGCCGAGGCTGTAAGCGATCAGCCGTCCCTTGTAGAACTCCGCCCCGCGGAGCGAGTGCGGGCCGTGACCGATCACGAGGTCGGCGCCGGCGTCGATGGCGGCACGCGAGAACGCCATCGGGTCGCCGCGGTTCTCACCGAACATCGTCTCGCCGCCAGGACGCACGACGTTCGCGTCGGGACCTTCGGCCCCCATGTGCGCGTGCACGACGACGAGATCCGCGGAGGCCGCTGCCGCGGCGACCACAGAACGGACGTGGCGCAGGTCGGTCAACCGGTTGGTGCCCTGGTAGGGGGCGAAGCCGACCAGGGCGACGGTGCTTCCGCCGATCGTGGTACAGACGATCTCGTTCCGGTCGCCGACCGAGCGGATCCCGTTCGCGGCGAGATTCGCCCTGGTGTTCGCGTATCCCTCTGGGCCGAAGTCGCCCGTGTGGTTGTTCGCCAGGTTCAGGATGTCGAAACCGCGGAAGAACGGCGCCGTCTCGGGGGCGCTGCGGAACGCCAGGCAGTCGGACCCCGAACCGCACTTGTCGAAGCCGGTGTCGGCCGTGATCGCCTGTTCGAGGTTGCCCGTCACCAGATCCTGGGTGAACCAGGGCCGCACGGCGTCGAAGTGGTCGGCACCGCCGTCCGCCGGGACACGGTGGCCCACGTCGTGGATCAGCACGTCGCCGACGGCGCCGATGCCGACTTCCCCGGGCCCAACCGCGGCCTGACTCGGCGAATCCGGCCCGCACCCGCCCATGGCGGTCGCGCGGGTGGCCACGACACCGCAGGCGACCACCAGCGCCACCGCGAGCGCGGCTCGCCAGGGAGCACCGCGCCAGGACACGACCCTCCGGGCGGTCGCGCCGCGCCGCGGCAGGTCGAACAACCAGCCGAACCCGTCCCGAAGGAGGTACCGGTTCAGCACCAGGCACACGGCCACCAGCACCGCTGTGAGCACCACCGGCAGCACCGCCGCGGCGATCACCTGGACGGCGACCCGGGCCTCCGAAAGCCACGCGACCAGCACGACGTCGGCGACGGCCAGCAGCGGCATGTGGATCAGATAGATCGGCAGGCTGCGGCGACCGAGCGCTGCCAGCCCGGTGCCGAGCAGCCGCGTCCCCGCGACCGGCGCTGCGACGGCCAGCCCCATCGCCACGCCGGCCGCCGAAATGACGGGCCAGACACCGGGAAGCGTCTCCGTCGCCGTCAGCCGCATCGCCGCGAAGGCGAGCGCGTACACGGCGACGAAAAGGAGGGCACGAGACGGCCGCATCCAGCCGACGAAGCGCCGCAACTGCGGAGCCAGGTGCAGGCCCAGCAGGAAGAACACGAAATTGTAGAGGAGTGAGCCGCGGTTGCTGACGACCTCCACGAGACCGGCGGAGACGACGACCGACAGCACCGCCGCCGCGCCGATGACCAGCCACGCGGGCACGCGCGACAGGGCCTTGGCCAGGAGGAAGTAGACGGCGAGCGCATACAGGTACCAGGTGTTCGGCGGGCTGATCGTGACGAACTCGACGAACTCGGAGACGCTGCGCGGAACGAGCGTCGGGAAGTCGGGGAACGCCCACAGCGCGGCCATGTGGATCACGGACCACAGCAGGTAGAGGTAGAGGAACCGGATGACGCGCGTGCGGGCGACGACCCGCCAGGGGCGAGCGAACGCGTTCGCCGCGAAGTAGCCGGAGACCAGCAGGAACAGCGGCATCAGAAACGGCCAGATCGCGTCGCCGGCAAGCCCCCAGACCCCCGGGATCGGCACTCCGAGCTGCCAGTCGACCGGCAGGTAGCTCTTCATGACGACATGCCAGAAGACGACCAGCAGGATCAGCCCGCCTTTGAGAGCGTCACCCCACGTCTCGCGAACGGCAGGCGGGCGCAGGACATCGGTCATAGTGGTTCTCCGATCGATTGCGGGTCGTGCGAGCGTCGGGCGCGGTCAGGCGGCGACGGCCACGCCGGCCACGGAGGCTTCGAGCAGCGCGGCGACGAGATCCGGGTAGTCGAGTCCGGTCGCGGCGTACATCCGCGGCACCTGGGACTGCTCGGTGAATCCGGGCGCGGTGTTCACCTCGTTCAGCACGACGCCGTCCGCGGTCACGAAGAAGTCGAACCGGGCGACGCCGGCGCAGCCGAGCGTGTCGTAGAGGGCTCGTGCGGCCCGGTCGATGGCGGCATGCTCGTCGGCCGCGATCCGCGCGGGCAGAGTGAACTCGGCCGACCCGCCGTACTTCTGCTCCCGGTCGAAGACCGCCCCATCGGCGACCGCGATCTCGAGGGTCGAGCCGGCGCGCAGTTCGCCGTCTCGGTCCCGGAACAGGGCGATGTCCACTTCGCGGCCGTCGACGAACGCCTCGACCAGCGCGGCTCCGCCGGCCGACTGCGCCGTCTCGATCGCGGCCTCGAGCTGCCCGGCCTCCCTGACCACGGAGACCCCGTTGCTCGACCCGCCGGTCGTCGGCTTCACGACGAACGGCGGCTCGAGGTGGAGGCGTTCGACGCACGCGCGATCGTCGACGAGCACACCGGGCGCGGTGCGGATACCGAGTCTCTCGGCCACGAGCTTCGTGATCCACTTGTCCATGCCGAGCGCGCTGGCGCGTACCGGGGAGCCGACGAACGGCACGCCTGTCAGGCGCAGCAGACCGGCGACCGCGCCGTCCTCGCCATCCACTCCGTGCAGCACGGGGAAGGTGACATCGCACGAGGCCAAGCGGGCGATCGCCCGCGCCGGGAGCACCGGCTCATGATCCTCGAGCTGCCAGCCGCCTCGCCGGTCGATCGTCAGCGGGACAGCGGTCAGGCCGAGGGCACGGACGGCGCGCACGACAGCGGCAGCCGAGGCGAGCGAAATGTCATGCTCGTCGTTGGCGCCGCCACCGATCACGGCGACGCGGCGGATGGTCTGCTCAGGCATGGGCAACCTCCTGAGCCATTGCGCCCGACGCCGTCGACCGGTGGATGCGTGCAACCCGGCTGCCGATCCGGGTGACGATCTCGTGCTCGATCGTGCCCGACCAGTCGGCCCATTCGGCGACGGTCGGTTCGCCCCGATCGCCCGGGCCGAACACCGTGACCGTCTCACCAGGCGCGAGGAGGTCGTCGCCCGTGTCCACGACCAGCATGTCCATCGAGAACCGTCCGACGACCGGCCTGCGGCGGCTGCGGACCAGCACTTCGGCGCGCTCCGACGCCGCGCGCGGGAGGCCGTCGCCGTAGCCGACGGGGAGCAGGGCGAGATTCGTGCGCCGATCGGCGACGTGCTCCAACCCGTAACCGATGCCGGTTCCGGCCGCGATCTCCCTGGACCTGATGACGGTCGTCGTCAGGGAGAGCGCGGGACGGAGCCGGTCGGACGTGCCCGACGGGTCGATCCCGAACAGTCCGGCACCGATCCGGTGCAGCCCGAACCCGGAGCCGACCCCGGTCACGGTCGCGGCCGTCGCGGCCAGATGGGCGACGGAGGGTGACAGGCCGCGCCGCCGCGCCGTCCTCAGGGCGTTGGTGAAGACCAACCGCTCGCGCCGGTTCTGCGGGTGGTCGGGCCGATCGGCGCACGACATGTGGCCCATCACCCCGACGATGCGGACGCCGCCGAGCGCCTCCAGTTCGCGTGCGACGCTGCAGAGCGCCGGCCATTCCGCGGCGGAAGCGCCGTCGCGCGCCATGCCGACGTCGATGTGCAGGTGCACGCGGGCGCAGCGCCCGAGACGCGCCGCCGCGCGGCTGACCGCGTACAGCAGCCGGGTGCTCTGCACGGCGAGGTCGATGTCTGCGCCGACGGCCGCCGCGAAATCGGCGTCGACCGGATTGAGCCAGCTCAGGATCGGCGCCTGGACTCCGGCGGCCCGCAGGGCGAGCGCCTCGTCGATGGAGGTGACGCCGATGGAGGTGGCTCCCGCCGCGAGGACGGAATGCGCGATCGCGCCGTGCCCGAACGCGTCGGCCTTGAGCACGGCCATCAGGCGCCCGCCGGTGGCGGCGGCGAAGTAGGCGGCATTCGAACGGATCGCTTCGTCGTGCACGACGAGCTCGGAGGTCCACGACATCATCGGCCCCGGTGGCTCGCGAATCGACGTGCGGTGGTGTCCTCCATCCCTCCAGAATGTGGGATTTCTGCTGCCGTTCCATCCCTCCAGGGATGCGACCGGCGTCATCCGAACGGATGACAAATGAGTCGCAGTCCCACCCAGCACCTTCCGCCGAGGGGCACGCTTGCGCCCCTAAAACCGCGGAATATGGGCGTTTGCGTGCCCCTCGGCGGACTGAGCCCACCGCACCCGCGCCGCCCTCCTCGTACCGGCCGCCCGTCAGGCTCGCCCTGGGATCGCTGTTGCGCGCCGACCTGCTCGTGCTGCTCCGCAGCCGGGTGGCGACCGTGCTCAGCATCCTGCTGCCGCTCGTGATCATCGTCGTCACGACGTTCGGCAAAGCAGAGACCCGGCTCGGCGGTTCGGCCGAGATCATCGGGCTCGCCCTCACCATCGGCCTCATCACGTCGTGCCTGCTCGGCTACAGCCTCACCCTCGCCCACGACCGGGAGGTCGGCGTGCTGCAGGGCCTCCGCGTCAGCCCGGCCCCGACGTGGACGATCATGACCCGCCGGCTGACCGTGCAGGTCGCGGCGAACCTGGTCGGCTCGCTCGTGGTCATCATCGTCGGCGCGATCCTCCACCACCTGACGATCGGCCCGCTCCAGTACGTGCTGATGCTCGCGACGGCTGTGCTCGGCGCCGCGGTGTTCCTGGCCCTCGGGCAGGCGCTGATCGCGCTCGTGCGCACCACCGGCGCAATCAACGCGATCGGGAGGATCCTGTTCATCATTCTGCTGCTCGCCGGCATCCTCGGCGGCAGCGGCGTCCTCGGCGACACGATGCAGTCGATCGCCGATTGGACCCCGGTCGGCGCTCTGATGATCCTGTTCTCGGACGCCGCGAGCGCCACGGCGTGGAGCGGCCAGGACACGAACGCGCTCCTCGCGTGCCGCGGCTACGTCGTGGTGTTCACCTTCATCGGGATCCGCTGGTTCCGCTGGGAGACGCACTGACCCGCCGACCTGCCGGCCCCTCTGGAGTCGGAGCGCCCCGAATCGCGCCGAATGTCGACCTCCCGGTTGCGAGAGGCGACATTCGGCGCGAGGGCACGCGCTACTTCAGCGCGTCGATGATGCCGTTCACGTCAGGGGTGCCCCACCCGGTCGGGCGGTCCCAGCCGGCGGTCGCGGAGAAGCCTCCGCCGAACGTCGGAGTCGTGTTGTCGCCGACCGTCACGTCGTAGAGCAGGCCGGTCGACGCCCAGCCCTGCGCGTACTGGCTGACGTTGCCGACGGTGTGGCCGACTGCCTGGATGACGTCCGCCGTCAGCGCGGCCCACTGCGGGGAGCCCGCCGAGGTGCCACCGACGAAGTAGAACCCGTTGTTGTCACCGCCGAGGAACCCGAGGTAGGTCAGCACGCCGGTGTAGACGCTCGCGTTGTAGGAGACGTCCGAGCCGCCCTTGGCGGTGAACAGGCTCGGTGCACCGCCGGTCTCGCCCACGACGCCGAACGCGCACGTGAGCGGGCAGTGCGAGTAGTCGCCCCACACGGTCTCGCGCGGCTGACTCACTCCGCTGTTCGTCCAGAGGTTGGTGCCGCCGACCGCGGTGACGGTGGGTTCGGATGCCGGGAAGGCGAAGTTCGCGAAGCCCGCGCCGTTGTCGGAGCCGGCGTCACCGGAGGACGCGAACAGCGACATGCCCTGCGCTGCGCCCTTCTCGAACGACTTCCGCGCCTGGAGGGCCTGCCCGTTGTTCGCGTTCGGCGACGAGATGAGGTTGTCCGACTCGCCGAAGCTCATCGAGAGCACGTTGCCCAGCTTGTTGTCCACTGCGTAGCCGATGGCGTTGTCGATCGTGGCGCCGTGATCGTTCGCCGCGATCACCAGGGCGATCTTCGCTCCCGGTGCGACGGCGTGCGCCCACTGGACGTCAAGCGAGGTCTCGACCGCCCAGTCGGCCTGCGTTCCACGGCCGTTCCAGGTCGGCTTGCCTCCGGGGTAGTAGACCGTCAGGTCGGGGGCGGGGAGGCCGAACGCGGCGGAGAACGTCGCGAGGTCGGAGGCCACGGTGGGGCTTCCGAACGCGTCGACGATGACGACGGTCTGGCCGGTTCCGGCCGGCACGCCGCCGATGGTCGCCGGGATGTCGTAGGCATCACGGATGCTCTGCGGCGTCTGGCAGGCAACGCGTCCCGCGGTCTGCGCGAGGCATTGGGAGGGCGTCAGCGCCGGGGTGATCGCCTTCGCCGACAGGGCGGCCTTCTCGATGATGGGGTGCACCGAGTAGACCCCGCTGGTATCGGGGCCGGCTGCGGATGCAGGTGCCGTGACGGCGACCGCGAGGGTGGCGGCGCCGGCCAAGGCGAGTGCGACTGAGACGAACGTCCTGGGCTTCATGGTGCTCCTTCTGTCCCGCCGCCGCTTCGTCGCGGCAGTCTGAGCGGAACAGTACGCTGCGGCGACCGCGCGGCGGAAGTCGGCTATACGGAGGACAACCCCCGCCACCAGAATGGGCACATGCCGCAGGTCGCAGACAGAGCCGAGCACGAACGAATGACGCGAGCGGAGGACGGCTCGGAGGGCTGGAGGGACTGGGGTCCGTACGTCGCCGAGCGGGCCTGGGGCACCGTCCGGGAGGACTACAGCGCCGACGGCGACGCGTGGGAGTTCTTCCCGCACGACCATGCCAGGAGCCGCGCCTTCCGCTGGAACGAGGACGCCATGGCGGCCTTCTCCGACCTCCAGCAGACCTGGTGCCTCGGGTTGTCGCTGTGGAACGGGCGCGACCCGATCCTCAAGGAGCGCATGTTCGGCCTCGCCGGCCCTCAGGGCAACCACGGGGAGGACGTCAAGGAGTACTGGTGGTACCTTCACGGCACTCCCACCCATTCCTGGAACACCTGGCGCTACCACTACCCGCAGGCGGAGTACCCCTACGCCGACCTCATCGCCACGAACGCGTCCCGCAGCCGGCTCGAGCCCGAGTACGAGCTCGTCGACACCGGCGTGTTCGACGACGGCCGGTACTGGGTGGTCACGGTCGACTACGCCAAGGACGGCCCGCACGACCTCCTGATGCGCATCACCGTCGAGAACGCCGGCCCCGACCGTGCCTACCTGCACGTGCTGCCGACGCTCTGGTTCCGCAACACCTGGTCGTGGGGCTACGACGTCGAGAAGCCGGCGCTGCGGCTGGACGGCGAGCGCATCCTCGGCGCCGGGCCGTCCGGCACGCTGGCCCTGCGGGGAGAGGGCACGCCGGAGGCCCTGTTCTGCGACAACGAGACGAACACCGCGCGCCTGTTCGGCGCGGCCGACGACTCCTCCGCCTACCCCAAGGACGGAATCAACGACCACGTCGTCGACGGCGCCCCGACCGTGAACCCGGCCCAGACCGGCACCAAGGCCGCCCTCCACTATGTTCTCGAGCTCGGCCCCGGCGAGAGCCGTGTGATCCGGGTGCGGCTGACCGGCACTGAGGCGACCGGCACGGAGACGGCGCCCGCACCCCTCGACGCTCAGAAGCTCGGCACCGGCTTCGACGAGGTCGTCGCCCAGCGCGCGGCGGAGGCCGACGCGTTCTACACCGGCCTGCCGAACGCGCCGACCGACCCGCACGAGGCCCGCGTGCTGCGCCAAGCGTTCGCCGGCCTGCTCTGGTCGAAGCAGTACTTCCATTTCAACGTGAACAAGTGGCTCGACGGCGACCCCGGAAGCCCTCCCCCGCCTCCAGGCCGGGGCAGCGTGCGCAACGGTCAGTGGCGGCACTTCGACGCCGACGACGTCATCCTGATGCCCGACCCGTGGGAGTACCCCTGGTTCGCCGCGTGGGATCTCGCCTTCCATTGCGTGACGATGGCGCACATCGATCCGGCGTTCGCCAAGGCCCAGCTGATCCTGCTGCTGCGCGAGTGGTACATGCACCCCAACGGGCAGCTGCCCGCGTACGAGTGGAACTTCTCCGACGTCAACCCGCCGACGCACGCCTGGGCGGCGATCCAGGTGTTCCTCATCGACGGCGGCGCCGACTTCGGTTTCCTGGCCCGCATCCTCCACAAGCTCCTGATCAACTACACGTGGTGGACGAACAGCAAAGACAAGGACGAGGACAACCTCTTCGAGGGCGGCTTCATGGGCCTCGACAACATCGCGCCCCTCAACCGGTCGACGCTGCCTCCGGAGGTCGGGACTCTCGAGCAGGCCGACTCCACCGGCTGGATGGCGAGCTATGCGCTCGACCTCCTCGAGATCGCACTGCGGCTCGCGCGCAGCAACGACGTCTATGAAGACATCGCCGTGAAGTTCGGCGAGCAGTTCCTGCGCATCGCGGGCTCCGCCAACAACTCCGGGATGTGGGACGACGAGGACGCCTACTTCTACGACGTGCTGCACCTGGCCGACGGCCGGGAGGTGCCGCTCAAGGTGCGCTCGCTGGTCGGTCTGGTGCCGGTCGTGGCCTCCCTCGCGTACGACGAGCCGGGCGTGCGGACCCTCCCGGAGTTCCGGCGGGTGCTCAACCGCTACCTGGCGAAGCATCCGGAACTCGGGGCGTCGTTCCACCGCAGACAGATCGGAGACGAGCAGGTGTACCTGCTCGCGCTGGTCTCGCCCGAACGGCTGACCCGGATCCTGAAGCAGGTCTTCAACTCGGAGGGACTGCTCAGCGCCCACGGCATCCGCGGCGTCTCGGCCTACCACCGCGAGCACCCGTTCACGGTGGAAGTGGACGGCGTCGAGGCGTCGGTCGACTACGAGCCCGCCGAGTCGACCTCCCCGCTGTTCGGCGGCAACTCGAACTGGCGCGGGCCGGTGTGGTTCCCGCTCAACGCCCTCCTCATCGCCGCCCTGCAGCACTACGAGTCGCACGGCGAGACCGGCGTGCGCATCGAGGATACGCTCGGCTCCGGCAACATGCTCACCCCCGGGGAGGCCGCCGACGACCTCTCCCGCCGGCTGATCTCGCTGTTCCTCCCCGGCCCCGACGGTCGCCGGCCCGCGGACGTCCGCTATCCACTGCTCTCGGCGGACCCGCGCTGGAAGGACAACATCCTCTTCTACGAGTACTTCGACGGCGACACCGGCCAGGGCCTCGGAGCCTCGCACCAGACCGGGTGGACCGCAATGGTGGCGCACCTGATCCTGACGCGGAAGCGGGGTCGGTGAGCCCTCCACGATTCGGCCGAGTGTGCGCTTGACGCCCCCGCGAACGAACAGACAGGACACGCCGCGCGGCGCCCGCGCGACACAGCGTGTCCTGTCATCGCGTTCACACGACGGCCCGCGCACAGACTACTGGCGCACGAGGCGATAGACCGTCAAGGGCGAGCCCTCGCGCGGGTAGTTGGTGTAGTTGTCCTGGGTGCCGCGGACGTTGTACGGACCCGCCTCCCAGCCCAGGACCGTGGCACCCTCGTCATTCGACGACCGGGACCACGACTGGCGTGCCGTGATCGTGTACCCCCGAGCGAAGACTGATGCGAGCATCTCCGCCGGCAACGCGGAGGAGTCGGGAAGCGGCAGATCAGCCACCCGCGCACCGGTGGACGGGTCGAGATACAGGCGGTGAGGCTTCGTTTGGCAGGTGTAGTCCAGCGTCAGGTATTTTCCGTCGAACACGGCCCCCGAGGACGCGCTCATGGTCATGATGTTCATGTCACCGACGAAGGAGTCTTCGCGACGTTCGAGGTCATAGAGACCCTTCCACGCGGAGACCTGCGTGAGCTTCCAGCCGGAGGCGGTGCCGACCTCCGGACGGGCAGTGAACAGCTGTGTGGTCTTGCCCGCACCAGTGCCGACGTACTTGTAGTAGGAGACCAGCGGCTTGCCCTTGTCGTCGAAGCCGAGTGCCATCCCGGTGCCGTTGAGGAGCCCTCCGTGGAACGAGACGGGATCGACCATCGTGCTCTTCAGACCGTGGGTGAACTGAACGACGCCCCTGGTGAAGACCGCTTCGCCCTTGATGTTGTACCAGGTGCGCATGTCGGCGCTGGACGCATAATGCACCTCGGAGTTGCTGTCCGCCGTCGAGTCCCCGCGCCACGTCCAGATCATGTGGAAACGACCATCGGGCCCCTTGACCGGCTCCGACGGATAAGCCGCCGTGAAGGGCGCGTGAGCCCATCCGTTGAAGACGATGGCAAGGCCATGGAATCCCGTCTTGGGATGATGGAGCTGCCACGCGCGTGAGGCCGCGTCGTACTCGAGCACGATCGTATTAGCCCCACCCGCCGACCCGACCCGGCCGCGGAAGAACAACTCGCCGTCGGCGCCCGTGAAGAATTCGCTGTACCTGTTGGCGAGATCCTCCATCGGATATTGGACGCCGTCGTGCGTCGCGGTCCACCTCGGGATCATCGTGGCCGCTTTCAGTGTCTTCAGGTCGTCGCCAGCGGTGGTGACCCAGTACTCGAGCTTGTCGCTGGAGCCCGTGTGAGTCTTGACATGGAGATTGCCGTTGGTATCGAGCGCGAGTACGATCCGCGCGTGCGAATCGAGGTTCAGCGTCCGCTCGAGTGTGACCGACGACCACGCCCCTCCGGCCTTCTGCTTGGCGATGGTGAGGCGCTTCTGAGCGTCGAAGTAGCCGACATAGGTCGTGTCACCTGCTTCGAGCACCTCCTGCGGCACCATCCATCCGGCGAAGGTCCGCGCAGGCGCACCCGTCGCGTCAAGCACCGACGAGGAGGATTCGACTTTCCATTTCCCCTTCGCCGGAGGCGTGATCCCGCCCGGATCCTGGTACGGGCAATCCAAGGTGGATGCCGCGGCGGCGTGCGGCGTGGAGGTCGGCAGCATACCGGCACTGCTGACGATGATGGCCGCGGCTGCGATGGCTCCGCGCAGACCTCGGCTTCGGGCGATTCCTGGCGCTGTTGTTGACATGCGTTTCCCCCTTTTGGTCCCTGAGCGGTCTCCCGCGTGGGATCTCAGACGATAGATTCTGTCCACCAATATGCTTGCATTTTAAGCGGGCAAATACAAGCATTTCTCGGCGAAACCACACGACGGTCACCCGAAATGAGCATCTGGCAATCACCTGAAGAGGAGTGGACGGACGTCACGAACCGGGCTACCGTCACGCTCGGTGTGCGCGCTTCACCCCGCGCCGACCCGGAAGGAGTCCCGTGGCCCTCAACCTGCCTCTGTCCCCGCATCTCAGCGCGCGCTTCAGCCCGGACGCGACCGGCGAGCTCACGATCGACGGCGCGCCTGAATGGTTCGCCGAGGAGAGCACACAACGGCTGCGGGAGGTCGTGCTGAGCCGGGTCGGCGAGATCGCCGCGTCGGCCGGACATCCCGTGCAGCTCATGGTGTCCGACGACGAAGGCGAGTGGCTGCTCGCCGTGCACCCCGACGGAACGATCGGCGACGAGGAGGAACTCCCTCCCGAGGTCGACGCCGATGCCGCACCGGCTCCCGCCGCGGCCTCCCCCGCCGCGCCGGTCGCGCTGCTGCCCCGGAAAGCGCTGGAGCGCGAGTCCTTCCTGTACGCGGAGAAGCCGCGCACCGACCGCGCGCGCCGCGGCGTCCGCGGGGCGCTGGCGCGTGCCGGCATCCCGCTCGAGCCCTCGGCGGCGGAGCTGCGGGAGCGCGAGGAGCTCGACGCGGTCAGCCGGCACTGGGCGGGGCCGCGAACCATCGCGGTCGTCAACGGCAAGGGCGGCGCCAACAAGACCCCGACGACGGCGCTCCTGTCGGCCGTGTTCGCGCGCAACGGCGGCTCCGGCGTGCTCGCGTGGGACAACAACGAGACCCGGGGAACGCTCGGCTGGCGCACCGAGCAGGACGACCACGACGCCACGGTGCATTCGCTGCTCCCCGCGACGGACTCGTTGCTCTCGGCGGAGGCCCGCACGGCCGACATCGGGCGCTTCGTGCACCACCAGAACGCCGACAAGTACGACGTGCTGCGCTCGAACCCGACGATGCTCGCGACCGAGCAGCGCATCTCCTCCGCCGACTTCGACCGCCTGCACACGGTCGCCAGCAAGTTCTACCGGCTCGTCTTCATCGACAGCGGCAACGACGAGTCGGCCGAGCGCTGGCTGCGCATGATCGACCACACCGACCAGCTCGTCATCGCCACGACGGCGCTGGGCGAGCATGCGGAGGCCGGAGCCCTGCTGCTGGAGGCGCTGCTGCAGCGTGACGCGAACTCGGCGCGGCTCGCCCGGGACGCCGTCGTCATCGTGTCGCAGTCCGAGCGCACCGGATCGGCCTCCAACGTCCGCAGAGTCGCCGCGGGCTTTGCGTCCCTCGCGCGCCGGGCGGTCACCATCCCGTTCGATCCGGAGATGCACGGCGGCCGACTGGCCTTCGACACGCTCGCGCCGCGCACCCGCCGCTCGTGGCTGCACGCGGCCGCCGATGTCGCCGAAGGGCTCTGAGGGCGGACAGGGCGCACGCCCGGTTTCGAGCTGATCCCTTCGCGATCAGTAAATCCGCCGACCGCGCTCGTCCGGTATGCCCGACGAGCGGTAGAAGTACGTGCACACCTGGTCGCGCCAGTCCCGGGCGTTGACGAGTTGTCGATCGAGTCGGGAGGCGACCTCGGCGTGCACCGCGGCCGGCACGGAGCCGCGCAGGGAACCCCAGGTCCGCACCATCGCCTCCACCCGCTCGACACCTCGGAAGTGACTGTCGTAGATGTGCTGGAGGACCGTCGAGCCCGAGTGGAGGACATGCCCGTACGGCACGTGGTGGAAGAAGAGCAGCAGCTCGTCAGGGCACCGCTCCGGGCTCTCGTAGCAGTCGGCCCAGCCGGGCGCGTACTGTCCGGCGAAGCCTGTGCCGGTGGCGACGGTCCTGTCGACGCCGATGCCCGCGTGGTCCGCGAAATGGTACGTCCCCCACCGCGAGTACTCGTAGCCGTCCACGCTCGGGCCGTAGTGCACGTGCGGGGTGACCATCCAGCCGACGCCGAGCGGCGCCGTGTACTCCTCGTACACGACGGGGGACTGCCATATCACCTCATGAAGCGCGCGCGCCTCAGGATCCGGGACGTCGAACGTGAGCCGGATCCACTCGTCCAGGATCTCGGAGCTCGAGACCTCGTTCGACCAGGCCAGGCGCCCGAAGCCGTACAGGTTCGCTTGGGCGAGCGGATGTCCGGTCCACGATGGGTCGACCCCAACATTCGAGACGGCGACCATTCCGACCCGCCGCGCGCCATCCGGAGACGCCGTGACGGCGGCGACGGTCCGTTCGCCGCCGGGCGGCGCCTCTGGTCCGTCGAGATCGAACCGGAGCACCTCCTCCCAGGTCCGCGGCAGGTAGAAGAGGTCGATCTGATGCCCGGTGTACTCCTGGGTGATCTGCATTTCGACGACGAGGTTCGTGGCCTCCAGCGCGCCGAGCAGCGGGGAGACCGGCTCGCGGACCTGGAAGTCCATCGGGCCGGCCTTGACCTGCAGGACCACGTTGTCGTCGAACGTGCCATCGAGCGGCGCGAAGTGATCGTGGGCGGCACGCGCGCGGTCAGTCGAACGGTCGCGCCAGTCCTGCTGCGAGTCGTAGACGAAGCATCGCCAGAACAGCGTGCCGTCGAAGGGGCGCAGAGCCCTGGCGAGCAGGTTCGCCCCGTCCGCGTGCCCGCGCCCGTACGCGAACGGCCCGGGCCGTCCCTCGGAGTCGGCTTTCACGACATAGCCGCCGAAGTCGGGGATGGCACGGTAGACCAGCGCCGTCAGCTCCGCCCACCATGCCTGCACCGCTGGCGCAGCCGGGTCCGCGGTCGCGAGGCCGCCGACCTGCAGCGGAGCCGCGAAGTCCACGCTGACGAACAACGCGATTCCGTAGCGGCGGAAGACGGCGGCCACGTCCGTGAGATCCGCCAGATGGTCGACGAGGAGCCGCGCCTCCGTGGCATGGACGTTGACGTTGTTGATCGCCACCGCGTTGATCCCGATGGAGGCCAGTAACCGGGCGTAGTCGACGAGCCGGCCCGTGTCGGCGACGATCCGGCCGTCGCGGAAGAAGATCGACGGGCCGGCGTAGCCCCGCTCGACGCTGCCCATCGGGCCGTCGGCGTTCATGTTGTCCCAGTGGTCGAGCATCCGGATGGGCCGGACGGGGCTCTCGACGATCTCGAGTCCCGCATCCCACCCGTCGCCGAGCAGGGGCTCGCGGAGGAGGCGGAAGAAGCCGTAGAGCAGCCCGCGTCCACCGTTCGCGGTCACGTAGAGAGTCTCGCCCACGGCGTGGAGCACGAAGCCCTCGCCGGTGATGTCTACGCACCGTTCCGTGAGCGCGGCGACGGCCGAGGGATCGACCCCGGCCTCCCGCAACGCGTCGATCGTCCCGAAGACGACATCGCTGCCGGGGCGAAGCGACCGGGACACGCGCTGGGCGCCGATCGCCTCGAGTTCCCCGGCGACCGTCCGCGTCAGGGGCCCGTCGCCGAGCACGTCGACCGTGCGCTCTCGCACGGGATGACGGAGTGCCGATGCGAGCCAGCACGGGTCGCTCGTCGCGAAGAAGGGATCGCCGCTCATCTACTTCAGCGCCCCCGAGGTGATGCCGCTGCGCCAGTAGCGCTGAAGCGTCAGGAACAGGACGACGAGCGGGATGGTCGACAGCATCGACCCCATGACGACCAGACGCACGAGGTCCGGGCTGCTCTGGGCCGACTGCTGCATGGAGTACAGCCCGAGCGTGACCGGCCACAGGCTCTGGTCGTTCAGCACGATGAGAGGGAGGAAGAAGTTGTTCCAGATCGAGATGAAGTTGAACAGGAAGATCGTCACCAGGCACGGCACGATCATCCGGATCACGATCGTCGCGAAGACCCGGAACTCTCCGGCGCCGTCGACGCGTGCCGCTTCCAGGATCTCCCGGGGCACGGACGCCGAGATGTAGATCCGGGAGAGGAACACGCCGAAGATGCTCCCCAGGCACGGCAGGAGCACCGCCCAGTAGGTGTTCACCAGGCCGAGCGAGTTCAGCAGCAGGTAGGTGGGCAGTGCCAGCACCGTCTCCGGGATCAGGACGCCTCCGAGGATCACCGCCATGATCGCGTCACGGCCGCGGAACCAGTATTTCGCCAGCGCGTACCCGGCTGCTGCCGAGATCAGCGTCGCGCCCAGGGCGCCGAGTCCGGAGTAGATCAGCGAGTTCCCCATCCACCGGAAGAAGATGCCGTCCTGGTAGGCGAAGAGGTCCTGGACGTTCTGCACGAAATGCGGCTGAGCGAACCAGAATCCGAAACTGGTGTTCAGGTCGCTGGTGCTCTTGGTCGAGGCGAACCCCATCCACAGGATCGGGATGAGGAAGTACAGCGCCAGGGCGATCGCCACGGCGGTCAGGATCGCCGTGCCCGCGCGGGTGTGCGACGGCGAGCCGGAGACGTCGGAGCGGGTGCTCCGCGGTGCGCGTGGCCGGGTGTCGACCGGTTGCCCGGTCGTCTCGATGGTCGGCGCCTCAGTCATCGTCCGATCTCCTCTGCAGCAGTTTGAGCAGCCCGAGCGACAGCAGGAAGGTCGCGACGGCCATCACGACGGAGACCGCCGAGGCGTAATACGCGTCGTTGGTACCGAACGCGAGGTTGTAGACGAACATGTTCGGCGTGTAGTTGTAGGTCACGTTGCCCGTCAGGGTCTTCAGGACCATCGGCTCCGAGAAGAGCTGCAGTGTTCCGATGATCGAGAACAGCGCGGTCAGCACGATCGCCGGCATGACCAACGGAACCTTGATCAGCCTGGCGACGTGCCATCCCGTCGCGCCGTCCAGTTTCGCGGCTTCGAAGATGTCCCGCGGCAGTGCCTGCAGCGCCGAGAAGATGATGATCATGTTGTAACCGGTCCACTGCCACGTCGTCACGTTCGCGATCGACCACAACACGGTGTGCGGCGACAGGAAGTCCGCCGGCAGGTCCAATGCCTGCAGGGCGTTCACGATCGGGCTGATGCCCGGAACGTAGAGGAACGCCCAGATGATCGACCCGATCACACCCGGCACCGCGTAGGGGAGGAACGAGAAGAGCTGGAGCGCGCGCCTCAGGCGCACCATCCCGGAGTCGAACAGGAGCGCCATCGCCAGCGCGAGCACCAGCATGACCGGGACCTGGACGAGCCCGTAGAGCAGGACACGCCCTGCGGCGGTCAGGAGGGTGGGATCCGTCAGCGCGCGAGCGTAGTTCGCCAACCCGGCGAAGTCCACGGTGGCGGCGCCGAAGCCGGTGCCGCTGCTGGTCTGGGTGAACAGACTCTGCCCGATGGCGAACACCACGGGGACGATGCGGAACAGCAGGAAGAGCAGGAGGAAGGGGGCCAGGAAGATCCAGGCGAAACGCCAGTCCCGGGAAGCCCCTTTCCTCCTGGCCGTCCTCGTCTCCGCCGTGAGGAGGGAGCTTGACACGGCTACTCGACCTCGAGCCCCTTCTGCTTCATGGCGGCGACCGTCTGCTTTTGCGCTTCGCTCAGCACGTCGTTCAGCGTCGTCGTACCGTTGATCACGCTCGCGAAACCGTCGTTGAGAACGCCCTCGGTGTCGGTCTCGGTCGGACCCCAGGTCCACGACGATGCCGTTCCGGACGACGCCTCGGCGAACACCGGGCCGAGCTTCTGGCCGGAGAAGTACGAGTCGGGCGCGGTGAACGCGGCCAGCGAGCTGCCGTTCTCGGCGGACGGGAAGATCCCGAGCTCGTCGTTGAGCAGCTTCTGGGCCTCGGAGGAAGTGTTGATCCAGGTGATGAACTTCACGGCCTCCGCCACCTTCGTCGAGCTCGTCGTCACCGACAGTGCGGAGCCGCCCCAGAACGCCGATGTGTTCTCCGCGGCCTTCCAGGTCGGGAGTTGGGCGACGGCCCACTTGCCGCTCAGGTCCGGGGCGTTGGTCTTCAGCGCGGCCGTGCCCCATGCCGGTCCGATCCAGGTGACGTACGTGCCGTCGGCGAACCGCTTGAACCACGCCGGCTGCCAGTTCTGGTCGCCCTTGACGTACTGCTTGTCGAGCATGCCCTGCCAGTAGTCGGCGACGGCCGTGCACCGCGGGTCGTCGATTTCGACGGACCAGGAGGTCTTGTTGACCGTGTACCACTGGGCACCGTTCTGCTGACACAGTGCCGCGAACCACGCGGCCCCGTTGCTGGCGAACGACGAGATGTAGGAGTCCGGCTGCTGCGTCTTGATGACGGCGGCAGCCTTCTCGTAGTCCGCCCACGTCTCCGGCACGGCCAGGCCGTTCTGCTCGAAGACGTCCGCGCGGTAGTAGAGCACGAGCGGCGCGGTGTCCTGGGGGATGCCGTACACGCCCGCTCCGACCTCGACCTGGTTCCAGTTGGCCGCGCTGAACCGGGTCTTCACGTCAGCGGTGTGGGCGGAGATGTCTTGCAGGAGCCCTGCCACGATGTTCGACGGCAGATTGGTGTAGTCGACCTGCACCACGTCGGGGGCGTTCTTGCCGGACTTCACGGCCGCGGAGACCTTGCTGAAATAGTCCTGCTGGGAGGCGAGCTTCTCGAACCGCACCTGGAGGTCGGGGTTCGCTTTGTTCCACGCCGCAGTGGCGGGGCCCATATCGTTCCACGACCAGAACGTGAGGGTGGTCGAACTGCTCGAGCTCCCGCCTGCGTCCGCTCCCGCACTGCATCCTGCCAGCGAGGCGGCCGCCGCGAGCGCGGCGACGGCCAGCGCCAGCCGGCGTGTCCTGCTCTTCATCTCGTTCTCCTTCGACTGTTCGTCGCCGTCGTCGAACCGCCCTGGCTCTGCAACTGCGCGACCGAGACTGCCATACAAGCAGTAGCATGCAGGATGTGTCAATGCGCCCGGGCGGCTTCGGCTCCGCGGCGGTAGGGTCAGGAGAGCGTCGCGACCATTCGACGGGTGGGCCGGTCGTCGCCCGTCGAGAAGAGCTCCGGATGCCTCGCCCGGATCTGCTCGATGTCTTCGAACACCATGCGCAGATGCTCGCGGAGGGCCTCGACCGCGGTCTCGACCCGACCATCCCGTACCGCATCGACGACGGCCGCGTGCTGCTCGATCAAGCTGTCGAGCGGGCGCGCGTCGACCAGGCTGAGACGGCGCGCCCTGTCCAGGTGGGTCTTCTCCGCGACGACCGTCGACCAGATGCCGTCGTGCCCCGAGAGCCGCAGCAGGTGCAGGTGGAACTCCTCGTCGAGTTCGAAGAAGCGCTCGCTGTCCCCCTCGCGCGCCGCGATCCGCTGCGCCTCCAGGCTCTCGTCCAGCGCCGTGAGGAGGTCCGCGGACACGGCGGGCGCGACTTCGCCCAGCGCGGCGCACTCGAGCGCCTCACGGACGAACTGCGCCTCGGCGACGCGGCCGACATCGATCGGGGCCACGAACGAGCCGATCTGCGGGTAGACGCGAACGAGTCCCTCCTCGCGCAGGATGATCAGACTCTCCCGCACGGGAGTCCTGCTCACGCCGAGCTCGCTCGCGAGGTCGTTCTCCGACAGGGAGGTGCGTGGGGCCAGGTCGAGGGAGACGATGCGCTGGCGCAGCTGGGCGAGCACGCGCCCCCGGGTGGAGCTGCGCTCTCCAGACGTGGTGTTCATGGCCCGAGTATAGGCGGTCGGTTGATACTGGGATTGCAGCACTTGTATGGTAGTCCTACCGCCGACCGGAAGGACCTGGACAGGCACATGAAGATCACCGACGCCCGCGTCGTCGTCACCGCGCCCGGCCGCAATTTCGTCACCTTGGTGATCGAGACCGAAGACGGCGTCGTCGGAGTCGGCGACGCCACGCTCAACGGCCGGGAGCTCGCGGTGGCAAGCACCCTCACCGACCACATTCGGCCGCTGCTGATCGGACGCGATGCGCGCCGCATCGAGGACACCTGGAACTATCTCTACAAGGGCTCCTACTGGCGCCGGGGCGCTATCGCGATGACCGCGATCGCCGCCGTCGACATGGCGCTGTGGGACATCAAGGGCAAGATCGCCGGTCTCCCGGTGTACGAGCTGCTCGGCGGCGCCTCCCGAGACGGCGTGCTCGTCTACGGCCATGCGAGCGGGCACACGTTCGACGTCCTCGACGGGTCGGTGCAGAAGTACCTGGACACCGGCTACAAGGCGATCCGGGTTCAGGCCTCCGTTCCCGGGCTCGACCACACCTACGGGATCGCGGCCGGATCGGCTGCGACGTACGAGCCCGCGAGCGGATCGCTGCCGGAGGAGGACGTCTGGGACTCGGCGCTCTACCTGGACTTCGCGCCGCGGCTCGTGAGCCATGTGCGCGAGCAGTTCGGCTACGGCGTCCACCTGCTCCACGACGCGCACCACCGGCTGACGCCCATCGAGGCGGCGCGTCTCGGCGCGCAGCTCGAGCCGTACCGGATGTGGTGGCTGGAGGATCCCACGCCGGCGGAGGACCAGGGCGCCTTCCGCCTGATCCGCTCGCACACGGCCACACCGCTTGCCGTTGGCGAGATCTTCAACTCGATCTGGGACTGCCAGCAGCTGATCACCGAACGGCTCATCGACTACGTCCGCGCGTCGGTGACACATGCGGGTGGGATCACGCACCTGCGCCGGATCTTCGCTCTCGCCGAGCTGTACGGCGTCCGCACAGGGTCGCACGGAGCGACCGACCTCTCCCCGATCTCGCTGGCCGCCGCCCTCCACATCGACCTCGCGGTGCCGAACTTCGGCATCCAGGAGTACATGCCGCATCCGTCGCCCGCCGAGGAGGTGTTCCGCACCGGTTACCGGTTCCACGACGGGTACCTGCATCCGGGCGACGGCCCTGGACTCGGGGTCGAGTTCGACGAGGTCGCGGCTGCCCGGTTCCCGTACGTGCCGCGCTACCTCCCGGTCAACCGCCTCGTCGATGGGACGGTGCACGACTGGTGAAGACGACGAACCTCCCCCGACTCGACCGCAGCGGCCCCGCGGCTCGACTGATCGTCGACGGCGCCCCCTTCGTCATCCGCGGCGGTGAGCTCACCAACTCGGGCGCCGAGCGCAGCTACCTGGCCGAGTTCTGGCCGAAGCTCGAGAGCCTCGGGATCAACACCGTGCTCGCTCCTGTCTACTGGGACGTCGTGGAGCCGGCGGAGGGCGATTTCGACTGGACGCTCGTGGACGAACTCCTCGACGACGCGCGCGAGCACGGCCTGCGCCTGGTGCTGCTCTGGTTCGGAAGCTGGAAGAACAGCATGTCGTGCTACATCCCGGGCTGGGCGAAGTCGGACACCCGCCGCTTTCCGCGGGCGCGCACCTCCGACGGCCGGGCACTGGAGATCCTCACCCCGTTCTCCGACGCCAACCGCGACGCCGACGCCCACGCGTTCTCCGCCCTCATGCGCCACCTGCGCGAGGTCGATCGTCAGCACACGGTCATCCTCGTCCAGGTCGAGAACGAGATCGGCATGATCCCCCAGGCACGGGACCACAGCGACGCGGCCGAAGCGGCCTTCCGCGGCGCCGTTCCGGAAGGCGCACTGCCGCGGGACGCCGAGCCGGGGACCTGGACCGAGGTCTTCGGCGACTCCCCCGCCACCGACGAACGCTTCATGGCCTGGGCCTTCGCCCGGTACGTCGAGCACGTGACTGTCGCGGGGAAGTCCGAGCTCGCCCTCCCGATGTACACGAACGCCGCGCTCATCCGGCCGGGAGCGCAGCCGGGACAGTACCCGAGCGCCGGACCGCTGCCGCACCTCGCCGACATCTGGCGCGCAGGAGCACCGAGCCTCGACTTCCTCGCACCCGACATCTACTTCCCGAACTTCGCCGACTGGGCCGACGCGTACGTCGCCGCGGGCAACCCGCTCTTCGTGGCGGAGGCGTTGCGCAGCATCGACGCCGCGGCGAACGCCCTCTACGCGTACGGCACGCACGGCGCTCTCGGCTTCTCCCCGTTCGGCATCGAGACGATCTCCGACGAGGCCGCCGGCTACCTGGCCCAGGCGTTCGACGTCGTGAGACAGCTCTCCCCCCTCATCGCCGAGCATGCCGGGGCCGGCACCATGACCGGACTCCTCCCGCCGACCGACGACCTGCGCGCGCCGCACCGCGTGCGTCTCGACGACGTGATTCTCGAGGCGACGTACGAGCACTCCCCCGCGCCCGACCTGGCCGACGGCGTCATCAACGAGTCCGGGGACGCCCGCGGCAGCACGCGGCTGCCCGCGGCAGCGCTCGTCGTGCGCACCGCGCCCGACGAGCTCGTGGTCGCCGGCATCGGCGTGACGCTGACCTTCCACGACATCGACCCGGCCGGCGACCTGATCGGCATCCTCTCGTGCGCGGAGGGCCGCTTCGAGGCGGAGGACGGCGCCGGCGTGACCTGGCGGCACCGACGCTGGCTCAACGGCGATCAGACCCACCAGGGCAGGCACGTGCGACTCGAGCCGGGTCGGTTCGCGGTGCAACGGGTCCGCCTCTACCGATATCGCTGACCGCGCGGACGCGTCAGACGAGGTCGTCCTTGAGGATGCTCGGGAGGAAACCGGCCCGGTCAAGCTGATAGATCAGGTGCAGAGTCAACTCGCTCGGCGCGAAGACCAGCCTGTAGCTTCGCGGCCCCTCGGCGTGAGCAAGGAGGCCTCGGTCCCACAGTCTCTTGATGGCCTGGCTTCGGGTCGACGCAGATCCGGGAAAAGCGGACTCCAGCTCTCCGGCCTTGACGATCGACCGGTCCGCGACGATCCGAAGCGCGTCCCGCTCTCGGGTTGTCACGCGGCCCGAGTCGTGAAGACGCTCGATGGCCGGGTGGAGGAGACCTTTTGTCACGAATGAGTTGTCGCGAAGCGAACGCAGACGGTCGAGATCCGTGTTGAGACCCTCGAGTACGAAGGTGCACCACGCGATCAGCCCATCGTTGTCGAGTCGATCAGCCTGGGCGAGATTGTCGTAGTACCCGCTCCTGTCCGCCCCGAATACCGCCGTCGGGTTGATCGGGCGGTAACTCGTAGTCGAAACGAATCCCTGCCGGATGAGCATCGCGTACGTGAGCAGCCGCGACACCCTGCCGTTGCCATTGCCGAACGGATGTATCCACAGAAAACGGTGGTGGACGATCGCGGACTGAAGAAGTTGTTTATGAGGTTCGACGACTTCGTTGGCTAAATCGAGCAGCTGGGACATATCAGAGAACACATCCGTCGGAAACGGAGGTCGATGCTGCGCCTGACTGATGGTGACTTCACCGAGCCGATACGCGCCAGGGGTGAGATCTCCCTCGCGGTGAAGGCCCGCGACGACGATCCTGTGTAGCTCGCGAACGAAATTGTGCGTGAGAGGACCATCGTTCGCGTGCGCCTCGATGAAGGCCATCCCCCGTTGTATGTTGAGGATCTCCGAGACACCCTCGGTGGGTGCGGTATCGCTGCTGCGTCCTTCCATCGCGCCGGTGACCGCGTCCAACAGGGACGTGCGATTTCCCTCGATGCGCGCAGACATGATGCTCGTCAGTAGCTCGAAGAGTTCTTTGAGCTGGAAGAAGACGATCGGCGGTGTGGTTCCGTGATCCAGTTCGGCTCTGGCGCGTTCGAGACTGATGATGGCATTGCTCAGCTCGGAGTCGAACTCGAACCTGGGGTACGTGATCGCTTCCACATCGCTACTTTCGACTCATGAGGGACGTAATTAATTCTCGCACTACAAAACTCCAGGTGATCAAGCATAAACCGAGACTCACCATGCTCGTTAAATTAAGGCCCGTCGCGAAGACAATTAACACGGTCTCCCATCCAGGTCGATCGAGGCGAGCGACGGTCCGGTCCCCAAAGAGGACCGGACCGCCGTCCGTAACGCGTCGCGAGAACTCACCCCTGGCACTTCCCCGATCCCGAGTCGGCGTAGTCGAGCGCCGACACCGGCACTGGCCGGTACCGGCCAGTGCCGGGGTGTACGAGTACGAGACACCACGGTGAACCGGCGACGACCGGCCGGTGAACGCTCCCTGCGGACTCTCTCAGACCGCCGGCTCCGCCCGCCGTGCCGCTCATGCAATAGCGCCGCAGCACAACCGGGGTAGCGTGTCCCGCGTGCACGAGAAACACCCTGCCGTCACGCACGACGATGTGGACGACGAGACCCCAGCCCCGGCGCGGACGGATCGCCGCAAGCGGGTCATGTTCGCCGCTGCCCTCGCGGCTCTCGGCGTGGTCTTCGGCGACATCGGCACGAGCCCGCTGTACGCCCTGAAGACCGTGTTCCTCCTGGACGGCGGAGCAGTCAGGGCACAGCAGGACGATGTCTTCGGCGTGATCTCCCTGATCTTCTGGAGCGTCACGATCATCGTCTCGATCAAGTACATCGGCATCCTGATGCGCGCGGACAACGACGGCGAGGGCGGCGTGATGGCCCTGGCGGCGCTCGCGCAGCGGCTCTACGCGTCGAAGGCGGGCAAGGCCGGCACCCTGCTCGTGATCGGGATCGTCGGCGTCGCCCTCTTCTACGGCGACTCGATCATCACCCCCGCGATCAGCGTGCTTTCCGCGGTCGAGGGCCTCCACGTCACCGTCCCGGCGATCTCGCATCTCGTCATCCCGATCGCGGCGGTCATCCTGATCGCGCTCTTCGCGGTGCAACGGTTCGGCACCGGACGGGTCGGCACGCTGTTCGGCCCGGTCATGGTGCTGTGGTTCGTCGTCATCGCCGCGGCCGGACTGGCGATGATCATCCAGTTCCCCGCGGTGCTGCTCGGCCTCTCGCCGACCTACGCCGTCGCCTTCATCGTCGACCGTCCCGTGCTCTCCTTCGTCGCGCTGGGCGCTGTCGTCCTCGTCATCACCGGTGCGGAGGCGCTCTACGCCGACATGGGCCACTTCGGCCGGTCGCCGATCAGCCGGGCCTGGTTCTTCCTGGTCTTCCCAGCGCTCGTGCTCAACTACCTCGGGCAAGCCGCGCTCGTGCTGCACGACCCGGCCACGCGAGCCAACCCGTTCTTCCTCCTCATCCCCGAGTGGGGGCGTCTGCCGGTCGTCATCCTCGCCACTGCTGCGACCGTCATCGCGAGCCAGGCCGTCATCTCGGGGGCCTACTCGCTGTCGCGGCAGGCGGTGCAGCTCGGCCTCCTGCCACCGCTGAAGATCCAGCAGACCTCCCTGCGCGAGGGCGGCCAGATCTACATGCCGGCCGTCACCATCCTGCTGTTCATCGGCGTCATGGCGGTGACGCTCTCGTTCGGCTCCTCCGACCGGCTGTCGACCGCGTACGGCATCTCCGTCACCGGCGCGCTGGTCGTCGACACAGTGCTGCTGCTGCTGGTCGCGCGCCCGCTCTGGCACTGGGCGCCGTGGAAGATCGTGCTGGCCGCCGTCGCCTTCGGCGGTCTCGAGCTCTCGTTCCTGGCAGGCAACCTCTCCAAGATCATCAACGGCGGCTGGGTGCCGCTGCTGATCGCCGGCGTCGTCATCCTGATCATGACGACGTGGCGTCGCGGACGATACCTGGTGCAGTCGGACCGCAAACACAAGGAGGGCTCGCTCGCCGACTTCATCGAGGAGGTGCGGCGGCTGCACCTGCCGCGGGTTCCGGGGATCGCGATCTTCCCGCACCCGAACAAGGACACGACCCCGCTGGCCCTGCGGGCCAACGTCAAGCACAACCACATCCTGCACGAGCACGTGATCATCGTCGCGGTGAGCGTCGCACAGGTGCCTCACGTGCCGACCGAGGAGGCCTTCGAGTACGACGCCCTCGGCTACGCCGACGACGGGATCGAGTTCCTCGGCATCCGGTTCGGCTTCTCCGACGACCCCGACATCCCCCGCGCCCTCCGGTCCGCCGTGCGGGTGGGAGTGCTGCCGCTCGACTCGGCGAACTTCAAGAAGGCGTCGTACTTCGTCTCCCGCGGGGCGATCCGGGTGACCCGCCACCACGGCATGGTCCCGTGGCGGCGCGGGCTGTTCGTGGCGCTCGCCCACAACGCGGCCGACCCGGCGGCCCGGTTCGGCCTCCCCGCCCTCCGCACGGTCACCATGGGCAGCGACGTCGAGATCTGACCGTTCCCGCCGCCGGCAACTCCGGAGACCCGGCCCGGCGTCCGGCGTGTCTGCCCGTAACTCCGGGGTTCCGCCCCTCCACCGCCCGAATCTCCGGAGTTGCGAACTCCGCGCGCCGCGCGCACTAACTCCGGAGTTCCTCCGTTCCCCGGCCTGGATGTCCGGAGTGACGGACTCCGCAGCGGCGTGTCCGGTGAGACCTCCGGAGTTGCCGACAGCGTCGCGTTCAGATCTGGCTCAGGTCGGCGGCCAGGCTGAGCGCGCCGACCAGCCCCGACGTCCCCTCCAGCCCCGGGGTGACGAGGAGGTCGCGCGGGTCGCCCGTCGCGACCTGCGGCGGGCCGTAGCCTCCGGCGATGGAGGTCAGCGCCGGCCAGGTGCGCTCGAGCAGCCCGGGCGCGAGCATCACGCCGCCGCCGAGCACGAGGCGGTCGAGGCCGAGGGTCACCACCGTCGTCCACGCGAGCTGCGCGATGTAGTAGGCGAGGATGTCGAACGCCTCGTCCTTCTGCTCCGCCGGGAACGACGACGCGTCGACGCCCCAGCGGGCCATTACGGCCGGTCCGGCGGTGAGGCCCTCCAGGCAGTCGCCGTGGTACGGGCAGTGCCCCTCGAAGCGGTCGGCCGGGTGGCGGCGCACCAGCAGGTGCCCGAGCTCCGGCCAGCCGTTGCCCGTGAGCGGGTGGCCGTCGACCACCAGGCCGACGCCGACACCGGTGCCGATCGTCGCGTAGCCGACGTTGCGCGCTCCGCGCCCGGCGCCGGCGCGGAACTCGCCGATCGCGGCGCCCGTGACGTCGCTGACGAACGCCGCGGGGGCGTTCGCCGCGGCACACACCGCGGAGAGCACGTCGGTGTCCTTCCAGCCCGGCTTGGGGGTGGAGGTCACGAAGCCGTAGTGCGGCGACGCCGGGTCGGCGTCGACCGGGCCGAAGGAGGCGATGCCGACGGCCTCCACGGGGCCGACCTCTGCCAAGAAGTCGGCGATGCGGCTGAGGGTCTCCTCCGGCGTCGTCGTCGGGAACCGGCGGATCGACGTGGGTTCGGTCAGGTTCTCCCGGTCGGCGACACCGCAGACGATCTTCGTCCCGCCGGTCTCGATCCCTGCGATCATCGACGCACCTTCCTCACGTGGCTCTGGGGGACGTCCGCCGACGCCCCTCAGAGAACGCTAGTCGACGTGGGCCGCGCCATCGACGAGGGGCACGTAAGCGCCGTTGAAGCACTCGTTCAGGGACGTTTACGTGCCCCTCGGCGCTTGCCGCAGGGCGGCGCCCGGGAGCACTCTGGGGGCGTGAGCGGCGAGGAAGGTCCTGGGCGACCGCGGCGGCTTCCGCGCCGTCCGGCGTCGAGCCTGGCGGAGCACTGGACCCGCATCGACGGCGTGGACGTCTTCTACCGGGAGGCGCCCGGCCCGCCCGACGCGCCCGTCATGATGCACGTGCACGGCTTCGGGCTCTCGGGCCGCTACCTGCTGCCGACCGCCGAGCGGCTCGTCGACACCTTCCACACGTTCGTCCCCGACCTCCCCGGTTTCGGTCGCAGCGGCGGCTCGCCGCGCGGACTCGACGTGCCCGACCTGGCCCACGCGGCAGTGCGGTTCCTCGACGATCGCGGCGTCGAACGAGCGACTCTCGTGGGCAATTCGATGGGCTGCCCGGTGATCCTGGAGTTCGCGCACCACTACCCCGATCGGATCGAGCGGGCCGTGCTGGTGTCGCCGGCGGGCGGCGCCTTCAACCGTCCGATGACGCGGGCGGTGATGCAGCTCGCGCGCGACGGCGGGCGCGAGCCCATGCGGTTGGCCCGGGTCGCGGTGCCCGACTACCTCCGGTTCGGCATCCCGAGCACGATCATCATGTTCGACGCGCTCACCAACTACCCGTCGCTCGAACGGCTGCTGGAGTTGAGTGTTCCGACGCTGGTCGTGATCGGCGACCGCGATCCGTTGATGCCCGATCCGGAGCGGGTGCGCGCGATCGCGGCGGAGACGGACAACCACGTGCTGATCGTCCGGCTCGAGGGCGCCGCGCACGCGATCAACTTCAGTGAGCCCGATGAGCTCGCCCGGCTGATCAAGCGATTCATGGCCGACCGCCCGATCGCCGACGGAGCCGACCCGGAGGCCCCGACACGGTCGTACGAGCTCCACCGCAGCCGGCACCTCCCGACCACCGACAAGTGACCGAGGGGCACGTTAACGCCCCCAAAACGCAGTTTTAGCGGCGTTAACGTGCCCTTCGGCGATGGGGAAGCCGATCAGACCTGCGCGCCGAGCTTGAAGCCTCTGGCCTCCTCGTCCTTGCGGGTGTACGAGAAGCCGTCGGCGCCGATGGTGACCTCCAGCTCGGAGTCGTCGGTGCGCGTGGTGAGCGGCTGCGGGTTGCCGTCGAGATCCAGCACGAGGGAGGCGTCGGTGTACCAGGAGGGCACGACCGGGTTGCCCCACCAGTCGCGGCGCTGGTTGTCGTGAACGTCCCAGGTGACGACCGGGTTGTCCGGGTCACCTGTGTAGTAGTCCTGCGTGTAGATCTCGACCCGGTGGCCGTCGGGGTCGCGCACGTAGAGGTAGAACGCGTTGGAGACCCCGTGCCGGCCGGGGCCGCGCTCGATGACGTCGCTCAGGCGGAGGGCGCCCAGCTTGTCGCAGATGGCGATGATGTTGTGCTTCTCGTGCGTGGCGAACGCGATGTGGTGCATGCGCGGCCCGTCGCCACCGGTCAGGGCGGTGTCGTGCACGGTCGGCTTGCGGCGCATCCACGCGGCGTACGTGGTACCTGCCTCGTCCTGGATGTCCTCCGTGACGCGGAAGCCGAGGTCCTCCATGTACGCGACGGCGCGCGGCACGTCGGGGGTGACCTGGTTGAAGTGGTCGAGCCGCACGAGAGCGCCCGGGGTGTGGAGGTCGTAGCGCCAGGCCAGCCGCTCGACGTGCTCGACCTCGTAGAAGAACTCGTACGGGAAACCGAGCGGATCCTCCACGCGGACGCTGTCGCCGACGCCCTTGGTGAAGCCCTCGGCGCGACGCTCGACGCGGCAGCCGAGCTCGGTGTAGAACTCGACGGCGCGGTCGAGGTCTTCCGGCGTGCGGACCCGGTAGGCGAAAGCCGCGACCGCAGCCACCGGCCCTTTGCGCAGCACCAGATTGTGGTGGATGAACTCCTCCAACGACCTCAGGTAGACGGCGTTCTCGTCCTCCTCGGTCACGACTAAGTCGAGCACGTTCACGTAGAAGTTGCGGCTCGCCGCGAGGTCGGTGACCACGATCTCCATGTACGCGCAGCGCACGATGTCAGGCGGCGCGGCCTCTGGGGTCGGGATGCGGTCGGTTGGTGCGGGGATGGGGTCGGTCAGCCCGACCACGGGCTCCGGGCTGTCGGGGGTGATGCTCATGGTGCTGCGCTTCCTCTGCGTTGAGTGCGGTCTGGGTGGAGTGCGGTCTGGGTGGAGTGCGGTCTGGGTCGAGTGCGGCCTGGGTCGAGTGCGGCCTGGGTCGAGTGCGGCCTGGGTCGAGTGCGGCCTGGGTCGAGTGCGGTCTGGGTGGAGTGCGGTCTGGGTGGATCGGAGGCGTCAGTCGGCGCCGAACCGGGTGGTGTGGACAGGGCCGAGCGTGATGTGAACAGCCTGCTGGTCGGTGTAGAAGTCGATGGAGCGGTAGCCGCCTTCGTGCCCGAGGCCGGAGGCCTTCACGCCGCCGAACGGGGTGCGGAGGTCGCGGACGTTGTGCGAGTTGAGCCACACCATCCCGGCCTCCACGTTGTGGGCGAAGGTGTGCGCGCGCTCCAGATCGTTGGTCCAGAGGTACGCGGCGAGCCCGTAACGGACGCCGTTGGCGAGCTCGAGCGCCTCCGCGTCGGAGTCGAACGGGGTGATCGCGACGACCGGGCCGAAGATCTCCTCCTGGAAGATCCGCGCGTCGGGCTTCACATCGGCGAACACGGTCGGCGCCACGTAGTTGCCGTGCTCGAGACCCTCCGGGCGGCCGCCTCCGGCCAGAAGGCGGCCCTCCCCCATGCCGATCTCGACATAGCTCATGACCTTGTCGAAGTGCTCCGGGTGCACCAGCGCGCCGACCTCGGTCGTCGGGTCGTGCGGGTCGCCGACCACGATGTTCTTCGCGCGGGCGGCGTAGCGCTCGCAGAACTCGTCGTAGATCGCCCGCTCGACGAGGATGCGCGACCCGGCGGTGCAGCGCTCGCCGTTCAATGAGAAGACGCCGAACAGGGTCGAGTCGATCGCGGCGTCGAGGTCGGCGTCGGCGAAAACGACAACCGGCGACTTGCCGCCGAGCTCCATCGACAGGCCCTTCAGGAACGGGGCCGCGTTGGCGAAGATGAGTTGCCCGGTGCGGCTCTCGCCGGTGAACGAGATGAGTGGCACGTCCGGGTGCTTCACGAGCGCGTCGCCGGCCTCCTCGCCCAGACCGTTGACCAGGTTGAAGACACCGTCGGGCACGCCCGCCTCGCGGAAGATCTCAGCCCACAGGCTCGCCGACAGCGGCGTGAACTCGGCCGGCTTGAGCACGACCGTGTTGCCGGTCGCGAGTGCGGGGGCGAGCTTCCAGCTCTCCAGCATGAACGGCGTGTTCCACGGCGTGATCAGACCGGCGACGCCGATCGGCTTGCGGTTGACGTAGTTGAGTTGGCTGCCCGGCACCTTGTAGGCGTCGTCGGCCTGGGCGACGATGAGGTCGGCGAAGAACCGGAAGTTCTCCGCGGCCCGACGGGCCTGACCGAGCGCCTGCGTGATCGGGAGGCCGGTGTCGAAGGTCTCGAGTTCGGCGAGCCGGGCGTCCTGGGCCTCCACGGCGTCGGCGATGCGGTTCAGCACGCGGGCGCGCTCGCGCGGCTTCATCCGCGGCCACGGACCCTGCCTGAAGGCACGGGTGGCGGCGACGACAGCGAGGTCGATGTCCTCCTTCTGCCCGGCGGCGGCCTGCACATAGGTCCGGTTGGACACCGGATCGAGCACGTCGAAGGTCGCGCCGGAGACACTGTCCACGAACGCCCCATCGATGAAGTGCTGGATGGTCGCGGGGAGGTTCTCGGGAACGTAGTGCTGCGCCATGCGCGGCCTCCTTGTCTCTGAAGAATGGGTCTGGGCGTCGGTGGGTCAGTGGCGGGCGTGCTCGTCCTGATACGCATGACTGCGCTGATAGGCATGGAAGGCGTCCAGTGTGGCCAGCCGATGCCGGCGGGCGGCGAGCTCGATCTCGAGCGGCTCGGCGCCCGACTCGATGAGGGAGACGATGTGCTCGTGCTCGGCGACCGACTCGCGGGCGCGACCCGGCACGAAGCCGAAGACGGAATCGCGGAGGACGGCGAGCCGGTTCCAGCCCCGGTGCACGAGGTCGAGGATGTGCGGGTTCGGGCACTCCTCGTACAGCACCCAGTGGAACTCCTGATTGAGCAGCGTGAAGCGGTGCGGGTCGAAGACGTCGAGGCTCGCGATCATCGCGTCGTTGACCTGGCGTGCGCGACGGAAGTGCTCGGCGGTGAGACGTGGAGCGGACAGCTGTGTGGCCGCGCCCTCGACGAGCGCGAGCGTCTCCATCGTGTACGTGTACTCGGTGGGGTGCAGGAAGGCGACCTGAGCCCCGACGTTCTTCTCGAACGTCACGAGCCCCTCGGCCTCCAGCCGCCGGATCGCCTCGCGCACCGGCACGACGCTGATGCCGAGTTCGCCCGCGATCGACCCGAGCACCAGCCGGTAGCCCGAGACGTAGCGGCCGTCCTCGATCCGCTCGCGGATGAACGCGTAGGCGAGCTGCGATTTGCTCGGCGCGACCGACTTCAGCGTTGTGTCAGGCTTCAGCGCTGTGGCAGGCTTCAGCGCTGCGTCAGCCATGCGGCGTACCTCTCCTTCCACGCGGCGTTCATCGGGAACAGTCCCTCGACGCGCTCGCCGGCGGCGACCATCTCGGCGATGAACACCTCCTCGCCCTCCTGCTCGATCGCGTCGGCCACGACCTCCTCGACGAGGGAGGGCGGGATGACGAGCAGGCCGTCGGCGTCGCCCACGATCACGTCGCCGGGCTGCACGACAGCGCCCCCGCAGGCGATCGTGAGGTCGGTGTCCCACGGCACGTGCTTGCGGCCGAGCACCGCGGGGTGCGGTCCGGCCGAGTAGGTCGGGATGTCGAGGGCGGCGACGACCGCGAGGTCGCGCACTCCGCCGTCGGTCACGATGCCGGCGGCGCCGTTGACCTGCGCGCGCAGGGCAAGCACGTCGCCCACGGTGCCGCTGCCGCGCTCGCCCCTGGCCTCGATGACGAGCACCTCGCCCTCACCGACGGAGTCGAACGCGCGCTTCTGGGCGTTGTAGCCGCCGCCGTGAGCCGCGAACAGATCCTCGCGATTGGGGACGAAGCGCAGCGTGCGCGCCGTGCCGATCACCTTGGTGTCGGGGCGCGTGGAGGTCAGGCCATCGATGCTCACGTTGTTCAGGCCGCGCTTGCGAAGCTGAGAGCTGAGGGTCGCGGTGGCGACGCTCGCGAGCTTGGCGCGGAGGTCGTCGGTCAACACGAAGCGCGACTTCTCAACCGCGGTCGCAGGCTCCCTCGGCGCTGGGGTGGCGGTGTCCTCAGTCGCAGGCTCCCTCGGCGCTGGGGTCGCGGCATCGCTCCGCGCTGCCCCTGAGCTCGACCGCGCCCACGCTTCCGCCCGCTGCAGGTCGTCGACACTCGGCTTGGTTCCGAAGTCACCGAACGCGACGGTGCCCTCGGTGATGCGGGTGACCAGGCGGCCGGAGGTCGGCGCGCCAGGCGCGGTCGGTGCGTCCACCTCCACCTCGACCACGTCGCCGGGCTGCGTGACCGACGAGCCGGCCGGGGTGCCGGTGAGGATGACGTCGCCTGGCTCCAGGGTCATCAGCTGGGAGAGGTCGGCGACCAGCTGCCCGAATGGGAAGAGCAGGTCGTCCGTCGTGCCCTCCTGCACGAGCTCGCCGTTCAGCCAGGTGCGTACACGCAGGGCATCGGGCGCGACGGACGCGGCCGGGATGATCGCAGGTCCCAACGGTGTGAAGCCGTCGCCGCCCTTCGAGCGGACGTTGGAGCCGCGGTCGGCCGCCCGCAGGTCGTAGAGGCCGAAGTCGTCGGCCGCGGTCACGCCCGAGACGGCGGCCCAGCCGTCCTCCGGAGCGACCCGGCGGGTGGGACGGCCGATGATCAGCGCGATCTCGCCCTCGAAGGCGAGCAGCTCGGTGCCGGCAGGGCGTTCCAGCTCGCCCCCCGTCGCGGCGACCGACGATGCCGGCTTGAAGAAGTACGAGGGCTGCGTGGGCGTGCGGCCGCGCTGAGCGGCACGCGATCGGTAGTTCAGGTGCACCGCGATGATCTTGCCTGGCCGGCCGATGTCGCTCACGGGTGCAGGCTCCTCGTCGTCGGGGATGTGTTGAACGTATTCGAGATTGTATACGATCTATCGAGGTGGGGCAAGGTGCCCGCGATTCCGCCGCCGGGGGCCGACCGCAGATCCGGATTCCCCATCCGACACGCCGGGCAAACCTCCGTAACTCCGGAGTTCCCACCCACCGTGCCCCCGACCTCCGGACGTACAGACAGCGCGGCCCAACAGACCCCGGTGCCCGTAACTCCGGAGAATCCGGCGGACACCCCCGCAATGTCCGTAGTTGCGGAGCGACACGCCGCGCCCGACAGCGGACCTCCGGAGTTGCGAACGGCCCGCATCAGTAGCCGACGAACCGATCGGCGAGCGCCTCCGACGCGCGAGCCACCAGCGTCACGTCCGACCCGACGAGCAGGAAGGCCGCTCCCGCCTGGGCGTACCGGTCGGCGGTCGCGGGGTCGAACGCGTTGACGCCGACCGGGGTGCCGGCCTCGCGCCCGGCACGGATCACGCGCTCGACCGCCGCGACGACGTCCGGATGGTTCTGCTGCCCGAGCAGGCCGAGGGAGGCCGCCAAGTCGGCCGGCCCGACCAGCAACGCGTCGACGCCCTCGACCGCGGCGATCTCCCGCGCCCCGGCGAGCGCCTCCGCCGTCTCGATCTGCACGGTCAACGACACCAGATCGTGAGCGCGGGCCAGGTAGTCCGGGATGCGGTTCCAGCGCGACGATCGGGCGAGCGCGCTGCCGACGCCGCGCACGCCGAGCGGCGGGTAGCGCACGGCGCGCACCATCGCCTCCGCCTGCTCGACGCTGTCGACCATCGGCACGAGGATGTTCTGCGCCCCGAGGTCAAGCAGCTGCTTGAGGACGACGGCATCGCCGATCGGCGCCCGCACCACCGGGGTCACGGGGTAGGCGGCGACCGCTTGCAGCTGGGCGAGGGTCGACTCCAGCCCCACCGGCGAGTGCTCGCCGTCGATGAGCAGGAGGTCCAGGCCGCTGCCGGCGCAGATCTCGGCCACCAGCGCGCTGCCGCCGCACGACCACATCCCGTACAGCGTGCGATCGGCCTCCCGGAGGCGGTCGGCGAACGTCGGCGTCGGGGTCAGTTGAATCGGCATGTGACGGCTCCCAACGTTCCGTAGTCGGCGTGGATGGTGTCGCCACGCTCCACCCACACCGGGCGGGTGAACGAGCCGGCGAGGACGATGTCCCCCGCCTCCAGGCGGGTGCCGTGCTGCGCGAGTTTGTTCGCGAGCCAGGCGACACCGGCGGCCGGGTGGTCGAGCACAGCGGCGGCGACGCCGGACTCCTCGACGGTTTCGTTGCGATAGAGCAGGGCACCGACCCAGCGCAGGTCGACGGCGTCGACCGCGACCGGCCTCCCGCCGACGACCATGCCGCCCATCGCGGCGTTGTCGGAGATCGTGTCTACGATAGTGCGGCCCTGCAGCTCGATGCGCGACGACAGGATCTCGAGCGCCGGCACCACGTATCTCGTAGCGTCCAGCACGTCGAACAGGGTGACATCGGGGCCTTGGAGGGGGGAGGCCAGCACGAAGGCGAGCTCGACCTCGATGCGTACGTTCGAGTACTGATCGAACGGGATGACGGAGCCGGTCTCGTGGACCATGTCGGCGAAGATCGCGCCGTAGTCGGGTTCGGTGATCCCGGTCGCCTGCTGCATGACTTTGGAGGTCAGGCCGATCTTGCGGCCGACGAGCCGGCGCCCGGCCGCGAGACCGCGTTCGACCCAGACGCGCTGCACGGCGTACGAGTCCTCCACCGTCATGCCGGGGTGGCGGGCAGTCAGCAGCGGGACGGTCGTACGGTCCCTCTCGGCCGTCGCGAGCTCGTCCGCGATGGACTGGATGGTCGGGCTGTCGAGCACCGATGGCTCCCTTCGACGTCGCAAGGAGGAGGGCCGATCGCCTCGTGAGGATCGTATATCATCCCGTACATCGCGGCCAGCTTCATCCCGCGATCCGGCCGTTCCGCTCAACTTCGGGGCGGCCGATCCGGCGTGTGCTGGGTGGTGGCAGTGAACTGCGCGTGCTCATCCCGTCGGCGACCTCCTCCGCGGCGACCGGGAGATGAGCGCGACGGTCAGAGCGGCGCCGGCCAAGCGGAGAAGTCGTAGCGGGCGGCGGTCATGACCAGGCCGGACATCGCGCTACCACTGGCGACCGCCGGAGCGATCGGCATGTCGACGCTCCCGTGCGTCCGCGCGCGGACGCAGGATGTGACGTCGATGATCCTCGCCGTCGTCTCAAGCCTCGTGGGACGCTGAAGACGTGACCTCGCCGCAAGCGCTCGATGACCCGGACCGTCGCGCGGTCGCCGAATGGGCGGCCGACTGCGCGGAGCGCGTCCTCGCGCTCTTCGAGGCGGAGGCACCGGACGACCTCCGACCCCGGGAGGCGATCGCGCGGGCACGCGCCTACGCGCGCGGCGAGCTCGGCGCCTCCGACGAGATCCGGCGCCGTTTCGTCGCCGGCCGCGCCGCCGCCGCGGCGACGAGCCCCGGTGCGGTGGCCGCTGCGCGCTCGGCGGCGCAGGCTGCGGCCGTCGCGCACCTGGGCGCTCACGCGCTGGGCGCGGCCGCGTATGCGGCGAAAGCTGCGGCTCTCGCGGCGCCGGACGACCCGCGCGCGCTCGATCATGAGGTCCGCTGGCAGCTGAATCGGATGTCCGGCGAGGTCCGCGCAGCGCTCAGCCGGCTGCCGCGCCTGGGCGAGGACCGCGCCGGCCCGCTGGGCCCCGGGCTCCTCGCCTCCGGCGTGCTCGGCTCGGTCATCCGAACGATTCAGGAATCGCTTGAGCCGAAGTGATGTAAGATCCCACTCTGGTATTTATTGCACCACTGAAAGGATCCAATATGGAGCCCACCAAGCGCCTCAAGTCCCGCGCAGCCCTCACCGCCGCAGCCCTGGCCGTCCCGGCCCTCGTCTTCGCCGGTGCGGCGCCCGCCAACGCGGCCGTCGCCAACCCGACCGTCTCCGTGTCCGCCCCAGCCACCGCGAACATCGGCGACAAGACGTCCCTCTCTGTGACGGTCACCAGCAACGGCACCCCGGCCGCCGGCGAGTCGGTCACCCTGACCGTCGACGCGACCGCGATCGCTGTGTTCGGCGCCGCGTCCCAGTCGATCACCTCGAAGACCGACGCGTCCGGCGTATTCAACGCCAAGAACATCCTGGTCGGGAAGAAGGCCGGCACGGTCAACGTCACCGCGACCAGCAACGGCGTCTCGAGCACGACCAGCGTCACCATCGGTGGGGCCGCAGTTGCCGCTCCGAGCACGCTCACCTGGGATGCCACGAAGCTGACGGTTGCGCCCAATTCGACGTTCTCGGCCCGCGTCCAGGCGAATGTCGGCCTGGGGGCCACCAACCCGACGCGCCTGTACTTCACGTACACCGGTGACGTCACCGGCCCGGTGAGCGGCCTGGTCAACATTGGCCGCGCCGTCTCCCTCGCCGGCGTGAAGGTCGGCCCCAACGGTGGAACGATCACCGCCTGGGAGCCCTCCGGCAAGTTCACCGAGGCCGTGCTGACGGTCGCGACCCGCTGATCCCAGCAGTCGAACACCAAGGCGCCTCACTCTTCACTGAGTGGGCGCCCTTCGCGTTGTCCGCGCAGCCCGTCACCGCAGCGCACGCACGATCCGTTCGGCGGCGGCCGTCAGGGTCGCCGCGATCGCGCCGACCTCGTACCCGTGCGTAATGTAGACCACCGCGAGCGACGACGGCGTCCCGTCGGGCACCCGCAGCGGGACCGCGACGGAGGACAGGCCCGGGATGATCTCGTCGCTGCTGACCTCGTATGCCCGCGGCGGATGCGCCACCGGGTCGAGCTGCGACCGGATGACCCGGCCAGGCGCTCCCCGGTCGATCGAGTGCCGGCTGCCCGGCCGTTGCGCCACCGTCGCGTCGACCCCGCGGGGCTCGGCGGTCGAGAGGGTCACGGCGGCCTCCCCGTCGAACGCCACGACGAACGCCGTCATGCCGAGGCCGTCGGCCAGCTCAGCCAGCGCCGGCGCCGCGGCGATGTGGAGGGCGCGCGCGACATTGCGGGCGAGGGCCACCAGCCGCACGCCCAGCTCCAGCTCGCCGGACGGCGCGCGGACCACGAAACCGTGGGATTCGAGCGTGCGCACCAGCCGGTAGACCATCGAGCGGTGGAGGCCCATCCGGGCCGACAGGTCGGCGACGGTGAGCGGCGTCGGCGACTCCCCGATCAGGGCGAGGACGGTCAGGCCGCGCGCCAGCGTCTGCGATCCCCCGTCCGCCACGCTCGCCGCGGTGGTGCCCTGCTGCGCCATCGCGACCTCCCTGTTGCCGCGCTACAGGCGACGAGTTAGCCTTGTAGCGATTATTAGATCAATGTTCCAACTATAGAGACGCAATTCTCCGGGCACAACGGTCGTCATTCGAGGAGGAATGAGCGTGCAGATCCACTACCGCGGCTACGAGTCCGGCGATCCCCGCGTCAAGCCGGCCGCCGGTCACGGCGTCGATCGCCCCGGCGAACTGCCGGACGAGATGGACGTCCTCATCGTCGGCACCGGCCCGGCCGCCGCGGTGGTCGCGGCGCAGCTGTCGCGTTTCCCCTCCATCAACGCCCGGGCCATCGAGAAGCGTCCGGGGCGGCTGGAGGTCGGCCAAGCCGACGGCATCCAGGCACGCTCGGTCGAGACCTTCCAGGCGTTCGGCTTCGCCGGCGAGGTCGTCGAGGAGGCCTACCGCAACGTCGAGATGTGCTTCTGGAAGCCGGACCCCGCCGACCCGTCGCGCATCGTGCGGGCCTCCCGCGCCCCCGACGACGCCACGGGGATCAGCGAGTTCCCGCACATCTACGTCAACCAGTCGCGCATCCTCGACTACTTCCTCCGCGACGCCGTGAGGGCGCCCGGCCGCATCGTGCCCGACTACGGCGTCGAGTTCGTCGACTGCGAGATCGACCCCGAGGCGGACTACCCGGTCACCGCGCGCGTCCGTCACTGCGCCGGACCGCGCTCGGGCGAGGAGCGGGTCGTACGGGCCAAGTACCTGGTCGGCGGCGACGGCGCCCGCAGCAGCGTGCGCAGCTCGCTCGGCCACCGCCTCCACGGCGACGCGTCGATGCACGCCTGGGGCGTCATGGACATCCTCGCGAACACCGACTTCCCCGACATCCAGGTGAAGTGCTCGATCCAGTCGCATGACGCGGGCAACATCCTGCTCATCCCGCGCGAGGGCGGCTACCTGGCGCGCATGTACGTCGACCTGGGGGAGGTCGACGAGGCGAACCCCGGCGCCGTGCGCGCCACTCCGATCGAGGACATGATCGCCACGGCCAACCGCATCCTGCACCCCTACACGCTCGACGTGAAGGCCGTGACCTGGTGGTCGGTGTACGAGGTGGCGCACCGCATCACCGACGGGTTCGACGACGTGCCTGCCGAGCTGACCGGAACCCGGCACCCGCGCGCGTTCATCATGGGCGACGCGTGCCACACCCACTCGGCGAAGGCCGGGCAGGGCATGAACGTGTCCATCCAGGACGGCTTCAACCTGGGCTGGAAGCTCGCCGCCGTGCTGGAGGGCCGGGCTCCCGAGGAGCTGCTGGGCACCTACGCCGCCGAGCGGAAGGTGATCGCTCAGAATCTCATCGACTTCGACAGGGAGTGGTCGGGCATGATGGCCCGCCCCGTCGACGATTGGGAGGACCCGGCCGAGCTCGAGCACTGGTATGTGAAGACGATGGAGTTCCCCGCCGGCTTCATGACGCAGTACGAGGAGTCGCTCATCACGCTCGGCACCGAGCACCAGCAGCTCGCGCCCGGGTTCCCCATCGGCAAGCGGTTCAAGTCCGCGGAGGTCATCCGGCGCGCCGACAACCGCTGGCGGCACCTCGGGCACTTCCACGAGGCCGACGGCCGCTGGCGGGCCTACGTCTTCGCCGACGCCGCCGCCCCGGCCCTCGCGGGCACGCCGACGGCCGACTTCGCCGCGTGGTGGGCGACCGATCCGTCGTCGCCGCGGGTGCGGTACACCCCGGCGGGAGGCGACGACGACGCTGTGTTCGACACCAAGGTGATCTACCAGCAGGACTACACCGAGGTCGAGCCTGCCGACGTCCCCGCCGCCTTCAAGCCGACGAAGGTGCCGTACGGCCTCCACGACCCGAATCAGATCTTCTCGGCAGGCCACGGCCGCGACATCCACCGCGACCGCGGCATCGGCTCGGCCGGAGCGTTGGTGGTCGTGCGCCCCGACCAGTACGTGGCCGCCGTCCTCCCGCTGAGCGCCAGAGCCGAGCTCACCGACTTCTTCGCCCGGCACATGATCGAGCCCGACCGGCGGCTGGCGGAGGCCGGCCGCGACGAGCTCCAGGAGGTCGAGATCGGCGAGCGCGTGGAGCTGATGGGGTCTACAGAAGCCCCGTGAGAACACCGCCGTCTACCCGGATCGCCGCACCGTTCGTCGCGGAGGCCGACGGGCTGGCGAGAGAGGCGACCAGCGACCGCAGCCCTGCCTGCTGAAGGAACATCAGCTGAGGTCAGCCGAGGTTGTTCGGATGACAGCGTCATCGGAACACTCCTCAGCGCGGTGTTCAGCTGCGGTGCGCGCGCGACGGGCGGATCTCAATGATCGTCTTTCCCTTGCGTCGCTCTTTCGGGTCGAGTGCGGCTGCGGCGTCGTCGAGGCTGGCGACATCTCCGATGTTCGTCCGCAGCCGACCGTCGCGGACCCGCTGGACGATCTGCTCCAGTTGGGTGGGAACGGACTCCACGACGAAGTCGATCGACCGTCCGTCCTCCGGCCGCACGCCGGCCAGTCCGGTGACGGTCACCAGCGTTCCGCCTGGCCGGATCAGGCTCGCGGATCTCTCCTGGATCCGGCCTCCGATGACATCGAACACCAGGTCGACCCCGCCGACGTCCTCGAGCGCGTCGCCATCGAGGTCGACGAACTCGTTCGCTCCGAAGTCCAGCACCTTCTGACGGTCGGCGGATCGTCCCGTGCCGACGACATACGCGCCGGCCTCGCGTGCGAGTTGGACGACCATCGCCCCGACTGCACCCGCGGCACCGTGAGCGAGAACCGTCTGGCCGGACGTCAGCCGGCCATGATCGAACAGCCCCTGCCAGGCGGTGAGGCCCGAGATCGGGAGGCTCGCGCCCACGGAGAAGTCGACGTCGCCGGGCAACGGCGCGAGGTTGCGCGATTCGACCGCCACATACTCCGCCAAGGTGCCGTCGCGGTGCCAGTCGGAGATCCCGAAGACCCGCTGCCCGATCGTGAGCCCGGTCGTGCCGTAGCCGAGAGCGGTGACCACGCCGGCCAGTTCATGCCCGAGGATCGACGGGGCCCGGCCGCGGCCCGCTCGATCGGTCCAGGTCGACGGCCAGTCCACCTCGGTCGGAACATATCCGGAGGCGTGGACCTCCACGAGGACGTCGTTGATCGCCGGTGCCGGTTGGGGGCGCTCCGCGAGCCTGATCCCGGCCGTTCCCTCGGAGCGTTCGGTCACCACTATCGCCTTCATCAGGCCGCCTTTCCTTCGAGCGTGGTTCCCCCGACGTCGCGGGCGTACAACAGATCGGCTGGCGCGGTGACGATCCGCGACCGCGTCTTCGCACCGCGCGGCGTCAGGCGCTTGCCTGGAGCTGAGCCGGCGATCGTGGTCACGAGCCCATGGTACTTACGGGTGGTGACACTCAGGCGAGGCGGAGCGCCACGGGGGCCTCGAGGTCCCTCTCCCACGACTCCAAGTGGGCGGCATACCTGTCCGCGAACCGCTGGCGGCGCGGCTGCCGAGATGAACCCGACGACGACCTCCGCCGACCACGCCGCGCGTGAAACCTGCGTGACGAAGACCGCTCGCGTCGGCGGGCGCGTGTGAGGCCGCGGGTGGGATTCGAGAGATGCGGATGTTTCACCGTGTGACGGCCGGCATGACGACGGCTCGGGAGGTCTCTATCCTCGATACACATCGCGCAGCTCGCGCGACACCGTCGAACCGCGAACCGTCAGAGCAGTGAGAAGGACATCGTGACCCGTCAGCCCAGTTCCACCGCGAAGGACGCCCTGCTCCGGGCCGCCTCCGGGCAGGGCGCGGAGATGTTCGACGACGGGTACGCCCTCCACCCGATCACCCGGCGGGCGGCGATCGCGACCCCGTCGCACTGGGTCGACGCGCTCGTCGTCTCAGCGCGCGCGGACGGATGGGTCGAGCTCGCCGAACTCGGTGGGGAGGCCATCCGCTGCTGGCACTTCGACGACCTGCGCGAGGTGCTGACGCCGGGCTTCCCTGTCGCCGTGCACGCGCTCTACGGAGTCCTCGCGTTCGGCGACGAGCTCCTCAACGTCAGCCTCGCGCAGCGCTGACCTACGCCGTCCTCCTCAGGCGGTCATCATCGGTTTCATCGACGCCGTCATCGCGTCGCAGGCGTCCGCGCAGTTCCTGCAAACCTGAGCGCACATCGTGGCGTAGGCGCTGTCGCCCATCGCGGAGCAATCGTCCGCGCACGCCCGGCACATCACCGAAGTCGCCTGCAGCATCGCCATCATCGCGGCCATGTCGCGCTCGTTCATCGGCAGCGGGCGCAGCATCATCCGCATCATCGTGTTGCACGTCTCGGCGCAGTTCATGCACATCGCGGAGCCGGACATGCCCTCCATCGACATCATCGATCCCGAGCACATCGTGCACGCCTGCTCGCACGCAGAGCACGCCTCGATACATCGCTGCACCATCGCCATGTCCATGCCCGCCATCGGCCCCTGGGCCGACTCGCTCATCATCGACATCATCTGATTGGTCTCATCCATCACGCACTCCTACCTCCCGCCGACACAGGAGAGGCAGGCCGCCTCAGACCACCGTGCCGTAACACACGACACGATAGGAGCGTAGGCAGGCGACGACAAGGCCGATCTCCTGGGCATCCGCACAGCGTCATGTACACCTTCCGGCCGGACGGATCCCTATCTCTTCTGTTGACTGCTGAAATCTCACATGTAGTAAGGTGAATGCAAAGCGTGTAAAATGGAGAGCCCGCGCTTCCGTCCGACTGGTCGAGCCCTGTGAGCGCGCCCACCCACCCGGACCTCGAAAGACCGCGACATGCCTCCTTACTACTTCTTGATCGAAGTCGCCGCGATCATCTTCTTGATCGTCGTTTTCCCCCTCACCCTCGCTTTTCTCGCGCGCCGAATGCTGGGCAGTCCCATCGGATGGCCGCGAAGCATCGTCGTCGCGGTGACGATCGAGTTGACATGGGGCGCACTCGCCATCCCCTCCATGACAGCAGCGGGTGTGACGCTTGAAAACCCGCAGGCTGTCCCCATTTTCGTGCTCGCTCTCGCGTGGGCTTTCGCTCTCGGCGTCGCAGCTCTCGTGCTCCTGGAGGTCGTCGCTCCGACCGGCAGCATCCCGACTCCCCTGGCTGCGCTTCGAAACGTTCGGCGTTCGCTCAGGCACCTCAGTAGGACCCTGGCGATCCTGCGCATCGCCTCGCGTCATGGGCTGGCCCAGTTCTTCCGTCGATCGCGACGAAAAGGTTCGACCGAGAACGGAACACCTCTTGCATTGGCGTCGGCGCTCGAGGATGCCGGTCCGACATTCGTCAAACTCGGACAGATGCTCTCCACGCGCAGCGACCTCCTGCCCGACGAATACGTGACAGCCCTGTCGCGGTTGCAGAGCCAGGTGCGGGCGGCCGAATGGAGCACCATTCGGAACGAGCTGGAGAGGGTGCTCGGCGGATCGCTCGATGAGCACTTCCACCACATCGACGAGGAGCCTCTCGCTGCCGCCTCCATCGCTCAGGTGCACGGTGCCGTCCTTCGCGACGGCACCCCGGTGGTGGTCAAGGTACAGCGGCCCGACGCCCGCTCACGCGTGCTCGCCGATGCCGAGCTGATCCGCTCGACCGTCGCCGGCATCGAGTCCCGCACGGAGTGGGGTAAGTCCCTCGGCATCACCGCGCTGGCAGACGGCTTCGTCGCCTCGCTCACGCTCGAGCTCGATTACGCGGCCGAACAGCGCCACTCAGACCTGATCAAGAAGGCGTCCCTGACTGCGGGAGCCGCGTTCACGATTCCGGAAATGTACCCGAAGTTGTCGTCAGCGACCGTGTTGACGATGCAACGGGCCTACGGCACCCCGATCGGCGCCGCGGCTCCGCTCCTCGCGACCTATTCGCGGGAGGAGGCGACCGAACTCGCCAACCGGATCTTCGAGCTGATCCTCCATCAGATCCTCGTCCAGGGCGTGTTCCACGCCGATCTGCACCCCGGTAACATCCTTCTCGGCGCCGAGGGAGAGGTGATCCTGCTCGATTTCGGCGCCGTCGGGATTCTGGACCGCGAGAGCCGCATCGCGATCACGCGCCTGTTGAACGCCGTCGACGCGGACGACGCGGTCGCTGCCGTCGAGGCTCTCTCGACGATGTGCTCGATCCCGAGCGAGGTCGACATCCACCTGCTGGAACGCGAAGTGGGAACACTCCTGACGCTCACCCGCTCGATGCGGATCGATGGCCAGCTGTTCGGTGACCTCTTCGGTCTGATCCGACGACACCGGATCATCGTGCCGCCCGCGGTCGCGGCCGCTCTCCGCACGATCACGACGCTCGAGGGCACTCTCATGCTCATCGACCCCGACTTCAACCTCGTCGATTCCGCTCGGCGGGTCGCTCCGAGCATCCTGAGCGAGCTGGTCACGGCGCGCTCCGTCACCCAGAGCTTCACATCCACCGCCGCCGCACTGGCGGGTACAGTGGCGCGGCTGCCACGCCGGATCGAGAACCTCACCGCCAGCGTCGACAGCGGCTCCTTCGCTCGCCAATTCCATCCCTTCGCTCACGGCGCTGATCGCTCGTTCCTACGAGACATGGTGGGCGAGTTCCAGAGGACGATCATCGCGGTCGCCCTGATCGTCGCGTCCGTCGCGCTGACCGTCGCCGACATGGGGCCGATGCTGACTTCGACGGTGCGGACGACCACGTTCGTCGGGCTCTCCCTCGGAGTCGTGGCGTTCGTGTTGACCATGCGGGTGCTGGTCCGCAAGTTCGAGCGCGGGCAGCATGCCGAAAGCCGGGGCAGGCGCACCGGGCGGTAGCTGTCTCGACCGCCCTCGCCGAGAGCTTCTATCGTCGCCCCGGCGCCGCCTCTTGTCGAGTCCGACCACCGGGCGCCTTTTCCGAAACGGGTCCTGCTTGCCCTCTTCGCGCATCGTCAGATGCGGCTGACCGGGGCCCGCAGCCCACGCGAACCACGTCAGTACGGGGCGGGTCGCCGGCCGTTGCCGCCAGGCGCGCCCCCGCCCCGTCAATACACATGAGAATACCTCAGTTATTGAGGCTCGTCGGTGCTTCATGGCCGAATGTGCAGACCATCCACGGCCCGCACGTCGCCGACGGCCGCTGCCGGGGATGACGTCTCGGAGCGCCAACGCGACCGGCGTCGTCTCGAAGAGGACGGCGCGCCGCGGTGCCGCGGACGAGCGGACCGAGGCTGCGGTGCTTCTCAGAGAAGGTCTGCGAGACGTGGAGGTCGCATGCCCGCAGGGAGGCGTCGAGTTCGTCGGGGATTCCAAGCGGTCGTGACATCGCGTCAGCGCCTCGGGTAAACCACATCGCTGGCCGCAACACCGTGGCCCGGGTGCGCCGTCGCCAGGCCGGTCCTGACCGGCCTGGCGACGGCTTCTGAAGCCGAGCGTCTATTCGAGCGGGTAGACGTTCTGGTATTCCGACGACAAGGCGGGGATCGTCAGGCCGATCGCGACGATCACGACGATCACGACGATCACGATCCAGATCGCGAGCAGGATGCTGCTGATCACGATGCCCGCCTTCGCCTGGGCACGGCCCTCCTGCTCGAACTTCAGGCCCACGATGCCGAGAACGAGAGCGATGACCGGGAGGACGAAGGTGAACCCAGCTGGGATCGAAACGAGGCTCAACACCAGCGATGAGATGGAGAGACCCTTCGACGGGGCAGCCGTCGCCCCGTCTCGGATGGTCTGCGGATAGTTGGTCACGCGATACCTTCATGATGTTAGATTTCACATCACGATAACAGACCCCTTTTACCCCGATCGGGCTGGGTGCTCGTTCCGGTCACGCGTACCATCGCCGTTCGCGCCCACCGCATCCGTCCGCGGCGCGGGCCGCGTCGACCATGGATTCGGCCTACTGCCCCTGCGGAAGCGTGATAGAACCGGTGTTCGCGGGGCGGCCTCCGTAGCGAGAGTGCTGTCGGTTTCGCGGAGGGTGCGCTCGATGTGGTCGCGAAGCGAGCTTATGGGGTGGTTCCTTTTCGTACAACGGGTAACCGTGCAATCCTCTGCTATGCCGCCTGAGAACTCGCAGAGCGGTCGAAGGCGGATCGCGGTATCGTCGCGGCATGTGCCGGAACATCCGCTGCCTCCACAACTTCGACCCGCCGACGACAGACGACGACGTGAGGGAGGCGGCCCTCCAGTTCGTCCGCAAAGTCAGCGGCTCGACGCGGCCGTCGCGCGCGAACACCGCAGCATTCGAGCAGGCGATCGACGAGATCGCGGATGCCACACGGCGAATGCTCGATCAGCTGGTCACGAACGCACCCCCGAAGAACCGCGAGCTCGAAGCGCTCAAGGGACGGGAGCGCCACGAGAAGCGAATGGAACGGGAGGTCCGGATCCGCACCATGTCCACGTGACGGTCCGAGTCCTGGAACGACGAAACGGCGGCCGATTCTCGGCCGCCGTTCCAGGTCTTGTCGACTTCCCAGAGCTGGGTGTCGGTCAGCGGGCTTCCGGGCGTGCTCACCTCACCCGACGTCGACCGATTACCTGCCAGCGCTCCGCTACGCCATCGCCAACAACTGAGCTCGGGCGGCTCCGTGTGATGACGGCTGCGACGCGGACGGCCGACTCAACACAGGACTTTGTGCCCTGAGCGAGGGAAATATGCGCCGCCACCCTGATTGCGACGAGCGCGTGTGCGCTCGGTCGCAGAGAAAAGAGACCCCAAATGCCCGCTCCAAACAGACGCGCTCCGCTGCGCCGACCGGCCATCCTCGCTCTGACCACCGTCACCGCCGCCTGCCTTGCCGCGGCAATCGCTGCGCCGGCCCACGCTCGCACCGCTCCCGATGGCGCTCTGTCCACCGCGATCGGTACCTGCGCTCCATTCGACCTGCAGGTACTGCCGGGCGGGACAATGAGCGAAGCGCGCGACATCAACCTGTTCGACGTCACCATCGGCGTCTCGAATGCGAACGCCCAAATCGGGTTGTTCCGTGCGGCCCGCTGGAACCCCAACGGTCGCGTGCTCGATCTCGGAACGCTTCCTGGAGGGAACTCGAGCAACGCCCGAGCCATCGACGCAGTCGGAATCGTCGCCGGAGACTCGAACACCGCGACCACGCAGGGAGCCTCAGCTCATGCCGTCTTCTGGGACCCGGGGGGCCACATCCATCGGCTTACCGAACCCACCGGTGCGACCAACAGCAGCGCCACCCGCGTCAACGAACTCGCCACACTGATCGGGCGCGCCGACTCCGCTACGCGAACTTACGCTCTTCGGTGGAATGTGTTCGGGGCCATGACAGTGCTCTCCGACCTTTCGGGGGCGACCGGCAGCGTCGCCTCCGCCCTGAACGACCGCGGCACGATCGTCGGTCATTCGGTCGTGGGGACGAGCGGCGTGGGCGGTGTCGCTCTACGCTGGAGCCCCGACAAGCGCGTTTCCCGGCTTGGCACACTGCCTGGAAGTGTCAGTAGCACCGCGAACGCCGTGAACGACCTCGGGTACGCGGTCGGCACAAGCACGTCCAGCGCGGGTGCGACCCTGGCCGTCCGGTGGGACGCATCGGGCCGGGCGCAAAGCCTCGGGACCTTGCCCGGCGGCACCTCCAGCTCGGCGGTTGGCATCAATCTCGCCGGCACCGTAATCGGCGCCTCGAACAGTGCTCCGGGAGGTGCGATGTACGCGGTCATGTGGGATCGGCTCGGCCGAATCACACGGCTTGGCACTCTGGGAGCCGACACCAGCGTCGTCGATATCAACGCACACGGATACATGGCCGGGTTCGCCCAACCCCCCGAGGGCGTCCTGCCAGTAGCCGCCCGCTGGTCGCCCAGCGGAGCGATCACGCGCCTCGGAGTCTTCTCCGGAGGGGACGCGGACGCGATCGGCACCGCAATCGCCCCGGACGGCACCGTCGCAGGATCCGCATCCAATCCCAACGAGGACAACCACGCCGTCCTTTGGAAGACTGCCACCTGCCCACTGCAATGACCGCTGACCGGGAGCGCAAAGCCGATTGTGCTGCCCTACATAAAATCCCCCGGAACCGCGAGATTCCGGGGGTCTTGTAGCGAGGGCGGGACTCGAACCCGCGACACCACGATTATGAGCCGTGTGCTCTAACCACCTGAGCTACCCCGCCGGGGTCTCCCGTCGTCGCGACCGGGAGACGGAGCCCCCTGTGGGAATCGGACCCACTACCTCTTCCTTACCAAGGAAGTGCTCTACCAATGAGCTAAGGGGGCGAAGCCGAGGCGTCCGGAGAGGTCCGGGCCCGTTTTCGGCAACCGTACGAGGATACCATCCTCGCAAGGGTGCTTCGTACAACCAGGACCCCTCCGAAAGCCGCTGCGACGAGGCGCCGCTACGCGGCCTTGGCGGCCTCCAACGCGCCGTCCAGGGCCGCCAGCTCGTCCGCGGTCAGCTCGATCGTGACCGAGGCGAGGAGGTCGGGCAGCTGTTCGAGCGTGCGGGCGCTCGCGATGGGTGCGGTGATCGTCGGCTGAGCGGCGAGCCAGGCGAGGGCGATGGTCGCCACCGCTACGCTGTGGGCCGCCGCGACGTCATCGAGGGCGGCGAGCACGCTGCGGCCGGTTTCGTCGAGGTACTTCGCGGCGCCCGCGGCGCGAGCGCTCTCGACCGTGACACCATCGCGGTACTTGCCGGTCAGGAAGCCCGCGGCGAGCGCGAAGTACGGCATGACGCCGAGGTTCTCGCGCTCGGCGAGGGCGCGGTACTTCGCCTCGTAGGAGCGCTCGACCAGGTTGTAGTGCGGCTGTAAAGCGACGGCACGGTGGAGGCCTTCGCGCTCCGTGATCGCGAACCACTCCTCGATGCGCTCCGGCGAGTAGTTGGAGATGCCGATGGCGCGCACCTTGCCCGCGTCGACCAGACCGGACAGCGCGGCGACCGTCTCCTCCAGCGGAACGGTCGCGTCGTCGAAGTGCGCGTAATAGAGGTCGATGTGATCGCTCTTCAGCCGCTCCAGCGAAGCGTCGGCGGCGTGGCGGATGTTGTCGGCGGCGAGGCCCGTGAAGTCCGGGTGCTGACTGACCTTGGTGGCGAGCACCACGTCGTCGCGGTTGCCGTGGGCGTCGAACCACTCGCCGAGGATTCGCTCCGAGTCGCCTCCGGTGTTGCCCGGCACCCACGCCGAGTAGCCGTCCGCGGTGTCGACGAAGTCGCCGCCCGCCGCCGTGTAGGTGTCGAGCACGGCGAACGAGGTGTCGCGGTCGGCCGTCCAGCCGAAGACGTTCCCACCCAGTGAGAGCGGGTAGACCTGGAGGTCGGAGGTTCCGATGGCGCGGCGCGGAGAAGTCATTCCGTGATCCTTTCGGGGCTGTCTCTTCACGCTAACGCGCGCCGCCGAGCGCTATTCCGTTTGTGTCCAAAGATGTGGAGAGGTCAGATGCGTGCCGAAATGGGGAGGTGTGATGTATCAAGACATCTCTGACGTTTCTGCATCAGGACATCTCTGACGAATGATGTATCAGGACATCTCTGACGTTCCCGGATTCTTGCGTGGGCCGCGGGGTCCTCGGGGGTTGCCGCTGCCGACGTATTTGATGCCCGGCGCGGGCCAGGGATACTCCGCCAGAAGGGTGCCGTGGGCGTCGAAGATCAGCAGCCGGTCGTCCTCCTCGACTCGGTAAGCGATGCTGCCTGCGAGGGTGCGGCTGACTTGGAATTTGGTGCCGCGGGCATAGACGGTGCCGTTGTCGTGGATCCGCGTCATGCGCAGTCCGTCGTCACCGAGAGGTGCGGCGGGTTGCGGGACCGGCCGGGGTGGTTCGACCACGGGTGTCGCCGCCCAAGCGAACGCCGGGGTGACCCGACCCGGCAACCCTTGGTGGGGCCGCTCGGTGTTATAGATCTGATCGAAATCGTCGACCTGGGCTTGGAGCTGCGCGAGCGTCTCTGCCAGCGGTTGCTTGTCGAGCCAGCGGAACAGGGTTTGGTGGAAGCGCTCGTTCTTGCCTTGCGTGGTCGGCTTGTAGGGTTTCCCGGTGATCGGCTCGACGCCGAGCGAACGCAGATAGACGACCAACTGACCCAGCACCCCGCGCCGGGATGGGTTCAACGCCGCCCCGTTATCCGACAGCAGCCGTTGCGGGACGCCATGAGCGGCGATGCCTTTGCTGACCACCGCGATCGCGCCGTCGGAGGTCTCACCCCAGGAGACATGGGAGGCGACCGCGAGCCTCGAGTGGTCGTCGATGAGCTGGAAGATCACGCACTTGCGTCCGCCGGTGAGGACGTATTCGGTGGCGTCGAGCTGCCAGCACGCGTTCGGCGCGGGATAGACGAACCGCCGATACGACGCCCTCGGCTTCTTCTTCGGCTCCAGTCGGGCGACACCCTGGTCCCGGAAGATCCGTGACAGCGACGCCGTCGAGGGCACCGGGTCCATGCCGAGCGAGCGCATCTTCTCGTGGACACTGATCGGCCCGTGGTCCAAGCCCGAAGCCTCCAATGCGGCGCGCACCCCGATGACCTGCTGCACGACTTCGTCGGCGACCTTGGACGGGCTGCTCCGCGGTCTCCTCGACCGCGGCTCCAACGCCGCCGCCGGCCCATCCTTCGCCGCCCGTCTTCGGATCGCATAGAACGTCTCACGAGAGATCCCGTGCTCCGCGCAGAACGTCGTGATCGCTCCCCGCGGCGCATCCGGCGGCCACTGAACGATCGCGAGACGGACACGAGGATCAACAGGGTCAACACGGCTCATCCCTCAAAGATCAAGGGAGAAGTGTCAGGACCAAACGACGCCGAAGCGTCAGAGATCTATTGATTCACAACTGTCAGAGATGTCCTGAGACATGACACCGAAATGGGGAGGAGCGGCCTACTGTGGAGGGATGTCCGGATCCCTCGCGACGTCTCCGCCGCCCGAGCGCACGCTCTCCGCAGACTGCGCCGCCTGCACAGGGCTCTGCTGCGTCGCGTTGGCGTTCGCCCGCTCCTCCGACTTCGCCTTCGACAAGGTGGCCGGCGAGGAGTGTGTCAACCTCGCAGACGACTTCCGCTGCCGCATCCACCAGCAGCTGCGCGAACGCGGGTTCAAGGGATGCACAGTCTTCGACTGCTTCGGGGCCGGCCAGCAGGTGACCCAGCACACCTTCCCCGGAGCGTCCTGGCGCGAGAGCAGCGCGGTCCGCACGCAGATGTTCGCCGTGTTCCCCATCGTCCGCCAGCTGCACGAACTGCTCTGGTACCTGCGCGAGGCGCTCGGGATGCCCGCGGCGGCGGCCCTCCACCCGGCCCTCCGCGCCTCATGGAACGAGGTCGCGGCCGCCGCGGACGCCACCCCGACGGCCATTCTCGAGCTCGACATCGACGCGCTCCGCGACCCGGCTGCCGCCCTGCTGCGTGAGGCCTCCCGGCTGACCCGCGAGTCCGGCCCGCAGGCGGACGCCCGCACGCGCCTCCGCATCCCGCGCTCCCGACTGGCACCCGGCGCCGACCTCGCCGGCGCCGACCTCCACGGAGCCGACCTGCGCGGGGCGGAGCTACGCGGCGCCCTCCTGATCGCCGCGGACCTCCGCGAGGCCGACCTCGCCGGCGCGGAGCTGATCGGCGCCGACCTCCGCGACGCGCGGCTGCACGGCGCGCGGCTCGAGGGCGCGATCTACCTGACGCAGCCGCAGGTGGACGCCGCGCGCGGCGACACCCGAACACTCCTCCCCGCCGCCCTCCGGCGCCCCTCCCACTGGACCTGACCCCTCAGGGCACGTTGTCGCTTCCGCGCGCGAAAAGCGACGACGACGTGCCCGTCGCGGCGCCGGAAAGCCCTCGCCACTCAGACGATGGCGCTAGCATGGCTCGCAGCGCCGACGACGGCGCGCCGATCCCGGTGCCGAGCCGCGGCGTGCGAGGCAGGCCGGCGCCGCCGTCTCCTCGCACAACATGCGTCCGCTTCAGTGTTCCCGTCCGTCCCCAAGACAGGTGATCCGTATTCAGACCTCCGAATCCCCCAGCGCGCTCTCGCCGAGCGCACCCGACCGCGAGTGGTGGCGCTCCGCCGTCATCTATCAGGTGTACCCGCGCTCGTTCGCCGACGCCGACGGCGACGGTATGGGCGATTTGCCGGGCATAACGCATCGCCTCCCTGCCCTCCGCGAGCTCGGCGTGGACGCCGTGTGGCTGTCCCCCTTCTACACGTCCCCGCAGAACGACGCCGGCTACGACGTCGCCGACTACCGCGATGTCGACCCGAGCTTCGGCACGCTGGCCGACTTCGACGCGCTGCTCGAGACCGCGCACGGCCTCGGGCTGCGGGTCATCATCGACATCGTCCCGAACCACTCCTCGAGCGACCACGTCTGGTTCCAGGAGGCGCTGGCGGCCGCCCCCGGCAGCCCCGAGCGCGCACGCTACCTGTTCCGCGACGGAACGGGACCGAACGGCGACGAGGCACCCAACAACTGGGAGTCGATCTTCGGCGGCCCGGCCTGGACGCGCATCACGGAGTCCGACGGCACTCCCGGCCAGTGGTACCTCCACCTGTTCGACAAGTCGCAGCCCGACTTCGACTGGGAGAACCCGTGGGTCTGGGAGCAGTTCCGCGACATTCTGCGCTTCTGGCTCGGCCGGGGCGTCGACGGTTTCCGCGTGGACGTCGCGCACGGCCTGGTCAAGGAGACCGGCCTCCCCGACTACACGCCGCCGGCGCACGCCGGCAGCATGGGCGGTGCCTCCGTCGCGACCACCACGGGCGGAATCGTCCTGGAGCCGGAGATCAGCGCGCACGCCGAGCAGGATCCGGTGACCCCGCCCTACTTCGGCCAGGACGGCGTCCACGCGGTCTACCGCGACTGGCACACCGTCCTCGACGAGTACGAGGGCGACCGCGTGCTGTGCGGCGAGGCCTGGGTCGAGCCGATGGAGAAGCTCGCCAACTGGGTGCGCCCGGACGAGATGCAGCAGACCTTCAACTTCGGCTACCTGGAGACGCCGTGGAACGCCACCGCGCTCCGGGCGGTGATCGACCGTTCCATCGCCGTGTTCGGCAGCGTCGGCGCGCCGAGCACCTGGGTGCTGTCGAACCACGACGTGGTCCGCCACGCGACCCGGCTCGCGCTCGAGAGCGAGAACGTGCAGGGCCACGGAATCGGCCCGACGTCGACCGGCATCCCGGACACCGCGTTCGCGCTGCGTCGCGCCCGGGCCGCCACCGCGCTCATGCTCGCGCTGCCCGGCTCGGCCTACCTCTACCAGGGCGAGGAGCTCGGCCTCCCGGAGGCCATCGACCTCCCCGACGATGCCCGCCAGGACCCGACGTGGTTCCGCACGAAAGGCGAGCGCTACGGCCGCGACGGCTGCCGCGTCCCCATCCCGTGGGAGGGGACCGACCCGTCGTACGGTTTTGGCCCCGGCCCGAGGAGCTGGCTGCCGCAGCCTGCGTCGTGGGCGTCGTACACGCGCTCGTCGCAGCAGGGCGTGCCCGGTTCGACACTCACGATGTACCAGGAGGCGCTGGCCGCCCGCCGCGAGCACGACCTCGCGTTCGGCGAGCTCGAATGGTCGAACGCGGGCGATGGCGCACTCGTGTTCCGCTCCGGTGCGGTCACGGTCGCCGTGAACTTCGGCGCGGCCCCACTGCAGCTGCCGGAGGGCACGGTCGTCTTCGCGAGCGGTCCTCTCGAGGGCGGGATGCTCCCCCGCGACACCACCGTCTGGTTGGTCTGACGTATCCGCATCACGGACGGAGGAGATCCGCCCGGCCTCGGGGCGAATCTCCTCCGTTATCGTTTCGCCCCGCCCATGTCTGACCTGATGTCCTCCGCGACGCTGAAGGCGACACGGCGCGCGCAGCCAGCGGCGGATCTTCTGGCCCGATCGCGATCTCGGGCCGGTCGGCGGAGGGAGTCCTGAGTCCGTGACAAGAGGGCTTCCTCCGCCGACTTCACCGCCTCCGACCGCTACGCGGTGCCCGGCTTCAGCTCGCGTTGGCCTTCAGCCACGCGACCGGGTCGACGGGCTCGGTACCGTTCAGCAAGATCTCGAAGTGCAGGTGCGCCCCTGTCGAGATTCCGGTGTTGCCCACACGGCCGACCATGTCGGCGACGGCGACCTGCTGGCCGGTCGACACTCGGACGGATCCGGCCTGCATGTGGCAGTACTTGCTGCTGACCAGCTGACCGCCGATCATGTGGTCGATCGTGACGTTCACGCCGCAGCCGCCGCCGTCTCTGGCCACGACCTCCCGCACCACGCCTTCGGCGATGATCTGGATGGGGACACCTGCTCCCGGTGTGAAGTCGACGCCGTGATGGTCGGTGGAAGCGCCGGCAGTCGGCGCCGCACGGTAGCCGAAGCCGTCGCTGATCGGCACACCGACTGGGAAGGGCCACTGAACGGCCCCGGCCTGGTTGTTGCGGAACGTGTCCGCGATCTTCATGGAGCGCAGCGCCGCGAGCTGCTCACCGGAGGTCGCGGTGCCGCTGTCGCGGATGATCGCCTCGTGCTCGCCCGAGGTCACGCTGTCGAGCGCCTGGAGCTCGCCCTCGGTCGCGGGGGCGGCGCTGCTGAAGTGAGCCGAGGCACTGAGGTCGCGGACCTCGTCGTCGCTGAGGAGCGCCATCGCGGGCACGGTCGTGGCGACGGCGATCCCCAGCACCGACAGCATCGCGACGAGGCTAACCCCTCGCCCGAAGCGCGGGGCCCGCGACCGGGCGTTCCGTTCGCGCTGGTCGCGCTCGTTCTCCTGCTTGCGCTGCCGGAGCTCGCGGCGGGTCAGCGGAACGTCGGTGCGGAGGGTCTCAGTTCGGGGTGCGCGATTACCGCTCCAAGGTCTGGTTCCTGCACGCATCCCTCCCAATATAACGAAATGATAACCGCCCCACCAATCGAGGCGGCCCGTCATTCCCAGTGCGCGTAGTACGCCTGCACCAGCGGGTCGAGCTGCCCGAACAGGTCGGGCGCCGCCGTGACCAGGAGGTCCGCACCGGCCGGCGCCGCGCCGAGGCCGCCCAGCTGCGCTCCCGCCTCCTGCGCGATGAGCGCTCCGGCAGCGTGATCCCACGGGTTGAGCCCGCGCTCGTAGTACGCGTCGAGCCGTCCGCACGCCACCGAGCACAGGTCGAGGGAGGCCGCGCCGATGCGTCGGATGTCACGCACCTGCGGGATCAGTTCGGTGACGAACCGCGCCTGCTTCCTGCGCTTCTCCGGGTCATAGCCGAAACCGGTTCCCACGAGGGCCAGCGGGAGGTCCACCCCGGTGTTGACGTGAATGGGCGCACCGTTCAGCCGCGCGCCGGCTCCGACCGCCGCAGTGAACACCTCGCCGGTGGACGGATTCACGACCGCGCCGGCGAGCGTGCGCCACGTCGCCGGGTCGGGCTCCCCCTCCACCACCGCGACACTGACGGCCCAGGCCGGGATGTCGTAGAAGTAGTTGACAGTGCCGTCGATGGGGTCGACCACCCAGGTCAGCCCGCTGGACCCGTACTCGGCACCAGACTCCTCGCCCAGGAAGCCGTCGCGCGGCCGGGCGGCCGCGAGCGCGCTCCGGATCAGATCCTCCGACTCGCGATCGGCGCGGGTCACGATGTCCGTGATCGTCGACTTGGAGGCCGCGACCTCCACCCCGTCACGGCGTCTCTGCAGTGCCAGCGCCCCGGCGCGACGGGCGACGGTGGCGGCGATCTCGAGCAGCTCGATCGTGGAGGGCATGCGACCAGCCTGGCACACTCGATCGGGCGGCAAGCGGGGCGAACGCGCATCCGCCCCGCTCACGCCGATCACGGGCAGGTGTAGCTCGCGATGCACCACCGGCCGGCCGAGTTTGCGCCATCTGCGCCGGGCGCGAGGTACACCTCGACCAGATCGCCGGAAGTGAACGTGAGGTCGCCCCTCGTCTGGTGGCTGTACGTCATGACGACGTTCGCGCCGTCGTCAGCCTTCGAGCTGTAAAACCAATTGCCGTTGTACGACTCCATCACATAGGTCTGGTTATGACGCACTTGGAGGCGGTTCAGGCCCTCGAAGGCGGCGCGATCGATCACAGTGGAGACCCCCGGAGCGGCCGGCGTGATCCTCTTGACCCAGCCGAAGACCGCCGCGGGCGGCTTCACGAACGTGATCGAGGAGTGCGGACTCCGGGGCTGTGAACGTACCGGCGGCAAAGTCGATCCGCCCGTTCGCGTCTGTGGTCATCGTGCGCTCGCCCTGGTCGCCGGCCGCCCACAACAGCCCGTCGCTCGGCTTGATCTTTACCGCGATGCCAGCCTGGGCGACGCCGTTGCGCGTGGCGGTCACGGAGGTCCCGCCGCCGAGCGGTCTCCCGGCGAAACCGGCGATCCACCCGGGCGCCGCCCACTCGATCGTGTAGGTGGAGGCAGTCGTCACAGTGATGAGCCCGGACACGTGGACCGATGGATCCGATTCGAGCTGGACGAGGATCGGGTAGACCTCGCTCTTGCCGACAGCGATCGGTCGGGCGGTGCCGCCCAGCAAGAGCTTGCCGCCCAGCGTCTGGAACGTGCGCGAGCCGCTGATGCCGGAGCCGACGGCGTCCCACTCGAGTTCGGGTGCCAGAGTGACGATCAGCCGATGAGTGTCGACAAAGATAGGAAGGCCGTTCTCGAAGATCGTGACGGCGAACGACGAGACAGTCGAGAACTCCTCGACGCTCGGGATAATGCCCAACTCGAGCCTGATCCGGCTTGCGGACGAGGCCGCCGCCGCAGGCGACGTGGCGGTGGCCACGATCGCGGGAGCGGCCCACGCCGCTGCAGTCATAATGGTGCGCCGGCTCAATCCCTGCCGGTTGTCGGCGCTTCATTCGATCTCCTCAGTCCGGGTGAGGTTTGATCTAGGCGTTAAAAATATTAGCTCATACTGGTATTTCCGGTGGGCAGAAAACACTCCGCAACGAGAAAGAGCCCGGCCGGTGGCCGGGCTCTTCAGATGGTGGCGAGTGAGGGATTCGAACCCCCGAAGGCTACGCCGGCTGATTTACAGTCAGATCCCTTTGGCCGCTTGGGTAACTCGCCATTCGCGCTTCCGACCACCAGTCAGCTGCTGACCGAAGGCGCCATGTAAGGATACTCGGCACGCGCCGTCTCACGAAATCGACGGTCACGCCGCAAGCAGCGTCGCGGGCGGACGGGTGTCGTCGCGCACGAGCGTCAGCACTTCGGCGTCGGCGAACTCAGCGACCACCTGCGACAGCAGCTCGCGCTCCGTCACGTCGAGCACCCGGCAGAGCGCCGCGAGGATCTCCGACGACGCCTCCTTGCGGCCGCGCTCGATCTCCGAAAGGTAGGGGACGCTCACGCGCGAACTCTCCGAGAGCTCGCGCAGAGTCGCGCCGCGCTCGGTGCGAAGCCGGCGGAGCACCGAGCCGATCGCGTGCCGCATCAACATGTGTGAAGCCTAAGCCGCCGCCGCCGTTCACGCCCCGCCGGGTTCAGGATTCCGCCCATAGCAGAATCACAGGGGTCACACCTCCACTTCGGCGACACACCCCGGCGGCTGACGCGGATGTCGGTGGGTGGGCGCACAATCGTCGGCATGAGGACGTTGGAGATTTGCGAACGGTGCGACGGAACCGGTGCCGACCCCACGCAGCACAGTGACGAGATCACCCTCTGCGTGGAGTGCGGCGGCGACGGCTGTCACGTCACCTATTACGTCGAGCTGCAGCAGACGGCCTGAGGCCGCTCGACCCGCGGGGCGGTGTCATCGGCACGCGCCGATCGGGCCAGCCTGCCCGCAGACTGGACGCCCGGGCCGGGTGATCTATATAGAGCTGGGGTGCCATGGCCGTGGCCAACGACGCTGTCGTTCTGAATTCTGTCCGCGACTTCGGGTACATCGAGCTGGCCGCACGCGGAGCAGTGCACCAGGAATACATCGCGGTGTGACCCGATGCTGACCGCCTGCAGGCTCGGAACAGCTGTCGTACGAGCCGCGTAAGCTGGTGGTCGACTCAGATTGAAGGGAATGAATTGTGGCAGACTCCTCGTTCGACGTCGTCAGCAAGGTCGACAAGATGGAGGCGGACAACGCCGTCAATCAGGCCCGCAAGGAGGTCGAGCAGCGCTACGACTTCAAGAACGTCGGCGCCTCGGTCGAGTGGAGCGGCGAGAAGGTGCTGCTCAAGGCCAGCACCGAGGAGCGTGTAAAGGCCGTGCTCGAAGTCGTGGAGTCCAAGTTCATCAAGCGTGGCATCACGCTCAAGTCGCTCGACACCGGCAAGCCGTATCCGTCGGGCAAGGAGTTCCGCATCGAGGTCGGCCTCAAGAACGGAATCGAGCAGGACGCCGCCAAGAAGATCAACAAGCTGATCCGCGACGAGGCCCCCAAGAGCGTCAAGTCGCAGATCCAGGGCGATGAGCTGCGCGTCAGCTCCAAGAGCCGGGATGACCTCCAGGCGACGATGGCCCTCCTGAAGGGTGCCGACCTGGATGTGGCCCTCCAGTTCGTGAACTTGCGCTGAGCGCGGGGTTTGTTCTGGGCGGGCAGCTTCCGCTGAGCGCTCCGCGCAACCAGCGCGCGACCTCCCGGTAGGCGGCGTCGCGCACCTGCTGGCGCGACAGGAAGACATCGTGCAGCGCGCCGTCGATGCGCGCGACTGTCACGGTCGGCGCGAGCTTCAGTGCGCGGCTGGCGATGTCCTGCACGAGGAGAACGACGTCGGATCTCAGCATGTCGTCCGTCCAGTACGGCAGCATGGTCGAGCGCGCCGACAGCAGAGTGAGCACGGGCGCGTCGATCGCGAGCCCGGCCGCCACCCTCGCGTGGCCGGCGAGCACAGCGGTGAGCCACGCCGGGTGCATCGCGAAGCCGCGCACCGGCCGCCAGGTCAGGTCGTAGTCCCACTCGCCGTCGAACGTGCGTGACACCGAGCGCGTGTAGAATCCGAGGTCCACGTTCGGCATCGCGGCCTTCGGGTCGAGGCGGGCATGGAGGTCGACGAACGGGCTGATCATGGCCCTGCCCATCGAGTGGGCCTGGAACTCGAGCCACGGACTGTTGAGGACGACGGCTGCGGCCCGGCCGGGATGCCGATCGGCCCACAGGCTCAGCGTGAGGCCTCCCGTCGAGTGCCCCTGCAGGATCAGTCGCCGATGCGGGCGCTCGTGCTCGCCGTGGCCGATGGCCCGCAGGGCAGCCTCGATGTCCTCGTCGTAGGTGTCGAGAGAGTCCACGAAACCCGGAGTCTGCCCGGCCCGCAGGCTCCGCCCGTACTTGCGCAGGTCGAGCGCGAAGAATCGCGCGCCCTGCTCGTGCCAGAAACGCGCCAGCTCGGTCTGGAAGAAGTAGTCCGACCAGCCGTGCACGTACAGCACGTCGGTCTCCTCCGCGGGACGGCCGGGCCGTAGGTCGGCCAGCCGGGGCCATGGCTCGAAGCGCACGAGCGTGGCGACGACGTCGCCCTCAGCGTCGGGCGCGAGCGCGAGCGTCGCCTGCTGGAAGCCGGGTCCCAGCACGTCCGGACGCCACTCGACAGGATTGCTCATGGCACCAGCCTGCCAGAAGCGACGTCGACGGGAGGCTTACTCGGCCGCACCGACCTCCACCGCTGCGCCGTTCGACACCTGGATCATCTCGTCACGCGGCACGACCTTGATACGGGCGCGACCGTGTTCCGCGCCGAGGGCCTGCTCGTGCGCGTCGAGGTTGTGCCAGCCGTCGAGGTTTGTGTACTCCACACCGCGGTCTCGGAGGAGCTTCTCCACAGATTCCTCGGAGGGGTCAGCGGGAGACCACCAGTTGCCTTGATCGTTGATCACATGTTTGATCGTCTCCATCGCATCCGACTTGGTGTGACCGATGAGGCCGACCGGCCCACGCTTGATCCACCCTGTCGCATACACGCCGTACATCCGCTCGTTGTCGCCCTTGCGCAGCACCTGGCCCTCGTGGTTCGGGATGATGCCGTGCTTCTTGTCGAACGGGATCCCCGGCAGCGGCGACCCGAAATAGCCGACGGCACGGTAGATCGCCTGGATCTCGAGCTCGCGGATCTCGCCAGTGCCGCGCACTCCCCCCTCGCCGTCGGACGCGGTGCGCTCGTAGCGGATCGCGCGCACGTCGCCGTTCTCGTCCGACAGCAGCTCCAGCGGCTTGGCGTAGAAGTGCAGGTGCAGGCGACGGGAGGCCGACCCGACCTCGCGCTGGCGCCACTGCTTCAGCACGCGGTCGATCACCATGACCTGCTTGTTGCTGGCGACCGTGGCCTTGGACTGCTCGTCGTAGTCGAAGTCCTCGTCATGGAGGATCATGTCGACGTCGCGCAGCTCTCCGAGCTCCCGCAGCTCCAACGGTGTGAACTTCACCTGGGCCGGCCCGCGGCGACCGAACACGTGCACGTCGGTGACGGGCGAGCTCTTGAGGATCTCGTAGACGTTGTCCGGGATCTCCGTCGGCAGGAGGTCGTCGGCATGCTTGGCCAGGATGCGCGAGACGTCGAGAGCCACGTTGCCGTTGCCGATCACGGCGACCGACTTCGCCTCCAGCGGCCAGGTGCGGGGCACGTCCGGGTGTCCGTCGAACCAGCTGACGAAGTCGGCGGCGCCGTAGGAGCCCCCGAGGTCGATGCCCGGGATCTCGAGTGTCGCGTCGTGCACGGCCCCGGTGGCGAAGATGACCGCGTTGTAGTGCTTCTTGAGGTCATCGAGCGTGATGTCGACCCCGTACGTCACGTTGCCGAAGATGCGGATGTCACCGCGATCGAGCACTTCGCGCAGGGCGGTGATGATGCCCTTGATCCGCGGGTGGTCCGGGGCGACGCCGTAACGCACGAGCCCGTAGGGGGCAGGCAGCGCCTCGAACAGGTCGATCGAGACTTCGAAGCCGCGTTCGGCCTTGAGCAGGATGTCGGCAGCGTAGATCCCGGCCGGGCCGGCTCCGACGATCGCCAGTCTCAGTTTGGTCATGCGTTGTTTCCTTCTGGGTCAGCTCGAGCGTTCTACGATGGTGTCCGCGAACCGTATGAGCGCCTTCTTGACCGCGCCGTCGGGCAGCGGTGCGAGCGCGTCGACGGACTCCCTCGCCCAGCGGTGCGCCTCGTCGAGGGTCTGCGCTGTCACCTCGTGCTCGCGCAGAGCGGCGATCGCCGCGGTGGCCTCGGGGCTGATCGCGTCCTCCTCCGCGGTACCGATGACATCGCGCTCGAGCCGCTCGAGCAGGGCTCGCGCCTCCGGCTCGGCTTCCGCCCGCTCGCGCAGCCGAAGCACGGGCAGAGTGGCGACTCCGGCCCGGAGGTCGTTGCCCGGGGTCTTGCCAGTCTCGGCGACACCCGTCGACGAGAGGTCGATGACATCGTCGATCAGCTGGAACGCGACGCCGATCTTCTCGCCGAAGGTGACGACGGGCTTCTCGTACGCGGGGTCGGCGTTCGAGAACGCCACGCCCATCTGGCCCGCGACGGCGATCAGCGACCCGGTCTTGTCCTGGAGCACGCGGATGTAGTGAGCGACGGGGTCCTCGCCGTCCTGAGGACCGATGGTCTCGTGGAGCTGGCCGAGGCACAGCCGTTCGAAGGTGTCGGCCTGCAGCTGGATGGCGCGCTCGCCGAGCGCGGAGACCAGCTTGCTGGCTCGCGCGAACAGGAGATCGCCGGTCAGCACGGCGACGGAGTTCCCCCACACGAACTGGGCGGTCGGAACGCCGCGGCGCATCTGAGAGTCGTCCATCACGTCGTCGTGGTAGAGCGATGCGAGGTGGGTGATCTCGACAGCCTGGGCCGCCTGCAGCACCTCCGGGGTGTTCCCATCGCCGAGCTGCGCGGTCAGGAGGGTCAGCATGGGCCGGACGCGCTTGCCTCCCGCCTCCAGCAGATAACGGGTGGTCACGTCAGCCAAGTTGTCGGCGAACCGCATCTCGCGGTGCAGCGCCTCTTCGACCAGCGCGAGACCGTCGTCCACCGCCGTGGCGATCTGGCGGTCTTCACCGCGGATGAAGATCCGCTCCGTGAGGCCAAGCTGGCTGGTCAGCGACGCGGGGCGCCGCACAGCCGGAACGCTTCGTGGCACTACTCCCCCTCGGATGGGATGGCGGACGGTGAGTCTTCGGAGGCGGCGCGGCGCTCGGATTGCGTCGCGGTAGCGGGCTTTCCGCCGGTCGACTTCGTCGCAGCAGGCTTTCCGCCGGCCGGCTTCGAAGCGGACTTCCCGCCGGTCGACTTCGTCGTAGCAGGCTTTCCGCCGGCCGGCTTCGACGGCCGCGTCGACGACCCTGCGGCATTCGACGTGGTGCGCTTCGGCCCGGCGGACTTCTTCGCGGGGGCAGAAGCGGTGTCGGCGACGGCCACCTTCTCGGCGGCCGGCGCCTTCTCGCCGGCCGGCGCATGAGAGGTCAGCGGCTTCCAGCCGCGATGCAGCGCCACGATCCCTGCGGTCAGATTGCGCCAGGCTACGCGCTCGAAGCCGACCTCCCGCAGCCACGCGGCGAGGGCGGGCTGGCTCGGCCACGCCTCGATCGACTCCATGAGGTACTGATACGCGGCCGGGTTGGAGCTCGCCAGGCGGGCGAGCACCGGCATGCCGTAGCGCAGGTAGGCCCCGTAGCCCGCGCGCACCGGCGCGAGCGGCGGGCGAGAGAACTCGCAGACGACGACGCGGCCGCCGGGCTTGGTGACCCGGTAGAACTCAGCAAGCGCCACCTGCGGGTCGACGATGTTGCGGAGGCCGAACGAGATCGTAACGGCGTCGAACGTGTCGTCGTCGAACGGCAGGGCAGTCGCGTCGGCCTGCACGAAGCTGATGAACGGGTTGGCCGCCTGGCGCTGCCTGCCGACCTCGATCATCCCTTGCGAGAAGTCGGCGGCGACCACGCTGGCGCCGTTGCGCGCGAGCGACGCGCTGGACGTGCCGGTACCGGCCGCGACATCGAGGATCGTCTCGCCGGCACGCGGCGCGACGGCTCGCGTCGTCGCCACCCGCCAGACCGTCGCGTTGCCCATCGAGAGGACGGTGTTGGTCCGGTCGTAGTGGGTCGACACCTCATCGAACATGGCGGCGACCTGGGCGGGCTGCTTGCTGAGGTCGGCCTTACTCACCCCACCAGCTTAGGCTGCGGCGTGATGCGCCGCATTCCACGCCCGCGCGCACTACACCGATCGCGGAGTCGATGTCCAGCCCGCACGCATCCGGCGGCCAGCGCGCCGGGCGTAGGCTGGTCCGGTGACAGCACCCTCGACCACCCGCCGGGTGACGGGCGTGACGGCGCTCTCGGTCGAGACCACCCCCCTCGACGACCTCCGGCATCTCGTCCCTTTCCTCGACTCCCGCCGACCGCTCGTGTGGATCCGCAAAGGCGAGGGGATCGCCGGCATCGGCGAGGCGCTGCGACTCGAGTTCCGGGGCCCCGACCGCATCCGGCAGGCCTCCGAGACGTGGCGGCAGACGGTTCGGGCCGCGACGATCAGCGACGGTGTGCGCACCCCCGGCACGGGCCTGGTGGCGTTCGGCACGTTCGCATTCGACGACGAGAGCTCGGCCACCAGTGTGCTGATCGTCCCGGAGGTCGTGCTCGGCCGGCGCGGGGGGCGCAGCTGGATCACGCGGATCCGGCGGGTGGACGACGTCACCGACGACGCCGGGAGCGCCGATGGCGCCGGCACGGCATCGTCGTCGCGGACCGGAAACCCGGTCAGCGCGGGCGGTGGCCTACCGCGCCCGATCGCGTTCGGCGACGAGTACCGGCTGAGCCTGCTCCCCGCCGGACTGGACGAGGGCGGCTATCAGGCGGTGGTCGCGACGGCCGTCTCGAAGATCCGCGAGCACGACCTGTCGAAGGTCGTCCTGGCCCGCGAGCTCTCCGCCCATCTGCCTCTCGAGTCCGACGTGCGGCGTGCGCTCGTGGAGCTCGCGCTCGGCTATCCGGACTGCTGGACGTTCGCCGTCGACGGCCTCATCGGGTCATCGCCGGAGACGCTGGTGCGGGTGCACCACGGCACTGTGACCGCGCGGGTCCTCGCCGGCACGCGGTCCCGCGGATGCGACGCAGCAAGCGACCAGGAGTCCGCCGCCGCACTCGCCGCATCCGTCAAGGACCAGGACGAGCACCGGTTCGCCGTGTCGAGCGTGCTCGACGCCCTCCGTCCGCACAGCGCCGACCTCGCGGCGAGCGACCTGCCCTTCACGTTGAAGCTGCCGAACCTCTGGCACCTCGCCACCGACATCGCGGGCACCCTGAGCGACGGAGCGAGCTCCCTCGACCTCGCGGACGCCCTCCACCCGACGGCGGCCGTCGCCGGCACCCCGACCCCGGAGGCGGTAGCGCTGATCCGCGAGCTGGAGCCGTTCGATCGTGGACGCTACGCGGGCCCGGTGGGCTGGGTCGGCGGCGACGGAGATGGCGAGTGGGCGATCGCGCTGCGCTGTGCGCAGCTCGATGACACTGGCGACCTCACCGCGTACGCAGGAGCGGGCATCGTGGCCGATTCCGACCCTGCGACGGAGTACGCGGAGACGACCATGAAGTTCCGCCCGATCGTGGAAGCGTTCGGCTGAACGGCACCGCGCCCTGCCGGTCGCCGCGCCCAGGCGCTCACGAGGCGGCGAGCCTCGCCTTCTCGACCTCGGGGTCGTAGTCGGGCTGCGGCCACTCCAGCTCCAGGTCCTCGAGCGCGCGGATGAGCAGGTGCTGCACGGCGAGCCGTGCGTACCACTTGCGATCGGCCGGAACCACGTACCAAGGAGCGTACGACGTCGATGTGCGGTCGAACACGATCTGATACCCGTCCTGGTAGGAGTCCCACAGCAGCCGCTCGTCGACGTCGCCCGGGTTGTACTTCCACTGCTTGTCGGCCCGGTCGAGGCGGGAGGCCAGCCGCGCGTTCTGCTCGTCCTTGCTCAGGTGCAGCATCACCTTCACGATCGTCGTCCCGGACTCGGCGAGTTCGAGCTCGAACCGGTTGATCGCGTCGTAGCGCCTCTCGATCTCCTCGTGGGAGGCGAGATTCCGCACCCGGCCGATCAGCACATCCTCGTAGTGCGAGCGATCGAAGACACCGACCTCGCCCGCCCCCGGGACGTGCTTCCAGATCCGCCAGAGGAAGTCGTGGGCCAGCTCCTCCTGCGTCGGCTTCTTGAAGCCCGCGTACCGCACGCCTCCGAGGTTCATCTGGCCCACGACGTGGGTGACGATCCCGCCCTTGCCCGCCGTGTCCATCGCCTGCAGCACGAGCAGCACGCTGCGCCTCTCGCCCAGCGTGCCTGCCGCGAACAGCCGCTCCTGCAGATCGGCGAGGATCGCGGCCCCGTCACTCAGTGCCGTCTCGCCATCCTTCTTGTTACCGGAGAAACCCGGTGTGGAGTTGGTGTCCTGGTCGGCGAGGCGGAAACCCTCGCCCACGCGCAACAGCGGATCCGGATCGTCTGCCCAGTACTTCTCGCGTCCCACGTCGCCTCCTCGCTCGGGTCTCACCATCGTACGGCCGCGGCTCAGACTCCGGCCCCGTCGAGCACCGGCTCGAACGCGTCCGGCCGGTGCAGCACCACCCTGGTCCTCACTCCATGGGGGAACAGCCGTGTCACGTCCGCCGCCCTGGCCCGGTCGTCCACCGTTATGTCGATCGTCTCGCGCCACCTGCCGTCGGGCATCCGCTGCAACGTCGCCTCCCAGATGAGCCCCGGCGTGGCGCGCGCCTGGAGTCGCAGGTGAATGCCGACGGCGCGGCGCCGCCCGAGCAGAGACAGCAGGCCGCGGTAGATCGCCGCGCGGCGCGTGGCTGCCAGCCACGGGTCGAGCGTGCGCACCAGTATGTCCGCGCTCCACAGGATCGTCGTAGCGAGCCCACCGCGCGACTGGTACACGTCGACCGCGTAGACCCCGGCCAGGCGCCGCAGCGTCTGCCGCAGGGCATCCTTCGTGATCCCCTCCTCCACGGTGCTGTGCAGATAGAACGGCACCGCAGGCCGAGCAGGGAGGTTGCCGGCCCGCAACGCCGCGCGGTCGTGAACCGTCTGGCCTCCGCCGAAGAAGGGCCGCAGCTCCGCCAGCAGCGTGACCACCGGTGCGCCGGGCGGCTCGTTCTCGATCGCGCCGGCGGTGTCGGCGTACGCGATCGCCTGGTGGAGAGCGCCCAGGCGGAATCCGGGAGAGAGCGCTGGTCCCGCCTTGACGGTGACGAGCACTTCGGAGTCGTCGACGTCGAGCCGCACCCGGTTCTCCCTGCCGTCGAGGCGCGGCACGGGGTCCAGCACGTGCTCGATCGCCAGCGCGCGGATGCCGGCCGGGATCGGGAGGCGGCCGAGCGGGGAGCCGGCGACCACGAGGTGGGTCACGGTGAACCCGGCCGCGTGCGCGCGTGCGGCGACCTGCGCGGCGACCATGCCACCGAGACTGAATCCGGCGAGCACGATGGGCTCCCCCGCTGCGATGCCGGCCTCCCGCATGGTCACGAGGGCCGCGCGGGTGATCGTCGCCTCGTGCTCTGCGCCGATCACCAGATCGGCCGTCAGGTCGTTCGGTGCGACACCGGGGCGGGGGTGCCACGACTTCGTGCTCGGGAACTGCACGATCCAGTGCCGCACGCCCTCGTGCTCCCGCTCGACCAGACGGATCACCGCGGTGTCGATGCGCTCGTCGAGGTCGGGGTCGCAGAGGTCGTCGATCTCGCGCTGGCTGAGCAGGAGGTCGCGAAGCGTGTGCACCGACCGACGCCGCATCGCACCCGCCGCGAGCCCGGTACGGCCGAGCGGGTCGGGGTGCGGGCCGAGCTCCAGCCCGAGGAGGCCGGCCGACACGTCGACCAGCCCGGGCGACGGCGTGTAGTCGTCGCCGGCGCCCGGGTCGTCCCACCAGCGGAGGAAGTCGTGCAGGAGCGGGAACCGCTGCTGGAGAAGGCCGTCGTAGCCGAGCAGCACGGCGTCGTGCCCGTCGCGCAGCAGCCCGCGCCTCCGGCCGAGCGCGACCGTCTTGCGCAGCAGCGCCGGAAGTGTGTACACCGCGAGATACGGCCGTGCCCGCCAGCGCGGCCGCACAATGCCCACGACGCCGATCAGGAGCGCGAGCGGCGAGAACAGCCACGCCGCGAGCCGCGCGACGCCACCGGTCAGTCGTGGCGCCGCGGACAGGTACAGACCGCTCAGCGTGGTCCTCCGCGACCGGTGTCGGCGTGGGGCGGGCGCCGGCCAGGGATACGACTGCCGTCGCGCGCGCTCGATCGCGTACCACGCCCACTCGGCGGCGAACAGGAGGAGGCTCGCGACCAGTACGACGACGGCCGCCGCGACTCCCGTCGCCAGCAGCACGAGTCCGATCGCGAGCGCGAGAGGCACGCCCACGACCAGCCCGACCACGAGCGCCGTCCAGCCGGCGGCCGTCCGTCCCCGCCAGAGGCGCGGGGGCAGCTGGCTGAGCATGCGGTCAGCCTAACCGCGCCCTCCTTCGTCGCCCGTGCGCCCTGCCGTCTAGCCAGACGCGTCCCCTCCCCGCTACGTTGTGCGCAATCGAGAGGAGCTCGTCGTGAACGGATTCTGGAACTTCTTCTGGCTGATCTTCTGGGCTTTCGCCTTCGTCGCCTACCTGATGGTCCTCTTCACGATCCTGGTCGACCTGTTCCGCGACGAGAAGCTCAACGGGTGGTGGAAGGCCGTCTGGGTGATCTTCCTGATCTTCGTCCCGTGGCTCACCGCGCTGGTGTACCTGATCGCGCGCGGTCGCGGCATGGCCGAGCGCAACTCCCGCTCGCGCGCGACGGTTCCGGAGGACACGGACTACTACACGCACCCCACCCCATCCGCGACGCCCGCGGCCGACATCCAGCAGGCGCAGGAGCTGCTCGACAAGGGCGTCATCAGCAAGAACGAGTTCGACGCGCTGAAGGCCAAGGCCCTGGGAAACCGCTTCTAATTTCGTCGTGACCGCGCGGTGCGCGACACGCCATTAAAAACCCGTGACACCATTGTCTTGAATCCGACGCAGGTGGATGTAATATTCATGTATGCCTGTACCCATTGCAGAAGCCGTCAGTCCCCGACGGCTCATTCGTGACGAAGTCTTCATTCGTCTGCTCGACGCTATTGTCGACGGGGACCTCACCCCCGGCGAACAGCTCTACGACGCTGAGATCGAGAAGTGGGTCGGGGTCTCCCGCACCCCGGTCCGCGAAGCGCTCAACCAGCTGGCCGCCATGGGCCTCGTCGAGATCATGCCGCAGAAACGCACCAGAGTCACTCCGATCGACCCGGTGCGGCTGCGGGCTCTGATCGACACCGTCGGCAGCCTCATGACCGGTGTCGTGCGCGACGCCACGTCCCTCCTCACCGACGACGACAGGGACGCCCTTCGCGCGTTCAAGGAGCGGGTCGGAGACGGCACGGAGATGGCCGACCTGGTGCGTGAACGCGTCCTCACCGACGGCTTCATCAACGTCTTCGTCCGCCGGCTCGACAACCGCACGATCGCCAAGCTCTTCACTCGCCGCCTCCCCGAGGTGCGGCGGGCGCTGATCGCGGCCCCCACCTCCAACGCCTTCACCAAGGGCGCGCCGCACGCCAAGGCGGCCGTCGACGCCGCCGTCGCCGGCAACGGCGTCAAGGCCGCGAACGCCATCGCCGAATTCTGGACCAAGGGCCTCGTCACTGTCGTCGACGAGTTCGCCACGAAGGCCGTACCCACTGTGAAGGAGGGGCGCTGATGCCGCTTCCCGTGAAAGACTCCGCTCCGGTCGAACGCCAGTTGCTGCGCGACGTCGTCTACAACCGTCTCTACGAAGGCATCCTCGACGGCACTCTCGAGCCGGGTGAGACCCTCCTCGACGAGAAGCTCACAGCCTGGCTGGGCGTCTCCCGAACGCCGATCCGCGAGGCCCTGATGAAGCTCGCCGACATCGGCCTGGTCGAGATGGCGCCCAACCGCTACACGCGCGTCGCCCCCATCGACTTGCGGGCCATCGACGAGGCCATCTATACGACGGGGCTCCTGCACGAGTACGCGGCCCGGAGCTCCGTACCCACGCTCGACAGCGCGACCCTGAGCCGACAGGACAAGGCCCTCAAGGAGATCCGCAAGGCCGCGAAGTCGAAAAGCCTCCCCGGCCTCGGCCGCGCGCTCAACGACTTCTTCCTCGAGTTCGAGCGCAACAGCGACAACGCCGTTCTGCTCTGGATCAGCGAGGGGCTGAGCCCGCAGGTGCTGCGCTACATCGCGGTGTGGAAGCAGCCGTTCGACACGGACGACCTGCCCGGCCGCGTCGCCGAGATCCTCGAGGCGGCGAAGGCCCACGACGGCGCAAAAGCGGGTGATCTGGTGCGGGACCTGTACGCGTCCTCGCTCACGCAGTTCCTCGCGGACTACCGTCGCTCCGACGAAGAGATCGAAGAGAGCCCGGTCGTCTGACCGCCAGCGCGCAGAACCGTGCCCGGTGCCGACAGGCGCCGGGCACGGCCGCGTTCAGGCCGCCTTCAGTCCGCGGCGTCGACTGCTGCGCGACCCGAGACGACCGATCGGATGTACGACGCCACCTTCTCGTGCTCGGGGTGCGCGACATAGCGCTGCAGGGCAGCCTCGTCGGCGAAGTCGCTGACCAGCACCACGTCGAACTCGTTGACCGGAAGGGAGTTGATGCCCACCTCGAAGCGCAGGATCTCGGGGATAGCGGCGGGGAGCGACTCCAGGCCGGCCTTGATCCGCACCGCCTGACCGGCGCGCTCGGCCTCATCCGTCGACGCGAGCTTCCACATGACCACGTGACGCAGGGTCAACGTTCCTCCTCCAGCAGGGCGGTGCGCAGACGCGTCGGGTCGACACGCCAGTAGGTGTGCTGCCGGCCGTCGATCAGCACGACAGGGATGTCCTCCACGTACCGCTCGTGGAGCTCGGCGTCGTCGAGGATGCTGCGCTCTTCGACCTCTACACCAGGAGCATCGTCGGGCAGGGCCGCGATCACCGAGCGGATCACCTCACGCGCGTCGTCGCACAGGTGACAGCCGGGCTTGCCGATGAGCGTGACGGTGACGGTGGACACGGGACAAGCCTAACCGCCGTCCCCGCAGCAGCCCGCGCGCACAGCAGGCTGAGCTCACGGCGCAGCGCCCTCACAGCAGAAAGCGCCGACCCTCTCGGACCGGCGCTCGAGCAGCAGACGCTGAGGTCTACTTCTTGTTGCGACGCTGGTGGCGCGTCTTGCGAAGAAGCTTGCGGTGCTTCTTCTTCGCCATACGCTTGCGACGCTTCTTGATAACGGAACCCACGTAGACCTCACAAAGTTAGGGGTTTGCCGCGGGACACGCGGCGACACAAGCAGCTAGTCTACCCGACTTCACGCCGAGTCTGCGACGCCGCCGTCGAGCTGGGGCGCGACGGTCTTCAACGCCTCCGCCACAGCCGACTCCGGAACGCGGAACGACCGGCCGAAACGGATGGCCGGGAGCTCACCGGCATGGACGAGTCTGTAGACGGTCATTCGCGAGACGCGCATCATGTCGGCCACTTCGGCGACCGTCAGGAAGCGCACATCCTGTAGGGCGTTCGAGCCCCCTTCGTGAACCATGCGGTGTCCCTCTCCTGCCCGTTATCGTACTCGGCTAGTGACGACGGGGAACTAGCGAACTCTAGGCGCTTCGATGGTTCAGTCTCTACGCCATTTCTTCGGCGTGACGCGCTCGACGCGGCGGCGGGTGTCGGCGAGCACCTTGCCGACCGTGCTCGCGAACTCGCGTGTCTCGTCGGCCAGCTGGGCAGAGTACTCCGTCAGGTCGACGTCGGGGGCGGTGAACGGGATCACCCAGTCCTCCACGGCCTCCAACGGGGCAGGGTCGAGCCGGTAGAAGCGGTGCTGGCCCTCTTCGCGCACCGACACCAAGGAGGCCTCGCGCAGCACCTTCAGGTGCTTGGAGACGGTCGGCTGGCTGAGCTCGAGGGTGGCCACGATCTCCGAGACCGAGATCTCACTGGTGGGACGCGAGTCATCCGAGTTGCGCTCGAGCAGCACTCTGAGGATGTCGCGCCGAGTCGGGTCGGCGATCACGTCGAAGATGTCGGCCATTGCACCAGGCTAGTCGTACGGGTGGCGGAGTACCATGTCCGAAGCTGTCGGTGGGAGGAACGGACGATGCGCACGACGCAGGCGGCCCTCCGGGGTTCAGCGGCCGCGAGGGGACGCGCTCGAGCGGCGCTCAACGCCTTCGCGCAGCGCAGTCCTTCGCGGTTCGCGATCCTCGTCTTCGCACTGCTGATCCTGATCTTCACCCTGCTGTTCTCACTCCCGGTCTCCTCGGCCTCGGGCACCTGGACCGGGCTGGCCGACTCGCTGTTCAGTGCAGTGTCGGTCATCTGCGTCACCGGCCTCTCGACGGTCGACATGGCGACCCACTGGTCGGTGTTCGGGCACCTGCTCGTCTACGTCGGGGTACAGGTCGGCGCAGTGGGCGTGCTGACGATGGCGAGCATCCTCGGTCTCGTGATCTCGCGCCGTCTCGGCCTGCGCGCCAAGCTCATGGCCGCCAGCGACAGCAACTCGCAGCGCATCCACGCCGGCCCGGTGGCGGAGGGCCAGGCGGTACTGCTCGGCGAGGTCGGCAAGCTCTTGCGCACCGTCGCGATCAGCATGGTCGTCATCGAGGGCGGCGTCGCGCTCCTGCTCTTCCCGCGCATGCTCATCGCCGGGATAGACGTCGGCACCTCGCTCTGGGAGAGCGTCTACTACTCGGCGATGGCGTTCACCAACACCGGCTTCGCACCGAACGCCGAGGGCCTCACGCCGTTCCTGAACGACTACTGGTTCCTCGGTGCGCTCATGATCGGCGTGTTCCTCGGCGCGATCGGGTTTCCGGTCATCTTGGCCATCGCCTCCAATCTGCGCAAACGGCGCAGGCGCTGGTCGATCCACGTCAAGCTCACCCTGCTGACCTCGGTCATCCTGCTCGTGGCCGGGGCCGTGCTCTACGTCGTGCTCGAATACGACAACCCCAAGACGTTCGGTCACCTGGATGTCGGGCACACAGTCTTCCAGTCGTTCTTCCTCTCGACGATGTCACGGTCGGGAGGCTTCGCGACCATCCCGATCGACGAACTGCACGGCTCGAGCCTGCTCGTCACCGACATGCTGATGTTCATCGGGGGCGGGTCGGCCTCCACCGCCGGCGGCATCAAGGTGACGACGCTGGCGGTGCTGTTCCTCGCGGCGTTCGCGGAGGCGCGCGGCGTGGAGTCGATGGACGCCTTCAAGCGCCGCATCCCGATCGACGTGCTGCGACTGTCGGTCGCGGTGGCGCTATGGGGAGCGACGATCGTGGCCGTAGCGAGCATCCTGATCCTGCAGATCACGAAGGCGCCGTTCGACCATGTGCTGTTCGACGTCATCTCGGCGTTCGCGACCTGCGGGCTCTCGACCGGACTCACCGAGAAGCTGCCAGACGCCGGCGTCTACGTGATGGTCGCCACGATGTTCTGCGGCCGCGTTGGTACAGTGACACTCGCCGCGGCGCTCGCCCAGAGCCAGCGCAAGCAGCTCTACCAGAACCCCGAGGAAAGGCCGCTCGTTGGTTGACCGGATCAAGCACAACGCTCCCGTTCTGGTGATCGGCCTCGGCCGCTTCGGCGCGGCGACGGCCGGGCAGCTCGACCGGCTGGGCAGGGAGGTCCTCGCGATCGACACGGATGCCGGGCTCGTGCAGAAGTGGGCCGACCGGGTCACGCACGCCGTGCAGGCGGACGCCCGCTCGATCGAGACACTGCGGCAGATCGGTGCGGAGGACTTCTCCATCGCCGTCGTGGCCGTCGGGTCGTCCATCGAGGCCAGTGTGCTCATCACCGCGAACCTGGTCGACCTCCACGTGCCGCAGATCTGGACCAAGGCGATTTCGCAGTCGCACGGCAAGATCCTCGAGCGCATCGGCGCCAACCACGTCATCTACCCCGAGGCGGAGGCCGGCGCGCGGGTGGCGCACCTGGTGTCGGGGAGGATGCTCGACTTCATCGAGTTCGACGACGACTTCGCGCTGGTGAAGATGTTCCCGCCGAGGCCGATCCGCGGCGTCACCTTGTCGGCGTCCGGTGTGCGCAGCCGCTACAACATCACGGTCGTCGGCGTGAAGAGCCCTGGAAAGCCGTTCACGTACGCCACCGCCGACACGGTGGTCTCCAATCACGACCTCGTCATCGTCTCCGGCTCCTCCGCCGACATCGAGCGCTTCGCCGCCCTCGACGCTTAGCGGCCTGCCGAGTACGCGAACTATCCCCGTATTCGGCCCTTTCTGATCGATTATGCGCGTACTCGACGGCGGGGCTGTGGATAACTTCTGCAGGAAGTCGCACTTTGCGGTTGGGTGGGCGGATGGATGGGTTCAGATCGCGGGACGCGCTTGCCGAGGGAATGTCACGGTGGGAACTGTACGGCGGCGGGTTCGCTGCGCCGTTTCATGGAATGCGTGCCCGTCACGCGCCGACGGATCACCTCGAACTGTGCCGCGCTGCGATGGTCGTGCTGCCGAAGCATGCGGCCGTCTCCCACCGCTCTGCCGCGACCCTGCACGGCTTCCCGCTCCCCGCGAACGCTGTGCCGGATCAGGTGGACATCAGCGTGTTCGAGCCGCATCGCTCGCCCCGCTTGCGCGGCGTGCGCTCCCACCAGCTGACACCGACGGGACAACGGGTCGTCACTGTTCGCGGGCTTCGCCTGGTGTCGCCGGAGGATACCTGGGTCCACCTCGGAGGACTGCTCGCTCACGTCGATCTCGTCGCTGCTGGTGACTACGTGATCACGGGGTCCGAGCCGTACGACGGGGGCACCCCTCCGGCGACCCGTTCTCAGCTCGACGCCGCCCTGCACCGCCATGGCAGACACCGAGGCGTCCGCAATCTCCGCGCCGCGTCGGAGCGGATCCGATACGGGTCGCTGTCACCGCGAGAGTCGCGACTCCGGCTGGCACTCGAAGACGCGCGTCTGCCTGCGCCCGAGCTGAACTATCGCGTCGCGGGTTCCAACGGCCGCACCGCCGCCATGATCGATCTGGCGTATCCAGCGTACAAAGTCGCGATCGAATACCTCGGCGACCATCATCGCGCCACACCCGCGGCGTACCGTAACGACATCGCACGTCGCGAGCTGCTCGTCGACCGCGGCTGGGATGTCGTCTTCGTCACCGCCGCCGACTGGCTTCCTGCCGTCGCAGCACGAGTCCGCACCGCCCTCCGTCGCTCCCTCAGCCGCTAAGCAACCGTCGAGTGCGCAGAGTATCTACGTACTCGACCGTTTCTGACCGATTATGCGCGTACTCGACGGTTGAGGGGTCAGGGGGTGGTCGCGGCGAGTTCGCGGGCGCGGGCCAAGGCGGCGTCGGTGGCTCGGGCGAAGAGGGCGGGGAGGTCGGCAGCGGCGAGCACCTCGATGGCGCGCTCGGTGGTGCCGTTGGGGCTCGTGACCCGCCGGCGCAGCTCAGCGGGGTCTTCCCCCGAGGCGACCAGCAGCTCGGAGGCGCCGAGGAAGGTTCCGTTCACGAGCGTGCGCGCCTGCTCTGGTGTGAAGCCCTTCTCGAGAGCGGCGGAGGTCAGGGCCTCTACCAGGAAGAACACGTACGCGGGCCCGGAGCCGGAGATGGTGCTGAGCGCGTCGAGCTGCGACTCCGGCACCTCCACGACCTCACCCACGGTCTCGAAGAGCGCACGCACGAGGGCGAGGTCGTCGGGCTCCGAGCGGTTCCCCGGGCTGATCCCGGTGACGGCCTTGCCGACGAGCGCGGGCGTGTTCGGCATCGAGCGGACGACCACGACGGTCTCCGGCAGCAGCGACTCGAACGTCGCCACGGTGACCCCGGCGGCCACGCTGACGACGATGGTCCCCGGGTTCAGCGACGGCGCGATCTCGCGCAGGAGATCGGGCACCATCGCGGGCTTGACGGCCACGATCACGATGACGGCGCCGTCGACGGCGAGGCGGTTCGCCGCAGCGTTCCGCTCGGTCGCCAAGGCCGTGACGCCGCGGATGCCGGCGAGCTTGGCCGCGCGTGCGGCGGAGCGGTTGGTGACGCGGATCCCGCCCGTCACCTCCACGCCCGGAGCGGTCAGCCCGGCAAGGATGGCACGGCCCATCGAGCCCGCGCCGAGCATCGCGATGGTGGGCAGCGTGACGTTCTGCGTGTCGGTCATGGGGCCATCCTAGGATGAGGGCATGAGCGCAGAAGGCGGTACCAGGGCGATCGTCGCGGCCTTCGCCGCCAACCTGGGCATCGCCCTGACGAAGTTCATCGCCTGGGCCTTCTCCGGTTCCTCCTCGATGCTCGCGGAGGGCGTGCACTCGGTCGCCGACTCCGGCAACCAGCTACTCCTCCTGCTCGGCGGTCGCCAGGCGAAGAAGAAGGCCGACAAGGAACACCCGTTCGGCTACGGGCGCGAGCGTTACGTGTACGCGTTCGTCGTCTCGATCATCCTGTTCTCCGTCGGCGGCGTCTTCTCACTTTATGAGGGTGTGGAGAAGCTGACCCATCCCCACCCTCTGGAGAACGGGTGGCTGCCGCTGCTGGTGCTGTTCATCGCGATCGGGCTGGAGTCCTTCTCGCTCCGCACCGCCATCCACGAGTCCAACCCGCTCCGCAAGGGGATGTCCTGGCCGCAATTCATCCGCCGCGCCAAGGCCCCCGAGCTGCCCGTTGTGCTGCTGGAGGACGTCGCCGCTCTGGTCGGACTCGTCTTCGCGCTCGTCGGCGTCGGGCTCACGATCCTCACCGGCAACGGTGTCTGGGACGGCGTCGGCACCGTCCTGATCGGCCTGCTCCTCGTCGCCGTGGCGATCATCCTCGGCATCGAGACCAAGAGCCTCCTCGTCGGCGAGGGAGCCTCCGACACCGACGTCACAGCCATCGAGCGCGCGATCCTGGCGGGCGACGAGGCCGAGCGCATCATCCACATGCGCACGCTCTACCTCGGGCCTGACGAGCTGCTCGTCGGCGCCAAGCTCGGTCTCGCCGGCAGTCTGCCTCTGACGGAGGTCGCGGCCGCGATCGACGCGATCGAGAGCCGCATCCGCGAGGCGGTCCCCGTCGCCCGCGTGATCTACATCGAGCCCGACGTCTGGGTGGACCCGAACGAGCAGCATCCCGCCACCGACACCATCGTCATCAAAGGACTCGAGTGACCCGTACCGCGCTGATCCTTCAGCATGACCCGACCATCCACCTCGGCAACATCGGTCCCGTCCTCACCGAGCACGGGTACGATCTGCGCATCGTGGACGTCACGACCGAGGACGTCGCCGCGATCGACCCGGCCGAGGCCGACCTCGTCGTCGTGCTCGGCGGCGAGATGGGCGCCCACCAGACCGAGCAGTTCCCGTTCCTCGCCGCCGAGCAGGCGCTGCTGCGCTCTCGACTCGACGCGGAGCGGCCGACGCTCGGCGTGTGCCTGGGCGCACAGCTGATGGCGGGGGCGCTCGGCGAGCGCGTCTACAAGGGCGACACCACCCAGATCGGTTTCCGCCGCGTCGAGCCGACCGAGGCCGGCTCGGCGTCGCCTATCCGGCACTTCGCGGGTGTCCCCGTGGTCGAGTGGCACGGCGACACGTTCGAGCTGCCGGAGCGGGCCACCCTGCTGGCGTCGTCGAGCGATTACTCCAACGAGGCCTTCGCGATCGGGGGTTTCGCACTGGCGGTGCAGTTCCATCCCGAGGTGACGGACGCGATGCACGAGCAGTGGGTCGCAGACGGCACGAATCCTCAGGGAACGGGCGAGCTCGACGCGCACGCAATTGATCCGGAGGCGCTGCGCGAGGACCGCGAGCTCTACTCCGCCCGGATGGAGGAGGCCTCCCGAGCAGCGTTCTCCGAGTGGCTGGAGGCCCTCCCGGCCTGACGGGCGGTTGTCCGGGGCGCGGCGCTCAGCGCTTGGCGCGGAAGAAGTCGAGCAGGAGGTCGGCGCAGTCTTCGGCGAGCACACCGGGATACACCGACACCTGATGATTGAGCCGGCGGTCGCGCAGCACGTCGTAGACCGAGCCGGCCGCCCCTGCCTTCTCGTCCCAAGCCCCGAACACGACCGTCGGCACCCGCGCGGCCAGCACGGCGCCCGCGCACATCACGCACGGCTCCAGGGTCACGACCAGGGTGCAGCCCTCGAGGTGCCAGTCGTCGCGGGAGGCCGCCGCGGCACGCAGTGCGAGGATCTCGGCGTGCGCTGTCGGGTCGCGGTCGAGCTCGCGCTCGTTCCGGCCGGTGCCGATGACCTGCCCGCGCTCGTCGACCACGAGCGCCGCGACCGGCACGTCCCCGGTGTCGAAGGCGAGGCGCGCGTCCGCGATGGCGCGGCGCATCCACTCCTCGTAGTCGGCGGGAACGGGCAGGGTCACGGGTCCTCCTCTGGCAGGTCCCCGCGTGGGCAGGTCGGTTCGCGACAGATCTGCGCGCGAGGGGGTTCGGCTAGCCTGAGCCTATGCGAGTGCACGTAGCTGACCACCCTCTCATCACCCACAAGCTCTCCGTGCTCCGCAACAAGGACACCCCGTCTCCGGTGTTCCGCGCGCTGACAGAGGAGCTCGTCACGCTGCTCGCCTACGAGGCGACGCGGGCCGTGCGGGTCGAGCCGGTGCAGATCGAGACGCCCGTGACGACGACGACCGGCGTCACCCTCAGCCAGCCGCGACCGCTGGTCGTGCCCATCCTGCGCGCGGGGCTCGGGATGCTGGAGGGCATGGTCCGGCTGATGCCGACCGCCGAAGTGGGCTTCCTCGGGATGGCGCGCAACGAGGTGACCCTCGAGCCGACCACGTACGCCGAACGGCTGCCGATGGACCTCTCCGACCGGCAGTGCTTCGTGCTCGACCCGATGCTGGCGACGGGAGGCTCGCTCGGCGCCGCGATCGACTTCCTGTTCAAGCGCAACGCCGTCGACGTCACCGCCATCTGCATCCTGGCCGCACCGGAGGGCTTGGAGGCTCTCGAGAAGGCGACGGAGGGCCGCGATGTGACCATCGTGCTCGGCGCCCTCGACGAGCGCCTAAACGAGAACGGATACATCGTGCCCGGTCTCGGGGACGCCGGTGACCGCCTGTACGGCACTGTGTAAAGCCGCCGAGAAGGCTCGCAACATACCGTAACGATTTGACACCGCGCGCCATGAGACGGTTTACTACTCGACATGACTGACAACTCGCGTACCCTGACCTCCTTCGAGGCCCGTGGGAACGCCGGCATGATGATGCCCGGCCGCGACTCGGTCATGTGTTGCCGAATGTGTCGCTAATCTGACGACCCTTTCGCCGAGCGGTCGCCCTCCGACGCAGACGAGCGTCGACGCCGGGCACAGCTCCCCGGGCGCGCCACACGAACGCACCCGTGCATCAGTCCCGTTCTGAATCGGGACATCTCGTCACACCGGGAACCCTGACATCCGGCGCAGCCTCGGCAGAGGCGCAGCCGCAACGGGGTCCGGACGCATCATCATCACTGAAGGACTTCCTCTCATGTCTCTCGCCACCATCGACACCCTGCGTCCCTCCGCCGCCCTCGCCGAGCAGGTCGCCGCTCCGGCTCCGCGTCTCCGCGCCGTCCCGGAGGGCACCGAGGCCCGCGGCTTCGTCCTCTACGTCGGCATCGACGAGCTGAAGGCCGCCGCGTCCGGCACCGACCTGGGCCGCATCGTGGAGGCACTCAAGCAGCTGACCGCCGAACTCGCACCCGCCGCCGAGACCTACGCCGCCGTCGCTCTCGCCCCGGCCGGCGCCGGTGGCCGCGATGTCGACGTCGTGCGCCTCGCACTGCAGGACCCGGCCGCGATCGCCAAGCACCGCCACACCGTGGCCCCCGACGAAGACGATGACCGCGCCGCTTCCGGCGTCGTGGTCGACATCTCGCGCAAGCGTCTCATCCTCGACAACCAGACCGTCTCGCTCACCTACAAGGAATTCGAGCTGCTGCAGTACCTCGTGCTGCGGGAAGGCCGCACCATCGAGCGCGCCGAACTGATCTCGTCGCTGTGGTCGAGCGCCGACGAAGACGAGATCCCGAACGAGCGCACGATCGACGTGCACGTGCGGCGCCTGCGCGCCAAGCTCGGCCGGTACGAGGACATCGTTCGCACAGTGCGGGGCGTCGGCTACCGCTTCGACCGCCACGCGGACGTCTCCATCCGCCACGCGAGCGCTCCCTCCCCCGACCTCTTCTGAGTCGGAGGGACGCCGCCTCAGGCGACCGGAAGGTGCGTCTCGCGGTAGGCCGCGAGCTCCTCGGGGGTTCCGAAGCAGTAGAAGGTGCCCGTGGCGAGCGCGATGGCCGCGCCCCGGTCGAGCAGCCGGTTGTAGACGAGTGAAAGGTACGACTCGGGCGTCTCCGATGCCCGAGCGGCGGCCACCACCTCTTCGGCCGCGGCCACGAAGTCGCCGGCCCGGCTGAAGAAGTAGACGCCCATCAGCGCGTTCTCCGAGATGGCGACCTTCTCGGCGGTGCGGACGACGCGGCCCTCCGCATCGGTCTCCGCGAAGCTGTAACGCGGGTCCGACGACCGGAACGACAGCAGCACGCCGTCGGCGGCACCGGCCGCCGCCTTCGCGATCTCCGACGCGTAGCCGTCGCTCTCGAAGGCGATGTCGCAGTCCATCACGAGCAGAGGCCGCTCCGGGTCGAGAGGAGCGGCGAGGACGGTCTCCGCAGCACCACCGGTCGGAGCCGGCACCTCCACCACCTTCAGCCCCGGCAGCGCCTCCATGAGCGCCGTGCCGAGGCCGTGATCGCGCTGAAGCTCCGAGCGGATCACGGCGGTGACCTCGCCGGTGACACCCGCGTCGGCGAGCGACGACAGCGCCTTGCGGAACATGGGCTCGCCGTCCACGTCGATGAGCGGCTTCGGGAGGACTTCTCCCACCGCCCGGAAGCGCTGGCCGAGCCCGGCCATCGGGAGGACGATCTGAAGTGCGTCGGTCATGCGAGTCGGTCCCATTCGTAATCGGTGGCGGGGGCGGGCGGCCCCCACGGGTCACGACGGAAGCGCCAGCGCGCCAGGATCGAGAGCCCGTCGGTGAAGACGCGGACGTTCCGCGCATTCGACACCTGGTCTTCCTCACGCCAGGTGATCGGAAGGTAACGGAAGTCGACACCCCGTCCGATCAGGTCGAGGATGAGTTCGTAGTTGAAGCTCAACTTGTCCCCGAAGCGCAGGTAGGTTCGCGAGTCGAGGTCGTCGAGTGCGAAGAGGTTGAGACCGGAGCCGAGATCCGTCAGCACCCGTAGCGTCCCGAGCGAGTAGATGCCGTTGAGAACGCGGTTCCCGAGAATCCGCTTGGCGTCGTAACCGTGCAGGCGCGCACCGCGCGCGAATCGCGATCCGAGGATCGTCTGCGGGCCCCCCACGGCGGCCAAGGCGATGAGCTCGTACGCCTCCTGGGCCTTCGCCTGATCGTCACCGTGGAGGATGACGACGTGGGTCGCCCCGGCCTCCCGGGCCTTGAGGAAGACCGTCTTGTGCGTGCCGCCGAGGTTCACGTTTCGCCGGTTGCGGAACACGCGCAGGTTGCTCCAGCCTGCGGCCAACTGGACGGCGACTTCTGCGGTCCCGTCGGTGCTGCCGTTGTCGACGACCCAGACTTCGTGCACGGTGCGCGCGCGCTCCGGGTCGAGCCCGGCGAGCACACGCGGGAGTTGCGGGGCGCAGTTGTAGGCGGGGATGGCGATGATCGTCTTCACGGCTGCTCCGCTGGTCGAGTCTCGGCAGTCAGTCGGGCGGGACCGTACTGCGCATGGAACTGGTGGAGGAACTGGACAGAGCGTGCGTAGTACATGAGCGCCGTCTCTGGTTCGATGACGACCCGGTGACTGAGCATCCGTCCGTACAACAGGCCGACGTGGAACGGGAGGCTGCGCAGCTCGCTCGGTGTCAGGCGGTCGGCTGCGAGACACTCTGTCCACTCGGACAGCTCGTGGTAGCTCGCGGAGCGGTACGACTCGAAGCCGATCTCGGCGCGACTCGCGGCTTCGTCGATCCTCACGTCCGGTCGCTGGTCGCTTTCGTTGAGGAACTCGTAGCCTCCCCAGAGCGACTGGAAGTGCCGGGCGAAGTCGAGCACCGGACCACGGACCTGGTTGTCGTCGGACGGGTCGATGATGAGCACCTGCCCGCTCTCCTGATCGATGAGCAGGTTGTCGATGGTGAGGTCACCATGGATCGAGGAGGACTCGCGGTACGTCTCCAGATCCGTCCAAGCTCGCTCGTTCGCGGTGATGTCGGCGAGCAGACGATGGAGGTTGGGGTACTCGCGCCCGCGAATCACGACGGTGTCGCATTCGAGGACGGCGGCGAGCTCGGCGTGCTGTTGTGCCGCGTGACCGAGCCGATCGGTCAGACGGTCACGGACGTACGTGGCAAGAGCGTCCGGGTGCCGCATCTCTGGTCGGAGGTCGTAGACGTGATCGAACAGCGTGTTCCACACGTGGAGAAGCGCGCGCTCCGCGGCCTCGGCCGGCGCAGCGTGCACGTACCGGAACATGGTGGTCATGCGCGGATCGAATTCGATGTCGAAGAAGTAGTAGCCGGGCCCGTCGGCTTGGCTCAGCGCGCGCACCATCGATGGGGTATCGCTGTGGCTCTGCAGCCATCGATACTGCTGCGCGAGCTTCTCGCGATACCGCTCGGGGACGACTTTCCGAACGCGGGTCTCGCCGTCGTCGCGGACGAGAGCCGTGACCGCATCCGAGCCGCCTTTGAAGAACCGAAGCACCTCGAGGTCGCCGCCCACCTCCATTTTGTGCATGATCACGGCGAGGTCGTCGCGACGCAGGAACGAGTCGACGAAACTGGCGAGTTCGTGGTCCCGGTGGTTGCTCCTGTCGAGTCGTGCGACGGTCCCGGCCGAGGCGTCGTCATCGACGCGCCCGAAGAACGACCTGCTGAACAGCCGGACAACGCCGTACAGCGCCGTGGGCAGGTTCAGCACGGTCCAGATCACGAAAGCGAGCGAGAGCAACCAGATCGGGTCGGTGATGGCGCCGACCGCGGTGAGGTGGAGACCGAGCTCGATCCCGTAGTCGGAGAGGAACGGCAGGCCGAAGAGCGTCTCGGGGAAGACGAACGGAGCGAACACACCCGCGCCGACCGGGCGGACGGCCGAGGAGGCGAATACACGCTCCAGGATGATGTACACCGCCAGGAGGTACCCGCTCCAGGACAGGACGAAAGCGACGGCGTACCTGAGCAACTGGGCGGGAGACCGCAGCAGAGCCTGGTAACCGTGGATGAGCGACCAGGACGACATCCGGAGCCGCGCGCGCGGTCCGTCGGCGAGGAACCCGGTGAGGGCGAACACCAGTCGCATGAGCACGCGGTTTTCGCGGACGAAGAGCACGAAAAGCACGATGACCGCAGTCACGAATACGAGCATCGGCACCGCGGCACCCAGCGCATCGAACGACAGGCCGGCGAAAGCGCCGAACATCAGCAGAGCGCCGGCCACCACGGCCACGTCGAGCAGGCGCTCGATCGAGATCGCGGTCGCGGTGTAGAGCAGGCTGATCCGCAGGCGGCGGCTGAGCACTCCTGCGCGGGCGATCTCGCCCGCACGGAACGGCAACAGGATGTTGAACAGCACGCCGACCGAGAGAGCGTCCAGATGGTGATGGAGCTTGCCGGGGCGCGCCTGGTCGAGGACCGTCTTCGTACGGACCGCCCTGGCCACGTTTCCGAGGAGGACGAGAACCATTGCGACGCCGATCCAGAACAGGTCGAGCTGCGCAGGCCAGGCGGCGAAGACCGAGATGATGTGCTCCGTGTTCGCCAGGGCGAAGACGATTATCCCGACGACAGCCGTGACGAGCAGGCCGGTGCGAAGGCGAGAGCCCCTAGTTCTCATCGCCGGACCACGTGACTCGGATGACGGCGACACCAGCGCGCTGCGCCGACTCGATGCCGACCTCGGAGTCCTCGAAGGTGATGCACTGCTCCGGCTGGAGTCCGACGGTCTCGACTGCGAGGGCGTAGGCCTCGGGTGCCGGCTTGGAACGCTCGATGTCGTCGCCGCAGACGATGAAGGAGAACAGACTCTGGAGCCCATGGTGTGCGATCACGGCGTCGACACCCGCACGCTTCGCTGTCGTGACGAGGGCGACGGGGACGGTCGACGCCCAGGTGCGCAGAAGCCGGACCAACGGCTCGTTCAGCTCGGTGGCACGCAGGTGCTCCGGATAGCGGCGCGCCTTTTCAGCACGCACCTCGTCGATCTGCGCCCGGCTGAGACCCGGCGCGATTCGAGGCAGGAAGTCTCGGGAGTCCTCACCCCACGTCGAGAGGAAGGTCTCCCAGGGGAACTCGACGCCCGCTGCACCCAGGGCGTCGCGGTAGGCAGCGAAATTCGCACGTCTGGTCGAGACGAGAGTTCCGTCGAGGTCGGTGAAGACCGCGCGGACCACATTCTGCTGAGGTTCGAAGGCGGTCATGAATACAAGGGTAAAGTACTCAAATGGCAGAGATCCAAGCATTCACGGCTAAAGCATCACGGTTTTCACCTGTCATCCGTCACCCTCGCGTTACGCCGCGATCGACGACAGCGAAGATCGATCGGACCGCGATGAAGTTAAGGGTGAACGAGAGCGGGAGGGAGATCAGTTTCGCCAGCAGCTCCGGGATCGCTAACACATCGACCCCCCACTGGATGAGCCAGGAGAAGAGCAGGATCGAGACCGCGTACCACCCGAAGAACGCGAGCAGTCCGCCAGCCGTGTGCCTCCCCGGGAAGACCATCCCGCGGCTGAGTGCATAGACCGCGAGCACGGAGACGCCCGCACTTGTCATGTTCGCAATGCCCGCCGGGAGTCCGATCATCGCCAGAAGGACGAATCCGCCGACATCGATCGCCACGCCGACGACCGTGGTCGACAAGAAGCGCAGCAGCTGGCGGAACAGCGGAAACGCGCGCTCGCTGAAATCTAAAATCCGCATAATCCATGTATTATACCGTAATGCGAATTATGACGCGTCCCATACTCTCGTCTGGGCTCATCGCGCTCATCGTCGGCGTTCCACTCATCGTGTTGTCGTCGATTGTCGCCTTCGATCCGCCTTTCACGTCGATCGTGCATTTCGCGATGTGGTGCGTGGTGCGGATCCTGTTTCTTGCACTGTTGACCCTGTCGATCCTCTACGCACGACGATTCTTCGCGCGTGTCCGCGAGGGCGACCCGGCATACCGTCGGTGGCTGGCCGTCGGCCTCGCTCTCGTCGCCGTGAACACGGTGATATTGATCCTGACGTGGCCCGGTTATTGGGTCTGGGACGAGTTCTACATCTTGAGGGCCGTGCAGGCGAACTCCGTCCAGCTCTGGCAGCACGTCTTCACCAGCCTTTACTTCGGAGTAGCGCTCAGTCTCATCCCCACCCCCGCCGGCATCCTCATTGTCCAATATGTATTCGGGTCATTCGTCGCCGGCTACGTCATCGCCCGCTCGTGGTCGCTCGTGCCGCGACCCGCCCTCGCCTACCTCCTGCTGATCCCCTTCCTGTCGTTCCCCGTCCTGCTCTTCAACCAGTACCCGATGCGCGCCATGCCGATGGGCTACATCGAACTCGCCGCTCTCTTCCGCATCCTGGTCGTCCACCTGCGCCCTGAACTCGTCACCAACCGCTACCGCGAGTTCTTCTTCCTCACCAGTGCCATCAGCATCGTCGCGTTCTGGCGATCAGAAGCCATCCTCCTGCTCGCACTGATCCCCGTACTCGCCATCTCGCTGCGGATCTTCCGACCCACCCAGGCGGGAGTGCGCACCCGTACGGCCGTGGCAGCGATCCTGGCCAGCGGGCTCGTGATCGTCGGGGCCGGCGGTGTCACCGCCGTAACGACGAGTCCGCGGTACTCGGTCACCGCCGTCGTCAACCCGCTGTCCGAAATGCTCCAGCATCCGCTCGGCGGGCCCAACCTGACGCAGAATCTGGAGGCGATCGACAAGGTCGTCGATCTCGACGTGCTGCGCGAGAACTCGAGCGTCTACAACATTCCGGCCTTCTTCGAGAAGCCGCTGCTCCGCACCGATTATCAAGCGCATCTCAGGGGCTTCCAACTCGGCTTCATCTCGCTCGTCGCCGAGAACCCACTTGCATTCCTCAGCGCCAGGAGTCAGACGTTCCTGGCGACGAACTCGGTCGGCGACGTTCCCGGCCCGGATATCCAGACAAGGTTCCTCGACGGGAGCAACGGCCACCTCATCGCCGACTTCGAAGAACGCAACCCTACTGCGGTGCCGTTCTGGGACGGTGTTCGGAACACGACCATCCGCACCCTGCTGACCATCCCGAGCGGCACTGCACCGACACCGCTCACGACCATCGTGTGGACCATCCTTCCCCTCCTTCTGGGCATCATCGCCTCGTTCTTCGTGGCGTTGCTCCGCCGGCGCTGGCTGTTCGCGGCGATCTTCGGCCTGCTGATCACGCAAGTCGGCATCACCTTCATCACAGCGCCGGCGAATTTCTTCATGTACTACTGGCCGGTGTACCTCGTGGGCTGGGCGCTGCTCGGGTTCTTCATCCTCCGCTCGATCCCATCGCGAAAGAAGCTCATGCGGAGCGCTGATACACACGGAACGCGCTGGTCGCGAGAGCGGCCATGACGACCGCGAGCGCCGCCAGGAGGCCGGCGTGGGCCCAGAGGCTCGCCCAGTCGGGATCGGCGCTGAGCGCCTCCCTGCCCACGATGACCGCCCACTCGAACGGGTTGTACGCTGCAACGTTCCGCACCCACTCCGGTGACAGCTTCGTGTTCATGACCGCCGAGCTGAGGAACATCAGCGGCAGCGTGATGAGCTGCGAGATGCCGATCAGCGCGGTCTGGTCACGGGCGAGCAGCGCCACGGTGTTCGAGAACGAGCAGAACACCGCGGTGAGGAGAACGACCCCGAGCAGGAGGAGCAGCATCCCGGCGAGGCCGCCGTCGAACCGGGCACCCGCCCAGAACGCGATGCCCACGACGATGAGCGACTGCGCGACGGCGAGGATCGACTGGTAGACCAGCGTCGAGACGATCATGGCTCCACGGTTGGTGGGCGAGGTGAGGAACCGGTCCATCACCCCGCGATCCATGTCCTGGATGTAGACGGTGCCCGACCAGGCGCTGCCGAACAACGCGAGCATCATCACGACGCCCGGTGTCAGGTACTCCAGATAGCTCTTCCCCACCCCGAAGCCGGGGATCTCGATCACGGATTTGAACAGCTGCCCGAAGAGCAGCTGCCAGATCACGGGCTGAACCAGGTTCATCACGAGGAAGGCCGGCATCCGTACGGCCCAGCGGAGCTGGCGCCCGGTGAGCAGCAGGGTGTGGGTCAGGAACGTCGGGCCCCACCGGCGGGCGGCGCCGGCAGACGCGGTGGCGATGGCGGTCATGATGCGGTCTCCAGAACGTGCTCGGCGGACTCCTGCGCCCGCGTGAAGGTGCGGCCGGTGTGCCGCAGATAGACGTCGTCCAGGCTGGGCCGGGCGACCGTGGCGGAGGCGACGACCACGGCGGCGGCCTCCAACGCGGCGAGCGCGGCCGGGAGGGTCGCCGCACCGTTGCCGGCACGCGCGCGGAGGGTCCGGCCGTCACCGCGGACCTCGCGGAGGGCGTCGACCCGTTCGAGCGCCGTGAGTGCGGCGAACGGGTCGGCATCGGGTGCCAGCTCGACGATCACCGCGTCGCCGCGAAGGCCGTTCTTCAGCTCCTCCGGCGTTCCTCCCGCGACGATCCGGCCGTGGTCGACGATCGCCAGGCGATCGGCCAGCCGGTCGGCCTCGTCCAGGTAGTGGGTGGTGAGCAGCACCGTGAGGTTCTCGGCCGCGGTCATCCGCTCGAGCTCCGCCCACAGCTCCGCGCGCGCCTCCGGATCGAGGCCGGTGGTCGGCTCGTCGAGGAAGAGCACCTGCGGCCGATGCATGAGGCCTATGGCCACGTCGAGCTTGCGGGCCATGCCGCCCGAGTACGCCTTGACCTGGCGCGTCGCGTGCTCGGTCAGCCCGAACCTGTCGAGGAGCTCCGCGGCGCGAGTGCGCGCGCTGCGACCGCTCATCCCCTGAAGCCGGCCGGCGAGGACGAGGTTCTCGGCTCCGGTGTCGTTGGGGTCGGAGACCGGCTTCTGCGCGACGAAGCCGATGGCACGTCGTACGCGCCCCGGGCTCCTGATGACGTCGATGCCCGCGACGAACGCCGAACCGGAGTCTGCGCGCGCGAGCGTGGACAAGATCTTCATGGTGGTGGACTTGCCCGCCCCATTGGGGCCGAGCAGTCCGAAGACGGTGCCGGTGGCGACCTCGAAGCCGAGATCGTCGACGGCGCGGATGACGGGCTTGCCCCGACCTCCGCTGTAGGACTTGACGAGGTGCTCGGCGACGAGCGCCGAGCCGTTCTGCGATGCCACGGGTGGCTTCCTTTCATCTCGGGCAGCCACCGGGCGGGCATATCATGGGTATGCCCTCGGTGACTGTTGACGCAGGTTCCGTGAGGAACGATCGAAGGTGTGGATGGCCGGAGAGTTGCCGCTCTCCGGCCATCGTTCTGTCTGTACTGTTCGGACGCTCTGTGGGACGCCGGACTAGGAGCCCAGCAACTCGGCCACCTCCTGTCCGAAGTCGCCCGCCGCGGTCCGTTCCCGGATCTCAGCCATGTCGTAGCCCTGGCCGAGCAGCTCCCAGAGCCGCTCCCACCAGTCGATGCCGCCGAGCGAGCGGTCGCGGATGCGGGCGGCCAGGTCGGCGACGAACGCCCGTTCGGCCTGCATCATCGCGACCCGGTACGTCGACTCGATCATGAAGAGTTCGGGGAGCGGATAGGCGAGCGCTTGGTCGTGGAGGCGCCGGCGCTCGGCGAGATCGGCGTCGAGCAGGTCGCGCCGACGCTCCAGGAGCTCGGCGGCGACCTGCGGCGCGAGCAGCGGGAGCAGCGAGAGCCCGGTCTCGATCGCCGGGTACTCCTTGACGGGCAACGCGATGAGTTCGCGCATCCACTCGTCCGCCTCGGTGCGACCGGCCTCGGTGATCTCGTAGACGACGCGCTCCGGGCGGTTGCCCTCGCGCTCGGTCTGCGCGACCTGGATGAAGCCGTGCTTCTCAAGGGACTTGATCACCGCGTAGAGGGAACCGAAATTGAGCCGGATGCTGTCTTCTTTGCCACGCTCGCGCATCGTGGTGGTCATCTCGTAGGGATACATCGGCTTCTCCCACAGGCAGGCCAGGACGGCCAGTGCCAGCGGGTTGGACACTGCACGTTTCGCCATTGCTCACCTCCGAATACTTTGTTCAGAGTATTCGGATTCGAGTGATGTGTCAAGCTCGAACGCACACATAGCGAATTCGCAGCAAAAATAACGACTTGATAACTGGCGCCCGTTACCTCTTCGTTATATAGTTCAAGAGCAATGGTTGTTTGCTGTGGCAGCCATCGCGGAATGTGATTGCAGGACACTCTTGGTGCAAGGGAGAGGGCCGGCCGCTAGCCTCTGCGGCCGGCCCTCAATCTTTTTCTCCACGCCGGCGTTTCCTCCACCGCCGGCCCCTTTCTCCACCGCGGCACCTGTTGCCTGACCCCTTTCGAGCCTCGATCCCGTGCTGGCACGGATGGCGCTCTCGGCGCATGATGAGAAAATGCGAATGCATTGACTACTCGAATGTGCGAAGGGATGTCGTCATGAGCATCGGCGCAACAGCGGCGGAGCCGACAAAGCGAGCGAGGACGACCGCCGTCACCGCCTGGGAATCCCTGTTCCGTGCGCAGGTCGCGGTGACGAGAACCCTCGCCGCGGAATTCCCGACCCGCGACATCTCATTCAACGAGTACGACGTGCTCTTCAACCTCTCCCGGCAGCCCGACCGTTCGCTCCGGCTGCGCGACCTCAACAAAGAGGTGCTGCTCACCCAGCCGAGCGTGAGCAGGCTGATCGACCGGCTCGTCGCGCGCGGCCTCGTCGCCAAGTGTCCGGAGCCCAGCGACGCTCGCGGCACCGTGATCCGGCTGACCGACACCGGATTCGAGATGTTCCGCCGGGTTGCAGTCGACCACATGCGGTCGATCACCGAACGGGTGGGTGAGCGCCTCGACCCGCACGAGCTCGAGACTCTGGCAGAGCTGTGCGACAAACTGCGCGGCGGCGAGTGAGCAGATCACTCCACAGCCGAGCCGCCCATCCACACCTGGCATCCTGAACAGATTCTCCACAAGCGGGGGCAGTCCCTCGGGGAGGCGCAAGAAGGGCCGCGTATCATTGCGCCCATGACGGCTGAGCGACGCAGAAGATGGAAGTGGGCGCCCGCGCTGATCGGATTCGTGGCATTGAGCGGCGTCGCCGGAATTCTCGCCGCCGCAGCCGTCACGCCCGCGGTGGCACTCACCGGGTCCGCCGCCGACTCGACGATCAGCGTCTTCGACGGGCTCCCCGAGTACATCAAGGTGGAGCCGCTGGCTCAGGCATCGACGATGTACGCCACCTCCAATGGTCAGCCCGTGCCGATCGCGACCTTCTACTCGCAGAATCGCATCGAGGTCGGCTGGGACGCCATCTCGCAAAACCTCAAAGACGCGGCGATCGCCACGGAGGACCCGCGATTCTACGAGCACGGCGGCGTGGACGTCACGGGCACCCTGCGCGGCGCGGTGCTGACCGCGCTGCACAAGTCGGTGCAGGGTGGCTCGTCCATCACGCAGCAATACGTCAAGAACATCCTCGTGCAGCGCTGCGAGAACAAGCAGCCGGACCCGACAGCGTCCGAGGCCGTGCAGAAGAAACAGTACGCGGCGTACCGGTCGTGCTACAACGACGCCACCGAAGTCGACCCGGTTCGCAAGCTCAAAGAGATGCGCTACGCCATCGGGCTCGAGAAGGAGTACTCCAAGAACGACATCCTTCAGAGCTACCTGAACATCGCCCTGTTCGGCGGCCGGGTCTACGGCGTGCAGTCGGCCGCCGAGTACTACTTCGGGGTGTCCGCGAAAGACATCAGCCTCCCGCAGGCCGCGACGCTCGTCGCGATCCTCAACAACCCGGACAACCTGCGCATCGACCGGCCCGAGAGCAAGGACAACGGCGCGGCAAACGGCTACGCGCAGACGCTCGGGCGGCGCAACTACGTGCTCGACCGCATGCTGGTGAACGACAAGATCACCAAGGAGGAGCACGACGCGGCCGTCGCCACGAAGGTCGAGCCCAAGATCACCACGATGCAGAACGGCTGCATGACGGCGCAGCAGTTCAACGCCGCGTTCTTCTGCGACTATGTCGAGCGCACGATCGAACAGAACCCGACCTTCGGCAAGACGGACGACGAACGGTCGAGCTTCCTGACCCGCGGTGGCCTCAAGATCTACACGACCCTCAACATCGACCTTCAGAACGCGGCCCAGCAGGCCGTTTCGGGCTACATCCCGCCGACCAGTCCGAACCTCGACCTGGGTTCGTCGAACGTGTCGGTCGAGGTCGGCACCGGCCGCGTCGTCACGATGGTCCAGAACAGGCCGTACGACAACACGGCGAATCCGGCCCCGGGCACGTCGGCGGTGAACTACAACACCGATTACAAGGACGGCGGATCCGAGGGATTCCAGACCGGATCGTCGTACAAGGCGTTCGACCTGCTCGAGTGGCTGCAAGAGGGGCATTCGTTGTATCAGACGGTCGACGGAACTACGCACCTCTTCCCGCAGACCGCGTTCCACGAGAGCGATCCGTGCAACGACATCGGCGGTGCCCCCTGGCCCGTCGCGAACGACGAAGGCGAGTCGGTCACCTCGACGACGGTCATGAACGCGACAGCGGCCTCCATCAACTCGATCTTCGCCAAGATGGCGACCTCGCTGGATCTCTGCGGCATCAAGCAGCGTGCGCAAGACCTGCTGTTGCACGGTGCGGACGAGGCGACGAACCCCTTCCGGGCCAACCCGTCGTCGGTGCTCGGCACCAACTACATCGCACCGATCACAATGGCCACGGCCTACGCCGGCATCGCCAACAACGGCAAGGCCTGCAGCCCGGTCGCGATCGACAAGATCGTGGACGCCGACGGCAGTGAGCACGCCGTGCCCAAGACGCAGTGCTCGACGACGCCGATCGATCCGGGGGTCGCGGCCGCCGAGATCTACGCCCTGCAGGGAGTGCTCCGCGGAGGCGGCACGGCGGCCTCCGCCAACCCGGGCGACGGCATTCCGATCTTCGGCAAGACCGGAACGACCGACAATTCTCTCGAGAACTGGCTGGTGACCTCCACGACGAAGGTCGCGCAGGCCACCTGGGTCGGCAACATCTCCGGCGCGGTCGCTTTGCGCAGCCAGCGTTTCCAGGGCATCGGCGGTGGCGACGTGAAGTTCTCGATCGTCAAGCGCATCCAGACCGCGCTCGACGCTGCGTACGGAGGCTCGGCCTTCCCGGCGCCTCCGGCCAAGTACGTGACCGCGCCGGCGGCTCCGAAGGCCCCGACGCCCGCCGCGCCGGCGAACCCGGCCCCGCCGCCGGGCGCAGGCGCTGGTCCGGGCGGCGGTCAGGGCGGGGGCGCCCCGGGCGGCGGCAGCCAGGGCCCGAATCCACCGGGCAAGAAACCCTGATCGCCGGCGTCGACCACGACCCCCTCAGGCGGACGAGGGTTGCGAAGCTGAGCGCTCCGCGACCTCCTTGACGCCCCGCAGCATCGTCTCCCAGTTCCGCTGGGAGTGCTGCGCGGCCTCCACCGTGGGGTTGTTGTCCTGGTCGAGCGTCACATGCGTGCCTGCGGGCGTCTCGTCCAGTTCGAAGTGGAGGGTGTGGTAGTTCTCGGGCACGTCGGGCTGACCGGTCAGCGGGCTGAAATGAGTGAGCACGATGCGCCAAGGTTCCTCGCGGTCGTCGAGTTCGATGACCCGCCCGTGGTCCTCGAACGTCTTGCCCTGCCACTCGCCGCGCCAGACGATGCGGGAGCCGAGGCGCCAGTCGCAGATCACCTCCGCCCCCATCAGGATCTCCGGGTGGGAACCGCTCGTGGTGAGCACCGTCCACACCTCCCGGCGCGGGGCGCTCACATCCATTTCGGCTCTCGCGACGTAGTTCCCCATGGCGCCTCCCGGTTCGTCCTCGCCACCAGCAGTTCGCCGCCATCACACACCCGGCGGCCCACGGAGCGCAAGCCCGGCGACCGGATGCACGCGCACAGATCAGCCGAGCTGGAGGACCAGCGCTTCCCACGGCTCGAGTACGCCGCTCACGCCTCGCCCGCTCGAGCCTTCCAGATTGCCGAGGACGAATGCCGCAGCGCGCCAGTCGCCGAGCTCCGCGGTGTCGTAGCGCGCCACCTGGCCCGTCAGGTTCACGAGCACCAGCAGTTGCTGTCCGCCCAGCGCTCGGCGGTAGCCGAAGACCTGGGGATGATCCTCCAGCACGGGCGTGAAGTCGCCGTCCGCCACGACCGGCGAGCGATGCCGGAGGTCGATCAGGCCGCGGTAGTGCGCGAACACGGAGTCGGGGTCGGCGATCTCGGCCGCGGCGTTGACTCGCGGATAGTCGGGATTGGCGCTGATCCACGGCGTGCCCGTCGTGAACCCCGCGGCCGGAGCATTCGACCACTGCATCGGGGTGCGGGCGTTGTCGCGACTGGTGCGCCGCAGGGCCGCCATCACGACGGCGGCGTCCTGGCCCTGGATGTTGACGGCCTCCGCGTAGTGGTTGAGCGTCTCGATGTCGCGGAAGTCGGCGATCGAGTCGAACGGCACGTTCACCATCCCGAGCTCCTCGCCCTGGTACACGTACGGCGTGCCGCGCATGAGGTGCAGCACGGTCGCGAGGGCCTTCGCGGAGGCGACGCGGTGCTCCGGACTATCGTCGCCGAAACGGCTGACCACGCGGGGCTGGTCGTGATTGTTCCAATAGAGGCTGTTCCAGCCGAGGTCGGCCAGACCCTCCTGCCACATCGTCAGGTTGCGCTTGAGGTCGAGCACGCTCGCTGGCCGATAGTCCCATTTGCCTCCCGGCCCGTGGTCGAGATCGACGTGCTCGAACTGGAAGACCATGTCGAGCTCCGCGCGGGCAGGGTCGGTGAACAGCCGCGCCTGCTCGACGGAGACCCCGGGCATCTCGCCGACCGTGAGGATCCGGTCGGCCCGGCCGAGGAACACGCGCTCGTGCATCTCGTGCAGGAACTCATGGATCCGCGGGCCCTGCCCGAAGTACGGGTACCCCACGCCGAAGAGCTTGCCGGCGGGCACCTCGCCGTCGGGCAGGTTGACGACCTTGGAGATGAAGTTGACGACGTCCATCCGGAAGCCGTCGACCCCGCGGTCGAGCCACCAGTTCATCATGTCGTAGACGGCGTCGCGGACCTCCGGGTTCTCCCAGTTGAGGTCGGGCTGCTTGAGCGAGAACAGGTGGAGGTAGTACTCGCCGGTGGCCGGATCGAGCTGCCAGGCCGGACCGGAGAAGAACGACCCCCAGTTGTTCGGCTCGGCCCCGCGCGCGCCGGGATCCAGGCCGTCGCGCGCCGGTCGCCACCAGTACCAGTCGCGCTTGGGGCTGTCGAGGGAGGAAGCCGACTCGATGAACCACGGGTGGTCGTCCGATGTGTGGTTGACCACGAGATCCATCACGAGCTTGATACCGCGCGCGTGGAGGCCTGCGAGCAGCTCGTCGAAGTCGTCGAACGTGCCGAACAGCGGGTCGATCGCGCGGTAGTCGCTGATGTCGTAGCCGTTGTCATCGTGCGGCGAGGCGTAGATCGGCGACAGCCAGACCACGTCGACCCCGAGCTCCTTCAGGTAGTCGAGGTGGTCGATGACGCCCCGCAGGTCGCCAATGCCGTCGCCGTCGCTGTCAGCGAAGCTGCGCGGGTAGATCTGGTAAACGACTGCCGACTTCCACCACGTCTCACTCACGCGCCCACCCTACTCGTCCGGAGATTCGGTGACGGGAGGGGCTGATCCGCCCGTCCATTCGGAGATTCGGCACCGATCGACCCCGTTGTCCGGAATTACGGACGGGCTGGGTGGCGCGCGGCTCGTCCGGAGTGTGAGGGACTTGGCCGGCGGATCTCCGGAGTTACGGCTCCGTGGAGGCCGGGTGCGGGCGAAAGTCCGGAGTTACGGACACGATGTCGATAGCCTGAGGGCATGCTCACGCCGCCGATCACCGCCAAAAAACCGACAGAGCGCAATCACCACGGCGACGTCGTCGCCGACGACTACGAGTGGCTGCGCGACAAGGACGATCCGGCGGTCATCGCCCACCTCCACGAGGAGAACGCCTACACCAACGCGCGCACCGAGAAGCTCGGCCTGCTGCGCGAGCAGATCTTCGACGAGATCAAGAACCGAACCCGCGAGACCGACTTGAGCGTTCCCACCCGCGAAGGCGACTGGTGGTACTACACGCGCACCGTGGAGGGCCGGCAGTACGGCATCCATTGCCGCGCCCCGATCGACGGCCCCGACGACTGGGACCCGCCCGCGCTCGACGAGGCGGCCCAGCAGCGCGGCCTCCCGGGCGAGCAGGTCCTGCTCGACGACAACACGGAGGCCGACGGACACGACTTCTACGCCCTCGGCAGCTTCGACGTCAGCGCCGACGGCGCCCGCCTCCTCTATGCCGTGGACACCGAAGGCGACGAGCGCTACACGATCCGGGTGCGGTCGCTCACCGGCGACGGCGCCACCTTCCCCGACGAGATCGCCGGAACCGGGGCGGGCGCTTTCTTCGACCCCAGCGGGGAGTACATCTTCTACACCACCGTCGACGACGCCTGGCGGCCTGACACCGTCTGGCGCCACCGGGTCGGCCAGGGTTCCGACGGCGAGACCGATGTGCAGGTCTTCCACGAGCCCGACGAACGGTACTGGGTCGGCGCAGGACTCACCCGCAGCCGGCGGTTCCTGATCGTCGAGGTCGGCTCGAACATCACGAGCGAGAGCTGGCTGCTCGATGCGAGCGACCCGACGGGTGAGTTCACCGTCGTCTGGCCGCGCAAGGAGGGCGTCGAGTACGACGTGGAGCACGCCGTCGCTGGAAGCCGAGACCGCCTCCTCATCGTGCACAACGACGACGCCGTCAACTTCGAGCTCGTGAGCGTCGCCGCCGACGACCCGCAGGGTCCCAGGCGCACACTGCTCGCTCACAATCCCGCGGTGCGCATCGAAGGGGTGGACGCGTTCCGCGACTTCGTCGCCCTCGAGTACCGCCGCGAGGGGATGACCCGACTCGCGGTCGCCTGCCTGCCGCAGAACGGCGAGGACGGCAACACGATCGATCCCGACGACACCCTCCATGAGCTGCACTTCGACGAGGATCTCTTCACGGTCGGCGCGGGAGGCAATCCCGAGTGGACCCAACCGTTCTTGCGGCTCGGCTACGGCAGCTTCGTCACGCCATCGAGCGTGTACGACTACGACGTGCGCACGCGCGAGCTCACCCTCCGTAAGCAGCAGCCGGTGCTCGGCGAATTCAAGCCGGAGTTGTTCGAGCAGCGCAGGGAATGGGCGACCACCGACGACGGCACGCGCATCCCGATCTCGATCGTCTACCGCAACGACCTCGTGACACCTGGCGAGCCCGCCCCGCTCGTGCTCTACGGCTACGGGTCGTACGAGGCCAGCATGGACCCGTCGTTCGGCATCCCCCGGCTCAGCCTCCTCGACCGCGGGGTCGTCTTCGCGATCGCCCACGTGCGCGGCGGCGGTGAGCTCGGGAGGCTCTGGTACGAGCACGGCAAGAAGCTGCACAAGAAGAACACCTTCACCGACTTCGTCGCGGCGGCCACGCACCTCGTCGACCAGGGCTGGACGACACCGTCGCAGCTGGCCGCTCAGGGCGGCAGCGCCGGCGGCCTCCTGATGGGCGCCGTCGCCAACCTGGCGCCGCGGCTGTTCGCCGGCGTGCTCGCCGAAGTGCCGTTCGTAGACCCGCTGACGACCATCCTCGACCCGTCGCTCCCGCTGACGGTGATCGAGTGGGACGAGTGGGGCGACCCCCTCCACGACGAGGAGGTGTACTACTACATGAAGTCGTACGCACCGGTCGAGAACATCCACCACACCGCCTACCCACGCATCCTCGCCGTCACCAGCCTCAACGACACGCGCGTGCTGTACGTCGAGCCGGCCAAGTGGGTCGCGAAGCTGCGGGAGGTCGGCGCCGACGCGCTGCTCAAGACTGAGATGGCGGCCGGACACGGCGGCGTCTCGGGGCGTTACGCCGCCTGGCGCGAGCGCGCCTTCTCGCTGGCGTGGCTGCTCGACGTCGTGGGGGCGCACCCGACGGGCGAGTAGCCGTCGGTTCAGCCGGAGGTCCGGGTCGGCACGCCGGTCTCCTGCAGTCAACGACGGAGATCGGCTCGGATTCGGGGGGAATGTCCGTCGTAAGCGACAGCGGACGGCCGGGCGACCGCGCTCAGCCGAGGTCGTCGGGGTCTTTGCCGGTGCGCTCCCCCGACTCGAGGGAGGCGATCGCAGCGAGGTCGTCGGCGTCGAGCTCGAAGTCGAAGACCTCCAGGTTCTGCCGGATGCGCTCGGGCGTCGACGACTTGGGGATGACCACGTTGCCGAGTTGCAGCTGCCAGCGGATGACGACCTGCGCCGGCGTGACGTCGTGCTTGGCGGCCAGCCCGTCGAGCACCGGGTCGCCGAGCACGCGGCCGCGCGCGAGCGGCGACCACGCCTCGGTGATGATTCCGTGCGCCGAATCGTACGCGCGGACCTCCGCTTGCGGGAGCCACGGATGCAGCTCCACCTGGTTGACCGCCGGGACCGTGCCCGTCTCGGCGGCGAGTCGCTCGAGGTGGTGGACGTGGAAGTTCGCGACTCCGATCGACCGCGCTCGGCCCTCCGCCTTCAGCCGCTCGAGTGCGCGCCACGAGTCGACGTAGCGGTCGTGCGCGGGAGCGGGCCAGTGGATGAGGAACAGGTCGACGGTCTCGAACCCGAGCCTCTCGAGGCTGCCGTCGAATGAGTGCAGAGTCGCGTCGTACCCGTTCTCTGTCCACCACACCTTCGTCGTCACATACACCTCGTCGCGGTCGAGCCCGCTGCGCCGCACGGCCTCGCCGACGCCGCGCTCGTTCTCGTAGAAGAAGGCGGTGTCGATGTGCCGGTAGCCGGCCTCCAGTGCCGTGAGCACGGCATCCACCGTCTCGTCCTCGGGGATCTTGTAGACGCCGAAACCGAGCTGAGGGATCGCCGAGCCGTCGTTGAGCACGATCGAGGGAATGTTCGCCATGGGTTCATTCTCTCCTGCGGCGTAAGGGAGTCGGGTACGGGTCCGCGCCATAGCCATCCAACGCCACGGACGAGTTCCCCGCCGCGCCTGGCATCCGCCTCACCGCCGCGTGGGCGTTTCCTGGCAATGGCGACCGACAGGGTTGCGCGATCGAGCGGGGCGCGGGAACGTGGGCGGCTCCTGGAGGAACCAATGAAAGGAGAGCCCGTGCTCACCCTTACCGAGAACGCCAGCACGATCGTCAAGACCCTCACCGAGCAGGCGCCGGAGGAGGATGCCGGCCTGCGCATCAGCAGCAGCAACCCGCAGAACACCGCGTTCGCGGCGGCCGTGACGCCGACTCCGGAGCCCGCCGATCACGTGGTCGAGTCCGGTGGGGCGCGGCTGTTCCTCGAGCCCGGCGCAGCCGTCGCCCTCGACGACAAGGTGCTCGACGCCCAGGTGGACGATCAGGGCGCCGTGAGTTTCGCGATCGGCGCGCTCGCCTAGCGACACGCCGGCTCGACCCGGCCCCGGTGCTGTCAGCGCCGGGGCCGGGTCATGCACGCGTGGTGGACAGCTCGGCCTAAGCACCCTGGATCGCGCTTGTCAATCGTGTGGACCCGGCCACGGTGCGATGGTCTGATGGATGACGTGCGGGCGGTCCCTCAACCCCGAATCGATCGACCGCCCGCACTCCCGGCCGTGATGCCGGGCGGCACGCTCTAGGTGACCGGAGGCCGTTGCGGCTCGCCCGCATCCAGGAGGAACTCGACGGCCGTGGTCCACAGGGGCACCACCTTGGTCGGCGGGATGTCCTCCTCGCCGGGGAAGTGCACGGCGAAGTGCACCTCCGGCTCACCCTTCACCGGGTCGGCCGTGGCGACGGTCCCGAAGTAGCCGTCGTCTTCGAACACGCGCCACCGCGTCTCGGACCCGGGCTCCGGCACGATCCGGACGGAGTGGCCTCCGTACTCGAAATCGGGGCCGGGAGGAAGCGAGGCGCGGGGATCGGTCGTCACAGTGATGTTCTACGACCGTCCCCGGCTCTACGCAACTCGTTCACTTACCGAGGTAAACGGTGTATCGGGGCCGCTCAGGCGTTGGCGACCTCGGACTCTCCGGCGTCCTCCGACGTCGATGCCACGCCCGCCGTGTCGCCCTCGACTTCGTCCGCCTCCGCGGCGGCACCGCGGAACTGCGTCATGTAGAGGTCGTAGTAGACGCCCTTCTTCGCGAGAAGCGTCGCGTGGTCGCCCTGCTCGACGATGCGGCCGTGCTCCATGACGAGGATCGTGTGTGCGTCGCGGATGGTGGACAGCCGGTGTGCGATCACGAACGACGTGCGGTCGCTGCGCAGCGCCGCCATGGCATGCTGCACCAGCAGCTCCGTGCGGGTGTCGACCGACGACGTCGCCTCATCCAGGATGAGGAGCGACGGGTTCGCGATGAACGCCCGCGCGATCGTGAGCAGCTGACGCTCACCGGCGGAGACGTTGCCTCCGTCGGCCTCGATCTTCGTGTCATAGCCGTCGGGAAGCTGCCGGACGAAGCGGTCGACCATGGTCGCTTTCGCGGCCTCGATCACCTCGTCGTCGGTCGCGTCAAGCCGGCCGTACCGGATGTTCTCGCGGATGGTGCCCGAGAACAGCCAGGCGTCTTGCAGGACCATGCCCACCTGACCACGGAGCTCCGCGCGCGAGAGGTCGGTGGTGTCGATGCCGTCGAGACGGATCGTGCCGCCGTTCAACTCGTAGAACCGCATGATGAGGTTGACCAGCGTGGTCTTGCCCGCACCGGTCGGCCCGACGATGGCGACGGTATGACCCGGCTCGACAGAGAGCGAGAGGTCGCGGATCAGCTCCGTGTCGGGGTCGTACGAGAAGTCGACGCTGTCGAGCTCGACGCGGCCGTCGGCGCGCTCGGGCAGGTGCTGCGTCTCGACATCGGCCGACTGTTCCTGTGCGTCGAGGAACTCGAAGGTGCGCTCCGCCGAGGCGACGCCCGACTGCAGCATGTTCGCCATGCCCGCGATCTGGCCGATTGGCTGCGAGAACTCCCGCGAGTACTGGATGAACGCGGTCGCGTCGCCGATCGTCATCTGTCCTGAGGCCACGCGGAGGCCGCCGATGACGGCGATGAGCACGTACGACAGGTAGGAGACGAAGTTCATCGCCGGCATGATCATGCCCGAGACGAACTGCGCACCGACCGTCGACTTCCACAGTTTGTCGTTGCGCGAGTCGAACTCCTCGAGCATGACGGCGTCGCGGCCGAACGCGCGCACCAGATCGAGGCCCGAGTAGGACTCCTCGATGTGCCCGTTGAGTGCGCCTGTCGAGTTCCACTGTTGCTTGAACAGCTTCTGCGACCGGGATCCGATCACACCGGCGATCACACCCGAGAGCGGGATCGAGATCAGCGCGATGAGTGCGAGCTGCCACGAGACGATGAACATCATGATCCCGATGCCGATGACGGTCAGCACGGACTGGATCAGCTGCGAGAACGCCTGCTGCAGCGCCGACTGGATGTTGTCGACATCGTTGGTCACGCGCGACATCAGGTCGCCGCGCTGACGCGTGTCGAAGTAGCTGAGCGGCAGCCGGTTGAGCTTGGATTCGACATCTGCGCGCAGCCGGTAGATCACGCGCATGACCAGCGCGTTCAGGAGGTATCCCTGCCACCATTGCAGCAACGAGGCCGCGATGTACATCGCGAGCACGATCATGAGAAGACGCCCGAGCTGGATGAAGTCGATCCCGTGACCCGGGACGAGCCCGTTCGGGGTGATCGTGCCGACCGCGCCCTGGAAGATGACGTCTGTCGCGTTACCGAGCACCTTCGGCGCGATGACGATGAGCGCCACCGAGATGACCACGAGCACGGTCACGAACGTCATGCCGAGCCACTCGGGCTTGAGGAGGCCGAGCAGGCGTTTGAAGGAGGGCCAGAAGTGCTCGGCCTTCTTGGCCGGCGTCGCCCCGAACATGTCCCCGTCGGACTCCGTCGGCTCGTACTCGTATTCGAGCTCGAGCTCCTCGATCGCGGTCTCGACGCCGGCTTCGGTAAGCACGCCCTCGCGCGCTTGCGGAGTGCCACCGTCGCGGTTCGTCCCGGTGTGGTTCTTCTTTGGGCGCGCCATCTCAGGCCACCTCCAGGCTCAGCTGCGACTCGACGATCTCGCGATACGTCTCGCTCGTCTCCAGCAGTTCGTCATGAGTGCCGCGCCCGACGACCCGGCCGTCGTCGAGGACGATGATCTGGTCGGCTTCGCGGATCGTCGAGACGCGCTGCGCCACCACGATGACGGTCGTGTCGCCGGTGGACTCCGTCAGGGCCGACCGCAAGCGGGCGTCCGTCGCGACGTCGAGCGCCGAGAACGAGTCGTCGAAGAGCAGGACCTTGGGCTGCGCGACCAGCGCGCGGGCGATGCAGAGGCGCTGCCGCTGGCCTCCGGAGACGTTGGTGCCTCCCTGCGCGATGCGCTCGTCGAGGCCGTGCTCTTTGGCGCGCACGAAGTCTTCTGCCTGCGCGACCCGCAACGCCTCCCAGAGCTCGTCATCGGTGGCGCCCGGCCAGCCGAAGCGGAGGTTGGTCGCCACCGTGCCCGAGAAGAGATAGGGCTTCTGCGGCACCAGGCCGAGCACCCCGGAGAGCTGCTCCCGGCTCAGCGAGTCGACAAGGACGCCGCCCAACCGCACGTGCCCGCTCTGCGGCGTGAACAGGTCGGCGATCACCGAGACGAGCGTCGACTTGCCCGAACCGGTCGAACCGACGATCGCGGTCACGCGACCCGGCTCCGCCGTGAAGCTCACGTCGTTCAGCACCGGCTTCTCTGCTCCCGGATACCCGAAGGTCACACCGGCGACCTCGACGCGTCCGTCGGACGGGACGGCCCCGCGCCCTTCGGCCGACCCCGTCGACGGGGTCGCGCTGAGCACCTCGTCGATGCGCTCGGCGCAGACCATCGCGCGCGGGATCATCATGGCCATGAAGACGCCCATCATGACGGCGACGAGGATCTGGAGCAGGTACTGCAGGAAGGCGGTCAGGGCGCCGATCTGGATGTCGCCCGCGCCGACCCGCTGGCCGCCGAACCAGAGCACGGCGACGGTGGCGACGTTGAGGATGAGCATGATCAGCGGGAACATCAGCACGAAGACGTTGCCGACCTTGACCGAGATGCGGGTGAGCGCGGCGTTCGCGTCGTCGTAGCGCGCGGTCTCGAAGCGCTCGCGCACGAACGCGCGGATGACGCGGATGCCGACGATCTGCTCGCGGATGACGCCGTTGACGCCGTCGATGCGGTCTTGCATCACGCGGAACATCGGCAGCAGCAGCCAGACCAGGATGCCGACCACGACGAACAGCACTGCGACCGAGACCCAGACCAGCCACGACAATCCCGCGTCGACCTGCACGGCCAGGATGATGCCGGCGATGCACATGATCGGCGTCGACACCATGAAGTTGAGCGTCATGAGCACGAGCATCTGCACCTGCTGCACGTCGTTGGTGTTGCGCGTGATGAGCGTGGGCATGCCCCACCGCGCGAGGTCGAGAGCCGGAAGGGAGTCGACCTTGCGGTAGAACGAGCGGCGGACGTCGCGCCCGAGCGACATGGAGGCCCGCGCGCCGAAGTAGGTCGCCGTGATGGCTGCGGCGACCTGCACGAAGCAGACGATCAGCATCATGCCGCCGGTGGCCCAAATGTAGTCGGTGTCGCCCTTGACGACGCCCTTGTCGATGAGACCGGCGTTGAGCGTCGGCAGGTACAGCGCCGCGATCGTGGCGATGAGCTGCAGGACGACGACTGCGGCGACCGCACCCCAGTAGGGGCGGATGTACCGCAGCGCCAATCGAAGAAGAGTCACGATGATCCTGGTTCGTTTTTCTGGTGGATTATGGGACGGGCGCGGGCCGTTATCGACCCCGACCGACTCGGCGCTGAGCGAAACCCCCGTACAGCACCTACGGTAGCGCGGACGACGGACATTCGCCTCCGCCGAGGCGACGGCCACCCGATACGACAACGCTAGGCGGCCCAACGGTCACAGGGTGACCGCAATCGGAATCTGTGGAATCAGGCCGGCGAGTAGAGCAGGTGGAGGACTCCGTTTGTGTACGCGTCGTACTGACGCAGCCGCAGACGGGACTCTGCAGTGCCCTCCGGGAACAGTCGGGCGCCGGTGCCGCGGACGACGGGGTAGACGAAGAGGTGGAGGGCATCCACCAGCCCGTCAGCGAGCAACGCCCGCACGAGCGACCCGCTGCCGCTGATGTAGAGGCCGCCGCTCATCCCCTGCTTCACTTCGCGCACCCGCTCGGCGTCGTAGCCGCCGAGCGACCGCGAGTTCGCCCAGGTGGCCTCGGCCGCCGCATCGTCGAGCGTCGAGGAGACCACGAGCTTCTCGCTGTCGTTGAAGAACGGAGCGCCCGGGTCGTCCTCGGCCGTGCGCGTCGACCAGGCGGGCGCGAACATCTCGAACGTCCGCCGCCCGAGCAGGATCGCCTCCGAGGCGTTCGTGATGCGTGCCAGGTCGTCGCCCATCTCCGGATCGAACTCGTAGTCCATCGTCCAGCTCGGGTCTTCGAAGACGCCGTCGAGGGAGACGAACTCGTGCACTGCGATGCTGCCCATGCGGTCAGCTTATGCGGTCGCCGCCAACCGGTCGAGGCGGTTCAGGCGTCCTTGCGCAGCTGCAGCAGCAGCTCGGGTGCGCGAGCGTCGAGGATGCTGCCGCCGATGCGCACGCCCGCACCGACGAGCACGCTGCCCAGCGCGACGCCCACCAGCAGCGCGGCCCACCCCCAGATCGCGTCACCGGTGACGATGGCGATGACGAACAGCGCGATCTCAGGCAGGCAGAGCACGGCGATCACACCCCACGCGACGAAGGTCGGTCCGACCAGCGAGATGTTGGCTCCGGGCCGCGAGCGGAACGGATTGTCGCCGGGCTCCGGCACCGGGAAGACCAGCCGCGCCGACGTCACGGCACACACGGCCGAGCCCGTCAGCAGGATCCCGAGCGAGACTCCGAGCAGCCCGGGGAGGATGTGCCAGTCGTCGCCGATCGCCGCCCCGAACACCGCGATGAGCACAACGGCGGGCACCGCGAACGAGAGCAATGCGGCCACCCGTCCCCAGCGGTCCGCCCGCCCGGGCACGGCCTTGGCGACATGCAGCGCGAAGGCGGTCGAGTCGTACGAGACGTCGGCGATCATCCCAATGCCCAGCGAGAACGCGACCACGGGCGCACCGATGACAAGGAGGCCGCTGGCGTGGTTGATGCTCGAGTAGAACCAGAACAGCAGCGGCATGAGCGGGATCACCAGGAGCTGACGCAGATAGCGAGGATCGCGGAACCAGTACGTCAGACACCGTGCGGCGATCGCTCCCCACGCGTTGCCGGGGAGCACGCCGAACCAGCCCAGCTTGCCCTGCGCCCGCACGCGCGAGGAGGCGCGCGCCGGGGTCACCAGCGAGCGCGCCAGACCCCAGCGCCACACCAGCCACAGCACGACGAAGGTCGCGGCGGCGATCAGGAACCGTGCGAGCGCTCCCAGCGGATCGCCGAGCGCCAGCTGGGAGGGCACGGCCCACGCCGCTCCGAGCGGCGACCAGGACAGCCCGTCGGCGATGGCCGGGAGGGCGTCCGACGATGACCGGAGGCCGCGCGTGATGCCGATGACGATCGGGCCGGCCAGGATCAGGGGGATGAGGACCAGGAGGCCGCTGGCCTCCCGGAACCGCCGACCTCCGGAGAGGCCGCTCGAGACGGAGGTGACCGCACGGGAGACGACGATGCAGGTGGCTGCCCCGAGCGCACCCGTGATCAGGGCGACGAGCGCGACTCCCGGGAGCCGCAGCCAGGTCAGGGCCGTGGCGAGGGAGGCGAGCGTCGTCGCCGCACCGGCCACCCCGACGACCGCGCTCAGAAGCATCCCGAGCATGAGCGGGCGCAGCGGGATGGGGTACACCGCGAGTCGCGCGGGGTCGAGCGTCTGCTCGATGCCCGACAGCAGCAGCGGCAGGACGGCCCAGCCCAGCACCGCGGCCGAGCCGCCGATGACGATGACCGTGCGCGCGACCTCCACCGGCGCGAGACCGAGCAGGGCGAGGCCGCCCAGCACGACGACGAGCGCGATCAACGCGTAGACGCCGCCGATGATCACGGCCACGAGCTGGGAGGTGCTGCGACGGAAGGAGTTGCGGAGGACCAGCAGGCGGAGCCTTACGAGTGTCGCAACCACTCTGGCCCCTCCCCCACGCGGCGTCCGCCGACGAGCTCGACGAAGCGGTCTTCGAGCGTGGAGCCGCCGCGCACATCGTCGACGGTTCCTGCGGCGATGACCCGTCCCGCGTTGATCACGGCGACGTGGTCGCACATGCGCTCTACGAGATCCATGACGTGCGACGAGACGATGACCGTGCCGCCGCTCTGCACGAACCCGTGCAGGATGTCGCGGATGTTCGCGGCCGACACCGGGTCGACCGACTCGAACGGCTCGTCGAGCACGAGCACCCGGGGCGCGTGGACCATCGCTGCCGCGAGCGCGACCTTCTTGGTCATACCGGCCGAGTAGTCCACCACGAGCGTCCCGCCCGCCGACTCCAGGTCGAGCAGCCGCAGGAGGTCGTGCGTGCGCTCGATCGCGGTCGGCCGGTCCATCCCGCTCAGGAGGCCGGCGTACTCGACGAGCTGCTCGCCGGTGAGCCGGTCGAACAGGCGCGCGCCGTCGGAGAGCACACCGACGAGCGCTTTGGCCGCCAGCGGGTCGCGCCACATGTCGACGCCGTGGATGACAACCTGACCGGCATCGGGCCGGAGCAGCCCGGTGACCATGCTCAGTGTCGTCGTCTTGCCCGCGCCGTTCGGGCCGACCAGCCCGTAGAAGCTGCCCGAGGGCACGTCGAGGTCGATGCCGTCGACCGCCGCCTTCGCCCCGAACCGCTTGTGGAGGCCGCGGACTGCAACCGCGACGTCATCCTGACCGACCACCGACTCCCTGCCTTTCGCCTCACTCACCCTACGCGCACTCGTCGCGCGAAGCAGCGCCCCCAAACAGGTGCGGCACGCGCTCGAGGGGCACGTACAGACCCCTAAAACAGCGCTATAGGGGCGTTAACGTGCCCTTCGGCGGGAGGGGAGGCGCCGCTCGGGCGCGCTCACACGCGCTCGAAGACGGCTGCGAGGCCCTGGCCGCCGCCGATGCACATCGTCTCGACGGCCAGGGTGCCGTCGAGGGCCGGCAGCTCATGGGCGAGCGTCGCCAGCATCCGCAGGCCGGTCGCGCCGATCGGATGCCCGATCGAAATGCCGCTGCCGCGCGGGTTGAGCCGCGGGTCCTCCGCGTCGATGCCCCAATCGGCGAGGCACGCGAGCACCTGGACGGCGAACGCCTCGTTCAGCTCGATCACGTCGACATCGCTCCACGCGACTCCTGCGCGCTCGAGGGCGCGGTTCGCGGCGGGCACCGGCGCGACGCCGAAGACGTGCGGATCGTTGCCGGCGACTGCCCACGAGCGCAATCGCAACTGCGGCGTCAAGCCGAGCGCAGTCGCGCGCTCCGGCGTCGTGACGATCGCGGCGGCTGCGGCGTCGTTCTGTCCGCTGGAGTTGCCGGCCGTCACTGTGGCGTCCGCGTCGTTCCTGCCGAGGATGGCGCGGAGGCCGGCGAGCGCCTCCATCGTCGTGTCGGCCCGGGGGTGCTCGTCGCGGTCGACGATCGCATCGCCGCGCCGGCCGGAGACGGTCACCGGCACGAGCTCAGCGTCCAACGCGCCCGACTCCTGCGCGGCGACGGCGCGCCGATGCGAGCGCAGCGCGAGCTGGTCCTGCGCCTCGCGCGAGATGCCGTATTCGCGGCGCAGCGTCTCGGCCGAGCCGACGTTGCCCTCCGGAGTGGGGAACTCGCGGCCGCCGACGGTCTCGCGACCCCGAGCGAGCGCGTCGTGCAGCATCAGGCCGCCGGGTGGCAGGCCGCGGCGTCCCTGCTCCGTGTAGAGCGGAGCGTTGGACATCGACTCGGCGCCCAGCGCGATGAGCACGTCGCTCGCGCCGGTCTGCACCTCCATCGCCGCGTTGATGACCGCTTGGAGGCCGGAGCCGCAGCGCCGGTCGAGCTGGTACCCCGTCGTCGTGACCGGAAAGCCGGCGTTGAGCGCGGCGACCCGGCCGAACGCGGGCGCCTCCATCGTCGGATAGCCCTGGGAGCCGATCACGCCCTCCACTGCGGCAGGGTCGATGCCTGTGCGGTCGAGGAGGGCGCGCAGCACCGCCTCGGCCAGGCCCAGCGCGGAGACCGGCGCGAGCGCGCCGCCCATCCGGCCGACCGGAGTGCGCAGGGGCGAACAGATGACGACGTCGCGAAGCTCAGGCATGTGCCGCTGCCTTTCCGACTGTCACATCGGCGGGGATCGTCAGCGGCGCTCCGGTCGCGGCGACGACGTCGTCCACCGACACGCCGGGCGCCAGCTCGCGCAGCACGAAGCCGTCGCCGGTGACGTCGACGACGGCGAGGTCGGTGATGATGCGGTCGATACAGCCGCGGCCGGTCAACGGGAGGGTGCACTGCTGGACGAGCTTGGCGGAGCCGTCTTTGGCGACGTGCTCCATGACCACGATGACGCGCTCGGCGCCGTTGACGAGGTCCATGGCCCCGCCCATGCCCTTGACCATCTTGCCCGGGACAGCCCAGTTCGCGATGTCACCCGAAGCGGAGACCTGCATGGCGCCGAGGACCGCCGTGGCGATCCGGCCACCGCGGATCATCCCGAAGCTGGCGGCCGAGTCGAAGTAGCTCGCCCCAGGCAGGACCGTGACCGTCTCCTTGCCCGCATTGATGAGCTTGGGGTCCTCCTCGCCCTCCCACGGGTACGGGCCGACGCCGAGGATGCCGTTCTCGGAGTGCAGCACGACGTGCACGTCCTCTGGCAGGTGGTTGGGGATAAGGGTGGGCAGGCCGATGCCCAGGTTCACGTACGAGCCGTCCTCCAGCTCGAGGGCGGCGCGAGCGGCCATCTCGTCACGGGTGCGAGGCATGGTCAGTTCCCTTCAGGTCGGGGCCGGACGGTGACCTTCTCGATCGGCAGATCCGCCGACTGCTCCGACGTCAACGCGATCACGCGGTCCACGTAGATTCCCGGCAGGTGGATGTCGTCGGGGCCGAGCACGCCCGGCTCGACGAGCTCGTCGACCTCCGCGATCGTGATCCGGCCGGCCATTCCCGCGAGCGGGTTGAAGTTGCGGGTCGATTTCTCGAACCGCAGGTTGCCGTGCCGATCGCCGACCGCCGCGCGCACCAGACCGAAATCGGTGCGGATCGCCGTCTCTAGCACGTACTCGCGGTCGCGGCCGAACACGTCGAACGGCCGTAGCTCCTTGGGAGCGCTCGCCTCGGCCACCGAGCCGTCGGCCGCGTAGCGGATCGGCATCCCTCCGTCGGAGACCGCGGTGCCGGCGCCCGTCGCCGTGTAGAAGGCGGGGATGCCGACTCCGCCGGCGCGCAGGCGCTCCGCGAGGGTGCCCTGCGGGGTGAGCTCGACCTCCACCTCGCCGCCCAGGTACTGGCGGGCGAACTCCTTGTTCTCGCCGATGTAGGAGGCGATCACACGGCGGATGCGCCCGGCGGCGAGCAGCTCGCCGAGGCCCCAGCCGTCGACGCCGCAGTTGTTGGACACGATCTCCAGACCGCCGACGCCGCGCGCCAGCAGCGCCCGGATCGTCACGATCGGCACACCGGAGAGGCCGAAGCCGCCGACCGCCAGCGAGGCGCCCTCCGGGATGTCGGCGATCGCATCGGCCGCCGACGTGAACGTCTTATCCATTCGTTTCCTCCGTGAAGACTTCGCGCATGATCGCGAGCGCGCTGTTCGCGGCGGGAAGTCCCGCATAGATCGCCGTGTGGTGGATGACCTCCGCGATCTCGCTGCGGGTCAGTCCGTTGCGCAGAGCCGCGCGCACGTGCATGCGGATCTCGTTCTCGTGGCCGCCGGTCACCAGGCTCGCGAGTGTCGCGATCGACCGCTGCTGGCGGTTCAGCTGCGGCCGCGACCAGACCTCCCCCCACGCGTAGCGTGTGATGAAGTCCTGGAAGTCGGCCGTCTCCGGCGTGATCGCAGCGGTCGCGCGGTCGACGTGCGCATCGCCGAGCACTGCACGGCGGACGGCCATCCCGCGGGCGTACGGCGTCGCCTCGTCGACGCGCGCGAGCAGGGCGGACAGCAGTGCCGCGGTCTCGGCCGGGTCCTCCAATGGCACGAGGTGCGCGGCATGGGCGAGCTCGACGAACCGCGCGTCGGGGATGCCGTCGGCGAGCTCGGCCATGAGAGCGGAGGTCGTGACCTGGTCGTGCGCACCCGCGACGATCAGGGCGGGCGCCCGCACCTCGCCGACCGCGTCCCTGCGGTCGAAGCCTGCCAGCGCCTCGCAGCACAGGGCGTACGACTCGTCGTCGATGTCGATCAGGGTCTGCAGCGCGTGCCCGCCCGGGCCGTCGGGATGGGCGTCCAGGTACCCGGGAGCGAACCAGCGCTGCGCGCTGCCGGCGACGACCGACGCGGTTCCGGAGGCGCGGACCTGCGCGGCGCGGTCGGCCCACGCCCCCGGCGTGCCGATGGCCGCGCCCGAGCAGAACATCGCCAGACTGATCACTCGTTCGGGAGCCGCGAGCGCCAGCTCCAGGGCGACCGCCCCGCCGAGCGAGTCGCCGGCCACGTCGAAGGCGCCGCCGCCGACCTCGTCGACCAGTGCGAGCACCGACGCGGCGAGGTCCGCGATGCTGAACGGCTCGCGGGCGACGGGCGACGCTCCGTGCCCCGGGAGGTCGACGCGCAGGATGCGGGGGGCGTCCGGCGCACTGGACAGGCGCGCGACCACGCCGTCCCACAACTCGGCTGTCGTGCCGAGGGAGGGCAGCAGGACGAGCAGGCGCGGAGCGGCGGCGCGGGGGGAGGCCGCGGTCATCGAACCGCGGAGTCGGAGTGGGGTCATTGGTCGGCCTTTCGTCGGTATCGGGCGACGGCGGCGTCGACGACAGAACCGGCCGCGACCAGGTCTGCCTGGTCGGCGTGCACGTCCGGCGCGTCGACGACCAGGTCGGCGAGCGCGTGCGCCAGCACGTCGGCGCTCTCGGCGGTCACCCGCAGGAGTCCGCGCCACGCCTGCCATTCGGCGTGCCACTCCCCCGCGGGTCGCGCGTCAGCGCTCAGCGCCGCGGCGTGCACCGTGGCGAGGAGGCCGGGTGCGCGGAGGCCGTTGGCGCTGAGGATCACCGCGTCGACCGGGTTCTGCTTGTGCGGCATCGCGGAGGAAGCGCCACCACTGGCCGGGCGGAGCGCACCGTCGCGCGCACCCAGGGCGAGGTCGCGGCCGATGCGGCCGGCCGCGGCGCACACGCGCGCAGAGGCGTCGGCGATCGCGAGCATCGGACCGCGGTCGGTGTGCCAGGCGCGGCCAGGGTCGGCGAGACCCAGCCGATGGGCCAGGGCGGCGCGCAGGAGGTTCGGAGCGTCGTCGCGCCCGGACGCCCGGACGAAGGCGGCGCCGGTGCCCACCGCGCCCCCGAGCTGCACGGGGAACCCGGTCGTCGTCAGGGCGGCCAGGGCCTCCTGTGCGGACACCACTGCGTCGAGCCAGGTGGCGAACAGCGCGCCGAGGGTCGTCGGCTCCGCCGGCTGCGACAGCGTGCGCGCCACGACCGGCGTCGCACGGTGCCGGACAGCGAGCTCCGCGATGACGTCGGCCGCCGATGCGAGCGCGTCACCCGCGCGCGCGAGACTGTCGCGCGCCACCAGCACGAGGGCCGTGTCGACGATGTCCTGGCTCGTCGCGCCCCGGTGGACTCGGCCGGCCGCATCGCCCGCCTGATCGCGCAGTTGCTCGACCAGCGCGATGATCGGAACGCCGGCGCCGCGCGCTCCCTCCACCAGCCGGGCACGGTCGATCGCGGCGACGTCGAAGGCAGGGGCACTGGAGGAGTCGGCGCCCTCGAACTCGGCCCAGGCGCCCGTCAGCGCCTCCTCCACGGCGACCATGGCCGCCAGCACACGATCGTCGCCGGCCGATGCACCGAGTGCGCCGGCCGGCTCGAGGAGACCCCAATCGAAGGCGTCAGCCACGTCCGTCGCCGATGAAGTCGAGGAAGACAGTCTCGCCCTCGCCCTGCAGGCGGATGTCGAACCGGTAGCTGCGCTCGCCGTCCGGCACGGCGAGCAGGGTGCCGCGCCGCTGCTCCGGAACGGTCGCGAGGAACGGGTCGTCGCCGAAGTAGGCGCGCGTGAACAAGTGATGCAGCAGGCCGCGCGCGAAGACCGTCACCAGGAGGTACGGGGCGCGACCGGGCGCCGGAGCTCCGGGCCGGATGGTCGTGAACGTGTAGTGGCCCGCGCGGTCGACGGCGGCGCGACCGAACCCGGTCACGCTGTAACCATCGCGGTGCAGGCTGCCGCGCTGGTCGACCGGACGCCCCTCGGCATCGGCGCCCCAGACCTCGAGGATCGCGTCGGGGACGGGCTCGCCCGCCCCGTCGTAGACGGTGCCGTGGAACCGGATCGCGTCGGGGTGCCACGGCGCCGCGACCTCGGGGCCGCCGTCGTAGGGCAGCGCGTAGCCGAAGAACGGGCCGACCGTCTGCGACGGGGTCTGCCGGTACTGGACATGCTCGCCGGCGGTGTTCTCGTTCTGCTCAGGCATGCTCGCCCTCCTCCGGCTCCATCCAGGTGGCAGTACTGCCGGTGAGCACGATGTCCCACCGGTAGCCCAGCGCCCACTCCGGCTCGCTCACGTCGTGATCGTAGGTGGCGATGAGCCTCCGGCGTGCGTCGGGGTCGACGATCGACTGGTAGATCGGGTCGAGCGCGAACAGCGGGTCGCTCGGGAAGTACATCTGCGTCACCAGCCGCTGGGTGAACTGCGAGCCGAACAGCGAGAAGTGGATGTGCGCGGGGCGCCAGGCGTTGCGGTGGTTCTTCCAGGGGTACGGACCCGGCTTGATCGTGACGAACCGGTACGACCCGTCGTCGCCCGTGATCGCGCGACCGACGCCGGTGAAGTTCGGGTCGAGGGGTGCGGGATGCTGGTCGCGCTTGTGCACGTAGCGGCCCGCGGAGTTCGCCTGCCAGATCTCGACCAGCTGGCCCTGGACCGGCCGACCCTCGCCGTCGAGCACCCGCCCTGTCACGATGATGCGCTCACCGAGCGGCTCGCCGCTGTGCTGAATGGTCAGGTCGCTCTCTTCCGCGGCGACGTCCGAATGCCCGAACGCCGGCGAGACGAGCTCGATCTCCTCGGGGTCGGCTCGCACGAGCTCGTGAGTCGGGTGCCGCAGCGTCGAGCTGCGGTAGGGCCCGAAGTCGCGCAGCGGGTGCACGGGGAGCGGCCCGGCCGCGGCGGTGGCCGCGTGCACCTGGGCGATCTCGGCGTTGACCTGGTCCTGCTCGGTGTTCGTCATGGCATGCCTCAGAAGGGAAGACCCGCATACTGCTCGGCGAGGGCCGCCTGAGCGTGGCGCGATCCTGTGGTGTACTCCAGCTGTCCGAGCTGGCTGCGGTAGCGGAAGGCTCTGGCCGACGGATCGGCGACCTCCCTGTGCACGTGGAGCATCTCCGTCATCCACTGGGAGAACTGCTGCACCTTCCACTGGCGTGCGAGCGCGGAGGCGCCGTAGCGCTTCAGGAGGGCGTCATCGCCGCGGAAGTGCGCGGCCAGCGAACGCCCGAGAAGAGCGACGTCGGCGATCGCCGAGTTGAGACCCTTGGCTCCGGTCGGCGGCACGATGTGACCGGCGTCTCCAGCGAGGAACAGCCGGCCGTGCTCGAGGGTGGAGGCGACGAAGCTGCGCATCGGCGTGATCGACTTCTCGGTGATGACGCCCTCCTGGAGGGTCCAGCCCGGAACGCCGAGCCGTGTCTGCAGCGCCTCCCAGATGCGTTCGTCCGACCAGGCGTCGATCGACTCGTCGGGGTCGACCTGCAGGTAGAGCCGCGACACTTCGAGCGAGCGCATGGAGTGCATGGCGAAGCCGTCGGGGTGCAGGGCGTAGATGAGATCGTCCGTCGAGGGCGCGACGTCGGCCAGGATGCCGAGCCAGGCGTAGGGATAGCTGCGTTCGAGGGCCTGGACGCCCGGGATGGCCGGGCGGCAGACGCCGTGGTAGCCGTCGGCGCCGACGACGATCTCGCAGTCGATCCGCTCGCCCTCGTCGGTCGTCACGAAGGGGGCGTTCGTGTCGAGATCGTGCGGGGCGACCCCCGTCGTCTCGAAGCGGACGTCGGAACCCACCCGGTCGTGCTCGGCGAGAAGGTGACGCACGAGCGCCTGCTGGCCGTAGACGGTGACCGTGCGACCGACGAGGTCGACGAAGTCGATGTGGTGGCGCTGTCCCTCGTACTGCAGGTAGATGCCGTGGTGGGTCAGCCCGCGCTCGACGAGGTCGGCGTCGAGGCTGAGCTCGCGCAGGATGTCGACGGAGCCCTGTTCGAGGACACCGGCACGAACGCGCCCGAGCACGTACTCGCGGCTCTTCTGCTCGAGGATGACAAAACCGATTCCTGCACGTCTGAGGATGTGGCCGAGCAGGAGTCCCGCGGGCCCGGCCCCGATGATGGCGACCTGGGTTCGCATTTTCCGCCTTTCGCGTCTGTGGGAAGGTCGTCCTAGTTTTCGCCACGCTCGCGCGAAGGTATATGGTCTTTCCACTGAACGGAAAGAATTTCGCCTCGCGATGAAACGTGTCGATGTTCCGCCCAGCGGGATGGACTCGCCCCGGGGATCACCTCGTCATCGGCGCGA